>JBPXJO010000021.1:0-319416 GCA_051715325.1 Alphaproteobacteria bacterium | reverse complement strand
CGGTGAAACCTTGAACAGACGAGCAGCCTCGCGCTTGCCCATTCCATCTTTTATTAAGCCAAGAACCTTGGCCCTTAATGATACTCCGTATGTCATCCCTCATTCTATCACGTCCGATTATTATCTCAAGTGGCTATATATGCAGTACTAGGATAGAACCATAAAGGTAAGAGAATGGGGTCTTATGAGTATCAGTATAGAACCATAAGATTTTTCCTCTCCTTTGTGGTGTTTGATTAGAACCATTATGAGATTTATCGTCCTATTGAAGAACCAGATTGATACTTTTTAGCCTTTGTTCTTTGAATTCAGATAGCTCTGTAATT
The DNA here is from genome assembly GCA_051715325.1 of Alphaproteobacteria bacterium. GTDB lineage: Bacteria > Pseudomonadota > Alphaproteobacteria > Micavibrionales > Micavibrionaceae > UBA1573. The sequence continues at coordinate 319,090 of JBPXJO010000021.1, read as the reverse complement.
TCGCTGAATAGGCTTTCTTTTTTTGTTCTTTTGCGTGGTTTTAACCGCGGCTTTGATAGCTTCCATTCATTTGTGGGATTAGACCCTTCTGAGCGAAGAAAGGTTATTTCCCATTCTGATGCCCTTCTTCCTGTAAAGTAACCACGCTTAATTAGCTTAACGAAGCCAAAATATTCTAAGTTTCTAAGTGCTGTATGTACTGTTGATTTGCTCATTCCCAGAGTGTTTGCCAAGCATTGAGATGAGGCTGCAATCTTTCCATTATTGTAGCCATTATGTTTAGAGGCCACTTCTAAAAGAACCTTGATGGCGTTCCCATTTAGCGCATGAAAATTATCATGATTTAATAGGCTGTGATTAAGTTTTAGGTATTGCCCTTCTGGATTTTGGCTTCTGCCTTTTGGGGTAATGTTTTTTCTTTTCATTTTTCTGTCCTTTTGTATTGCTACCAGGACAGCGGTGGGGTAGGTTAGTTGTGCAAGAAAGATACGCCCCGCCGCCCAGGTAGGGCGTTTCTGTTTTTAGATTGTATTTCTGGCCTCGTAGGGCTTTAGTTTTAGCAAAAAGGTTTGTAGATCTTCCTGTAAGACGATCGTCCTTTTCCCCATTTTCCTAGCGGGTAATTCCCCGCAGTTTATAGCTTCATAGATTTTTGTCCTTCCAAGTCCAGTTACGGAACAGACTTGGTTAATGGACAGAGAAAATTGCTTCATTCGTTTCTCCGTGTGCTTGTTTGTGTTTACAAGCGTAATCTATCGTACTATTTGTTATAGAAATATTGCTGAATACGTTATAAATCCGTAACAAATGAAAAAAATGAGAAAAATTGATCCTGAAAAGCAGCTTTTTAAAATGGCCTGGGGAGTGGACAGGGCAGGCTACGAGCTTATTGAGAAGAATATTCCGAAGGGGCTAAGTTTAAGGCAAGGACTAGTTGATACGAAATATCAACACTTCAATAAATTGGCTGCCAGGAGTGGAAAGTATGAGGGGTATGATCCGCTTCTAAAGATTGGACTTGTCAGACGTTTTGCCAATATTACCATTCGTCGAGGAAAGCTGGAATTAAAAGATGCGCAAAGTTTCGCAAAAAAATATGGTTTGCTTGGTATAGGTGGGACTTACGGTGAGGAAAGTGAGAATATCGACGAATGGGTGGATATTATCCTAAGATTTCGAGATATTATTAATCAGATAGATCAAGGGAATAAAGAAGAAGCTTGGTATATCTATAATGGATCTGATCTGAAGGCTCCGGTGAATTTTAGATTGTCGAATATAAAAAAGCCATTGGCAGCGAGTTTTCAAGTGGTGCCAGTTACGCTTTTGGGGGCTATGTATATTATGTTGGCAAGTGAGATTGTGAAAGGGGCGCAGTTTCAGCAATGTTCGAAAGGTGGTTGCCTGGAATGGTTCCCTATACGCTCTAACCAACATTATTGTTCAAATGCTTGTCGGCAGGCAGCGTATAGGGAGAATTTAGGAGTTAATGGCTAGAAAGCCTTTTGTATTTGGAGAATTCCACAACCTCTCCTTTGGCAACTCTATCAAGATAATCAGCCCATTCCTGCATCATAACTTGCCGCTCGTCCAAGAACTTAGCGCGATCATAGGCGGCATCTATCTTGTTACGAGGGGCGTGGGCAAGTTGGCGATCAACGACCTCATGCCTATATCCCAGACGCTCTTTTATGGTTGACATGGCCAAGGCTCGAAAACCGTGGCCTGTCATTCGCCCTTTATAACCCAGGCGTTTGATAGCACCCAAGACCGTTCCTTCACTCATAGGCATTCTGGGGCGGACCTGGTTAGGAAACACCCAGTCAGTGTTAATGACTTTTGTTTCCTCTTGTTGTTGTCTTAAGAGGGCAACGGCTTGTGTAGATAATGGAACAATATGGGGTTTTCGCATTTTCATGCGTTCCCCTGGGATTTCCCAGACTGCGCGTTCAAAATCGAATTCTTCCCATTTGGCATGGCGTAATTCGCTAGTTCGAACAAAGGTTAGCATAAGGAGTTTTGTGGCTCTAATCGTTTGAGGATATAGCCGGGCGCTGTTTGTTTCCAGTTTATTCAGGAACTCGGGTATCTCGTCTGTATCAATTGCTGGCATGTGCCCGCGTTTGAAAGCTTCGAGGGTTCCCCTCAAGTCTTGGGCGATATTCCGGTCAGCTCTTTCTGTACCGATTCCGTAGGCAAAGATCTGTTCGCACATTCCACGACATCTCCGGGCGAGTTCGTGGGCGCCTCTGGCCTCTATTTTCCGAATAGTCTGAAGGAGGCGCGAAGGAGTTATTTCACGAACGGGCATGTTGCCTATGTCTTTAAATACGTCCTTTTCAAGCCGATAAATGACATCTTGGGCGTGCTTGGGAGTCCACCTAGCTTTGTTCTTTTCGAACCATTCCCTGCCTAGTTTTTCGAAAGTGTTTTCGACTTCCTGAAGGGCTTTAAGCTTGTTTTCCCTTTTGACCTTTGAAGGATCTTTTCCCATAGCTAAGAGCCTTCTGGCTTCATCACGTTTTTCTCGTGCCATGGCCAAAGAGGTGTCTGGATAGACGCCTATAGCCAATTTCTTCTCTTTTCCTAGGAAACGATATTTGAAGCGCCAGTATTTGGAGCCGCTGGGCTGGACTTCCATATAAAGACCGTGGCCGTCTGACATTTTCCAGGCCTTTTCTTTGGGCTTGGCATTCTTACATTTGACTTCTGATAGTAACATGGGGGCATCTCCTTTCGAGATGGGGGCACAAGTAAACAAATTGTGTCCCCAAAAGTTGCGGTTGTAAGCAAACGAGAAAGAATGAAGCGAGACGAATATAGCTGTATAACCCAGAGAAACAAAGGGTTTCCTGATACGGCTATGAACGATACTGAACATGTTTGGGAGTTTAAATGGTGGCGGTGGAGGGATTTGAACCCCCGACCAAAGGATTATGATTCCTCTGCTCTACCACTGAGCTACACCGCCGAGCATTTCGAGAACGCTTATATGCCGAATAAGGCCTTGTCTGTCAAGAGTGCTGAAGGGCTTCAGGTCGAATTCCGGCTTTTAGGGCCAAATGACGGGCTTTTTCGGCGTATTCCTGCGCTTTCCGGCTTTGGCCGTGGCCTTCATAGAAAAACGCCAATCGGGCAACGAGATAGGGATTTTCCGGTAATCGGCCCACCGCCTGCATCAGGATATTTTCGACCGGTTTTCCGTCGATACTGGCACGAAAAGCGCTCATCAGCAGGTCAGAAATAGGGGTGCGTTCGCTCTGGGGGATGGTCGCCAAGGCCACTTTGGATAAAGGGCGCATCGCGGCAACCCGAAACAGTTCGGCGCCGCTGAGTTCAGACGATTTGGGCGCCTTGGCCAGATGGGAAGGCTTTTGCCCCGTCCCCCGTCCGGAATGCGCGGCGTACTGGGGCGGTGGTTTTTTATGCGTACGGTTATTCATGGTTAGTCCCTGTTCTGTTGGTTTTGATTTTATTAGATTTAAGCCGCCATCTTAAGGCTTGAAAGTTCGGTCGATGCAATCCATCCGCCGCCCAGTACGCGGTCGCCGTCATAACAGACGGCCGCTTGCCCGGGGGATATACCGAACTGCGCGTCCGTCAGTTCGAGGAGCGCCGACCCGTCCGCCTGACGGGTAAGGGTTGCCGGAACCGCGCGTGTCATCGAACGCAGTTTCACCACAACCGGACGTGCGCTATTTGGGGAGCTCGCGGCTCCATCCAGCCAGTTGCACTGCTTGAGCAAAACGCGGTCACGCGCCAGCGCATCTTTCGGCCCGACAATCACACGGGCGCGCTCGGCATCAATCGCTACTACATAAAGCGGATCGTTATTCTCGGTAAATCCGCCGCCGATGCCGATGCCTTTGCGTTGGCCGACGGTGTAATGAATAACACCGCTATGCTGGCCGAGAACGCGGCCATCCAGATGAACGATCTCGCCCATGCGCTCGGCTTCGGGCGCAATCTTTTTAACCACGGACGCATAATCACCATTCGGCACAAAGCAGATGTCCTGCGAGTCCGGCTTTTCGGCGTTCACAAGGCCAAGCCGCTCGGCGTGTTGACGCGTAATATCTTTGGTCCATCCCCCGAGCGGAAAGCGCAGGAAATCAAGCTGGTCTTGCGTGGTGGCAAAGAGGAAATAGCTTTGGTCTTTGCTGCTATCAAACGCGCGGCGCAGCTCGGCTACGCCATCCTCATTGACAACGCGCTGAACGTAATGACCGGTGACCATGCAATCAGCATTGAGGTCGCGCGCGACCTTGAGCAAATCCTTGAACTTGACGGTCTGGTTGCATTTGACGCAAGGGATAGGGGTCTCGCCCTTGAGATAACTCGCAACGAAATCATCAATTACCGATTGGCGGAAATTATTTTCGTAGTTGAGAACGTAATGGGGAAATCCGCATTCTTCGGCAACGCGTTTGGCGTCATAAATATCTTTGCCGGCACAGCACGCGCCTTTTTTGGCAATCGCTTCACCGTAATCATAAAGTTGAAGCGTGACGCCGACGACGTCATAACCTTCTTCGTGAAGAAGGGCGGCCGCAACCGATGAATCAACCCCGCCCGACATGGCGACGACCACGCGGGTTTCGGACGGCTTTTTGGCAAAGCCGAGGCTGTTAAGAGGTTCGGACATGGCGGGGAATATAGAGCGTTTCGCGGCGGAGGTCAATAATTTGACATATTTATGGGCTAATAAATTACAACCAATCCGGTTTCGAACCGGGAAGGGCAACAATCAGGCCGTCAAGCTCGTCCGAAACCAGTATCTGGCATGAGAGGCGCGAGCGTTTGGTGAGGTGAAACGCAAGGTCGAGCATATCCTCTTCGGCTTCGGAAATCTCGCCTTCGTCGGGCATAACTTTGTCCCACCAATCGGGGTGGATATAAAGATGACAGGTCGCGCAGGCGAGCGATCCGCCGCAAGCGCCCTCGATTTTGTCCATGGTGTTTTTAACCGCCACTTCCATGACCGAGAGGCCGACCGGGGCATCAACCGTCGTTGTAGAACCATCAAGCTGGACAAAATGGATAAGGGGCATAACGGGTTATTCCTTGATCAATCGTTCGCGCAGTTTATCCCATACGGCGCAGAAATGCTCAACGTCTTTTTCTTGGCTTCCCCAGCCGAGCGAGACACGCACAGTCGCAAGCGTCGTGGACGGGGTAACGCCCATCGCTTCGAGGACATAAGAAAAACGGGTGGTTCCGCTGGAACACGCCGATCCGGAACTCACCGAGACGCCCTCAAGATCAAACGCCATTAAAAGCGTATCACTGGGGATTCCGCGCACACTAAACATCAACGTATTCGCGGTACGCTCGGCATCGCGGCCATAAACAGTCACAGCAGGGCACATAGATACATGGGCTTCGATCCGGTCACGAAGAGCCGCGAGACTGAAATAGCTGGGCAGAGCAGCATGAGCTTTTTCAGCAGCAACGCCAAACCCTGCAATCGCAGCGACATTCTCGGTTCCGGCGCGCTGGCGGCGTTCTTGTCCGCCGCCCTGCAACAGTTTTTCAAAATGGGTGCCGGGGGCAATCACCAAAGCGCCGACCCCGTGCGGCCCGCCGATCTTGTGGGCCGAGAGGGTGAGATAATCGGCACCAGTTGCTTCGCGGGTGAGGGGAATACGGCCGTAGGCTTGAACGGCATCACAGTGAAATTTGGCGCCGTGGCTTTTGGCCAACTGCGCAGCCTTCGCAACAGGCTGGATGACGCCGGTTTCATTATTGACCAGCATAACGGATACCAGTGCGGTCGGAGCCTCTGTTAAAAGCTGTTCAAGCGCACCAAGATCAAGAAGGCCGTTCGGTGTAACCGGTATAGAGATAACCTCGACGCCGCTTTCAATGACGGACGGATGTTCGATAGATGAAACTAAAATCCGTTGGCCCGAAAAGCTGCGTAGCACGGTGTTGTTGGCTTCGGTGGCGCCGGATGTGAAAATGATTTGCTGGGGCGATACATCAATGGTGGCGCCAATCGAGCGCCGTGCTTCTTCAACCAGTTTGCGGGCGTCGCGACCATGGGAATGAATGGATGACGCATTTCCGGCAACGGCCATAGCATCGGCAACTGCGGAAATGACTTCCGGCAGGATCGGGCAAGTGGCGTTGTAATCAAGATAAATTTTTTTAATCATCAAGACTTGAACTACAAAATATCCACAGCAAAATCAATATGTTATGAGAAACTATTGGACATTTTATTTGAAAATAGGCTATAGCATTGAAAAAATACACCAATTACTAAACGGGAAAATATGCCAGGAATTATCATAAACGGCCCTGCTGGGCGTCTGGAAGCGCGTTACCATCACTCGAAGCTGGAAAATGCCCCGTTGGCATTGATCCTGCACCCGGCTCCGGAACGCGGGGGCACAATGAACCACCGTATCCCGTACACCATGTTTAATGTCTTTAAGGAACATGGATTTTCAACTCTTCGTTTCAATTTCCGTGGCGTCGGCGAAAGCCAAGGCATCTATGATAAAGGTGAAGGCGAACTCTCGGACGCAGCGGCGGCACTCGACTGGATGCAGGCGATCAACCCGAATGCCCCTTATGTGTGGGTTGGCGGTTTCGCGTTTGGTGCATGGATTGGTATGCAGCTTTTGATGCGCCGTCCGGAAATCAAAGGCTTTGTTGCTGTTACGCCGCCGGCCAATGAAATCGATTTCAGCTTCTTGGCTCCGTGCCCGCAATCGGGTCTGATTATTCAAGGGAACAAAGACAACATTGTTCCTGAACCGATGGTCGGTAAAGTAGTCGAACGCCTCAACACACAAAAAGGAATTGCGATTGATTACCGTGTGATTGACGGAGCGAACCACTTCTACAATGACCATATGGACGCCATGACCGATCATATGCACACCTACCTCAATCAGCGTGGTGTGGGGCAATCGGTCACGTTGGCGACCCAAGCTGAATCCGCTAGCGATGATAAAGTTAAAGCCGAGCGTAAAGCCGCTTAACCTTTTCTGGGTTCGCTAAGTAGACAGAAATACAATAGAGGGTGTGACCTGATGCAAGCAAACATGGCTGCGCAAATCGATAAAATATGGGATCTCGTTGACTGGGCCAAGTATAATGGTCGGGTCAGCTTTGGTCTGGATGGTGCGCAAATGACCAGCCGTGTGGATCATATGGGTCTCAAAATCGATCTCAGGAATAACACGGTGGTACGCCTGCGCGGAGCTGGGCTGGATGTCCATATTCTCTCGGACAGTGTGGCTCCGGTTCTGGATGGCCCGTTCCACGGACTGTCGCTGCCGAAAATAATTCTGCATTTTGCCAAAGGCTCGGCGGACGTCCTTGACTTCATTCATCGCGACATGATCATCGTGCCGCTTGGCTCGAAACGCGCCGCTTAGAGCGACTGAACCGTCTTTAAAACATCCTCGATATGACCCGGAACTTTGACCTTGGTCCATAGGGCGGCGATCTCGCCTTTACTATTGATGACAAAGGTTGCGCGGTCGATTCCCATATATTTGCGTCCATACATCGATTTTTCAACCCAAGTGCCGTAAGCCTCGCAAAGTGAGCCGTCTTCATCGGCGAGGAGCGGGAATTTCAGTCCATATTTCTCTTTGAATTTTTTATGTTTGGCAACGCTATCGCGCGATACACCAAGAACCGCGACGCCGATTTTATTAAATGCCGCAATATTCTCGGTAAAGGTGCAGGCCTCGGTGGTGCAGCCGGGTGTGTCATCCTTGGGATAGAAATAAAGAACAAACGGCTTACCTTTATAATCGCCGCTTGAAATTGTTTGGCCACTGTCGTCAGGGGCAGAAAATGCTGGGGCTTTATCGCCTACAGAAAGATGAGTCATAATGTGAACCTCGCGAAGGAAAATCTTATAAAAAACTGTGCGGAACTGCAATCCCTGATGCGCTAAGGCTAAGTAATGCGGGGGGAATTTGCTATTCTGAGCGTTCTTATTCACTTGGATTAAAAGACGCGGATGTAAAGGCCGATGAAGGTAGTATTTAAAATATGTCGTAAGACCATATTGTGGAGCGCGGAAATCGCAGGCGGGCTCCTCCTTCTTGTTGCGGTCGGAAGTACGGTCCTGCTCTGGCGCTTGTCGAGCGGGCCGGTCGATCTCACTTTTGCGGCCAACAATATTAAAAGTTCGCTCGTGCACGAAGACGAGCACACGCAATTTGTTTTCAAAAGTATCGTTGCTGAATGGCCATCCTTCGATGGGCCTGTCCTGATTGGCCTTAGTGGCGTCGAGCTGCGCGAAGACGGAAAACCGGTTCTCGATATTCCGAAACTCGGAATTCGTTTGGCCAAAGCCCCGTTGATGATCGGCCTGATTAAGCCGGAAGCCGTAACCGTCAGCAATCCGACTATTCGTATGCTGTTAAGCAGTGAAGGAAAACTTCATATGCTTGTTGCCTCATCCGAGAGCGCTGAAGCCAACATCCAGTCGTCAAACAACACCGCAGGCGACATCAATGGCTTTGATGTGAAAACAATAGGTGAGAGCTTTTTTAAAGGTGGAAATCTTCCCGATTATCCGGCCCTTGCGCCGCTCTCGCGCATTGAAAACGTCACAGTCAAAGATGCTCAGATTTTGATTGATGACGAACGTCTTAAAACGGAATGGGCGCTTCAGAATGTCAATTTCGATTTGGGCCGTAAAGCCGACAGCTTTACTGTGGACCTATCCTATGGCCAGCCTGGACAAATCTATGTGAAGGAAAATGCCGCGCGCGTGGTTGTCAATCTTGCGCGTGAAAACGACGGGGCCGTTATCCTGAAGGGTAAAGTCAAGAATGTTGATGCTGCCCTTTTAGGTCAGGTCATCGGACAGCAAGCCGCTATGGGCCAACAGCATTTTATTTTGAATGGGAACATAGAAGGAAATTTAACGCCTGAGTGGAGTATCGAGAGCCTCAAGGCGCATCTCTCCTCAGGTACGGGGGTTGCCGAATTTGATGGCCTCCTCAGCAAACCGCTCACACTCTCCAATCTTGATGCCAATATTGACTTTGATGCAACCAATAAAACATTGAGTATTACCGATACAAATATCGATGTGAATGGAAGCGCGATTGCGCTTTCCGGTACAAAAACCTTGAGTGATACTGACCCGTATTTCCCGCTCACTGTATCCATTCCCTCCGTCACGTTTGATCAGATTCATGATCTTTGGCCGGACGACCAGAAAGACACCATTCTCGCCGAATGGATCACAAAAAAACTGGGCAAGGCGACCATCACCGACCTTGCGTTGACCTTACCGGTCAATGTGCGCAATCCCGAAGATGTTCCGGCCGAGAAAATTGAAGCGGCGTTCAAATTCAGCAATCTGAGCGCCGATTATCGTGCGCCGATGATTCCAGCTGATAAGGCAAGCGGATCGGGAACGATCAAAGGTGATGTGCTCGACATCATCGTTGATAAAGGCAATATCGCCGATATGACGATTAAAAAAGGCCGCGTAAACATCACGCACCTCACGCACCCGACGATTGTCGGGGACGTCACGATTGACGCGGAGCTTAGTGGCAATCTCTCGACCGTGATAGATTATATCTCGCGGGAGCCAGTCAATCTAGGCGATAAAATCGGGATGAAAAAAGAGGCTGTGCGCGGTAAGGGCGATATGAAAGTCAATGTCGTATTTCCGGCTTTGGCTGATCTGCCGGCCGATGACGTTGTTGTTAAGGTCGACGCCACTCTGAACGATGTGCTCTTTCCGGGGATTGTACGCGGGCTTGATCTTTCGGGCGGCCCGTTCAAACTGAACGTCGCGGGTGGCGCCTTCGATATCTCGGGAAAAGGTAAGCTGGACGGTAAGGATATTGACCTCTATTACAGTGAATATCTCGCGACCGAAGGAGTTCCATACCAATCCAAAATCAAGGCCAGCCTTAATGCGGATAAAAAGTTGCGCGATACATTCGGTGTCCATATTGATCAGTTTTTGACCGGAAGCGCTCCGGTCAGAATTGAATATCTGGAAGAAAAACCGGGTGAAGCCACGATTGATGTATCGGTTGACGCCACTCCCGCGGCGGTCAATGTTGATCCGATCGGGTTTTTGAAGCCCGCAGGAATTAAGGCGTCAGCGACAGCCAAAGTCCTGATTAAAAACCACGATGTCAGCAGTATCAATGACCTGTCGATTACGGCTGACGGCGCTGTATCGGCCAAGGGGAACATCCTTTTTGGCAAAGTCGGATCGGCATGGGATGTCAGTCAGGTGAATTTCTCATCGGTTAAAATCGGCAGGGTGGCTGATTTTACACTAAAACTTTTGCAAAAAGATTCGAATGTTTATGATGCGGCTATTACCGGTAAGACATTTGATGCGCGGAAATATGTCGGCGGTTCCAAGGACACTGAGCAAAAGGCCTCGGCAAAGCCGGAACAAAATTCCGCATCGAGCAAAGGGACATATCCGGTTGTTACCGCAAGTGTGGTCGTTGCCAAATTGGTGACGGGGGACGAGGACCGCCAGTTTCTCTCGAACGCTGCGGTTAAGGTGTCCACCAATCGGGATGGCGATGTCACCTATCTTGATCTCAAGGGGAATACGCCGAACGGAGATGTAACAGCCTCGATCAAACCGGGCGATAACCGCGCTATGGAGCTTGTACTCAAATCATCCAACGCCGGAGAGGCGCTTGATGCGCTTGATATCTACGACAATATGCGCGGCGGGAAACTCTTTGTAAAAGGAACGCAGATTGCGGGCGGCGGTATTAATGATATGAAGGGCCGAGGCGTCGTAACCAACTTCTCGATCGTCAAGGCTCCTGTTTTGGCAAAATTCATCAATCTATTTTCGTTATCGGGCCTCACAGAGCTGCTCCAGAATAAGGGAATTGAGTTCACGCGCCTGCGCACGGACTTCGAGTGGAAAGAAAAAAATGGCCAGCGTTTGATTATTCTCGATAAAGGAAAAACATCCGGGGCCTCGATTGGCCTGTCCTTCGAAGGGACCATCAATCAAACCCAGTCGCGTATGGATCTGAAAGGAACCGTTGTTCCGATGTCGGGCGTGAACAGTGTCGTGTCGAACATTCCGCTGATCGGCAATTTATTGACGGGCGGAAAAAACGGCGGATTGATTGCCGCGACCTATACGATGAAGGGAAGCAGCGACGACCCAACTGTTTTCATTAACCCGCTCTCGGTCTTGGCCCCGGGCTTCCTGCGTTCGATCCTCTTTGAAGGTGATACTGACCTTGATGATGTTACGGACGACCCGCAGAAAATAAAAGCGGCCCAGAAGGACAAAGCCAATTCCAAGCCGCGTTTTAATCAATAGATAACGGTAAACTTTAGGCGCTGAGTTTAATCAATGCGTGCTTTTTCTTGCCCGACGACACTTTGATATACCCCTCACTGGTGAGATCACTCAACGTAATCATCTGTCCGCCATCTTGAACGGACACATCATTGATGCGCGCGCCGCCCCCTTGGATCAAACGCTTGGCTTCGCCGTTGGTCTCGGCCAGTCCGGTCTCGCGGAGGGCGTCAATCACGCTGATACCGGTTTTAAGCGCGGATTCGCTCAAGCTAATTGACGGCAGGTTATCACCCACGCCGCCTTGCTCGAAGGTCTTGCGCGCGGTCTCGGCCGCTTCAAGCGCAGCCGCTTCGCCGTGGCATAGCTTGGTGGCCTCAAACGCCAGAACTTTCTTGGCTTCGTTGATCTCGGCGTCTTTGAGCGCCTCGAGCTTGGCAATCTCGTCCATCGGCAGAGTGGTAAAGAGCTTGAGGAACTTGCCGACATCGGCATCCTCGGTGTTGCGCCAATATTGCCAGTAATCGTAAGGACTGGTCATATCCCCGCGCAGCCACACCGCGCCGCCTTCGGTCTTGCCCATCTTGGCCCCCGACGCGGTGGTGAGAAGCGGCACAGTCAGAACAAAGAGTTCCTTGCCGAGCTTCTTATGGGCGAGGTCAACACCGTTAATCATGTTGCCCCACTGGTCGGAACCACCCATCTGCAAGATGATATTCTTGGTTTTGAACAAGTGATAGAAATCAAACCCCTGCATAATCATGTAGTTGAATTCAAGGAACGTAAGCGGCTGCTCGCGCTCGAGACGCAGCTTGACCGAGTCAAACGACATCATGCGGTTGACGGTAAAGCAGGTACCGTAATCGCGCAGGAACTCCATGTAATTGAGCGAGAGAATCCAGTCGGCGTTGTTCACCATCACCGCATCATTGGCACTCGATCCATATTGGATAAACTGGCTGTAGCACTGCTTGATGCTCTCGACATTGACATGAATGTCATCGGCGGTCAGAAGCGGACGGCTTTTATCCTTGAACGACGGATCGCCGATCATCGCGGTGGCGCCGCCGACGAGGGTGTAAGGTTTGTGACCGGCTTTTTGGAACCAGTGCATCATCATCACCGGAACCAGATGTCCGATGTGAAGGCTTTTTCCGGTCGGATCAAACCCGCAATACGCCGATTGCATCCCCGAGGACAATTGGGCATCGAGCCCCTCAAGGTTGGAACATTGGTGAATAAATCCACGTTCCTGGACAATATTAAGAAAATCGGACTTGAATTTGGTCATAATCTGGCTCGTGCATTGGGCAGCTATATGTTTTTCAATATAATTGTGATAGCAAAAGGGTATGACTTTGCCAACAGACTTTCCGAAAATCTATAAAGCCCTAGGGTTAATGTCCGGAACCTCGCTGGATGGCGTGGATGTCGCGTTGATCGAGACGGACGGGCAGGGCATGGTCGTGGCACATGGATTTTATTATAAACCTTATCCGGACGATCTGCGGGCCAAAATCCGCACCTGTTTCGGCCTGAGAACCCCTACTGGGGATACCGCTGCCGCCGAACGGGAATTAACCGATTTCCACGCCGAAGCGGTCGCCGAATTCCTGCTCCGCGAAGGGTTCGATAAATCGGATATCGATGTCATCGGCTTTCACGGTCAAACCATCACCCATGATCCGGCCAATGGCCTGACATGGCAATTGGGCGATGGCGAACGGCTCTCGGCCCGCACCGGTATCGATGTCGTTAATGATTTTCGCACCCGTGATGTCGCAATGGGCGGGCAGGGCGCACCGCTTATCCCGATCTATCATTACGCCCGCGCGCGCTCCTCGAACCTTAAACGGCCCGTGGCGATTTTAAATATCGGTGGAGTATCGAACGTCACTTATATCGATGGCAACGAAGATGATCTGATCGCCTTTGATTGTGGCCCCGGCAACGCCTTGATCGATGATGTGATCCTTAAACATACGGGAGAGCGTTTTGACAAAGACGGCGGTTGGTCACGTCAAGGCAAAGCCGATAGGGATGTCCTCGCGCGCTGGCTCGCGCATGAGTATTTTGATCGGCCCGTACCAAAATCACTTGATCGCGGCGCATGGGATGTCAAAACCGTATCGAATTTTCCGCTGCCGGATGCGGCGGCGACGCTCACGGCCTTTACCGTCGAAGCGATTGTAAAAGCGCTGGGGCATCTCCCCGAACCGCCAAAGGAATGGTATGTGACGGGCGGCGGGCGGTTAAATCCCGCCATCATGGACGGGCTAAAATCCGCGCTCAACGTTCCGGTCGCACCGGTCGATCAACTGGGCTGGAATGGGGATGCCTTGGAAGCCGAAGGCTTTGCGTACTTGGCGGTGCGCTCGCTTCTCGGCCTGCCGCTCTCCTTCCCGAAAACCACAGGCGTTCCATCCCCCTGCACCGGCGGGAAAATAAACCAATAGAAAAGAAGCTGTCATTCTGAGGGAATGCAGTGACCGAAGAATCTCGCTTTTAATCGGATTTCGACAGGGAAAGGCCAAGATTGGTGGACGGAGCTACGTTATCCCCGTTTGATCCATCCGAAAATTGATTATCCCGCGAATTGAAAATAGATTGGGTAATCTGAAGCATGACAGCCCGATGTAGTTCAGGGTCATCTTTAATGGACGTCCTCATAAATCTTGGGAAACAAAGAAGTGCCGCATCCTTGTCTTCATTATTGATCTGCTGTGTTTTATTAAAGCTATAGGCACGCGACACAAGATGAAGGGCATAGGCAATAAGAGAAAAAAGAATAACTCTTAAGGCGACATGATCGAAGAACTTGAGATAATCATCTTTCCCGAAAGGTGTAGTGTTATTGTTAAAATTGTTTAAAAGGCATAAGACATAACCGATGGAGAGAGTAGATAGAATAGATATGAGAGCTAACCACCATCTACTTGCAATTCTATGCGTTTTGGCTCTGTCCTTGAAAAGGGCAGAATAAACTTCTGATATATCCTTTTCGACGCCAATTTTAAGGTCGACATTCTCTTTTTTTGTTTGAGCGTAGAGTTTTAAGAGAATTGGTTCAATGAGCTTTGAAAAACGTGCATAATTTGGATTAAATTCCTTAATTATCATTACCAACTCTGTATCTATAAGGGGCTGGTTGTCTGTGTTGGTACCATATGCAGTTCTATTATTCTCAATAAAATTTCGCATCGTATTAAGTATTGTAGATAGCCTGCTTGCTTCATCTTCAAGTTCTGAAAGATAAGGATTCGCAAAATCTAGTAAAAACTCAGAGTTTAACGCGCTTTCATCAAGGAGAAACTTTGAATCTGATTTAATCCGGTTAAGTTCTTGCTTAATTGAAAGGAAACTTAGATTCCATTCGGAATCATTGCATAAAAAATCGACATCAATTTTGGAAAGGCGATCCAGATAGTGGACTATGATTTTTTTTATATCGTAATTTGATTGAGCCATTACGCGACACGTTTCTCAGGCTTGATCGCCTTATGCTTTTTGATCTCTTTAAGAAGGTCGGCCATTTCGGCGGCGGCCAAACCGCGCGGATCAAATTCGCCAACGCCGAGTCCTTGCATCATCGAGGACGCAAACGCGACACGGTTGCCGAGTGTGCTGCGGGCCACCTGAACGCTCATGCCGTTCAGCTTATCCATGATGGTGTCATTCAAACGGGACTTGGCCGGAAGGCGGTTCATCACCAGCATCAGCGGCTTTTTTTCCTGAAGAATAATTTTGATCGTCGGCGCGCACGCCCAGACATCGAGCGGCGAGGGCTGCATCGGCATCAGAACAAGGTCAGCCAAACGAATGGCAATGCTCGACTCGCTTTCGGCGTGCGGGGGCGTATCGACAATAATGTAATCGAACTCGCGCTGGATACGGGGCAGTTCCCGCATCATTTTCCAGCCTTGGGTCTGGAACAGGGTAATCTTGTTTTTGCGGCCAAGAGTTTGCGAGCGGACTTTATGCCACTCGGTCAGCGATCCTTGGGGGTCAACGTCGATAATCAGGATTTTGGCATCCGTAAGACCAAGTGCAGCCGCCAACTGGGCCGAAAGCGTGGTTTTGCCTGCGCCGCCTTTATGTTGGGCAATCGTAATGACTTTTCCGGCCATAAATACCTGTCCTGTACCTGTCTTGTACTTGTTTTTTCCGTGGGGATGGTAAGGTTTTACCTGATAGAACGCTGAAAAATCAAGTATTTCACAACAACCAGTTGCGAAATCATGGGGAAATAGGTTAACACCCTAGGACTATGACGAAAATACTGGCCCCGACCGCAGAAAATCTCGAATTGGCCGCGCAAAAACTGCGCGGCGGCGAACTTGTGGCCTTTCCGACCGAAACCGTCTACGGCCTTGGCGCGGACGCCACAAACGGCGCGGCGGTAGCGCGGATTTTCGAAGCCAAAGGCCGCCCGAGCTTTAACCCGCTGATCTCCCACGGCGCTGACCTCGATATGCTGTTGCCCGAAGCCGAATTTGACGAACGGGCGCTCACGTTGGCTGATAAATTCTGGCCGGGGCCGCTCACGATGATTTTGCCGCGTCGGGCGGGCGGGAAGATTTCGGATTTGGCCTGCGCCGGACTTCCGACCGTGGCGCTGCGTATCCCCCACCATCCGGTTGCGCTTGATGTGATCGCGAGGGCTGGAGTACCGATTGCCGCGCCAAGCGCGAACGCATCGGGCAAACTCTCGCCGACCGCGCCCCACCATGTCGAGGAAAGCTTGGGCGATAATGTGCCTCTTATTCTCGCGGGCGGGGCAACGCGTTACGGCCTTGAATCAACCGTGGTGGATTTAACCGGAGCCGAAACGATTGTGGTAAGGGCAGGGGCCATCACCGCCGAAGAGATTTCTGAAACGCTCGATTGCCCTGTGCGCTATGAACTCGACGCCACCGATAAACCGCGCTCCCCCGGCCAGCTTCTTCGCCATTACGCACCGTCCATTCCTCTGCGCCTCAAAGCCGTTGATGTCGCGGAAGGCGAAGCGCTGCTTGCGTTCGGTTCGCTTAAATTCATGGGGATCAAAGGCGGGGGCCGCGCATCCGATCTTCCCGATGACCGCATCCGCAACCTCTCCGAAAGCGGTGATCTGCTCGAAGCCGCGGCCAATCTCTTTTCTTATATCCGCGCACTCGACCAGCCGCAGCACACCCGCATCGCGGTCATGGACATACCGGAGACCGGAATAGGCATTGCGATCAACGACCGTTTGAAGCGCGCCGCGAACGGGTAATCACATAAAGATCTAGCTGTTGAAACGATTATGCTCGTCGGTGCGATCGTGCAGGAGATCAAGCACATCCACGGGGGAAATAAAATTGGACGAAAGGCCCGAAATCCCGCCGAGATTGTCGGTCGGTGTCCATGTGCTGGATAGGGAGGCGGTGCTATCGGAACGTGTCCGCATCCAGCGGTGCGTGTTCTCGTCAAACGCATGGCTGTAAAGGGATGAGGCCGAAGCGCTCGCCGTTGAGGTTGTCGCCGCATCCGTGCTGCTGGCTGTGCTCTCGGTCGGGGCGGCGCAGGCTACAACTGGTTCGCTCTCGATCTGGAATTTATTGTCAAAGAATGCATAAACTTCGGCGAGCGATTTTTCTTTGCCCCCCTTGGTGTAGAATACATTCTTGTTGGCCGCGGCCGCTTGCGGGAACGCATCGGCGGCGCTGGCGGTCGGATCTTTATGAAGGGCGTTGAGGAACTTTCCGGCTCCGCCCGCACCCATAAAATGCGCCATATAAAGTTCGGTCGATCCGATATCGCCGTTTTTTACACAGTTTTCGAGATAGGATTTATTCTCGGCGGCAAATTCGCCCGCCATCAGGGAACAAATTTCCGGATTATTGCGCAGATTGAGAATGTCTTTTTTGGTCTGCTTGTCGGCAACTTTGCCGTTATCGGAAATTTTATCGGCATAATCGGACAGGCCGTATTTATCGCCGTACTTATTGACCATGGAAATCCATGTGGAATCGATAAACTGGTAAAGGCCGGTAGCCGAGCTGCTTGAGGATTTGGCATCCGCCTTAAAGGAGCTTTCGACCTGCGCCTGTTGTAGCAGGTAGGAAAAATCGACACCGGTCTTGCTGGCCGCCTGCTGGATGGCATCGGCAATTTTTTCCCCTGCCTTGGATTTCAAGGCCTGAAGTGAACCGGAGAGAGCCGTGGTTTGGCTGCTAAGCATCTTTTTTTACCCTTTCAGGGAAAGAGAATTGCAAACCCCGTGCCAGCCCTATAGTATACATAATGCAAAGACGGGGCGGTTGGTTATGTCGGGCATATTTCTTATCACCATGGGTGGAACCATTGATGCGGATGTCTATCCGGAAGAGGACGGAGCCTATCCGCTCAGTGCTTCTTTTTCAGGAGGAGGAGCCTCGGCGTTTGCCCTGAGCCGGATTTTCAAAGAGTGCGGCAAGAACCCCGATACCGATCTGTGGGCGGTGTGCATCTGCAATAAAGACAGCAAAGATATAAACGATCAGGATCGCAGTAATCTATCCGCACTGATCGCGATGGCCTCCAGCCAGAACTGCGAACGGATTATTATCACCATGGGCACGGACCGGATGTGCGAAACGGCGCGGGAAGTTATGAGCCATCATCCGTCTCTGACTTGTCCGGTAGTGTTTACAGGATCGATCTGGCCGCTCGCAAATGGAACGCGCTCCGATGCGCCGCAAAATCTGGAACGCGCAGTATTTGCCCATCCGGAAGCACAGCCGATGGTCTATATCGCGATGGGGGATGTATTTGCACCAGCTGGCCGCGTCTACAAGGATTTTGCAGAGCGCGCATTCAAACTATCCCCATAATCCATCGTTTTGTTCTCGCGGGAAAAAATGCTACCATAGAAGAGCATCAAAACCGGAGAAATTGAACTATGCCGACCTACACCCCGCCAATCGACGATATGAAGTTGCTGCTGAATAAAGTGGTACCGCTCGCCGCGCTCGGGCGTGATGATCTGGACGAAGGCATGGTTGATGCCATCCTGACCGAGGCCGGAAAACTGGCAGCGGAGACAATTGCTCCCTTGAATGAATCGGGCGACCGCCAGGGTGCCGTGTGCCGCAATGGCGACGTGACAACGGCGGATGGCTTTAAAGAAGCCTATACGCTTTACCGCGAGAGCGGCTGGAACGCGGTTCCGTTTGATCCGGAGTTTGGCGGGCAGGGCCTCCCGTGGCTGATGTCCTTTCCGGTGCAGGAAATGTGGCAATCATCGAGCCTTTCGTTTGGCCTTTGCCCACTGCTCAATCAAGGAGCGGTCGAAGCGATCCTCTCCCATGGCAGCAGTGAGCAAAAGACGATCTATCTGCCGCGCCTGATTTCGGGCGAATGGACAGGGACGATGAACTTGACCGAGCCGGGCGCGGGGTCGGATTTAGCATTGATTAAAACCAAAGCCGAACGGAATGGGGACGGTACCTACAAAATTTCTGGCCAGAAAATATTTATCACCTACGGCGACCACGATATGGCGGAGAACATCATCCATCTGGTGCTCGCGCGTTTGCCGGATGCACCGGAAGGGGTCAAAGGTATCTCGCTCTTTATCGTCCCGAAATTCATGACCGATGCTTCGGGAACAATCGGAACCCGCAATGATGTGACTTGCATTGGCGTTGAACATAAACTCGGGATTCACGCCTCGCCGACCTGCACCATGCAGTTCGGTGATAAAGGCGGAGCGATTGGCTATCTGGTCGGCGAAGAAAATCAGGGCCTCAAATATATGTTCACGATGATGAACAACGCGCGCCTCTCGGTCGGGCTTCAAGGCGTGGCGCTAGCCGAGCGGGCGACGCAGGCAGCCATTCAGTACGCCGAAGGACGTTATCAGGGAAAACTCCTGAGCGGCGGCTCAACCGTTACCATCAATCACCATCCCGATGTCGCCCGCATGATCGGGCTGATGCAGGCTTTGACGAAAGCGGGACGTGCGCTCGCATACGAAGCCGCGTTTTATCTCGACAAAGCCGGAGCAGGGGACGCCAAAGCGCAGGCACGCGTGGACCTCCTGACCCCGATAGTCAAGGCATGGTGTACCGATAACGCGGTCGAAGTGGCCTCGCTCGGAGTTCAGGTTCATGGCGGCATGGGCTTTATCGAAGAAACCGGAGCTGCGCAGTATTACCGTGATGCGCGGATCTTGCCGATTTACGAAGGAACCAACGGCATTCAGGCTAATGATCTCGTCTTCCGTAAGGTGCTGCGCGATAAAGGAGCGGCGATGTCGGACTGGATTGCATCCATAAAAACAGCGACAAAATCCGATCAACTTTTAATGGCAGTATCAAAACTCGAACAGGCAACCGCTGCGCTTCTCACTGAAACAGATCCGGATAATCAGGCCTTGGCCGCGACGACGTATCTCGAGCTCTGCGGGATTATCGGTGGTGCTGCAATGCTGGAGAGGGTTGCGGCACATCATGCAGATGGGGCATCTCTTTCCGAATTCTATGGCGTTCATGTGCTGACGAAAACCGAAGGCTTGGGCGCGCGCCTTAACAAGATACTGGCATAGGTTTAGTCCTATTCGCTGGTGTCGTCCTGATTTTTGTCCTTGGCGGCGCTCGGGAACAGTTTCTCATAGAGACCATTTTTAATCAGGTCACGGATGGTGTTATCGCGGTCAATGCGACTTTGTCCGAATGCGCCGCCGTCGCAGTATCGGAATGCTTCGGTCATCTGGGCTTCGCGCACCATCTCGTTCATGGATGGATTGTGCTCATAAGTGCGGCCAAGGCGGTTGGCAAAACACGCGCAGAACGGCTTGAAATCGCGGGGGCGCATTGGCGCGGCCCATGTTTGGCATTGGGTTTCAGTCGAACCGGCCAGTCCGGCGGCATTCGGGCATGATTTTCGGGACAGGGCGAGAATCTGCACGGCATCGGTTTTATCGCCCATGATTTGGCGGTTTTCGAGAAACTTCATCCCGACGCAGTCGCAGTCGAAAAACGTACTGGAAAAATCCGCTTGCTTGCAGACTTGCGTAACCTGAAGGGCTTCCTCGAGTTGTTCGGGCGTTGCGGTAAGAAACGCATCTGTTTTTTTGGAAGGGGTCAGCAATCCGCGCGGCGCTTGCGGGTTATCGGCCTGAGCAACTATAGGGGTTGCCCAAACCATAAGCAGAAGGGAAAAGAGTGCTAGAAACCGCATAAGCTATACTATGACAGAAAGAGTTAAGAATTGGGATAGGAAATATGGGGTTTTTGCGGGTAGCCCTTATAGGTTTCGGGGGCAATACAGCGGAGCAGATCGCGCACTTCCTGACGGGCAGAGAGAGCCGAGAGGGTCATTTTATGCTCGGGATCTTCCTTAAGGTCGAGAAGAGTCATGCCTTTGAGGAATAATTCGCGGAAAATGACGCGCTCGCCGAAACCGGGAGCAAGACGGAACCCGAATTGGGACGACATAGCCTCGAGCAGGTCGCCGACTTCTCGTTTGTTGCGGGCATCAAGCGAGGATAAACGGTTACGCATAACGATCCAGTCGAGGTCGGTGCCGTCACGTTCTTTTTTGATGGCCCGTTGTTCCAGAACCATGCGGGTATAAATCGATGGACCTTTGATGGTGAGTGTCGATGGATCAATGCGGGCAAGAACGTCGAGGTCGATAAACGAGTCGTTCATCGGGGTGATAACCGTATCGGCGTAACTATGCGCGAGCTGGCCAAGGTAAGTATCGGAACCGGGCGTATCGATAACAATAAAGTCGGTTGCAGAGCGCAATTCGTCGGTAGCCATAATAAAAAAGTCGCGATCTTGCTGTTCTTGCGCTTCGGTGGTCGGGGCTTTGGATTTCTCGATCGGGAAATGCACCGGCGAAGGCATCATGGTTTTATGGCGGGTAATATACTCGAACCGGTTGGCCATATAGCGGGTAAAGGTTCCCTGACGGGCATCGAGATCAATCGATCCGACTTTATAGCCAAGGCGAAGAAGGCCAATGCACACGTGCATAGCGGTGGTCGATTTTCCCGACCCGCCTTTTTCATTCCCCAAAACAATGATATGCGCTGACTGTGTCATAAGAATAAATGTGAATTGTATACTATAAAACGTCAAGGAAACAAAGACATAAAGACATATGGGAATAATTTTGCTAGACTGGGGAAATAACCGGAAACCCTCGGAACCAAGATTAAAATCATGCCGACACCTTCGAAAACCGATCAAGACATGCAGCAGCGCCAGCTCTTTCGCTTGGTCCGCATAGTGGGAGCCACCATCATCGCCGCCGGATTTTTTGTCGGAATGGATGTCGGCGGTTTTGGAACGCTTTTGGGTTTAACTGATCCGCTGACACGTCAAATCGCTGCGGCAGCTCTTTTAATGGTCGGGGCGAGTGATATCATCATAGTGCCGCGGCTTCTTGAAAAGCGTTTTTCGTCCAACCAATCTGATCGCGGAAACTCGTAATGTCTGAAATCTCATCCAAAGATCGTCTCGAATTGGTTCGCAAATCCATGGGCGGTATGGGTCTGAACGGGTTTATCGTCCCGCATACCGATGAAAACCTGAGTGAATATTTACCCGCCGATGCCGAACGTTTGGCATGGCTCACGGGATTCACCGGTTCGGCCGGATACGCGGTTGTTCTGGATACAAAAGCGGTCGCTATGACTCACGGGATTTATACGCTTCAAATCCGCAAACAAGTCGATCAATCGGTATTTGAAATCGGCGATATGCCGCAAACATCGGTGGGGCAATGGATTGCCGAGAATGCGGAATCAGGAGCCGTAATCGGTTATGATCCGAAACTTCACACCCGCAGTCAGATCGAAGCCATGGAAGCCGCGATCAAAGACCGCAAGATTACCTTAAAAGCCGTTGATAAAAACCCGCTCGATGAAAGCTGGACGGATCGCCCTGAGAAAATCTTCGGGACGGTGGAACTCTTCCCCGACCGCATCGCCGGAGCATCATCGCAGGAAAAACGCGGGAAAATTGCAGAAGCTCTTCGCGCCGAAAAAATCAAATCGGTCATCATTACAATGACGGATTCAATTTGTTGGCTCCTCAATGTCAGGGGCAGTGATATTCCCTATAACCCGCTGGTGCTCTCCAATCTGGTGCTGCACGACGATGGGTCGGCGGACTGGTTTGTAGAGAGCGTTAAAGTCGGTGACGACGTGCGCGGGGCTTTGGGCAAAGATATTCGCATCAATGCACCGGACGGGTTCGAGACATTCTTGCGGGGACTCACAGGGCCGGTGATGGTCGATCCGCAGCGTTCACCGATGCAGGCCGAAACGCTCCTTAAAAAGGCTGGATGTGAGGTTGTGGACGGCAAAGATCCGTGCGTTCGCCCGAAATCGATCAAAACTCTGGCCGAGCAGCTCGCGATCAAACTCGCCCATGTGCGCGATGGCGTGGCCCTGTGCCGTTTTCTCTATTGGCTCGATTGTCAGGACTTCCGTCAAGACGTGAAAACCGAGATTGATCTCTCCGATAAACTCGAAGAATTCCGCAAGGCGAGTGACGCCTACCGCGGCCCGAGCTTTGCCACGATCAGTGGCTGGGCAGCCAACGGCGCGATCATTCACTACAAAGCCACACCCGAAAGCAATCAGGTGATTACGGGGAATAATCTCTATCTGCTCGATAGTGGCGGACAATATGAATACGGCACCACCGATGTGACCCGTACGATTGTGATCGGCGATATTCCGCATCAGACTAAAGATCATTTCACCCGTGTACTCAAAGGCCATATCGCGCTTGCGCGGGCGGTGTTTGACGAGACGATGGACGGGGCGGGGCTTGACGCCATAACTCGCGCGCCGCTCAAAGAAGTCGGGATGGACTATGCCCACGGCACCGGACACGGGGTCGGCTGTTTCCTCGCCGTTCATGAAGAGGCGCCGTCAATCTCGCCGCGCGGTGTGGGCGCCACCTATAAGGCCGGAATGCTTCTTTCGAACGAGCCGGGCTATTACCGTGAAAACCATTACGGCATCCGTCACGAAAATCTGGTCCTCTGTCAGGAACAGGATGACGGGAAACTCTACTGGGAAACCATCACTCTGGCGCCGTTTGACCTGCGCGGGGTTCTCTGGGATGACCTCTCGGCGGATGAAATCCTCTGGCTGAAGGATTACCACCGGAAAATCCATGATACTCTGGCCCCTTATCTGGCCTCCGAAGAGCTGGATTGGCTCCATGATGCCTGTTTTTCATATTTTCCGGACTATGCCCCGCCGGAAAAGGATGACGGCCTCGATTTTAACTGAAAATACCCTGCAAAAGCGTGGGGAAAACCTCGGAATACGGCGCGGAAACATTAGACTTTCGCGCCAGCTTGGCTATAGTAGGGCCCTTCAAGACAACATATGACGACGTGAGTAAAAGGAAGAGCAATTATGGCTGGAAGTTTGAACAAGGTAATGCTGATCGGTAATCTCGGGAGCGAGCCTGAAATCCGTAGTATGGGATCGGGTGACGAGGTTGCGAGCTTCTCGGTCGCCACGTCGGAAAGCTGGAAAGACAAAGCCACGGGCGAGCGCAAAGACCGCACCCAATGGCACAAAATCGTGATTTTCAACTCGGCGCTGGTGAATGTCGCGCGTAATTACCTCCATAAAGGTTCGAAAGTCTTTATCGAAGGCCAACTCGAAACCCGCAAATGGCAAGACAAAGAAGGCCGCGATCAGTACACCACCGAAGTGGTGCTGCGTCCTTACCGCGGTGAACTGACCATGCTCGACAGCCGCGGATCATCGGGCAGCGGCGCAGCCAATGACAGCAGCTATGGCGATCAAGGCGGCAGCAGCTACGGCAATGCCGGCCCGTCCTATGGCGGCGGCTCGGCGGCTCCGGCACGCGACGACATGGCGGACGATATTCCTTTCTAAAAATAAAGCCCTATATCACTGGGGGCCGGTGTACCGCGCCCCCGTTTTGATAAAACGACAGAAGGAGTGAAGCGTGCGTGTGAAATCGGCATTGGTTTTGGGAACAGTCATTCTTGCGGGATCGGCGTTAAACGGCCTGGCACGCGCCGAAGAACCGGCAGCCGCCCCTGTAACGGCCGAAACCCCGCAAGACGATAAAGCCAAACGTTTGGAACTCGCGCGCGAGCTTCACGATGTGCGCCGGATCAAAGACCGTGTTCTCTCCGATTTCGACCGCATCGCTGCTGGCCTTCCCGAAAGCGATCAGGAAGATTTCAAAGTCTATATGGAACAATCGGTTGACTTTGACGCCCTCGAGAAAAAATCGATCGAAATCGCCGCCGAGGTTTATACCGCCGATGAACTCAAAGCGATGGTGGATTATTACAGCTCGAACGCTGGTCGCTCCGCCGAAGCCAAAGGCGAGGAATACTCCAAACGCTTTGGCGACATCCTTCAGCAAAAGGTTGATGCCGCGATTATGGCTTCCAAATACGGCGCTCAAAACGGAGCCTCGTCGACCGGAAATTTTAATACATTATCCCCGTCCGAAAGCCGCAAAGGCCCGAGCATCGATATGCTGGGAAAATAGGCGGAAAAACCCCCTGAATAAGATGAAAAATAAGGCCTTTCAGCTTGCTGAAAGGCTTTGTTTTTGCTACAAAAAACCATCCGTTTTCCGCCCCTAGATAAGCGAGTTTGATCATGTCGGATAATACCGCTGAAAGCCCGTCCTTTCCCCAGATTTCCCTCTCGGAAGAGATGAAGAAATCCTACCTCGATTACGCCATGAGCGTGATCGTCTCGCGGGCGCTTCCCGATGTGCGCGACGGTTTGAAACCGGTTCACCGCCGCATTCTCTATGCGATGCAGGAAGGCGGATACCACTCCGACAAATCCTATAAAAAATCCGCGCGTATCGTCGGGGATGTGATGGGTAAATACCACCCGCACGGCGACTTGGCGATTTACGAATCCTTGGTGCGTATGGCGCAGGACTTTTCGATGCGCTTGCCGCTCGTCGATGGTCAGGGGAACTTCGGTTCGATGGATGGTGATCCGGCAGCGGCGATGCGTTATACCGAAGCCCGCCTGTCCAAAGCCGCCGATGCGCTGCTCGAAGATATTGATAAGGAAACCGTCGATTTCCGCCCGAACTATGATGAATCGGTGTTTGAACCGGTTGTTCTGCCAACCCGCGTGCCGAACCTTCTGGTCAACGGCGCGGGCGGTATTGCGGTGGGGATGGCGACCAACATTCCGCCGCACAACCTCGGCGAAGTGATTGATGGCTGCTTGGCGTACATGGTCAACGCGTCGATCACCGATGAAGAATTGATGGCCTATATTCCGGGACCGGACTTCCCGACCGGCGGCCAGATTCTGGGCCGCTCCGGAATTTACTCGGCTTATACCACAGGGCGCGGCTCGATGCCGGTGCGCTCCAAAACCTCGATTGAAACCATCCGCGACAAACGCGAAGCGATTATCGTTCACGAAGTGCCGTATCAGGTCAACAAAGGCCAGCTCCTCGAACGCTTGGGCGAAGTCGCGCGCGAGAAAATCGTCGAAGGCATCTCCGAAATCCGTGATGAATCCGACCGCGATGGCGTGCGGATTGTGATTGAACTCAAACGCGACAGCAACGCCGATGTGGTGCTGAACCAATTGTTCAAATTCACCGCGCTTCAGTCTTCATTCGCGTGCAATATGCTTGCGCTCCACCATGGTCGCCCGCAAACCATGCTCCTGCGCCAGATTATCGGCGCCTTCGTAAAATTCCGCGAAGAAGTCATCACCCGCCGGACGATCTATGATCTCAACAAAGCCCGCGAACGTGCCCACATCTTGGCGGGTCTTGCGGTGGCGGTGGCCAACATTGATGAAATTATCGCGCTCATCCGTAACGCCAAAGACCCGCAAATCGCGCGCGAGGAATTGCTCGCGAAAAAATGGCCGGCCCGCGACATTTCTCCGCTCATCGCCCTCATTGATGATCCGGAATATTTCGTCGATAATGATGGCAACTACCAGATGTCCGAAGCGCAGGCCAAAGCCATTCTTGATTTGCGCCTCCACCGCTTGACTGGCCTTGAACGCGACAAGATCGGCGACGAACTGCACGCCATCACCGACACGATCAAGGAATTGCTCTCGATTCTGGCTTCGCGCGAAAAACTCTATGATGTCATGCGCAACGAATTGGTCGAAGTCCGTACCAAATACGCCACCCCGCGCCGAACCGAAATCATCGACAGCGGATTTGAAACCGATGTCGAAGACCTGATCCAGCGCGAAGACATGGTGGTCACCATCACCCATGGCGGCTACGTCAAACGCACGCCGCTAGTGACCTACCGCGCCCAGAAACGCGGCGGCAAGGGCCGCTCGGCGATGGATATGAAGGACGATGATTTTATCTCCGATCTGTTCGTTGCATCGACCCACACGCCTATCCTGTTCTTCACTAGCAAAGGGATCGTCCACCGCATGAAGGTCTACCAGTTGCCGCTCGGCAACCCGACCGCGCGCGGTAAGGCGTTTGTGAATATGCTCCCGCTCGAAAAAGATGAAAATATCTCCGTCATCTTGCGCTTGCCGGAAAACGAAGAACTCTGGGATCAACTCGACATTCTCTTCGCAACGACCCAAGGCTCGGTGCGCCGGAACAAACTCTCCGACTTCCGCAATATCCGCTCGAACGGATTGATCGCGATGAAGCTTGAGGGTGATGAAAAACTGATCGACGTTAAAATCTGCCGCGATGATGAGGACGTGGTGCTCGCAACCCGCATGGGCCGTGCCATCCGCTTCGAAGTGGCGGACCTGCGCGTCTTCTCGGGCCGCACCTCGACCGGTGTGCGCGGGATCAAACTCTCTAGCAATGACGAAGTCATCTCGATGTCGATCCTCAAACACGTTGGGGCGACGCCGGATGAACGGAACGCCTATCTTAAAATGGCGTCAAACCTGCGCGGCGCCGATGCCGAAGGCATGGAATTCGAAGAAGGTTCCGATGTTTCCTTGAGCGAAGAGCGTTTCAAGGAACTACAGGAAAAAGAACAATTCCTGCTGACCGCAACCGTCGGCGGCTTCGGTAAACGCACCTCGGCGTACGAATACCGGGTCACCGGACGCGGCGGGCAGGGGATCACCAACATCTCCCTGACCAAAAAGAACGGCAGCGCCGTCGCCGGAACCTTCCCGGTCACCGACGAACACCAGATTATGCTGGTGACCGACCAAGGCCAGATGATCCGTATGCCGGTGTCGGGCATCCGCTTTACCGGACGCTCGGCCCAAGGGGTAACGCTCTTCCGTGTCGCCGAAAATGAACAGGTGGTCTCGGTCGCATGGCTCAAACAGGATGACGAAGAAGGGGACGATGCGGCAACGATTGACGCCATCGCCGCCGAAGAAAACGAAGGCGGAGGGGTAACAACCGAAAATCCGGACGACAACCCCGCCGACGAACCGACAGAAAACTAGGAAAACAAAAAACCCCGCGCCTCACCCCGCGGGGTTTTATGCATGAGGAAAAAATGACGAAGAAAAAAGGATTTTTAAAGGAGAATTTCTGGCTGCTGATTTTTGTCATCTTGTTAGCAATCATATTTACATCAATGTTCTCCGTAAAAGCAGAGTTGCTCGCGTGTTCCTTAATTAATTGCGGTGAAGAGAATGACCGATATTTTGAGAGTTTAAGCGCTTTCTTTACAATGTTGGCTTTTCTTGGAGTCGTCTTCACCTTGTTTCTTCAGTGGAAGGATTTGCGAGATACTAAAGATGATGTTGATGAGCAAAACAGAACTCTTGCCCTCCAGAGGTTTGAGCATTCATTTTTCACTGTGCTGGAAATGCACAATAAATTAGTCGACGGGTTTTTTATAGAGGCTGGAAAATATGGGAATGCCCATAATTTATCGGGAAAGGCTGTCCTTCAATTTATTTCGGACAAAATGGAGTATTGGGCTAAGCCAAATCCGGAAGCAAGTCTCCAGTTTGATTTTGGCTCAAATTACCCAGCTGAAAATCATTATAGGATTTTTCTAGACCAGTATTTTTGTAGTTTTTATAGTTTGTATGAACAAATCACCAAGGCACCTGAAAATAAAGACATGTGGTTCTCAGATATTGTGAGATCAAGGTTAATAGAGGCAGAGCTAGTCTTACTGTATCTTCATGGGATTTACGGTGGGCCAGAAGGTATTAAATTTAGACCAATTATTGAGAAATATGCGCTCCTAAAAAACATAGGGGTAAGGGTCTCAGGGCCATCAAGGGGCATATACGACATGAAGGCTTACGATGGAATACTCTATTAGCTTCTTCATGCTGTCATTCTGAGGGGCGGGAACCGCCCCGAAGAATCCCCCTTAACAATAAGAAAGATCCTTCGGCTTCGCTCAGGATGACAATTTCCGAGAATGAATTATAATCCTTCGGAAACAGGATAGATAATCATGCCCCTCGACACAGCAATGACACCGGAATTAGGTGTTACCGACTTTAAAAAGAGTTTGGACTTCTATGTGAACGTCCTTGGCTTTACCGTTCAGTATGACCGGCCCGAGGAAGGCTTTGCGATGCTCGAACGTCAAGGCTCGCGCATCATGATCGATGAATTCCGCGAGGGGAAGCGCTCATGGGCGGCTGGCCCGCTCGAATATCCTCTGGGGCGAGGCATGAATTTACAGATAGATACAACGGACGCCGCCGGACTTTACGAGCGCGCCAAATTATCGGGTGCGCGCATCTTTCTGGAACTCGAAGAAAAATGGTATCGCATCGATGCGGCTACCGAAGTGGGCAATCGCCAGTTTATTGTTCTCGATCCGGACGGCTATATGCTCCGCTTTGCCGAAGATATGGGCGACCGCCCGCGGCAAGTGTAGGAATGTAGTCCTTTACTTTTTCCCAAAAGCAAGGTAGATTTATCCCGCGTACATGACGATGACAAACGCCGAAAACCCTTGCATATCAAGGGCGGCGCGGAGAACTCATGCGCCGGAAAAGGGAAAAATGACGGAAAAAACCCCTCAAAAAAGAAAAGCGCGAAAAACGAACTGGACAGAATGGAGAAAAACCGTACGCCTTGCGGCACATACACCCTTCAATCGGGATAGGGGATAAACGGGCATTTATTTTTGCCATCTGTAACCATTGGCGTATCATTCCCGAACATTCAGTCGAGAACTAACCATTGAGGAGATAAAAATGGCCGTACAAGTTTCCAAATTTCTGATGACCACCGCCGCGCTCGTTCTTCTGGGCGGAGGCTTGGCGAACGCCGCTGACGACCAAGGCCAACAAATGATGATGATGGATCATTCCAAAATGAACCACGAGATGATGATGGCGATGCCGTCGGGCGGACTTTATGACGACGCGATGAAAAAAATGCATGACGGCATGATGGCGGTCAAACCGACCGGCGACGCCGATATTGATTTTGTCGAAGGCATGATCCCGCACCATCAAGGCGCAATTGATATGGCGAAAGTTGTTCTCGAAAAAGGCAAAGATCCCGAGATCAAAAAATTGGCCGAAGGCATCGTGAAGGCACAGGAATCAGAAATTAAAATGATGCAAGACTGGCTCGCCGCTCATAAGAAAGCCGCCGAATAAATTATCCGTGACTCTCGGTGTCCGTTCCATAGTAATGGACACCGAGTTCGATTTTTTCGCGGCCTTTGGACATCCGCCACTTGTTGGTGTCGCGCAGGGAATAGATACAGCCGCAATATTCCTGCTGATAGAAATGCTCGCGCTTGGAAATCTCGAGCATCCGCCCCGATCCGCCATTCTTGCGCCAGTTGTAATCCCAATACGTCACACCTTCGTAACGATCCGCCGCGCGGTGGCCGCATCCGTTGATCTGGGCCATGTCTTTCCAGCGCGAAATCCCGAGACAGCTCGTGAACATCGGAAATCCGTTTTCAAACGCATAAAGCGCGGTACGCTCGAACCGCATATCAAAACATTCGGTGCAGCGTTTGCCTTTTTCCGGTTCCCATTCCATGCCGCGCACGCGCTCGAACCAGTTCGAGGAATCGTAATCGGCATCAATAAACGGAAGGCCGAGTTTCTCGGCGTAGCGGATATTCTCTTCCTTGCGCAAATCATATTCTTCGCGCGGATGAATATTCGGATTGTAAAAATAAATCGTGATGTCGAGCCCCGATGCAGCCATCGCCTCGATCACTTCACCCGAGCAAGGAGCGCAGCAGGAATGAAGCAACATTTTCCCTTCCGCCTCATCAGGGATGGGCAGGACCATACGGTTTTCGAGTGTGGGCACATCGGGAAATTTCATCGCCCTCTTATACTGATTCAGTCCGGATTTGGCAAACATAAGCGGGGGGAGGGGTAATATATTGAAATATCTCATTTAATTTGCATTAACACTCTGGAAAATCGGATGGGTTATAATAATACGTTGGGTAAATAATCGACGCCAGAAGGCGCGGGGTATGGGATGCGTTCCAAGGATCGGGAGCCGCAGCCGCAAGAAAAAGCAAAAACAAAGGCTGGATCATGGTTTCCGTATATTCCTCGACGTCGGGCATTTCCTCGACGAACCAGATTAATCGCAACGACCGACTTCAAAACAACGCGAGCAATTCCCTCGCGAGTGGCAAACGTATTAACAAAGCATCCGATGATGCCGCCAGCCTCGCGATTGCGACGGTGCTTGGCTCGGATGTCTCCTCGCTCAAACAATCGGCCAGCAATCTGGTGCAGGGAACCGCGCTCCTCCAAACCGCCGACGGGGCGCTGGAACAAGCCGGAAATATTTTGGGCCGGATGAAAGAACTCTCGACCATGGCAAATTCCGGATCGCTCGATACGAACGCGCGGACGGCGATCAATGATGAATATCAGAGTCTTTCAAGTGAACTGAATAACCTCGGCAGCAGCACGAATTTTAACGGACAAAATCTGGTGGACGGATCGTTCAACCAGAATTTTCAGGCAGGAACATCGGGCACAAGCACGATCAACGCGGATTTATCCTCGGTTGACCTCTCGTCCTCGGGATTGGGTTTAACCGGAGCGTTTGGTGCGAACCCGAATGCCTTGCTGACTCAGGCGTCGGCGGTGGGAACGTCGTCGGAACTCGATACCGCGATCAGCAATCTGTCCAACTTCCGCTCGCAAGTCGGTGCGGTGAGTTCATCCTTCTCGGCGCGCGGTGATGTGCTGGAAACCGATATTGAAAACACGCTCGCGGCGCAATCGGCGATACAAGACGCCGATATCGGCAAAGCGTCGAGCGATTTCTCGGGGTCGAATTTGCTCCGCGATCTCTCGATTGCAACAGCAGCTCAAGGTAACCGGATGTCGAGCGCACTCCTCAAACTCGTGCGCTAGACAATCCTAATCACTATTCCGAGGCCGCTTTCTTTTTGGGAGCGGCCTTTTTCGTAGTCGTAGCTTTCTTGGCAGCCGGTTTTTTGGCCGCAGTCGTTTTAGCCGCTGGCTTTTTGGCTTCGCCTGCCTCTTTAGATGCAGCAGCTTTTTTCGTCGTCGTCTTTTTCGCGGCGGTTTTGGTTGCCGCTTTTTTGACCGGACGCGCTTTTTTCTCACCGATCTGGGCACAAAGCTCGACCGCGCGGTTCATGCCGATGGTAAGAACATCATCATCTTTCGGAATCGATTTGAACCGGCTCTGATATTTGATGTAAGGGCCAAATCGTCCGATCCCGGCTTCAATTTTCTCGCCGGTTTCAGGGTGATGCCCGACAAGACGCGGCAGAGCGAGTAGCTTGAGCGCAGCCTCGAGATTCATCTGATCCGCCGGCATTCCGCGCGGAATGCCTTGACGTTTCGGCTTTTCTTTCTTGTCGGCGGAATCTTCCGGAACATCGATCTGGACATAAGGACCGTAAGGACCTTTGCGCACCGAAATGGTGCGACCTGTGCCGGGATCAGTTCCGAGAATTTTCGGCTCGTTACCAAGCGCCGCGCCGGAATTCGCATCCTCTAAGGCTTCACCGCTTTGAACAACTAGCGGACGGGTATGGCGGCAATCCGGATAATTGGAGCAGCCAATAAAGGCGCCGAATTTTCCGACCTTGAGCGACAGGCGTCCAGTCTCACACGCAGGGCATTTGCGCGGATCGGGATTTTCGAGCGTAACCGGGAAGAAGTGTGGCCCAAGCTCTTCATCCAGAGCATCAAGCACCATGGTAATGGTGAGGTTTTTGGTGCCATCGACAGCCGCTTTAAATCCGCCCCAGAACTGGCGCAGCGCTTCCTTCCAGAAGACCTGACCGCTCGAGATCGCATCAAGCTCGTCTTCGAGGTTGGCAGTGAAATCGTAATCGACATATTTCTCGAAAAACTTTTTAAGGAATGTTGTCACCAAGCGGCCGCGATCCTCGGGGATAAAACGGCGTTTATCAAGCGTGACATAGCTGCGGTCTTGTAGAACCTGAATAATCGAAGCGTAGGTTGACGGACGGCCAATGCCCATTTCTTCGAGCTTCTTGACAAGCGACGCTTCGGAATAACGCGGCGGCGGCTGGGTGAAATGCTGCTCGGGCGATACATCCTGCGTGCGCAGCCCCATGCCGGACGCAAGGTGCGGCAAACGGCGGTTTTCATTGGCTTCGTCGCTATCCGGTGTTTCGTCTTCATCCTCTTCTTTATAAAGAGTGAGGAAACCGTCAAACGCGATGGTGGAACCGGTCGCGCGCAAAACGACATCATCGGTGCCGTCTGAAATATCGGCGCTCACTTGATCGAGAATGGCATTCTCCATTTGCGAGGCGAGCGTCCGTTTCCAGATCAGTTCGTAAAGAGCAGCCTGACGGTCATCAAGATAACGCGCCATCTCTTCGGGGCGGCGCGAGAGATCGGTCGGGCGAATAGCTTCGTGCGCTTCTTGAGCGTTCTTGGCTTTGCTCTTATACATACGCGGCGCATCGGGGAGATATTTGGAACCGAATTGCGAACTGATTTGCTGGCGGCACTGCGCAATCGCATCATCGGAAAGCGTAATACCATCGGTACGCATATAGGTGATAAGACCAACAGTCTCGCCACCAATATCAACACCTTCATAAAGCTGCTGCGCGAGGCGCATCGTCTGGCTGGCCGAGAGGCGCAATTTGCGCGAGGCTTCCATTTGAAGGCTCGAGGTAATAAACGGCGGATACGGGTTGCGGCGAACCTGTTTCTTTTCAACGGTCTGAACCGAAAGGGCCTTGTTCTGGATGCGTTTGACCGCTGCCACCGCATCGGCTTCGGACGGGATATCAAGCTTATCAAGCTTGTTTCCGGCAAGGTGCGTGAGGCGTGCAGTAAAGGTCGCGCCTTCTTCGGTTTGAAGACGGGCGTGGATCGACCAGTATTCTTGCGCGTTAAACGCTTCAATCTCGGCTTCGCGCTCGCAGATCAGGCGCAGGGCGACCGACTGCACGCGGCCAGCTGATTTGGAACCGGGGAGCTTGCGCCACAACACTGGAGAGAGTGTAAACCCGACCAGAAAATCAAGGGCGCGGCGAGCGAGGTACGCATCGATAAGCGGCACATCAAGCGCCCGCGGTTTTTCAAACGCGGCCTTGATTGCAGTCTTGGTAATCTCGTTGAAGGTAACGCGCTGGACATTTTTACCGGCGAGAAGTTTTTTGTCGTTGAGGATTTGCTGAATGTGCCATGAAATGGCTTCTCCTTCACGATCAGGGTCAGTGCAGAGATAGACAGTGTCAGCGGCTTTAACAGCCGTTGAAATATCCTTGATGGTTTTGTCGGCGCGGTCGGACAGCTCCCATAGCATCGAGAAATCGTCATCGGGTTTGACTGCCCCGTCTTTAGCGACGAGATCGCGGACGTGACCAAAGGAGGCGAGGACGTGGTAATCCTTACCCAGATATTTATTAATCGTCTTGGCCTTAGCCGGAGACTCAACAATCACAACGTTCGGTGCAGACATTCCGTTCCTCTCGGCTACTGGGCCAAACAAACCCTGTTTCCAGGAAGGCGTGTCACCACACCTTCCAATTCCATTTCAAGAAGGGTGCCTTGTACTTCGGCACTCTTCAAATTGCACGCCCGTATGATTTCGTCAACTCCTACGGGAGAAATCGAAAGTTCGGGCAAAATCTTTTCGCGAACAAGACCGCTCGGAAATTCAATGATTTCAGCGCTATCCTCAAGGCCGGATGGGGCGGAGAACAGCGGTAGGCCATTCTCGCGCTTGGGCTTTAAGAACGAGCGGACGGTCTCGAGGACATCCTCCGCGTGACGGACAAGAGTGACACCGTCACGAATAAGAGCATTGGTTCCTTCGGCGCGCGGATCAAGCGGGAAACCCGGAACCGCCATCACATCGCGGCCTTGCTCGCCCGCCATGCGGGCGGTAATGAGGGAACCTGAGCGGAGATTGGCTTCAACCACGACAACGCCGTCGCTCAAGCCCGAGATAATACGGTTGCGTTTGGGGAAATGCTGGGCAATCGGCTGCGTACCAAGGGCACATTCCGAAACGACCGCGCCATTCTCTTGAATACGCTCGTATAGTCCTTGGTTTTCTTTAGGGTAGACAACATCAACGCCGCCCGCCACCACGGCGATGGTTCCGCTTTGAAGCGAGTGTTCATGGGCGGCGGTATCAATACCGCGCGCAAGGCCCGAGACAATAATATATCCGGCTTCGCCAAGCTGACGCGCCATTTGTCCGGCAAGTTTGCGTCCGTTGAGTGAAGCGTTGCGGCTTCCGACCAGCGCGAGTGATGCGGATTGAAGTGCGGACACGCGGCCAAGAACACTAAGGACGGGCGGTGCGTCTTCCAGCGAGGATAGGGCGAGCGGATAATGAGCATCTCCGGCAAACAGCATGACGCCGCCGATTTTTCCAAGCTGCTCCAGTTCGCGCTGGGCAAGCTCAACCGGATAAACCGAAACCGGTTTGTTGCGGGTGAGGGACGGGAGAGCCTCAAGAGCATGTGCGGCGGATTGATATTTCCGCATCAAACGGTGAAACGTGATCGGCCCGACACTTTCGGTTCGGGCGAGGCGCAGCCAATCAATCTGTTCACGCGTATAGGTCATGCACTCTTTTTCTTGCTGAGTGAAATTTTTGGTTCTTGGCGTTTGAGTAAACGGTCAATATTGGCGCGGTGACGCACCCAGCCCAGCATCGAGATCAAGCCAACCAGATAAAGTTGTTTCGGATCACCGAACGCCGCTACAAAAATCGGAGCAAGGCCAAGCGCGACGAGCGCCGAGAGCGAGGAGATGCGGCTGATAAGAGCGGTGACAAGCCATGCCGCGCAGCACGCAAGACCAACCGGCCACGAGAGCGCAAGGAAGGTCCCAAGTGTGGTGGCCACACCTTTGCCGCCCTTGAATTTGAGCCAGACCGGAAAATTATGACCGACTACGGCGCCAAGCGCCGCGCCGAACATTCCGTGCTTGTCGAAAAAATAGGCCGCGACCAAGACGGCAATCATACCTTTGCTGCTGTCGAGCAAAACGGTAAGTGCAGCCAAAGCTTTATTGCCCGTTCGCAGAACGTTCGTTGCGCCGATATTACCCGAGCCGATTTTGCGGATGTCGCCGTAACCGAAGGCGTAACAGAGAACAAGGCCAAACGGAATGGCGCCAAAGAAATAGCCGCCCAGAAAACCGAGCAAACCATTGAGCTGAATATGATGGATGATGGCGTCGATCATGCTACGAGTGCGTCCAGAACAGCCATGCGCACCGGCAGGCCATTCTCCCCTTGTTGGAAAATTTTACTTTGGCGTGGATCATCGGCAACCTCGTCGGCAATCTCAACGCCGCGATTCATCGGCCCTGGATGAAGAACAATGGCGTCCCATTTTGCAAGGGCGAGCCGCTCGGGCGTCAAGCCGAAGGCGTGGAAATACGAAACATCATTCGGAATGCTCGAGGCGTCCATGCGCTCTTTCTGGATACGAAGAGTCATGACCACATCACATTGCGGCAGGCCGTCTTCAAGTGTGCTGAACAAATGCACATTGTCCGGTACTTTGGTCGGCTGTAAATTAGCCGGAGCAATCAAGTGGATCTGCGCGCCCATTTTAGTGAGGAGCGCGACATTCGAATTGGCAACGCGGCTATGGGCAAGGTCGCCGATAATCGCAACGCGGAGTCCTTCGATCCGGCCCTTGGCTTCGCGAATAGTAAACGCATCAAGGAGGGCCTGTGTCGGATGCTCGCGTGTGCTATCACCCGCGTTGATGACAGGACAGCCGACAATACCCGCCACATAGTTCGGAGCGTTATATTCATGGTGGCGGATGATGATCGCATCCGGATGGTAACCGTTGAGGTAACGGAGCGTATCGTTAAATGTTTCGCCTTTTTGTGCCGACGAGATTTTCTCGTCCCAGTTGAGAAGTTGCCCGCCAAGGCGAAGCACAGCCATCTCGAACGAGGTGCGGGTGCGGGTGGAGTTCTCGGTAAAAAGAGTCATAACCACTTTATTATGAAGAGACGGGGGAACGTTCTTCTCGGCGAGAGCGACTTTATAATAAGTCGCACGATCAAGAATTGTCGTAATATCGCCCTGCGTCAGCGGAGCAACGTCGCACAGATGGTTTACAGATATTTTTCGGGTCATAAAAAACGCTTATGACCTGAATCGACTCACTTTGTCCAGATGTTCCGAAGAGGAGTAACAGTTTATTAACTAATTAAGACTAGTATAAGGACATGGGAGCAACATGAGAGTGCGTAGTTGTTCCCTTTTTTATTTCCCGTATTACAAACTGAACAAAATTCCATCAAATTGCCATAACGCCACAGCAAGCAGTCCGAAACAGAATCCTGGGCCAGCCGGAATCATGAGGCGGTGAAGGTTCGGACGGGAATTATCGCGAATCGCGCGAAACACAGCGACCAGAATTCCATGCACCAATCCGGCAAAAGCGCCGACGGTGATGGCCATAACAATGCCTTCGGGGCCGAGCCAGATGCCGCCTGCGCCCATAAGTTTGACATCGCCAAGCCCTAAAGTGTCTTGTTTATAATGACGGTTTCCCAAAAACCGCACGGCGAACAGAATGCCGGCTCCAAGCAGACTTCCGTAAACCATGTGAAGGGCAGGTATATCGGAAAATCCGATGCTTAAGTGAAACAAAAGCCCCAAAGCCGCCAGCAACGCATTGAGCCAGTCGGGGAGAAGCCATGTCCTGAAATCGATAACGGACAAGGCAACGAGAACGACCATTCCGGCGAGGGCGACGAGGGCGGGGGCGAAAGAAAGAAGAGTATCCATAATGACGGCTATATCCTGTTGGGGAAAGCATACAGGGGATTGAGGATGAAGTTAAGAGGCGGATTGCAATGGTAGATTCTTTGTTTTACCCTACCCGTTGAGCGCAGTTTATGCGCATTGATTCGCCCTTTTGACTGTCTAAACACCTAATATAGAACACGCCTATTTTGATGTCCCAAACGAAAAAAATTTTGATTGTTGAAGATAACGATTTTGTAAGAATGCAAATCGTCCGTTATCTTCAGGAGGCCACTTATGACGTTGTTGAGGCGACTGATGGTGCCAAGGCGCAAGAGCTTTTGAACGCGGAAATTGATCTGGTTATTCTCGATGTCCGTATGGCCCCGGTTGACGGGTTTGAATTCATTAAGGCTATTCGTGGTCGTTACACCAAACTTCCGATCATTATGGTGACCGGAGATCAAAACCCTGACTTGCTCAACGAAGCCAGCAAGTGGAATGTGAGTGCCGTTTTGATGAAGCCGGTACAAAAGGAACGGTTGATAAAGATGGTCGAACGTGCGCTGACGCAGGTTCAAAAGGTAGTTTAGGAATTTTAGGATTTTTTGGTTAAAGAGAGCAACGGAACATGGCGCAACTTTTACAATCCGGATCAAAAACAGGGTCCCGCACACAATATAAGTCGGACCTTTCAAAACTCAAGCGTTCGGTCGCCCTTCTTGCAATGACGGCGGTCCTCTCGACCGGTTGTGCCGACGCGGTTGTACCAAAGGCGCGGGATGTCTCTATTCCGGCCCCGAAAATTGCCGAAGAACGCATGAAGGCGCTCAACGAAGGTGCTGAGCCGGTTATTTATCTGCCGCTCGGGAAAGATGTTCTGGTTCCGCAAGGCGAGAATAGTGATCCTCTGCCGAACAAGATTGTCGGGCCGTTCGAGCTTCGGGCGGAAACGTTGGCAGGGGCTCTGCAGTTGGTTCTCGATGGCACCAATATTCCGATCGCGTTTGAAACCGAAAACAGTCTGACCAAAACCATCACGGTTACAAATCTTCAAGGGCCGCTTGACTCGGTCGTGCATGAAATCTGCTCACTCGGAGATATGTATTGCTCCTTCAGAAACGGAATGCTGGTCGTAAAAGATACGCAGGTCTTTACTGTCTCGATTCCGCCGATTGTGTCGACGGAAAATATCGGAGCGTTGTTGACCAATATTTCGGCTGCCGTCGGAAGCATCACGGGCACTACGCCGATCACGGATGCAAGCACCCGTACGATCGTCTATCGCGCCAGCCAGCGAACTTCAGAGTTGGCATCGCAATATTTCCAGCGCCTGCGTTCGAGCACGGCGCTTGTCGTGTTTGAAACCTACGTCTGGGAAGTCTCCCTGACGGCTGGAAATTCGACCGGTATCAAATGGTCGATGATTGACCGTATGAAAAACGGATTCCAGTACGGGATAAATCTCTCCGGTGGAGCTGACACCAACGTCGGCACGCCGATCAGTATCGGTCTTCCGACGACTGGTGCCATTGATTTTGATGTGAGCGATGTGCTCCAGTTTATTTCGGCCTACGGTGCGGTAAAGACCGTATCGCAGCCACAAATTACAGTTCTCTCCGGATCGTCGGCCAAGCTCCGCGTAGCTGACACCCAGAACTATGTGGCGTCATTGTCGCGGACCACAACCGACGGCGGGACCACGACCGTGTCAACGACCACGGACTCGGTGGATAGTGGCTTTACGCTTAATATCGGCTCCAACTGGGATAACTCGACTGTATACGGTAATATCGACATCCTGCTTCAGGAAGTTCGCCGGATTGATACATTTGATGACAACCCGGATGCTGTGGTTCAGTTGCCGCAAACGACCGAACGGGAGCTTCAAACGCAAGTTCGTGTCCGTCCGGGTGACTTGCTCTTGATCGCCGGTCTTGTGCGGGAAACAGACTCTCTGGATAAAGATGGATTGGGGATGAGCGAGCCGACTTTGCCGTTCTCGCGGACAACCCAAACAAATAACACCGAGTTGGTTTTTCTGATGCGTCCGCGTGTCGTGGTCTTTACCAGTGAAAACGCGACAACACCGCGTAAAGCGCCCCAATTTGTAAGCGAGGCTCCTTCGGTGCCTGTTGCCGCTCCGGCGGCGTCCGTAGCTATCGCTCCGGCGATGACGCCGGCACCACAGGTGCAAGACCGTAATGTTCCGCTGCCGGATAATCCGGTTTCGCTGCCGGAGCCGGACGTGTCCGCTCCTGCGACTGTAAAAAATGAAGGTCAGGACAAAAAGTTCGAGTCGGTTCTAAGTGAGGCGGCCTCAACACCAGCTCCAGCACCGGAGCCAGCTCCGGTTTCGCAGTCTGGGCAAACCATTCCGGATGCAATCGAAGTGAAACCGGTTGCCGAAAGCAAATCCTCAAGCTCCACTATGTCGGCCCCATCCGGATCGACAAGCCAGAAGCCGTCGGTAGAAATCAATATGCCGGAAAAAACCTCTGATCCGGCTGTGATCATTAATTATGATGCTTTGGGGAAATAGGGATCAAAAAGGACCACGATGATGATCACATACTTGCGCAAATCGGTTTGTTTTCTGGCTCTTACAGCCGCCTTGTCCGGAGTATCGGTTCCGGCATTGGCATCGGCGCTGGATGATCCTGCGGCTCGTGGGGCCGGGGCGACGTCAGGCGATGGAATTACGCCGGTCGAAACGGAAGTAAAGGCCGGGGAGATCACCGTCGGATCGGCCTCTCAAGTTGTCGTCAAATTTCGTAACGCATCGTCCAAAGATGTCGCGATTGGAGCAATCAACCTTTATCCATCCTCTACAGTGAGTGCGGATGTCGCGCTTAATGAGTGCGGCGGTAAAGAAGCTCTTCCGGCTGGCTCTGAATGCGCCGTCGTGATCGCGGTTAAAGGTCTTAAAATCGGAAATTGGCGCGTCGAGATGCTCCTGCGTCACAGTGGCCGCACACGCATTGTTACGGCATCTGTCACGGGGACTGTCGAAAGCGGTGAAAATGATACGGATACACTCTTGAGTGATGTGGAAACCATTCCGACCGAGCTGGATTTCGGTACGCTTGATTCCTCTCGTCCTCTGGTGAAGTCGGTTATCCTTCGTAACGTGACGTCGGAACCGATTCAGGTCAAGAAAGTCAGCATCGAAGCCTCGGCGCAGTCCGGCTATTCTCTGTCAACCGATTGCGATAAATTGGCTGTGGGGCAGGCTTGTGTGGCGACGATCACATGGTCGCCGGTGTCCAAAGGCCAGTCCGACGGCGTTCTCATCATTGAACATGACGGTCCTACCCGCGTGGCAAGCGTTAACCTCAAAGGCTCTTATGATCCGGAAGAAGTTGTTAAGGCAGGCATTTTCCCTGAAGCTGTTCCGGGCCAAGGCCTTCTGATTTCCTCGCAAGAAGAAATGGACTTTGGTGACATTACCAACGAAGCCTCGATGACCATGTCGCTCGTAAACGTTGGTGAAGCGGCTCTTCAAATTCAGGATGTTTCTCTGGCGAGTTCCGACAAAGGATTGAAAATCGAGCCAACCGGTTGCGGTAAGAGTAAAGTGCTCGAGCCAGTTGAGGCTTGTCCTTTAACTGTGACGTGGTCGCCGGTACGTTCCGGTGAGATTATCGAAGACATCCGGATTAAACACGACGGCGCCCGTGGTGTTCTTGTTATCCCTGTTCGCGGAAATGCCAAATCGGCAATCAACCGTGATACCAAAGCCGTGGTTGTAACGGCGGCTGGTGCTCCGACCGAGGAAATCAAAACGGTCGATAAACGTCAGGCCCTTGAAGGGTTTGTCATTACGTCGCACTCGCCGAACAAAGCCATCATCAATGGTCCGGGCGGTAGCCGTGTCATCTCGAACAATCAGGATGTTGTTCTGGGTGGCATTGAATGGAAAGCGTCGATCACGTCGACCGGCATCGAGTTCCTTAGCGGAACTGACCGTGTTCGTCTATTGTTTGACCGCTCCTTGTCATCAAGCAGCCGGACATCTACCTCGTCGTCGACAAGCAGCAGCGGGACATCGTCTTCCTCATCGTCAAGTTCGTCGTCCTCAACGTCTTCGGCGGCAACAACATCGTCGTCAACCCAATAGCGAGTACAAAAAATGGTGGAAGACAATAAAGCAGGCCAAGGCAGCAATGTTTCCTCCGAAAGTGGAGATGGGCGCCGCGCCGACGTAAAGCACGTCCCGCCGGATGGTGTCGAACGTCGTCAGTGGACAGACCAGCGCAAGAGCCGCGCAACCGAGGGGCGGGAACGCTATCTCGATATGGTTCAGCGCGAGCGTGTCATCCTCATGGATTTGGGATTGTCGCGCTCCATCGAACAATTGATGGATATGGCGGGAACGCCGGTAACCGCCGATGAAGAGCAAGAAGCATCGGGGGTTCGTGACCATGCGAATGGCGACCAGCTCCGCTCGATTTTGCCGGTGCAATCCTGGCTTCCTCTTAATATCCACTTGATCGGCCTCCATGATGGTGTGCTGCGTGTGGCTCCTCTCAACGAGCTGAATGCGCGCCAGATCGATGCCCTTATTTCAACCGCCAACCGTTCCGGTTTAATGGTCGAGCGAGTTGAAACTGAAGTCTGGGACCGCTCCGAACTCTTGCAAACCATGCGCTCCGTGCATGATTTGTCGGCAGACCGATGTGAAAAAACATTGGCTCTGTGGCTCAATGACACCGATAACGGCCTTTTGCTGAACCAGTTCCTCCGCGATATGATGGCGGAATCTCTGCAAATGCGCGTCTCGGATATTCACATCCTGCAAGATAACAACCCGTCGACCCCGAACTGGATTCGTTACCGTATTGATGGTGACTTGGTTCCTGTGCACTTGCTTCCTCCTGAAGCGATGGCACGTCTGACGACATTGATTAAACGGGATGCCGGTATGAACTTTGGTGATCGTATGACACCAAAAGACGGTCGCTTCAGCTTTACATGGCAAGGCCGCGTCATTGACGTTCGCGTGGCCGCAGGGCCTCAGGCGCAAGATGGTGAGAAGCTGACGCTTCGTCTTCTGGACCGTGCGTCACTGAAAGGTTTCGATGAACTGTTCAAACGACATCAGGATGTCGGTAATTATTTGGCTCAATCCCTGTCACCTGAAATTAAAGGGGGCGGGGGTCTGGTGATGCTTTCCGGACCAACCGGTTCGGGTAAAACCACAACGCTTTACGCTTGTATCCAGTATATCGACCGCCGCCGCCGCCATGTTTTGACGATTGAAGATCCGATTGAATATGAATTGCGTTACGCGACCCAGTGGCAAGTGCGCCCCGGGATGAAGGGCGGCGAATTCGCTGACCTGATCCGCGCGGCTATGCGTCATGACCCTGACTATATCGTCATCGGGGAATTGCGTGATAGTGACACGGTGGAAACAGCGCTTAAGGCAGCAGAATCGGGGCACACAGTAATCTCGACCGTGCACGCGGATACGGCGCTTCAAACCTTCGAGCGTATGAAATCGCTGATGCCGGTGGAACGGGAGCGCGCCTCGACATTTACACTCGCCCAGCAAGTGCGCGCGATCATTAACCAGCGATTGGTGAAGACCTTGTGTCAGGGCTGTGCGCACCAAGGCCGTATCGGCGATGTTCTCTCTCCGGCCGAGCTTCGTCAGCTCGATGTCGAACCGACCGTCATTGTGCGTCGTCACAACACCAGTGGATGTGACCTTTGCAATCGTACCGGAATTTCCGGACGGACATTGCTGTTGGATGCGTTGTTGATCACTTTGGGTCCTGCCGAAAGGGATAAGGTTTACAAGGCGTTAATGCAAAACGTGAATGATATTATTAAAGAAGAGGGCGTGATTGTTCATACACGCCGCAGCGGTCTGATCGATTTGGTGATTGGTGGATATGTTGATCCAAAATCGGCTCTTAACTATCTGGAATCGTAGATAAAATATGCAGCAATGGGTGGTGCAGATAGCGTATGAAACACGGTCCGGTCCCAAGAAGGTGATCGAGACCATGTATATGCCGACCGAGTATGATGTCCGCGACGCGGTGCGCCAGAAAGGCGGATACGTTCTCTCGATCCGTTCGCACAGCCGTACACCGCTCGAACGTCTGCTCGCTCGATCAAGCTGGTGGCAGGTGCAGTTGCTGCGCGGGATTATGTTCCGTTCCACATCGACCTCGCCAGGCGTGGCTCTTTGGAAAATTATCGAAGCCGAAACCAACCCGACCCGTCAGAACATTCTGGCTCCGGCCCGCGAGGCATTGGCTCGAGGTCTGGGGTTGATCGACGCTCTGAAAGCCCTTCAAATTTTTGATCGTTCGACACTCGCAATCATTGCCGCCAGTGAAAGGGCGGGAAAACTCAGCGAAGGTATTCCATACGCGATCAACTCGATTACCCAGAAACGCAAAAACAAAGGCGCGATCATGGGGACGATGGGGTGGCTCGCTTTTGACGTGATCACCATCGTGCAATCCCTGTTCTGGGGAAAGAACATGGTTTTGGGCTGGTTTAAGGACAACGCTCCAAAAGATGGTGAAGAGCTCGAGAAATATACACGGGTTACGGGAAATCTGGAGCTGACATGGGACGTTCTGATCTGGGTGGCCTTTGGGGCCGCCGGATTTATGGCCTGGTGCGTGTTCTCGTTTTTTATCAATCGCGGAAAACGGGATTGGCCAACCCAGCGTATCGTTCGGAAAATCCCTTTAATTGGCGGATATATGCGTGATTTGAGCTTTGCTGACTCCATGGCGGCTGCTGCTCGTATGCTTCGAAGCAATGTGGCAATTAGTGACGTTCTCCGGCAATCAAGTGAAGCGGCAAACTCGCCGGAA
The DNA here is from genome assembly GCA_051715325.1 of Alphaproteobacteria bacterium. Lineage (GTDB taxonomy): Bacteria > Pseudomonadota > Alphaproteobacteria > Micavibrionales > Micavibrionaceae > UBA1573. The sequence goes on along the minus strand of JBPXJO010000021.1, from coordinate 274,826 downwards.
GTGGCGGCTTACTGGGATAGCGCTAACGAACAGCTCTCGCGCGGGGTGGGACTAGGCTCGGCCCTTGACCGGGAACCGCTCTCGCGTTCGGAACGACTTGAACTTGCAACCTTGTCGGACCTCACGCAGGTTGCTACAATCATGGAATCAATTTCCGAGCTTCGGGCGCAGGCTGCTAAAACGAAGCACAAGCTGATTGTCTGGATGGCCTTCCTTTTCACAGGTGTGTATCTGGCAATTGGTTTCGGAAGCGCAATTTACGCTCTGACTGTCATGAATATGAGTATGGACAGTATGATGGGCGGCCTGATGGAAGGACAATAAAATGGCTTTTGGCTTCGGAAAAAATGCACAAGACGGTCAAGAAATGGCCATTGGCGGCGGTGCTTCGTCGGACCAAAACCAGAACACCCCCGAACCTCCGAAGGTCCAGCAAAAACCTCAAGCGCCAGTGCCGTCACGAATGGCCGGAGAGCAAAGATATTTCGTTGAAGACCTCAAGCCGTTCATGCCGTCCGAATTGGTCGGCGGTATGCTCCCTTATATTCCGGGTAGCGAAGATGAGGCGGTCTGGAATGCGGCATCCCAAGCCTGCGCGACTGAAAAAGTGCACTATGTTTACTCGGTCGAAGGTGACCGTATCTGGTATCTTGCCTGTCCGTCGACAGTCATGGCGTCAAACCCGGACAGTTGGTGCCCGTTGGCGGCGGCGCTTCCGGGCAACAGCGAATTTTGGGATAAAGAAACCGTTTATATCTATGAAAAAGACGGTATCGCCGGAGCTCTGCGTTGGGACCAGGAAACCGGACGGATGCAAATTTTCCTTGGCGCCGCGCGTAGTATTCTCCCGCGTATTCAAAGCATGGACGCCAACTTTATCACCATCAACGATAAAGTCGCGGATATTGTGCCGTGGAGCAACCGTCAGCTGCGAACAGAACAATTGAGCCGTGCGACCGCCCGCATTCTCTTGTTGGCCGGTATCGGGACATCGTTGATTGTTATGGCCTTTCTTGCCGTTCAATACATTATGATCAATTTCCTTGATCGCAATCTGGAACAAGTCAAGCAGGACACCGAAGCGGCCAGTACGGACCTGATGATCAAAGCCGCCGATGCGTCCCGCAACGAAGTCCAGAAGCATACCGTGCGAATCCAGCAACTTCTTGATGATCTCTCGAAGGTGGATGGAACGCTTGTCCGTTATGAAGTCAATAACGGCAACACGGAATGGGAAGTTTTGGTCCCTCCGGCCTATTCGACAGGGGTTATGAGTATCCGTGGACAAGCCCAGCCCGGTATCGAGAAAGACGGACGCGTCCGTATTAAAGGCAAGAACTAGGGGCCCCAGAATTTTTCTGGCAACAACATGATCAACCCTGAATTTAGCGATATGGTGGTTCTGGTAACGGCGATCTATGCATCGGCGCTCACCCTTGTTGCCACGTTGATTTTAATTCCTCTGATCCGCCGTCTGGCGCTGATGTACGGAATGGTGGATATCCCCGGTGGCCGCAAGCAGCATGAGGAGCCAGTTCCGCCAATGGGCGGGATTGCGATCTTCACCGTTGTCATGGCGGTCATGATCGGTATAGGGCTTTATACAAATATTGTTTTCCCGTCAGCACTGTTTCTGGCGTTGGCAATTACTCTGGTGGTCGGCGTGGTCGATGATATGCGCCCACTCGATGCACGCTTCAAATTTTCTATGCATTTTCTGGTGGCCGGAATTCTGGTGATCTGGGGCGGCGCAAAGATCGTTACGCTTGGTAATGTTCTGGGAATGGGCGATCTCAACCTCTATTGGCTTAAAATTCCGTTCTCGATTGCGTGCATCGTCTACATCATCAACGCCATTAATATGATGGACGGTCTTGATGGGCTCGCGGGGGGAAACGGCCTTATCATTATGATCTGGCTTGGCCTTGCGGCGTTATTGGGCGGCCAGATGGATATCTTCCTGATGATCTCGGTGTTTTCAGCCGCACTTTTAGGGTTCCTGTTTTATAATGCCCGCGCCCCATGGCGCAAACACGCCAAAATCTTTTTGGGTGATGCCGGAAGCATGGGCATGGGCATTATGATTGCATGGTTTGCGATCACACTTTCACAGCGTCATAATTTCGCTCTGGAGCCGATCTCGGTCGCTTGGATCATCGCATTACCAATCGTAGACTCGTTTGGTCTTCTGGTGGCTCGCATCAAAGATAAAAAGCCGCCGTTCCAACCCGACCGCCGCCATTTTCATCACCACTTCATCAATGCCGGTTTTCCGGTTGGACGGGCGGTCTACACTATTTTGCTCTGGTCGGCTGTTCTGGGTGCGATTGGATTTTTCGGGATTAAGGCCGGACTTCCAACGGCCGTGTTGGGGTGGGGCTGGATTGGCTTATGGGCGCTCCATACCGTCATAACGGTAAAATCGGAGCGGTTTATCGCGCTGCTATCCAAACTTCGCGGAACTACTCCGGACGCGGCGAACCTGTCCCGTTAAACTCGGCATCAATCGTCTCAATCAAAGCATCGCGCAGCGACGTCGGAGCGATATAACCGCTGGCCTTGACTTTATCCGCACTGAACACGGTCTGGGCGCAGAATTTTTCAACGCGGATACGGCTGATCGGAAAAGTCCGTCCGCTGATACGAGCCAGAATGTCAAAAACACATCCGGCCACAAGACCAAGACATTTCGGCAAATGAAAAGAAGGCAGGGTTCCTTTTCCGGTGCGCTCGAAAATCAGGGCAACAAGCTGCGCCGTCGTAAAATCCGGTTTATCGATATAGTTGAACACATGGGAACCACTGCCAAGCGAGAGCGTATGAGCGATAAATCCCGAAATATTACCGACATACGCCATGGATTTGCGGTTCTGGCCATTCCCGACCATCAGGAAACGTCCGCGCGCAATCTGATCCATCAGGGCATGAACATTGCCGCGGTTGGTCGGGCCAAAGACCACAGTCGGGCGAATGATAATCAAGGTGCGGTTTATCGGATCTTCGGCCGCCCACGCGCGAAAGACATCTTCGGCTTGGGATTTGGTTTCGCCGTAAGGATTGATCGGATGATGCGGGGCGCTCTCGTCGGGCTCGCCGTCTTGATGCCCGTAAACAGCTACCGAGCTGGTAAATATAATGCGCTTGATGCCGATTTTGCTGGCGACATCGCACGTCACGCGTGCTCCGGTTACATTGGTGTCGTAATAAAGCGAGACAGGGCGAACGTCATCGCGGTGCGCGGCCGCCAGATTGATGATCGTATCAGCGCCCGAGTTTTTAACAAATTCAAACAAGAGAGCTTCGTCGCGGACATCGGTAAAAGTGCGGCGGTTATTAAAGGAACCGCTGTCGCGAAGGTCACCAATGCGGACATCATGCCCGAGCGCGACAAGGTCGGCCGTAAGGCGCGTACCGATAAATCCACTACCGCCAATCAGGGCAATTTTCGAAGGGCTGGACATAGGACGATGCTCCTGAACGCTTTGGTTTAGTTAATCTTGTTGTATTCTTTATACCACGCGATAAATTTCGGAAGACCGACCGAGATGGAAGTCGTCGGCTGATATCCGAGATCGGCTTGGGATTGGGCGATATCGGCATACGACTCGGGAACATCTCCGGGCTGCATATCCATCATATTCTTGATAGCGGTCTTCCCGAGGGCCTGTTCGATTATAGAGATGTAATCAAGCAGTCGTTCCGATTTATGATTGCCGAGATTATAAACACGGTGACGAACGCCGCGCGCATCCGGTTCCGGCGGACGGTCGAGCGCCGCAATAATACCCGAGACGATATCGTCGATATAGGTAAAGTCACGCTTCATATTGCCGTGGTTGAACACGTTGATCGGCTGGCCTTTCATAATCGCATCTGTAAAGAGGTAAGCCGCCATATCGGGGCGCCCCCACGGGCCATAGACAGTAAAGAACCGCAATCCGGTTGCCGGAAACTTGAAGAGATGACTGTAGCAATAGGTCATCAGCTCATCCGACTTTTTAGTCGCGGCATAAAGCGAAACCGGCGTATCAACAGGATCGGCTACTGAAAACGGCTGCTTGGTGTTGCCGCCATAGACCGATGACGACGATGCATAAACCAGATTCTTAAGATCAGGCGTATTCCGGCAACCTTCGATTATATTGAGGTGTCCGACGATGTTGGACTCAATATAGGCATGAGGATTTTCGAGAGAGTAGCGCACGCCGGCCTGCGCAGCCAGATGGATCACGGCCGTGGGTTTAACTTGGTCGAAGAGGGCTTTGATGGTCGGCGTATCGGCGATGTCGGCCTTAACAAACGTAAAGCCGGATTTTGGCGTAAGGCGGGCGAGGCGCGCCTCTTTCAGTTTCGGGTCATAATAGGAGTTGAGGTTATCAATCCCCAAGACCTGTTCGCCACGATCCAGCAGAACGTGACAGACATGTGAACCAATAAATCCGGCAGCCCCGGTAACAATGATTGTCATATTAAAACCAAAGAAAGTGAATACCTGATTTGTTTTATATAATTTATACGAAAGTGCAACAGGTCATCGCTGGGCGGACTTTTTGGTTAACAAGGAGATATGTCGCCCTAATTTTTCGCCCGAACGGATTTGCTTGAGGACGCCGTAAAGCACATAAAACCCGAGATAGTAGGGCAGAACAACCAAAGGGACCCCGAGCGCAGTCCGGAGAAGCGCAATCCGGTTGGCAGCGGTCTCGAACTTGTTCTGGGTTCGTGATTTGCTGTGAACGCGGTACTGCCCCAAATTCTGGTGAATGCAAAGGCATAAGGTACCTTTGGCCAGAATGGAACACCAGAACACGAAATCCTGTGCACGGCGAAAATCGGTAAAGCGGACGGGGCCGACGGCGTCACGGTCAATCATCGCAACCGAGCAGCCGATATCGTTGCATTTAAGGAGTCGACCGAACGTAAAAACACGGTCAAACGGCTCGACCACACCGGTAACTGTCCCTTGGCTGTCAATCACATCGTAGTAGGTCGTAGAAAGGGCCGCGCCGCCGCGGATCATTTCGGCAAGCTGGATCTCAAGCTTTTGCGGCTTCCACAGATCATCACAATCAAGAAAGGCCACCCAGCGCGCGGACGCCTTATCCAGACCTGAATTGCGCGCGGCGCCGGCACCCATAGCTTCAGGGTGAACCACAGATACTATGCGCGGATCACGCGCCGTATAGCTATCGATAATAGCCTGCGATCCGTCCGAAGAGCCGTCATTGATAATAACCAGTTCCCAGTTGCTATGGGACTGGGCGATTACACTGTCAATCGCGGCGGCCAAATAGCCTGCACCATTATGGCAGGGCATAACGATAGAAATTTTTTCTTGAGAAGGAGTAAACGGAGCTGGAGTCAGCGAGTTCCGGTAGATGGCAGTCAAACCGCCAAGCAGGGCGACAATGAATGTCGGGTACGTCAGCCACCAGCCATGAAAGAACGAGGTCATAAACTGCCCCGCAATCGCATAAGCCACGAGAGATAGACCTGCGGCCATCACTGCCGGACGCACGTAGGAAGGATCGGTCATCAACCTGCGGTGCGATGCCCAAACGGTTTTTAAGAGAAGGGTAACAACAAAAGCGCCGATCAAGGTGAACCCCATAAGGCCGGTTTCGAGCAAAATCTCGACAAAGATATTATGGGGATGGGAGGTCGAGCTGAGCTTTTGTCCGGTAAAGTCAAGGTTACGAAAGCCGAAAATCCCGATCCCGAATACCGGATGATCCTGCCAGTTTTCAAGGGCAAAGCGCCAGATATCGGTACGCCCCGATCCGGTTGCGGCACGCGGACTGGATAATCGATGGACAAATTGGCGCTCGCCGATCATCAGAAGGTTGCCGTAAGTGCCGACTATTGCAGCGAGAATGAAGAGATTTACAAAACGAAAGAGCGAGCGGCCCCAATGGGACACAAGTCCCCACGGGAAGAAATAGGCGCTGAGGACTGCCGTAAAAGCAAAGGCGATGATACCGCTACGGCCACCGCAAAAGAAGGCGACGAGGCAGCATAAAAACAGGGCGATCCAGCCGCGCTTGTTATCGTGGCGAAGCGTATAAAGAAGCAGGAACGGCAGCATAATTGAATACGCGGCCCCCATTTTTCGCATAAAAAGCAGAAACTTTTCCGAGTGAAACGTAATTCCGGCAAATTGAAAGAGAGCTGACTCAAAGAGATAGAGGCTGGAGGTGATAATACAGCCATAGACAATATAAGTGGTGAGGTGCGTTACAAATTCAGGCTTGAGCGTGCGGAGTTTCAAATACCAGACAAGGCCGCAAAAACTGATGGCGACGACCGTCCACCATTTATGGATGCTCGACCCCGGGGCAATGCCGGTAAAAGACGAATAACCAAACGAAAGCAGGGTCAGCACGGCAAGGACAAATAATCCGGAACGGGCGAGAGGCTTCAGCTTTAAAAATTGGTTTGAAAGCGGAAAGAGGGTCGCATCGCGGTACTGCTTGAAAAAATACGCCCCGATCCAGATCAGCCCGCCCAGAACAAAAGTACCGATGGGAACAGATATGCCGAGATATATCCCGCACATCATCAAGGCAATCAGGAAGGCGGCTGTTTTTTCCGATGAAAGAGAAATAGTCATATTAATCCCGGGGCGCTGTCAAATCTTGAATAACCCGCACTCTAGTCGTATCAAGGAACCGAGACAAGACTTATCCCATGCCTGTGAATAAACGCTCGAAAAGCATGTTTTGAAAACGGACGAAAGCCCGAGGGGCTGTGGATAACACGGGTGATAAAAGGGGGATGAATTGACGCCTTCCGATTCGCCCGCCACCGTAGCCCTATGAAAACATCATCGCTCGCTCTTTTGTCGACATTATCGGTTCTGGCCCTGACAGGATGCCAGTCAGCCTCTCCGAGCACTTCGGCAGCCCCTGAGGCTACAATGCCTGCTGTTCCGGCTACTCCGGTTGAGGTCGGCCCTCTTGGTGAGGGCGAGAAAATGAACCAACTCGATGCGCGGGTCTCCGCGCTCGAGGGGCAGATGCAACAAGTACGTCCGGCGCTTCAGAAAGTCGAAGCGATGGATCACCATTTCCGCGCATTGTCTTTGGAGCTTGACCGGATCGAGACGACGATAGCTCCTGTAGCTGATGCCGTTAAGTCATCAAATACAGCAAGCGCAGCAACACCAGCTGCGCCAGTCAGCACGAAAACAGAAACCGTGGCCGGAAAACCGGCTGGCCTAAAAGAGCCTGCCGAAATGAAGCGTCCTGAAGTTGCCGCCAAACCGCCAAAGACGGAAAAAGCGGCGGAGGCCAAGCCGTCTAACACCGCTCCGGCTGTGACGTCGGTACGCTTTGGCGATCAAAAAGGAACAGGAACACGGATTGTTCTGGATACAACCCAACCCGCCGAACTTCATTATGACCTCGATAACACCGAAAATGTTCTGGTGGTCGATCTTCCAAATAACGCGTGGAAAGCCAATACAGGCGCCACACTTAAATACTCGCCTTTGATTAAATCCTTCGAAGGGACCTCGGACGAAAAAGGGGCTCACTTAGTGATTCAGCTTAAGAAAGAAGCCAAAGTGTCCGCCACAGCCCGATTGAAACCGGGTGGAGGATACGGCCACCGCGTTTATCTGGATTTGGTTCCGGCAAAATAAAGAGACAAAAAATAAAGAGCGCGTTAAGCGCTCTTTTGCTGTTCGGATGCTGTGATCATTTGGCTGTGCCGCATACGCCGCGCAGCGCGCTCTTCATCGTCAAGCCCTTCATGACAATGCGGGCAGCAAATACCGAATTCGTAATGGGGGCTCATGAGATCGAGCGAGGTCAATGTTGCGCGGCAGCCGTGGCAAAGCTTGGCAGAGCCTTCTTCAAGGCCGTGCGCAACGCCGACGCGGCGATCAAACACAAAACATTCGCCTTTCCATTTACTGTCGTCAGCGGATACCGTTTCAAGATATTTCAAAATGCCGCCCTTAAGGTGGTAGACATTTTCGAACCCTTCGGCGAGCATAAAGCTGGACGCTTTTTCACAGCGAATGCCGCCGGTGCAGAACATCGCTACTTTTTTATGTTTGGACGGATCGAGATTGTCGCGAACGTAATCAACAAACTCGGTAAACACACGAATGTTGGGATCAACCGCTCCGTCAAAAATACCGATCTTGGTTTCATAGTCATTTCGCGTATCGAGGAGGAGAACGTCCGGATCGGCAATCAGCGCGTTCCAGTCTTCCGGTTCGACATAGGTTCCGACTTGCTTGGTCGGATCGGCTTGAGGTTGGCGCAACGTCACAATCTCTTTCTTGAGTTTGACTTTATAACGCAAGAACGGGATGTCGCTGGAATGAGAGAATTTGACTTCGCCCTTTGAAATTTCGAAATGCTCTTCAAGATAGGCAAGAACCTGATGAACGCCCTCATCGCTGCTGGCGATGGTGCCGTTTATGCCTTCAGGCGCGACCAAAAGCGTACCGCACATATCAAAACGCTCCCCGAATTCTTTGAGGATTTTCTGGTGACGGGCAGGGTCGTCAACCGGTACAAAACGGTAAAGGGCGGCAACGGTGTAGGTCATGCCGCAACTCATACGGCATTTCGGCGCAAAAATCAATAATTCCGGCAAACCCTAGCGGGTTTGGGCTGGTGCGGCTACCGGTGCGGTTGGCTCTGGAACGACGATCGGAGCTTCCGCCGCCGGAGTTTCTGCTATTGCCGCCGGTGCTACAGCTGCCGGAGCCGCGGGAGAGGCAGAAGCTGCATCGCGTTTTGGCGCATCTTCAGGCCTTGGCGAGATGACCTTTTCGGCAGGTTGGGAAGCTACTGGGTCCGCTTCGGCAATCCGGTCTTCCCATCCGCCGCCAAGGGCTTTCACCAAATCAACCGATGCCGACAAGCGGGCTTCAAGAGCTTGGGCATAGCTGTCTTCGGCATTCAGCAAGGACGACTGGGTATCGAGAAGGGTTTGGAAGTCAATCGTGCCGACTTCATAACGCTTGCGGGAAATATCATAGGCACGTCGGGCTTCCTGCATAGCGGTGCGCAGGGCAACTTCGCGTTCGTTTGCGGCCTTGGTTGCCGCAAGCGCGTCCTCAACTTCACGGAACGCGACCAAAACTGTTTTACGGTAGGTTTCAACCAGTTCGCGCTGCTGGGCGTTTGCATTATCAAGCCCGCCTTCAAGACGTCCTCCCGAGAAAATCGGTGCGCTGAGGCTTGATGCCAGAGCCAGAACCGTAGTGGCCGGATCACCAAACGAGGTGGCCGCGACACTGGCCGTTCCGCCAAGATTGATTGACGGGAAGAACGCGGCGCGGGCAGCACCGATATTGGCATCGGCAGCAAGAAGCGATTGCTCGACCACATGAATGTCAGGACGACGTTCGAGCAAAGTGGATGGCTGGATCAGCGCCACTTCAGGAACGGCAAATTGGGCGAGCGGGCGTGTTTCAGGCAGCGCAAAGGTTTGTGGCGCATGGCCCATCAGCACAGCAAGAGCGTTCCGGTAAGTGGACTCTTGTTGTTTGATTGTAGCGAGGGACGCTTCACTTGAGGAAACAGCCACATTTTGCTGGGCAAGTTCGAGATTGGAATCAAGTCCTGTATCAACGCGAACTTTAATAATGCGGAGAATCTCACGCGAGTTCTTGAGGTTCTCTTCGGCAATGCGGGCACGCTCGACCGAAACGAGATATCCAAAGTAAGCCTGCGCAATGTCGCCCAGTGTTACAAGCTTGAGCGACTCTTGTTCATATTGCTGTCCGCGAAGCGAGGCACGAGCCGCTTCGGTAGTCGCGCGGTTGGCTCCGAACAGGTCGAGATCATAGGAAATCGACAAACCGCCATTGTAGGAGTTGCTGGTGGATGAAGATGCCCCTGGAGGATTCGTGGTGGTCCGCGATGCCCCAAGCGAAGCATCAGCGGATGGCAGTAAAGTGGCGCCGGCAATCCGAAGCTGCGCCCGCGATTGATTGATCCGCTCGACACCGGCGCGAAGATCAAGGTTCTGTGTCAATGCTTCCTGCATCAGGTTGTTCAGAACAGCATCGTTATAAAGTGTCCACCACTGCGCGGGGATCGAAACGCCAGTCTGGGACGCTTCGGCGCTCCAACGGCTTGGAACTTCAACAGTCGGTTGTGAATATTGGGGGATGAAGGAACACGACGCCAAAAGAGCCGAGGTCAAAGTCAGTTTAATAATGTTTTTCATAGAATTCTCCGCATGCAGCACAGTCATACTAGTGCTTTAACGGGCGAAATCAACGGTTATCCCCGCCAAATTCAATCTTTAAACAGCTAAAGTTTGCGGCACGCAGCTTTGGCGGATCAAATCTCCCAAGAGACGAAAATCCGGTGCGCGGGGATCATGCTTACGCCAGACCAAGCCAATTTCCCTAAAAGGAATAGGGTCGTCAAAGGACTGTATGGCGATCCCTTTCGGAATTTGGTCTTTTTGAACCGCCATCTCCGGCAAAAGGGTTGCCCCATACCCGTGCTGAACCATCTGCACCAAGGTCTGGAGACTGGTTGCTCCGAGTGATGTACGCATCGACGAAGGGAGATTGTCTTGATTTACCGGAAGACGGCAAGCGGAGATGACGTGCTCGCGTAGGCAATGCCCATCCTCAAGGAGCAAAATCTTATGGGTTTTGAGTTCATCAAGGCCGATGGTTCGCGGTTGGCCGCGTTTCTTGGGCGATGCCAGAAAAAACGGTTCACGCCACAAAATCTGCCGGTCAAGCGACGGCGTGTCGTAAGGAAAAGCCATCAGGACAATATCGGTCTTTCCTTTTTTGAGGTCCTCGAGTTGACGGGAGGTCACATCCTCGCGCAAGTGAAGATCGAGTGACGGATAGGAAATCTGCTGTTGGGGTAAAAGCTTGGGCAGGATGTAAGGCGCTATCGTCGGAATAATCCCGAGTACCATCCGCCCCGAAAGTGGTGCGCGGTAAGTCTGGGCCAAATACACCAGATTATCGAGTTGTTCGAGAATGGAACGGGACGGGGCGATCAGGTCTTCTCCCGCGGGCGTAAGGCTGACACGGCGCGTCCCGCGGTCAAACAAACGCTGGTTCAGAGTGTTCTCAAGTTCAATCAACCCGTTACTGAGCGTGGATTGGGTGACATGACACAAATCTGCGGCCTTGGAAAAGGACAGCGTGTCGGCCAAGGCCAGAAAATACTCGAGTTGCCGCGGGGAGGGTGTTTTCATATTTATCCTGTGCTCGGGAATTATATATTCAAAAAATCGATAAATATCAACAAAATTATTCATTGGATTTTTGCGCCGCAACGGGGCAAGTTGTGTCCAACTTTAATTCACATTCAAATAGGAGAGTAACTATGCTTGGTGTAGGCGATCATATGCCCGAATTCGAAATCACCGGTGTAAAACCGAAATTCATGCGTCACGAAGAAAACGGCGAGTCCGCATTCGAGACCATTACCGAAGGTAGCTTCGAAGGAAAATGGAAAATTTTCTACTTCTATCCAAAAGACTTCACGTTCGTTTGCCCGACCGAAATCGTTGAGTTCGCAAAACTCGAAGCCGAATTTGCGGATCGGGATTGTGTCGTTCTGGGTGGCAGCTCGGATAACGAGTTCTGTAAACTCGCATGGCGCCGCGACCACAAGGATCTGGCCGCTCTGCCACAGTGGCAGTTTGCCGATACCAACGGCTCGCTCATTGATGGCCTCGGTATCCGTGAAGATTCCGGTGTTCCATACCGCGCAACCTACATCGTTGATCCGCACAATGTTATCCAGCACGTTTCGGTCAACAACCTGAACGTCGGACGCAATCCGAAAGAAGTGTTGCGTATTCTTGACGCTCTTCAAACCGATGACCTTTGCCCATGCAACCGTCCGGTTGGCGGCGATAATATCGACCTGAAGAAAGTGGCGTAAGATGATGACGTTTGACGATCTGAAGAACGCCTTGCCGGAATACGCCAAGGATATCAAACTGAACCTGTCGAATTTGGCAGCGGAAGAGACCTTGAACCAACAACAACTGTGGGGATGCTTTCTGGCTTGCGCCATGGCAACCCGTCAGGCGGAAGTGATTGCGGCGATCGACTCGGAAGCATCGTCGATGCTCTCTCCTGATGCACGCAAGGCCGCTTGCGGCGCTGCGACGGTGATGGCTATGAACAATGTCTATTACCGTTCGGTTCACTTGATGAGCAACAAGGAAATCCAGAATCTTCCAGCCAAGCTGCGCATGACCTTCATTGCCAGCCATGGTGTGGACAAGGTGGATTTTGAATTGTGGTCGATGGCTGTTTCGGCAGTCAATGGCTGCGGTATGTGCCTTGATGCTCACGAAGACCAGCTGCGTAAAGCCGGAATGTCAACTGAACAGATCCAGTGCGCTCTGCGTATTGCGGCAACCGTAAATGCGGCTGCCAGCGCAATGGAAGCCTGCAAATATCTCTCGGCTCCGATGGCCCAAGCAGCCTAATCGCCTTAGACGACGACATAAAACGAAAGCCCCCGGATCGGGGGCTTTTTGTTTGGGCAAATCACTAGAATAGGATTAGTGCATCGCCGGAGTATTGCGTTGGCCGTGGCGCTCGAACGCATCGAGCATATTGACGGCGCCTTGCATCGGGTTTCCGGACGGATGCGACCAGATATGATGTCCGGCTTCGATAAAGGTCGCGCCGCCTGCGACAAACGAGGCGCAATTTTCCTGATCGAACGGAGCTTCGATGGCGACCGGAATCTCGGTTGCGGTTGTCCACCAGTTGAGGAGATCGATTAAGGGCTCGCCTTGGCTGTCCTGATAGAAACAGACAAAGTCCAGTTCAAGCGAAAGCGCGGATTGAGCCGCCGCTTTATGACAGGAGCGTAGACCGATAATCTTGCTTTCATCAAGCTGACGACGGGCTTCGGAACAATGTTTGAGCGACGAACACAATACGCCATCTGCATCCGACGCGCGGGCGATGGCAACATCATCATAAACCAGAAAGATAAAACCGTTCTGCAAACACACTTCGCGGTAAGCTTTGGCAATCGCAAGCGGATCGGCATCGCTGGGGGACGGGCGATATTCGACAACATGGCGATTAACCGAATAAGCCGAGAAACGGTTGGCGGCATGAAGCGCCTGAATTAGTTGGAAACACTGCTTCTCATGATTGTCTGTGGTCGGCAGAATAATATAAAGACCGCAATCCGGAGAGGCGATTGTCGGCGTAGCAGAAGTCTCGTCGGTCATATCGTCCTCCATCAAATCAAACAAATCATCCATCATTCGGTTCACCATAGCGGTCTCCTATTTGAGAATGCGCAACGACTCCATCACAACGACGTTGGCAAAACCGGTATCAAGTGGCTCAGGGCTGCTCATCAGGTGATAAAAAATAGCGCCATAAATCATGTCCACAGCAAAGCCGGTGTCCAGATCATTACGGAAGTTTCCGTTCTTCTTCCCGCTTTCGATAATGCTGGCCAGAATTTCTTCGTGCTGGAGCATGAATTTTTCAAAAAACAAAGCTTGCAGTTCAGGATCGCCCTGAGCTTCGGCATAAATCTCGGCTATAATTTTTCCGCCGCGACCGCGGCAGATGCGGGTAAAGCGTTCGAGTTGTTTAACGAGAGAGTCAGGAGCATCGGCACCTTCAACAGGAGCGGGGAGAACACCCATAGGTCCGGAGATGGCATCAAGGATCAAAGCGACTTTATTGGGCCACCAACGATAAATTGTAGTCTTGCCGACACCCGCCTTCTTGGCAACAGCTTCAATCGATACGTCGCGTACCGACATATGAAGGAGCATTTTATTGGTTGAATCGAGAATGGCGGTGCGGGATTTTTCCGAACGCGGACGGCCAGTACCCTTAAGGGAATCGTCAGCTTTAGGGGGAGTGTTATCTTGAACAAGGTCTGTCTCTTGCGATGCAGCAGGAACAGAATCATACGCAGCAGGGGCGGCGGTAACAGCCATTGGTTTCACCTCTTATACCATTAAAGTGCTTATTCGGTTTGAGGGAGGTGTTTTAACCCCTAAATTGCGTTTAGAGCAAGAAAAACTGCATAAAAATTTTATTTTCTTGGATTTACAAAACTCGTTGGAGCGTTTTGCAGCACAATTCCTTGGTTATTTTGAATTTCCAGAATCGCCAAGCCGCGATCCGCAAGGCCATCAGGGCGGAAACGGAAGATTCCGTCAATTCCGGCAAAACCACTTGGACTGGTCAAAGCGGCGCGGCCGTAACCTTTACCGGTTTTGGACAAAACAACAGCCAAAGCGGTCGCGTCATAGGCCAAAGAGGCGAGGCGCGGCGGAGTGGCCCCATAGGTTTCAAAGTAGCGGCGCTCGAAACGGCTGCGGAGAATCGGGGAAGATGCAGCATACCACGCCCCTTGAAGCTCGATACGGGACGTTGTGGCCGGATCATCCCAAAGGCCTGTGCCAAGGCGTTTGACTGTTTGCGGGGTGAGTCCTTGAGCGCTGAGGGCGCTTGAAATTTGGGCGGCTTTGGTTCCGGCAGCGCCGATCAGAACGGCGTCAAGCGGAGTGTTTTTGAGGGTCGCAAGCTGGACGGCGTCAGGAGTAGAGGAGGTGTCGTAACGAATGACTCCGGCATTGCTCAAACCTCGAAGCTGCATATGGCTATAGAACGAGGCGGCAACAGCGTCACCATATGTATCGCGCGGGGCGATGACAGCAATGCGTTTTAATCCGCGCGAAGCGGCGAAATCAACGATCTGTTCGATCTGGGTCTGAGGTACAAAACCCATCAGGAACGTGGTTCCGATCGATGCTGTGGTATCGGTCGAAAACGATACGGTAGCGACGCCTTTTTGAGTGGCAAGAGGGGCAACCAGTTTAGTGTCATCCGAGAAGAGGGGGCCGAGAATAAGTCCGGCTCCGTCTTGCAGGGCTTCTTGGGCGGCAACCGTAGCTCCGGAGCCTGTGTCTTTTGGAACCAGTTCAAAGAGATTGGTGGCCCCAAGGTCAAACATGGCAAGTTGGGAAGCGTTCAGCATGGCTTCGCCCGTATCTTTCCCGCGTCCCGAAAGAGGGAGCAGGATGGCCACTTTGGCCTTCACAGCCGGAAGATCGGAAGGCGTTCCTTGCGGTTGTCCGTCAGGGAGCACAGTCCCATCCGCGGCAAGCGGCGCTTGGGAGTAGGCACCGCCATGCGGCGCGGATGATCCGCTTTTCCAGGGCGAGTTGGACGTTGTGCCAACGCAGGCCGTCAGCAGAAAAGCGGTCAGTAGAGTAAAAACCAGATTGCGTCCCATACAAAGCTCCCGTACATCATAAAGGATGGAAGAACCGACCCCACCCGTGCTTGATGACCCTACACAAAGCGACGAAGCCTTTAAAGAGGCTTTTGGGGATGTCATAACATCTTCTCCCCAGAAAATGCCGGCAGGTCTCTATTTGGTCGCAACGCCAATCGGGAATATGCGCGATATCAGTCTCCGGATGCTCGACATTATAAAGGGCGCGGATGTGGTCGCCTGCGAAGATACCCGTATGACCGGAAAACTCCTGTCCTACCTCGGGTTAAAAAAGAAACTGGTACCGTACCACGATCACAACGCCGACGAGATGCGCCCGAAATTACTCAAAGAGATTGAGGGCGGGCAACGAGTTGCACTGGTTTCCGACGCCGGAATGCCGCTCATTTCCGATCCGGGATTTAAGCTGGTGCGCGATGCCCGCGAACGCGGCCTTTATGTCACCAGTATTCCGGGGGCATCGGCCCCGTTGATGGCGCTCCAGCTCTCGGGCCTTCCGAGCGACCAGTTTGTGTTCTTGGGGTTCTTGCCGAACAAAACCACCGCCCGCAAAGAGTTCCTGAAACCATGGAACGACGTTCCGGCAACCTTGATCTTTTTTGAGTCGGCCCAGCGTCTGGACGACTCTTTGAGGGATGCCGAAGACGTTCTGGGCAACCGCAAAATGGCGCTGGTGCGTGAACTGACCAAAAAATTCGAAGAAACCTGGACAGGCACAATCTTTGAAATCCGTAGCCGTCTGGAAAAAGATGGCCCGCCCAAAGGCGAAATAGTAATCGTTGTGGATCGCGGCGAAGATACGGCTGAAATCAGCGATGCCGAACTGGATTGTCTCTTGGCCGAAGCTATCAAGACCGTGCCTTTGAAAGAAGCCGCTGCCGCGATTGCCCAAAAATACGGCAAATCGAAGAAAGACCTCTATAATCGGGCGATCGAGCTCAAAAACGGGAACGTTTAATCGAAAGTTCGGCTCATGATGGATATGACGTCATATAAGCGAGGCATAATATCCGAACTGGCGGCGGCTCTCTGGCTGTTTTTAAAGGGTTACCGGATTTTAGGCTGGCGTTACAAGACGCCAGTCGGCGAGATCGATCTTATTGTCAGCAAGGGAAAAACACTGGTCTTTGTCGAGGTTAAGCACCGCCCGACTTTTGAAATGGGCCTTGAAGCCGTCTCGGCAAAGTCCAGAAGCCGGATCACACGCGCATCCGAGCACTTTCTTGCTGGAGCGGGGGATAAGTGGGACACAGTCCGTTTTGATGTCATAACCGTAACCGGTTTCCGGATGAGGCATCTGGACAATGCCTGGTTTCGCACCACATAATAGCAATATTGATTCGCAGGCGTCCGCCGTCTGCCCCACGGCGTCGTTCGGCGCATCGATTGATCCAGAGGATAAGTATATGACACACAACCGGTCAGTTCACACCACAGCTTTGTTGCTCGCAGCATCGACTCTCGTTTTGAGCGGATGCGGTGCG
Organism: Alphaproteobacteria bacterium; assembly: GCA_051715325.1. Taxonomy (GTDB): domain Bacteria; phylum Pseudomonadota; class Alphaproteobacteria; order Micavibrionales; family Micavibrionaceae; genus UBA1573. Next base: position 258,097 of record JBPXJO010000021.1, on the reverse strand, counting down.
ATGGGTCTTGCCACCGGAGTAGGGGCCGCCGTCGGCGTCTCTGCAGCCAAGGAAGGCGGCATCTCGAGTTCGATCACCGATGAGAGCATCCGGATCAAGATCAGCGATTTGTGGTTCAAACGTGATGTGGATATGTTCCGCAAACTCAATCTCAGCGTCAATCAGGGCCGCGTGCTTGTGACCGGCGTCGTTCAATCGCCGGAAGCCCGTGTCGAAGCCATCCGTCTGGCATGGCAGCCGAAAGGCGTCAAACAGGTGATAAATGAAGTCCGTGTCGGTGAAGGCGGGTCGGTTGGCAATTACGCGCAAGATATGTGGATTTCAGGGCAGCTTCGCACGAAGATGACCTTTGATAAGAATATCCAGTCGATCAACTACACCATCGAAACCGTGCAAGGAACGGTTTACCTGATGGGGGTCGCCCAAAGTCAGACGGAACTTGATCGCGCGATTAAACTGGCCCGCCAGATCAAAGGCGTCAAAGAAGTTATCAGTTACGCCAAATTGGCCGGTGAGCCGGTTACATCATCTGCGGCAACAACCTCGGAGCCCGGTTTGAATCCCCCACAAGGCTATAGCGATCCGAATACATCCGGATATGGTGGCAGCGTAAATCCTCCGGCTGTCTCCGACCCTGTTCCTCTCTCATCCGGATACGATACAGCTCCATCCCAAACCTATGCGCCGTCATCTTCAGGATCGTCATCGTCGTCGATCCAGTCTGAAGTCTTGCCTCCATAGGCCGTGAGGGAAGTTTTCCGAATGGAGCAGACATCCGAAACCACCGCAGAACATAAACTGGCCGAGTTTGGTGCTCTGTCCGATGCATCAATTCCGCTGATGGATACGGCGCTCCATCTGGCTCTCACCAATCACCCGGGACGTAGCCTTGGGGCGTACGAAAATCATATCGTCAAAATGGCCTATCAGGTCGAAGCGCGCTACAGCGAGCTTGTCAGTGCTGGTGCGGACGATGATGTGGAAACACGTATTGCCGCCATCAAACATATCGTCTGCGATCAGCATGGCTATAGTGGTGATACCGACTCGTACAACGATCTTCGTAACGCTGATTTGATGGACGTTATCGATCGCCGGAAAGGGATGCCGATTGCGCTCGCTATTGTGGCGATCGAACTGGCTCGCCGCCAAAAATGGGATTGCCACGGCTTGAACTTTCCCGGACATTTTCTGGTGAGACTCGATAACGGGAGTAAGCGGGTGATTTTCGATCCGTTCGGTCAATTCCGGATCATGCAGGCACATGATCTTCGTGAGTTGTTGAAATCCGTGGCCGGAAAAGATGCGGAATTATCATCCACTCAATATCAGGAAGCCAGTAACCGTGACATTCTTTTGCGCCTGCAAAATAACATAAAGTTTCGCCAGATTGAGCGCGAAGATTACGCACAGGCTTTGAAAACCGTGGGTTTGATGAAGAGTTTCGCACCTGATGAACATCGGCTTCTCCTCGATGAAAGTGTACTCAAAGCGCGCCTGAGCGATGTAAAAGGTGCTATCATTGCGGTTAAGGCCTATCTCGAGGCGATGCTCGATCCCAAAGACCGCTACGAGGCGGAATTACTGCTCCGGACTCTGGAAACTACCGAGTAAGCGGATTTCTTGAAAAATCTTTGGTTTTTCGTGTGTTTGCCCCTTGCGAATCCCATGCTTAAGGTCTATCTAAGGAAATGTTTCAACAAGCCGGACGAATCGCTCCGGTCGTCCACCTTCTCAGGAGTTTTTATATGTCTGTACGCAATTTGCTTTTGATGTCCGTTGCTCTCGTAACCCTCGCCGCTTGTACCGATGATGGAGAACAAGCTGGTATGGACACCTCGATGTCGGGAATGAACGGTTCCCAAATGGCTGGCTCTGATATGGGCACCGCTCCTGTTAACGGAGTAGTTCCAGGTACCCAGCAAGACCTCGTTGTTAACGTTGGCGACCGTGTATTCTTCGGCTACGATCAATCGGATCTGTCGACCGAAGCTCGCGGCACTCTTGACCGTCAGATCGCTTGGCTCAAACAATACCCGAACGTATCGGTAACGATCGAAGGTCACGCTGACGAACGCGGAACCCGTGAATACAACTTGGCTCTGGGTGAGCGCCGCGCAACATCTGTTCGCAGCTACCTGATGTCGATGGGCGTCGATGCAAGCCGCATCAACACCATCAGCTACGGTAAAGAGCGTCCGGCTGTTCCGGAAGATAACGCTGCCGCTTGGTCGCAAAACCGCCGTGGCGTTACGGTTGTTAACTAATCAAACTTAAGTGAGGTCGGGCATGGGATCTGTATCCGCAAAGCTCAAGAACGTCACGACACATCAGGCCGCCCGTGCGGCCTGTATTGTCTTTGTGGCAGGGTTATTGTCTGGAACGGCTTTGGTTCCGGTATCATCGGCGCGTGCCGACGATACGGGCGCAAGGCTCAACCGTATCGAGCGGGACATCGAAACCCTCAATCGTGCGGTTTATAAAGGTGAAACACCGCCGAGCGGTTCGGTATCCTCGTCATCCGGTAGCGCAGAATATCAGGCAAGCGTTGAAACACGTCTGACTGACATGGAATCCCAGATCCGCGATTTGACCGGAAAGATCGAGCAGCAGGGCTATGACATCCAGCAGCTCAAAACCAAGCTCGATAAATCCATGAGCGATATGTCGACCATGCAGCAGATGGGCGCGGCTCCAGCCTCTGCGCAAATGCAGGCTCCACAGACGGCAACCCAAAGCGGAACGCTTCAGGCGTCCGATATGGGTGGGCCGGTTCAATCCGGAACCATGACGGCTCCGGCCAGCGCAACTCCGGTCGCTTCAGCACCGGCGACAGCGCCAACAGCTGCGCCAACGGCGGCAGTGCCAACTCCGGCAATCGGTGATTTGAATGCTCCGGCTCCGGCAAATTCGCCAACCCAGCAAAATCTCGGAACACTGACCGAAGCTCCAGGCGGCGCATCCATACAGACGGCACCTGGAAATGATCCGGCCGGACAGTATGAAATGGCCTTCTCACTCCTCAAGAGCGGAAATTATCAGGCATCGCGTAACGGCTTTGATGAATTCCTCAAGAAATATCCGGAACATCCTCTGGCGGGTAACGCCATGTATTGGATGGGTGAGGGCTTCTACGGGGAAGGCAACTATGAAAAGGCCACCCGTGTTTTTGCCGAAAGCTATAAAAAATATCCAAAAGGCCCAAAAGCAGCTGATAGTTTGCTGAAATTGGCGCTCTCGCTCGGTAAACTCGGTAAAACCGAACAGGCGTGCGTAACGATCCAGCAGCTCAAGAAAGAATATCCGGTTGGACAAGCGGATATTCTGAAGAAAGCCGATCAAGAGTCGGCGTCGATGGGCTGCGGTGGCTAATCCGGTATCCGCCGCTGATTTTTCAAACACGATGGAGCGCCTTGGCGTTAATCAGGGCGACAATCTGGCCGTTGCAGTGTCGGGCGGCGCCGATTCAATGGCACTGGCCCACCTGGTGGGGCAGTGGTCAAAGGGAACAATCCATATCCTCACAGTAGATCATGGCCTTCGGCCCGAGGCGGCTGATGAAGTGCGATTGGTTGAACGTTTTGCAAGGTCAATCAATGCAAAATGCAAAAAATTCAAATGGCTGGGCGATAAATCTCAGAATTCGATTCAAGAAAGTGCGCGTGAGGCCCGTTATAAAATGATGGCGGAGTATTGCCGCAAACAAAAACTCCGCTATCTCCTGACCGCCCACCATGCCGACGATCAAATGGAGACCATTCTCTTCCGGTTGGCCAAAGGAAGTGGCCTTGATGGCCTTCGCGGAATCGCTGAAAAATCAGCCTATGATAAAAATTTGAATCTGTTGCGCCCACTCCTTCATGTGACGCATGAGGAGTGTGTGGCGACGTGCGGGGCCGCTCAAATCGAATGGGCCGAGGACCCGAGCAATCAGTCCGCCAAATATATGCGCGGAAGGATGCGGGCATCCAAAGCCGCTCTCGTAGAGGAAGGGTTAACCGCCGGCCGCATCGGAACCCTGTCGCGCCGTATCGACCGTGTGCTGAGCTTTGTAGAGCAGGTTGTTGAAGAACAAGAAAAAAACCTGACTGTCACAAAAGAATCGAAACGAATCGTTTTTTCGCTTTCAGGTTTTTTAACCTCTCCGGAAGAAGTGATGGTCAGGTTGCTTCAAAGGGCAATTATCTCTATCGGGACATCCAAAACCTATGGGCCGCGTCTGGAAGATGTCGAGCGTCTGGCGGGGCGAATGGCGGGCTCAGACTCTTTTCGCGGTGCCACATTGGGCGGGGTAAAAATATCGTCGAGCCGCCGCCGTAACGAACTGGTATTCGAACCCGAATAGTGGAAGAGTTTGTCTTTCCCATATGCCGTTTGATAAGAAAAAAGATATATAGAGGATATATAGAAATGAATATCTTCCGTTACTTGGCGGAAGCCAAAAAAACATTATATAATGGTATTGGATAGACGCAGTTCCAAAAACACACTAATGTGGCGCTATCGGGTGAGTACTCGTTTCAGATAAGGATTGTATTGTGCAAGGAATGAACCGTAACCTTTTGTTTTGGCTGGCCATTGGATTGACATTGGCCTTCCTGTTCAACGTGTTCCAGAACTCCAAAGGGGCCCAATCCCAGAAAACCGACACACTGGCTTACAGTGACTTTATGTCCTCCGCCAAAGCCGGATCGATTGCCGATGTCACCATTCAGGGCCAAGAACTGACTGGCCATTACGCCAATGGCGGCAACCAGTTCAAAACTCTGGTTCCAAACGGCGAGAATATCGTCTCCCGTTTAGAGGGAACCGGCGTCCGTATTAAAGCCGAAGCCGAAGAAGGGGAACGTTTTTCTCTTCTGGGTGTTTTGCTGTCGTGGTTCCCGATGCTCCTCTTGATCGGGGTGTGGATTTTCTTTATGCGCCAGATGCAAGGCAAGGGCGGTGGTGGAGCAATGGGCTTCGGAAAATCGAGAGCCCGTATGCTGACCGAGAAGCAAGGCCGCGTCACATTCGAAGATGTAGCCGGTATTGACGAAGCCAAAGAGGAACTCAAAGAAGTCGTCGAATTCCTGAAAGACCCGCAAAAATTCCAGCGCCTTGGCGGAAAAATTCCAAAAGGCGCTCTGCTGGTTGGCCCTCCGGGTACCGGTAAGACGTTGGTCGCCCGCGCCGTCGCGGGTGAAGCCAACGTGCCGTTCTTCACCATATCAGGTTCGGACTTCGTCGAGATGTTTGTGGGTGTTGGTGCATCCCGCGTCCGCGATATGTTCGAGCAGGGGAAAAAGAATGCCCCTTGCATTATCTTTATCGACGAGATTGACGCAGTCGGTCGTCACCGTGGCGCCGGTCTCGGCGGCGGAAACGATGAACGTGAACAGACCTTGAACCAGCTCTTGGTTGAGATGGACGGGTTCGAAGCCAACGAAGGCGTTATTATCATTGCCGCGACCAACCGTCCGGATGTTCTTGATCCGGCGTTGCTCCGTCCGGGCCGTTTCGACCGTCAGGTTGTTATTCCGAATCCGGATGTAAAAGGCCGCGAGAAAATCCTCAAAGTCCACATGAAAAAAGTGCCTCTGGCCAACAACGTCGATGCCATGGTTCTGGCGCGCGGAACCCCTGGGTTCTCGGGAGCGGATTTGGCCAACCTTGTGAACGAGGCCGCGCTTCTGGCTGCGCGTAAAAACAAACGCGTGGTCGGCATGGACGATTTCGAAGCCGCCAAGGACAAAGTCATGATGGGCGCCGAGCGCCGTTCGATGGCAATGACCGATGCCGAGAAAAAACTCACCGCCTATCACGAAGCCGGTCACGCGATTGTGGCTCTAAACGAGCCGGAATCCGACCCGATCCATAAGGCGACGATTGTACCGCGCGGCCGCGCTCTTGGTATGGTCATGCGTTTGCCGGAAGGCGACCGCGTCTCGATGTCCAAAGCCAAACTCGAGGCCGACTTGGCTGTTGCTATGGGCGGACGGATTGCCGAAGAGCTGATTTTCGGCGCTGAAAAAGTCACAACCGGCGCATCAAGCGACATCAAAATGGCCACCGACATTGCACGCCGCATGGTCACCGAATGGGGCATGAGCCATAAACTCGGGCCATTGCGTTATGCGGGCGATCAGGAAGAAGTGTTCCTTGGTCACTCGGTCGCACACACCAAGAATATGTCGGATGACACCGCGAGCATCGTCGATAGCGAAATCCGCCGTATCGTTGAAGAGGCCTACGCCAGAGCGACAGCGACCCTTACCGCTAAAATGGACGACCTGCATACGCTTGCCAAAGCGCTGCTCGAATATGAATTGCTCTCGGGCGATGAAATTCGTGCGCTCCTGCGCGGCGAGCCGATCCTGCGTGATACGGACTCGGAAGATTCTTCGTCGCCGAAATCCTCCGTGCCAAAAGGCGGCGGCCTCGGCGGTCTTCCTCAAGGAGCTTAAGCGGTGATGGGCAATCCGGGCAAGATAGCAGGACGCGCTCTCGTCATTCTGTTGTGCCTGTTGTCTGCGCCACAGGCGCGGGCTGACCGGATCATTGCCGATGACTACATGGTCTACGAGCAAAACCTCGATTACAGCTGCAAGACCGATGCGGACTGCGTCGTCAAGGACGTTCATAATTGCTGCGGCTACTACCCGAAATGCGTCAATAAAGAGGCCAAAACCGATGTGGATCGGGTTAAATCCTACTGCGAGAAATCCGATATGGCCTCGATTTGTGGCTTTGTTGATATTTCCTCGTGCACCTGCACGGAAGGTCGATGTGCCGCAAAAGAAACAACCGGAAACCCGCTGGGCCCGGTTGCTCGGTAATCTCGTATAAGAAATCCTATTTTTTAAGGCAGAACGACATCATGCTTGCTGCTTTGATGGTTCGTGGGTCATTGCCTTTATAGGTTTTGGCCGGAGCAACACCTGAACCATGAACGCTTAAGCCTTGTTCACCAACACCGTTCGGATCAACCGAAGATGGGTTAACATCGTATAGTTCGATCGTGCGTGTTTTTGTATCAAGAACCAGAGTGGCTCGTCCGCCTGTATCATTAGCGCTCTCGATAAGACCCGATTTAGCCACATCAAAGGCAGCTTTGCTGCCGTTAGAAGTAACAAATTTGGCGGTAGAATTCAGCATTGGAGCCGCACGGTTAAGGCACTGCGTTTGCGCGTCATCAGCTTGGGCAGTGCCGCTCGCAATGGCAAACGCGATAGGAATTAGTCCGGAAAATCGTGTCATAATCGGCCTCATAAGTGGTTGTAGGCCAAGATCATACAAAAAATACGCTTTTATGTCAAAATTCGGATGCCGATGCGATAAAGGACCCGGAAGGCACGAAGACTGGAACGTCGTGTAACTTTTGGTCATAGTGTCTCGAATGCTCAAAGGTAATCAAATGCGAGGCAATCATATGAAGCTTTTCCGGACAATAGTGGCGATACTGATTTTGGCTGGGCTGTGGGCGGTTTTGCCATTCGCGCAAAGCGAGGCAGCGCCAAGCGAAAGTGCTATTGATCGCCTCGCAACCGGAGGAGCGGGTGGCTGGCTCAATACGGACAAGCCCCCAACCATAGATGATATGAAGGGGAAAATAGTCCTTCTCGACTTCTGGACTTACGGATGCATCAACTGCATGCAGGTTGTCCCCGACTTGAAAGCTCTAGAGGAAATCTACGGTGATAAGCTCGTCGTCATTGGTGTTCATTCCGCGAAGTATAAGGGCGAAGAAGACAGCGCCCGTATTCTCTCGGCCGCCAAACGTTTCGGCCTGACCCATCCGGTCATCAATGATTACGATTTCGCCATCTGGAAGAGTTTTGGTGTTGGGGCATGGCCGACCTTTGTTGTGCTGGGTCCAAACGGGCAAGAGATTGCGCGGGCATCAGGCGAGGGAAAACGCGAGTACCTCTCCCGAAAAATTGCGGCCGCCATTCCGGATGTTACCAATACCAATCAGGTTGCCCGCGTTACCGGCAAGCCGGATAACCTCAAAAGCCTGTCTTTTCCGGCACGGATAAAATCTTATAAAGATAAGCTCGTGATTGCCGACTCCGGCCATAACCGTATTCTGATTGTCGGGAAAGACGGCGCAGTTGAAACAATCATCGGAAGCGGCGCATCGGGCCGCAAGGATGGCTCGTTTGAAAAGGCCGAATTTAATCATCCTCGCGGGATGCAAGTGATCGGCGATAAAATTTATATCGCCGATACCGACAACCACATGATCCGTCTGGCCGACCTTCAAACAAAGCAGGTGACAACCGTTGTTGGCAACGGAAGCCGCGGGTTTGATCGGGACGTGGATAGCGATGAACCTCTCGGCATTGCGCTGGCCTCTCCTTGGGATGTCAAAGGAATAGGAGTGAATGAGCATCTGATGTTGGCGATTGCCACAGCCGGACTGCACCAGATCCATATTTACGATCCGTCCAAAAATACGATCAAAGTTCTGGCCGGAACCGGAGCTGAAAATATCAAGGATGGCGAGGATGATGAGGCCGAGCTCGCCCAGACCAGCGGCCTATCGGAATCCGGAGGTCATCTCTATTTCGTTGATGCCGAAACCTCGTCGCTTCGGGTTGTAAAGGATGGCGCAGTAAAAACATTGGTCGGAACCGGATTGTTTGATTTTGGCCTTAAAGATGGGGCATACCCATCCGCCTTAATGCAGCACCCGCAAGGGCTTTATGCCGGAGGGGATAAAATTCTGGTGGCTGATACCTATAACAACGCCATTCGCGAATATGATTTAAAAACAGGTGCGCTTTCGACGTGGCCGCTCGCTAAAAACGCTCTAGAAGAGCCGGGCGATGTAACAGTTATTGGTGATAAAACCTATATTGCCGACACCGGACACAACCGGATCGTAATCGTGAATAAAGCGGCAGGTAAAGTCGATGACTTTACCCTGACGTTTCGGGAATGATTCCTAGAGCCAGCCGCGCTTACGGAAGTAGATGTAAGGAAGGACACCGCACATCGCCATCAGGAGCAGGGCAAACGGATAACCCCAGTGCCAGCCAAGTTCGGGCATAAATTGGAAATTCATACCGTAAATACTCGAAACCATGGTTGGCGGCAGGAAGAACACCGCAACCACCGAGAAGATCTTGATAATCATATTCTGCTCGACATTAATCATACCGAGCGTAGCATCCAGCTGGAATGTCACCTTGTCCGACAGGAACGAGCTTTGTTCGCTCAAGGAATGCGTGTCCATCATCAGGATATTGAGGCGGGCTTTGGTGTGCGCCGAAATAAACGGTGATTCAATCAAGAATGTCAGAACGCGGCGCAAGGAATGAAGGCTTTCATTGATCTGCGAGTTGAGGTCGGCGTTAGCGCCAAGCCGTTTCAAGGTATCTTGCATCACCATCGACGGACTGCGGGAGACATGGGCCGTTTTTTCCGGCGCAAAAATTTCATGCGAAAGAGCATCAAGCTCGACATCGACAATTTCGGCGTTATAAGCCACACGCGTAATCACATCATTAAGGAGACCGGCAAGAACATCGGGGCCGGTCTGGAAGTTTTGCGGTTTTTTCTGAAGGCGCGCGCTAAAATTGCGAAAAGACGTCGGGGTAATTGACCGGAGTGTCAGCAGAAAGGAAGGGGAGAGGATAAAAGCGACAGTACTGGTCTTAGGAAAAGGTGTGTCGGTTTTGGTAATGATCGACGCATAAAAGAACGAGACGTCTTCATCGGTTTGCATCCGTCCGAGGGCGTCGTTCTTCCATATTTCTTCACTGGTCGGAATATCGATATCGAGGCCTTTCTGGAGAAATGCCGTTTCTTGCTCGGTAATGGCATGAGCATCGATCCAGACCGGCTTTTGCGGAAATGCGGTGGCATCGCTAGGGTCGATCAATTCAAGAGGAGGGGAGCTTGGAAAATAAAAAGTTAACATAATGACCAATGACGGGGATAAAGATGCGAAATGCGGCTCCAGAGTATCATAAAAAGTTGTAAGCCCAAAATTGAGAAGCAAAAGGCGTGAACAAAGCCCATCTATGACAATTAGGAGCTTGGTTCTTGGGTCAATCCAAGGTAAAACCTCCCCATGACACGAAAATATTTTGGAACAGACGGGATTAGGGGCCGTGCCAACACCTATCCTATGACCGCAGATGTGGCACTCAAAGTAGCCATGGCAACGGCCAGAGTGATGAAGCGCGGTATGGACGATGCTGACTCGTCCCACAGTCGCGTTGTCATCGGCAAAGATACGCGGCTGTCCTGTTATATGCTCGAACAAGCCATGACATCGGGATTTCTTGCGATGGGGATGGATGTTGTCCTGACCGGACCGATCCCGACTCCGGCTATTGCGATGCTGACCCGTTCGCTGCGCGCTGATATAGGCGTGGTAATTTCGGCATCTCACAATCCGTTTGAAGATAACGGCATTAAACTCTTTGGTCATGACGGTTATAAATTGCCCGACACGGTTGAGCGCGAGATCGAAGAGTGGATCGATAACCCCCGCCTGATGGAACAGCTTTCGGAGCCGGGTCAAGTCGGGCGGGCGTCGCGCATGGATGACGCTGTTGGCCGCTATGTCGAATTCGCCAAAAGCAGCTTTCCTCGTAAACTCAATTTATCTGGCCTCAAGATAGTCGTAGACTGCGCGAATGGTGCGGCTTACCGCGTAGCGCCGATGACCTTGTGGGAACTCGAAGCCGAAGTTGTGGTGATCGGAAACACGCCGAACGGGAAAAACATCAACAAAGAATGCGGAGCGACCGCAACCCAGACCCTTCAGAAAAAAGTCATTGAAGAGAGGGCTGATCTCGGCATCGCGCTCGATGGTGACGCTGACCGCCTTATCATGGTCAATGAAAAAGGCGAACGGGTTGATGGCGATCAATTGATTGCGCTTTTGGCAACGCGCCTTAAGGATAAAGGGTTTCTCAACCACAATGCCGTTGTAACAACAGTCATGTCCAATCTGGGTATGGAACGTTATCTCGCCTCAAAAAATGTGTCGATGATGCGGACCGCGGTCGGAGATCGTTACGTTGTTGAAAAGATGCGCGAGGGAAATTACAGTCTTGGCGGCGAACAATCCGGACACATCGTCCTGTCGCATTTCGGCACAACCGGCGATGGATTGATAGCCGCGCTACAGGTCTTGGCGATTATCAAGGAACAAGGGAAACCCGCGTCGGAAGTCCTCCACGTGTTTGAACCTGTTCCGCAAATCCTGAAAAATGTTCGTTTTGACAAAGAGTCAAAGCCACTCGAACAAAAGCTGGTGCAGGACGCCATTGGCGAAGCGGAAACCAGACTGAATGGGTCGGGCCGCCTTCTGGTGCGCCCGTCAGGGACCGAACCGGTGATCCGGATTATGGCCGAAGGCGATGACGCCGTGATGGTCGAAACAATCGTCGATAATCTCTGCGCGGTTATCGGTAAAGCATAACAAACACAGTTCAATACAGACAAGAAAGGTCGAGACAAGATGGGCAACGTAGCCGTAATCGGGTCCCAGTGGGGTGACGAAGGTAAAGGAAAGATCGTAGACTGGCTATCCAGTCGCGCGGATGTGGTTGTGCGCTTTCAGGGCGGACACAACGCCGGACACACGCTGGTGATTGACGGAACCGAATACAAGCTTCACTTGCTCCCTTCGGGAATTGTCCGAAAAAACAAACTCTCGATTATCGGCAACGGTGTCGTGGTCGATCCATGGGCACTCCTTAAAGAAATTTCGGGTATCGCCGAAAAGGGGATTACCATTACGCCTGACAGCCTCAAAGTAGCCGAAAACGCCAACCTGATCCTGCCGGTACACCAGAAAATGGATCTGGCTTTGGAAGCCGCGCGCGGCAAAGGAAAAATCGGAACGACCGGACGCGGAATCGGCCCGACCTACGAAGATAAAGTGGCCCGTCGCGGCATTCGCCTTTGCGACCTTAAGCATCCGGAGCTGTTGCGTGAGAAGGTAGAAAACCTTCTGGTGCATCATAACGCGTTGCTCAAAGGTTTGAGCGCTGAAACGGTTGATCCCGATTGGCTCTATAATGAACTGATGGAAATTGCGCCGAAAATTCTTCCCTATGCCGCTCCGGTATGGAAGCTTCTCGATGAAGCTCGCCACGCGAATAAAAAAATATTGTTTGAAGGCGCTCAAGGGTTGATGCTGGATGTCGATCATGGAACCTATCCGTATGTAACATCGTCGAACACTGTGTCGGGATATGCGGCTTGTGGTTCGGGCGTTGGCCCGAAAGCGGTCGGCTATGTTCTCGGTATTACGAAGGCCTACACCACCCGTGTGGGTACAGGGCCGTTCCCGACCGAACTGACAGACGAAACCGGTGAAACGCTGGGGCGTCGCGGCCATGAATTCGGCACCACGACCGGACGTAAACGCCGTTGCGGCTGGTTTGACGCGGTGATGGTGCGTCAAGCGGTTAAAGTTGGCGGCATTGATGGTCTGGCCCTCACCAAGCTGGATGTTCTTGATGGTTTTGATGAGATCAAGATTTGTGTTGGTTATGATCTTGAGGGAAACCGTCTTGATCACTATCCGGCGTCCCAGATCGATCAAGCCAAGGTAACGCCAATCTACGAAACGGTTCCGGGATGGTCGGAATCAACTCGTGGGGCGCGCAGCTGGGCGGAACTCCCGCCAGCGGCGATTAAATATGTGAAACGACTCGAGGAGTTGGTTGAGGCTCCGGTAACGTTGCTCTCTACCAGTCCTGAGCGCGACGACACCATTTTGGTTCAAGACCCGTTTTTCAGTTAATTTACAAATTCTCTTGTGCAGGGTATGATTCGGGTACTGTGGCGCGACTATAGTTGCGCCGCGATCCCGCATTTCAAGAAGTTATTCCCATAATTTATGGCCGACACCGTACCCTCAGCATCTCAGACGACCGAAAAACCGGCTGACGAACCAAAAGATAAAAGCGCCCAGCCCAAGTCGGCGCCCGCCATGCTTGGCGATGAGATCAAGATATTCCCGGACCGCCGATTGCCTCATCTCGATAAGCGCGATGTGAAGGCCTATGAAGCAGAAACACGGAGTGGCGGTCGTGCTTTTGCGCTAGTGTGCTCCGACCATATGGTGATCCGCGCCGATGTGGTCCATAAATACACCAACGTGATAAGCTCGGCTCTTCCCAAACTCACCGGAGCCGGAGTTGTGTTCTGGCCGCCCGAGGCCAAAGAAAAATATGTCATGGTGTATGAGAATACACTCGGCAAACCGATCTCGAGCCGTTCAGCCGGACAAAATATCGGCCTCAAGGCGGATTTTGTTTTAAGTACGATCATGGCCAATTTGGTCGACGCCATCTCGTCGCTACATGATCGCGGAGTGGCGCACGGAAATATATGTCTCTCCAATATTTTTGATGGGGGTAGTCCGAACTACGAAAGCACCATGCTTGGAGAGTGTCTGTGCGCCCCTGACGGATACGCGCAGCCAATCCTCTACGAGACGATCGAGAGGGCCTTTGCTAACCCGATAGCTAAAGGAGAGGTGACGTTCTCGGATGACATCTTTGCGCTTGGCGTAACGCTTGCGTTGCTTGTAGCCCCGCACGATTGCACCGACGGCATGACTCAGGAAGAAATCCTGATGCACAAACTGGAATTCGGGACATTCAACCTGATGACCAGCCGTGATCGCCTGCCGGGGCAGATAATCGAGATGCTGCGCGGTATGCTCGATGAGGATCCGAATAATCGCTGGACGATCTGGGAAGTCAAGGAAACTCTAGAAGGGCGCCGCGTTACAGGCAAGCAGGGCGGAAAAACCATCCCGAAATCAAGTCGTCCGATCGAGTTCGTCAAGAAGAAATTCTTCCGTCCGGATGTCTTCGGCGTCTCGCTCTGTAAAGAACCGTCTTTGGTGACGCAGATGGTGGATAACGGCGATATTTATATGTGGCTTAATCGCTCGCTGCAAAACAAAGCGTATGAAGAACGGTACGAAAATGCGGTGGATCAGGCAAAAAAGAACTCGTCCACTTCAAACTTTGCTGACCGCATATCGTCGTTTGTGGCGGCGGCTATGGCTCCCGGATTTCCTATCTTCTACAAAGGAATGGTGTTCTCGCCAACCGGAGTAGGAAATTTGCTGGCGGATACGGTTGCAAACCGCAAAGACATTAACCCGTATTTTGAAATTCTCTCGGGTGATCTGGTGTCGTTCTGGGCGCAGTGTAAATCGTCAGCAGGCCAAACGGTCGTCGAGGACGTGTCCAAATTTGAAACCTGCCGGATGTATTTGCTTCAAAAACATGTCGGGTTCGGTATCGAGCGCTGCCTCTATTTTCTTTCGCCGTACCTGCATTGTATGAGTGATAAATTGCTGGCGTTCCATGTGCGATCGTCCAGCGATCTGCTAAAGGCGCTCGAGCAGCTGGCCCAGCAGGGGAAAAACCGTCCGAGCTGGTTTGTCGATCGCCATATTATCGCGTTTTTGTATACTCACGATAAATCGGTTATCGAGTCTAACTCGGCTGACTTTAATGCGAGTGAAAAATTCCGTCAGGTTATTGCGGTTCTCAAGACTTTTGCAAAAATTCAGGCTCGGGATAAGATGGGGCCGTTGCCAAATCTTTCTTCATGGATTGGTGAGCATACCGAAGACATGGTGAACCGTTTCCATGACCGCGAGAAACGCAAGAAGGTGAAAGCCGATCTCGAAAAGCTCAAGTCAAAAGGTGATCTTACGTCGATGGCGCAACTCTTCAACAATCAGGATGATATGCAGAATGATATGAAGATGTTTGTTCAAGCCATGAAGCATTACGAAATTCTTCGAAACGAGTCGAATCGCCTCACGCTCGAGCTTGAAACCAACAAGAATTTTGGTGTCGGTTCGGGTCAGCAAGTTGCGACGATGGTTTCAGGATTGGTGGCAACAGCCGTGGTTCTGATTTATCTCGTTTTTGCCGTGTACGCAGGGTAGGTGGGAAAATGGCCAAAAAGAAAAAGTCATACAAGTCAAATGTCCTGCTTGCGGCATTCCTGCTGGCGGCTTTGGCGGTCTTGCCGACAACTCTTTTGTTTTTTATCGGTATGTTGCCGACTTTTGTATCAAGATTAGCGGATCGCTCACGTCAAAAAAGCCGGACGATGACGATCGGGTTTATGAACTTCGCCGCCTGTTTTCCGTTCTGGTATATGCTGCTTCAATCCGGACACACTTTTGATAAAGCGGTGGAAGTTCTGGCCGACCCGCTTCATATTATTATTATGTATTCCGGTGCTGTGGCCGGTTATCTGATTGACTGGGGATTGTCCGGAATTGTGGCGACGATCATGGTTCAAAAAGGCCATAAGCGCGTCAAAGACATTAAAAAAATCCATGACGAATTAATCGAGCGTTGGGGGCCGGAAGTGTCGGGCGACCTGCCTCTTGATCCAAATGGTTTTCCGATTGAAAAATAGAACTAAAGCCGACCTGAAAATAACATAGAAAACCAACGTATAATCCTTGAGCCGAAAGAAATAATCGGCTAATCCCTTTTTAATATTCATCCGATTTGATAGACTGAATACATCGAACAGGGCAAACATGAACCTGTTTGTCTAAGGCATTGATTTAATGGCAGGATATAGTCGACGACACAGAAAAATTCGTTCTATCCGCGCCGCTTCGATAGCGGTACGGGTCGGAAGATATTCGCCTGCAGTTCTGACAGGAGTATCCGGCCTTCTTCTTCTTATATCCATAATTAACCCTGAGTTCGGAAAAGGCTCCCGTATCGCCGCGACCGATGCTATGGCCCCGGTTATCTCGACTGTAAGCGCTCCGCTTCGTTTCGTATCGAACGGGTTTGGCGAAGTTACGGGCCTGACCCAGATCCGCGCCGAGAATGCGCGCCTTCAAGCCGAGAACAACCAGCTCAAAGAATGGTATCAAACAGCCATGCTGTTGAGAGCGGAAAACCAATCGCTCAAAGATTTGCTTAACGTTCTGCCGGAGCCCGAACAAAGTTATATCACAACTCGCGTTATCGGCGACTCCGGATCGAGTTTTGTGAGAACGCTGTTGATCGAGGCAGGTTCGGAAGATGGTGTTCGTGAAGGCCAAGCCGTTATGGGCAGTCAGGGAATGATTGGACGCGTTATTGAAACCGGACGAAAAGCATCCCGCGTATTGTTGCTCACTGATATCAACTCCCATGTCCCTGTCATTATTGAAGGGGTCAACCAGCGCGCTATTCTGGCTGGCAATAACGAAGATAAACTGACTTTGGCGCACTTTCCGCCGGATGCTCTGATTACGGTCGGCGCACGAATTGTAACCTCCGGAACGGGAGGATATTTTCCGGCAGGACTTCCAATAGGCGAAGTTACTAAGGCCAAGCAAGGGGCCGTTGAAATTCGTCTTTTCTCGGAGCCTGAAAATTCGGGATATGTACAGGTTGTCGAAAAACCGATTGAAACCAACGTACGCCAAAGTCTCGATAAGCTCGTGACGCCGTCCGACACAACGGGGCCCGCACCACGGTAGGGGCGGTAGAGCATTATGCCGGATTTTCTGTTTAATTTCTCGCTCGGAGCCATGCAGCTTCTTAAATCAGCACTGGTCTATTTGGGGCTGCTGCTGTTTATGCTGCTCTCGTTGGTGGATATTCCGTTGATTGCAACCGGAGAAGTTCGGCAGGGAATATTGCTGATCGGTTTATATTTCTGGACCATCTATCGTCCGTATCTCATTCCGGCGCCGGTTATTTTTATGATGGGATTGTTTCTTGATTTGCTCTCCGGCGGACCGATTGGCCTTAACGCGTTCAGTTTTATGCTCCTGTCTTTGATAGTGCGCAGCCAGCGCCGCTTTTTGCTTGGTCAGTCATGGCAAATGGTTTGGGCAGGATTCTTCTTGGCCGTAGCCGCCATTCAAGGTCTCCAGACGCTGGTATTTGCGGCCACGCTTTCGAAAATGCCCGAGCTTATTCCCTATCTGGCGAATGTGACGATCTCGGCCTTATTTTATCCGCTTGTGCATCCTGTATTGGTAGCGTTAAACAAGTCCCTGAACGACTAGGCGAAAAGAGAGTACACCAGAGCATGGATCGGGATCAGGAACGTATAGACAGTTTTACGCGCAGGGCGTTCGTGATTGGTGGATTGCAAGGCATTGGGCTGTCCATATTGGGCTGGCGTTTGTCGTGGCTCCAATTGGTGGAGGGCGATAAATACTCAACGCTCGCCGATAACAACCGCATCAACGTACGGGTTTTGCCTCCGGCACGAGGCCAGATCGTCGACCGTTATGGCGTGCCGCTCGCAACCAATTTGCAGAATTTTCAGGTTCTGATTACCCCCGAGCAATCCGAAAGTATTGAAAAATCGCTGCGTGATCTTCAGTCCGTCATAGTAATTGACGAGTCTGATATCCGAAAAGTCCTGAAAAATATCAAACGCGCCCCGTCCTATGTGCCGATCGAAGTTCGTGACAATCTCGGTTGGGAAGAGGTGTCGGCGGTCGAGCTAAATTTACCCCATCTTCCGGGCATATCGGTCCAGCAAGGTGAAATCCGGAGTTACCCGTACAAAGAGTCAACCGCGCACTTGGTCGGTTATGTGGGACGGGTGAGTGAAACCGACAAGATGAAAGATCCGCTTTTGTCCTTGCCGGGCTTTCAGGTCGGAAAAAGTGCGGTTGAAAAGAAATTCGATCTGGATTTGCGCGGGAAGCCGGGACGCGCTGAAATGGAAGTCAATGTTCATGGTCGTCCGGTCCGGGAACTTGGTCGTACGCCGCCGCATCAAGGCGCGCGTCTTGCACTTTCGATTGACGCCGAATTCCAGCGCTTTGTCCAACAGCGCTTGGCAACCGAGCGGAGCTCGGCCGCCGTTGTTATGGATGTCGAGACTGGAGAGGTTTACGCGTGCGCGTCAAACCCGAGCTTCGATCCCAATACTTTTACGGGCGGAATTTCCGCGATGGACTGGGAACAGCTGCGCGATGATCCGGCGTTTCCGCTCAGCAATAAAGCCATCAGCGGGGCCTATCCTCCAGGGTCCACCTTTAAAATCGTGTCGGCGTTGGCGGGTCTTGAATCAGGATTGATTACGCCGTCTTGGTCGGTGAATTGCCCGGGCCACTTCGATTTGGGTAAATCACGCTTCCACTGTTGGAAATCCGGCGGTCATGGTACCGTTAATTTGAAAGATGCGTTAGCGCATTCCTGCGATACCTATTTTTATAAGCTCTCGCTTCAGATCGGTTTCGACCGCATCGCCGAAATGGCACGTCGATTGGGACTGGGGGCAAAATATGACTTTGACCTTCCTGAGGAGACCAGCGGATTGATGCCGGATACCAACTGGAAAAAAGCCAAAGGCGAGGTATGGCATCAAGGGGAAACTCTGGTGTCGGCCATCGGACAGGGTGCTGTTCTCTCGACGCCGCTGCAACTGGCGACGATGCTGGCGCGTGTCGTAAATGGCGGGAAAGCAGTTGTCCCTTGGCTTGCCGGCTATGCGGATAAAAAACCACTCTCGTTTAAAGAAGGCGGGGCAGCCGACATAGGACTCAATCCGCGTAATCTTGAAGCCGTCAAGATCGGCCTTGAAGCGGTATTGGAGCCGGGTGGAACCGCCTACAGCTCGCGTATTGTCGAAGAAGGTATGACCATGGGCGGAAAGACCGGTACATCGCAGGTTAAACGCATTACCATGGCCGAGCGCGCGCGAGGCGTCCGCAAACAAGAAGACCTGCCATGGCATTTGCGCCACCATGCTCTATTTGTTGGCTACGCGCCAACCGACAAACCGCGTTATGCGTGCTGCGTGATCGTCGAGCATGGCGGCGGCGGTTCGACAGCCGCAGCTCCGATTGCGCACGACATCATGCTTGAAGTGCAAAAGCGTGATCCGAAAGCCCAGAAGCTCGAAGGAACCAGCTAGATGACCATCTTTACATCGCACATTTATTCGGAAGATAGTTCTATACTTGGGCGCCTCAAGCAATTGGTCTGGGGCCAAATTCTATTGATTATTGCGCTGGCAACTATCGGATTTTGCTGTTTGTACTCGGCGGCAGGCGGAAGTCTGGAACCTTATGCATCCCCACAAATCATCCGTTTTTTATTCGCGCTCGGGATGCTGGTCTTTATTGCTATGATCGATATACGGTGGGTTTATCGGGCAACATGGCTGGCTTATGGTGGAACCCTTATTCTCCTGCTGCTCGTCGATATCGTCGGACACATCGGAATGGGAGCGCAGCGTTGGCTCGATCTCGGTGTTATCAAACTTCAGCCTTCGGAGATTGCCAAAGTAACAACTGTCATGGCGCTCGCCCGATTCTATCACGGCAAAGAACTCAGCGATGTCCGTCGCCTCAAAAACCTGATTATTCCGGCTGTAATTATTCTGGCTCCTGTGGCTTTGGTGGTGACGCAGCCTGACCTTGGAACGGGGATGGCAATTATATTTGCCGGAACCGCCATGCTTTTTGTCAGCGGCGTTCCAATCTGGCTCTTTATTGTCGGGATAGGAGCCGCACTTGCCGCCATTCCGATCGCATGGCAATTTCTGCGGGACTATCAAAAAGACAGGGTGATGATTTTCCTCAATCCTGAGTCCGACCCTCTTGGCGCGGGGTTCCATATTACCCAATCAAAAATCGCACTGGGATCTGGCGGATTCGCCGGAAAAGGATTTTTGGAGGGAACCCAGTCCCACCTGAACTTCCTTCCTGAAAAGCACACCGACTTTATCTTTACACTATGGGCGGAAGAGTGGGGCCTTTTAGGAGGTTTGGGGCTCTTGACCATATTGGCCCTCATTATCATGTACGGTTACTGGATTGCGTTTCGTTGCCGTAACCATTACGCACGGCTTCTGGCGTTCGGACTGACGGTCAATTTTTCGGTTTACGTAGTCGTCAATATCGGGATGGTCATGGGGCTTTTGCCTGTGGTCGGGATCCCGTTGCCGCTGATGTCCTACGGCGGTACGGCAATGCTTACGGTTATGGCGGCGTTTGGCTTGATCCAATGCTGTAATGTCCACCGCGAGACACGGCTGCCGCGAGGGTTCTAAGCGGCCAGGCTGACCTGTGAGGCGATATGATCGGCGCAGCAGACCGCCGAACTCCACGCCCATTGGAAATTGTACCCGCCCAGATGGCCGGTCACATCGACCACTTCGCCGATAAAATAGAGTCCGGCAATATCGTTACTTTCCATCGACTTCGAGGAAAGTGCCCGCGTATCAACGCCGCCTGCGGTCACTTCAGCCGTGCGGTATCCTTCGGTTCCTGACGGGATAATGGTCCAGTTCTGGATGAGATCAGCCACATGTTTGAGTTTGGCATCCGACAAATTCGCAACCTGCTCATCATGTCCCGAAAGGCCCGCAAAGGCGTGGGCCAAGCGTTCGGGCAAAGCCGTCTCGAGAATGGTCCGGAGTTGTTTCTTGGGGGAAGAGCTCCGCATCTTTTTCAGATGCTCAAGAAGATCAAGCGACGGACACAAATTGATCCGGATGGACTCGCCTGCCGACCAATAGGACGAGATTTGAAGAATGGCCGGTCCGCTAACGCCGCGATGGGTAAAGAGAACCGCATCGTCAAAACGGACTTTGCCGCACTGGACGGCGGCATCCGGAATAGAAATTCCCGAGAGATCTTGGGTAATTTTTAAAAGAGCGTCGTCAAAAGTAAAAGGAACAAGAGCAGGGCGGGAATCGATAACAGGTAAACCAAACTGCTTGGCAATCGAATAACCGAACGAAGTCGCCCCGATTTTCGGAATGGAAAGGCCGCCTGTCGCTATAACCAATGTGCGCGCCAGAAAATCGCCACGGCTGGTCTTGCAAAGAAAAAGCCCGGACTCCGGATTCTTCTCGACTGAATGTATCTGCGTGCTGCGATGGATTTTGACATCGGCTTTGGCACATTCGCTCAAAAGCATATCGATGATTTGAGTGGCGCTGTCATCACAAAAAAGTTGCCCTTGAGCCTTTTCGTGATAGGCAATCCCGTAAGATGAAACCAGCTTGACGAAATCTTTCGGCGTGTAACGGCTGAGCGCACTTTTGCAAAAATGAGGGTTGCCGGAGAGAAAGTGATGGGCCGTCGTGTTGAGATTGGTGAAATTACAGCGCCCTCCGCCGGAGATACGGATTTTCTCACCGATTTTATCCGCATGATCAAGAAGAACAACCGAGCGGCCATTCTGGCCAAGGCGCGCCGAGCACATCAGGCCCGCCGCACCGGCTCCAATAACTAAGGAATCGCAAGTAGGGGTGGATGATGAGATCAAGACGCGGCCTTAAACAGGACGCCCTTTTCAGTAAGAAGATCTTGAAGTTCGCCGCTTTCGAACATCTCTTTAACGATGTCGCAACCGCCGATGAATTCCCCTTTGATATAAAGCTGGGGAATGGTTGGCCAGTTCGAGAAATCTTTGATCGCCTGACGAAGTTCGTCATCTTCCAGAATATTGACGGCTTTATAATCAAGACCAAGAATGGTCAGGATATTAGCCACAACAGCCGAGAACCCGCACTGCGGGATCGATTTCGTTCCTTTCATATACAGAACGATATCGTTGCTGGTGATATCCTGCTTGATGGCTGCAAAAATTTCTTGTTGTTCCATGGTGTCCGTACCTTCTTTATGAGGCTGAAGTTTTTAAAGAAAGGGCGTGAAGTTCCTGACCGACGCAAGTGCCCAAAGCGGTATACACCATTTTGTGCTGTTCGACCCGGGATTTTCCGGCAAAAATTGGACCAATGATTTCGG
Organism: Alphaproteobacteria bacterium; assembly: GCA_051715325.1. GTDB lineage: Bacteria > Pseudomonadota > Alphaproteobacteria > Micavibrionales > Micavibrionaceae > UBA1573. Next base: position 236,370 of record JBPXJO010000021.1, on the reverse strand, counting down.
CGCGCAAATGATCGCCGTCCCCCACCAGATCGGTGACGGATACGCGGCAATCAGGAAAGGCTTCCCGTAGTCGTAGTTCTAACTCTTGGACAGAAACGCTCATCTTTATTCTCGTTGATAGGATATATTAGCCTTAGTGCGTATAGAAATGCAAATCATGTGCATTTGAAACAAGATCTTGCGACAATTTGCACAATAATTACTCAGGGGTAGGGGTGAACGGCTTTTTCTTACGGCGGAGCACCAGATAGGCTTGCCGGAATGGCTCGAAATAATGGGTTTTGAGAGAATAGGACGAGGTCAGTTTATCGGTGATTCCGAAGGTAATTCGTTGATCGGCAGAAGGGATATAAAGCGTACTAAATATCCAATCCCACACTGAAAGACAAAAACCGAAGTTCTTGTCGAAGTGTTTCCGGTCGCGCGAGTGGTGGATATGGTGGTGAGCCGGCGTCTGGATCAGGTAAGCGAAAATCCCCGTGACGCAAAAATCAACATGGCTGTGGCGCAAATGCCCGATCAGGGAAAAGAACACGACGATAAAAATGCCGATATTCCAGTACACAAAAACGGTCGGCTCCGGCCCGTAAAAGAAGTAAATCAAGCCGTAAAAGAAAGACAAGGACAGCGATATAATAAGTGGGAATAAAAGGAGCTCGAGGGGGTGTTGGCGGAGTTCAGCCAACGGGGTCATTACGGGAGCAGAGTGATGAACTTTGTGAAACTCCCACAACCAGCTGATTTTATGAAGCATAAAATGAGCCAGCCAATATCCGAACTCATAAACCAGAAACAGTCCAACCGGAATAGCCAGTTTCATCGCGGTTCCCATGATAGCAAAATCCGGCCCACGCGTTCCAAACGCCATATCAAGAAGATGCGCCATTCCGTAATTGATCGAATTTGAAAAGCTGACTAAAAGAGCTGTTTGCAAGCCAACGAACATAGATCCCGCAATAAACAGTTTTAAGTCGAGGAGTGTAGAAGGGTGGCGGACTATCCGGGAGGGAAAAAGATAGTTCACCATGGCGCGAAGACGAAGCGATTTCCCACGTCGTCGGTAAGCATAGTAAAAGGCCGAGAATATCAACGCACCCACATAAGTTGGCCAATAAGTCTGGCTTTCCGCGTCAAAAAAAACGCGGATAGGGTGTAAAAGGGCATCCCATAAAGGGCCGTCAAATTCGGGCATAGCAAGAATCCGTCCAGCCTACAGTATCGGTAAGGATGGTTAATAAACGGTTAGGCCTGCATATAGGTTGGCAGCCAGTTTTCGTGGATGGTAATCATCTCTTCAACCGGCAGCGTATGCTTGCACAAAGATAGAGCATTTCCACGGGTGACACCGATTTTCTGGATCGATACACCAAGGACGTCCGCCGCTTCTTGCAGTTCGTCCGGTTTATCGGTCGTCACGACGTAACGGGCTTGATCCTCACCGAACCAGAAAGCAGCCGGATTGACAGGCGAGTGTTCGATCACGCAGCCGATACGCGCGGCCATAGCCATCTCGGCCACAGCAACCAGCAATCCACCATCACTCACATCGTGACACGCGGTGATAACGCCAGCCAGAATTTGGCTGCGAACGAGTGCACCGTGATGAAGTTCGGCGTCAAGGTCAACCGGAGGAACTTCACCGGCCTCTTGGCCGTGGAGTTCACGCAGATAAAGCGAGCGTCCGAGATGACCAAGTGTCGAGCCAACAACATAAATGCTATGCTCGGCAGCAGGGAATGCCATCCCAACCGACTGGCTGCAATCCTGAATAAGACCAACGCCGCCAATCGTCGGGGTCGGCTGGATCGCGCGGCCCGATGTTTCGTTGTAAAGGGACACGTTGCCCGAAACGATCGGATAGTCAAGCACGCGGCAGGCTTCGCCCATACCGTCAAGCGCGGCTACAAATTGGCCCATGATCTCGGGTTTCTCGGGGTTGCCGAAATTGAGGTTGTTGGTAATCGCCAGCGGAGTTGCTCCAACGGCGGTAATATTCCGCCAGCTTTCGGCTACGGCTTGTTTCCCGCCTTCGTAAGGGTCGGCTTCAACATAGCGCGGGGTCACATCGGAGCTTACAGCGAGAGCTTTTTTCTTGCCTTCGATTTTAACGAGGGCCGCATCACCGGATTTCAGCGCTTGTGTATTGGTAATGCCCGGCGAGTAAATCGTCTCACCCATCACGAGCGAGTCATACTGTTCCCAAATCCAGCGTTTGGACGAAAGATCAGGGCACGCCATCAGTTTTTTGAGATCAGCAAGAACACCCTCTCCCGAAACAGGGTAGGCAGTGTTGTCAATCGGAGCCGGTTTTTTAGGGGCAATAGACGGGCGGTCATAAAGCGGCGATTGATCAACCAGCGGCGGAACCGGAATATCGCACCAGCATTCGCCGTACATATTGAGTTTGAGGCGCTTGTCATCGGTGGTGTAACCGATCACAGCAAAATCAAGATCCCATTTCTCGATAATCGCGCGGGCTTTATCTTCAGAGCCCGGTTTCAGAATCATCAGCATCCGCTCTTGCGATTCCGAGAGCATAATCTCGTATGGAACCATGCCTTGTTCGCGCTGAGGGACATCATCCAGATTAAGAACAACACCGATATCGCCCTTCGAGGCAATCTCGACCGACGAAGAGGTGAGGCCAGCCGCCCCCATATCCTGAATCGAGATGATCGCATCCGACTGCATCAGTTCAAGACAGGCTTCAATCAAAAGTTTCTCGGTGAACGGATCGCCAACCTGAACGGTCGGGCGGTTCTCTTCATTGCCATCGCCGAATTCAGCCGACGCCATCGTCGCGCCGTGAATGCCGTCACGTCCGGTTTTGGAGCCGAAATAAACAATCGGCTGGCCTACGCCCGCGCCGCGCGCGTAATAAATTTTATCTTGATCGGCAAGGCCAACGGTCATCGCGTTGACCAAAATATTGCCGTTGTAGGAGGAGTGGAAATTGGTCTCGCCTCCAACCGTCGGAACACCGACACAATTGCCGTAGCCGGAAATACCGGCAACTACACCTTTAACCAGCGAACGGGTTTTGGGGTGGGATGGATCACCAAAACGAAGAGCGTTGAGGTTTGCAATCGGACGCGCGCCCATGGTGAATACATCACGCATGATCCCGCCAACACCAGTCGCCGCGCCTTGGTACGGCTCGATATAGGACGGGTGGTTGTGCGATTCCATTTTAAAGACCGCTGCCTGTCCATCACCGATATCAATCACACCGGCATTCTCGCCCGGGCCTTGAATAACACATTTGCCCGACGTCGGAAGTTTTTTGAGGTGAACGCGGGACGATTTGTACGAGCAATGCTCTGACCACATCACCGAGAAAATACCAAGTTCGGTATAGGTCGGAAGACGCCCGATAATATCGAGAACAAGTTGATACTCATCTTTGCTAAGCCCGAAGGTCTTGGCAAGTTCGGCGGTAACGGCAGGTTCTTGAATGGATGGTTTTTGTTTTTTAAGTGCGGTCATAACAGAATCTTCTCTCTATAAAATTAGGCGAGGGCCTCGACGATGCTCTTGAAGAGCGGGGTTCCTTGTTGTCCGCCTGCGTGCGGAACAACCGCATCTTCCGGATGCGGCATCATGCCGAGAATGGTTTTGTCTTTATTGAAGACACCGGCAATATTCTCGAGTGAGCCATTCGGGTTGGCGGCATCCGTAATTTGGCCGTCAAAGGTGCAGTAACGGAATGCGATCTGGTCGTTATCTTTCATTGCTTGAAGGCCTTCGGCATCAACGAAATAATTTCCTTCACCGTGGGCAATCGGGACTTGGAAAACTTGCTGGGGAGCAAAGTTTTTTGTGAATTCGGTCGATGTATTTTCGGCGCGCAAATGAACTTGCTTGCAAATGAATTTGAGCGAGCGGTTATGAAGAAGGGCTCCCGGAACAAGTCGTGTCTCGACCAGCATCTGAAAGCCGTTACAGACCGCAAGAAGACGCGTCCCTTTTTTAGCGCGTTCAATCACTTCGCGCATAATCGGCGAGTGAGCCGCCATCGCGCCGCAGCGGAGATAATCGCCGTAAGAAAAACCTCCCGGTAAAACCATCAGGTCGCAGTCGGGCAGGGCAGTCTCTTTATGCCAGACCAGAACAGGATCGTGGCCGGAGACGTGTTTAAGGGCCATTTGCATGTCTTTTTCACGGTTTGTGCCAGGGAAGACGATAATCGCTGATTTCATCGTGGATGCCATTCATTATGTAGGGTGTTTCGCGGGGACATTACTGGAAAAACAGTAACAATAAAAGACTGGAATGTAAGGAAAATTAAAAATTACGTAAATTATCGTTCTTTTTGATCGAGCTATGTATTTTTTTATTGCCAGAGATGAAAAAATGGGTGTACGAAATTAGGTATAAGATTTCTCTGTGAAAAACACAGAAGACCGGTAGGGCATTTTTGCCCCAGCGGGTTGGACTGAGGAGATCTCTGGGGAAAGAGAAAGACCTAATAAAATAAGCCCTTGCGGGCTTTTTTTATTGGCTGTTTTCGGCAAGAGCTTACTTGCCCATTTCTTGGCGGACTTGGTCGGTCGCTTTATCCACAAATTTGGCAATAATCTGATCGAGATCGTTGTCGGCAATCTCGAGGTCTTTGGCCGTGAAGTCGGCAACCAGCTTGCGCTTGACGTCATCATATCCCGGTTCGTCGAGATTGGCGGCGACAACTTCTTTAGCGTAGGCCGACAAAGCGTCACCTGACAATCCCATTTGCTCGCCCGCCCACATTCCGATCAGCTTGCTGGCGCGTGCCTCAATCTTGAACTGGGCTTGCTGGTCCATTTCGAATTGTTTTTCGCTCACGTTCTTGCGGTCTTCAAAAGACATTATTTAAGGCCCCTCTGGAGTGTTGGAATATATATAAATATATGTAGTCTATATAGGTTGTGTTTTCAACTTAAATTCGGCCCAAAAAGGAAAAGCCCCGGATGAAGGGGGCTTTCGCGAGCCGTTTAATGCTCGAGCTTAGGTTTTTGTAACCTTTTTAGCAGCAATCTGCGTTTTAAGGGCAATCAGGCGATCCAGCGCGTTCTCGGAGATTTCAATCTGGTTGGCCGCGAAGTCCTTAAGAATACGGTCCTTAAAGCCGGAACTACCGCTTTTAAGGCCCCATGCGCTCATTTCGAGCACAAATTTCTTGGAACTATCCGGATCAAGGCCGATCCGCTCGGCGGCCCATTCGGCGACCAGCATTTGGGTTTGGCTGGTAATTTTAAATTGTAGCTCTTGATCCAAGGCAAATTTGGTTTCAATGACGCGGCCCAGATCTTTCATAGACATAACGCTATTCATAGCGAATTACTCTCCCTTTATGGTTTAAACATCCAGCCGAACTGGATATTCCGATTGCGTGAAACATATCTTCTGTTATACCAAGGAACTCTAAGAGAATTGTTAACAGCTCCAATCACAAAGGGACGAAAAATATGATTTTTTCCGGACTGGGATCATCACGCCGCAAAATGATTTATGACGGTAAGGCCAAGACGATATTCGAGGGACCGGAACCCGGAACCGTGATTCAGTACTTCAAAGATGACGCGACCGCCGGAAATGGCGCAAAACATGACATTATCGCAGGTAAGGGTGTTTTGAACAACCGCATCTCGGCGCATATTATGACCCGTCTCGAGAGCATGGGCATTCCAACCCATTTCTTGAAGTGCATGAATATGCGCGAACAGCTGGTTCGGCAGGTTGAAATTATTCCTCTCGAAGTAGTGGTGCGAAATGTCGCAGCCGGTTCTTTGGTCAAAAAACTGGGCATGAAAGAGGGCACGTTCCTCAATTATCCGCTCGTCGAGTTCTATTACAAGAAAGACGAACTTAATGACCCGATGGTCAGCGAGAATCACATCCTCAACATGGGATGGGCCGACCCGTACGAACTCGAGGAAATGGTCTCGATGGCGTGGCGTGTCAATGATTACCTCTCCGGCTTGTTCTCGGGGATCGGTATTCGCCTTGTTGATTTCAAACTCGAATTCGGACGTCTCTACGGCGAATATGACGAAGTTTATATTTTGCTGGCTGATGAGATCTCGCCGGACAATTGCCGTCTTTGGGACGAAAAAACCGGAGAGAAGCTGGATAAAGACCGTTTCCGCCAAGATCTGGGCGGCTTGATCGAAGCTTATCAGGATGTAGCCAAGCGTTTGGGGCTGATCCCGGACACCGGCATCATTCAAGGTGGAAACATCAACGAACAGATTGCGTCGTCCTTGGGCGAGATTGAAAACGAGCTGGCGCGCGAACGCAAACTCCGCTCCATCAATAAAACCGTACCAACCAAACCGTGGAAATAAGGGATAAACCGAAATGAAAGCTGTCGTAAAAGTTACACTCCGCAAAGGTGTTCTGGACCCGCAAGGAAAAGCCATCGAAAGCGCGCTTCACCATTTGGGTTTTGCCGAAGTCGGTGATGTCCGTCAGGGTAAATTTATCGAGATCGACGTTCCGGAAGGAACCGACAACGCCCGCATCAAGGAGATGTGCCAGAAACTCTTGGCCAATCCGGTGACGGAAGACTTCGAGATTGTAATGACTGCCTAACGAGCCGAAAGCGAGCCGATATGAAGCAAACGCCCCTTTACGACAACCATAAACAACATGGTGCTAAGCTGGGGGAGTTTGCGGGCTACGATATGCCGCTTTACTACCCGTTGGGTGTCCTCAAGGAACATGAATGGGTTCGCTCGAACGCCGGATTGTTCGATGTCTCGCACATGGGCCAAGTTGCCCTCAAAGGCAAGGGCACCGAAGACCTTCTTCATAAACTTACCCCATCCTCATTTGAAAAACTTGGAACCGACCGGATCAAATACACGGTGCTGGTCAATGAAGAAGGCGGCATCATCGATGATCTGATGGTCGTTCGCGCTGGCCCAGATGACTTCCACATGGTTATCAATGCCGGATGCAAAGACAAAGACATCGCATGGATCAAAAGCCACCTCACGCCGGAGATGGAGTTCACCTATTTTGAGGATTGGGCACTGCTCGCGCTTCAAGGCCCGAAAGCCGAAGCGGTGGTGAAGGATGTGTTGGGCGTTGACCTCTCGAGCCTTCCTTATATGGCGCTCTGGTACAAAGACTACACCATGTTCATCTCGCGCGTCGGCTATACCGGCGAAGACGGATTTGAAATCTCGGTTCCGGCGGGGGATGCTCCGGCCTTGTGGGAAAAACTCCTTGCCGATGATCGTGTGCGGCCTATTGGTCTTGCTGCGCGGGATTCCCTGCGCCTTGAAATGGGGTACTGCCTTTATGGGCATGACATCGACGCAACCACAACGCCGCTCGAGGCAGACCTCGGCTGGGTGATGCGAAAAGATGCGCCCGTTTGCCTCGGGCATGAGCATTTCAATGAACCAAAGCGGAAACGAGTCGGTATAAAACTTCTGGATAAAGGCATCGCCCGCGAAGGCGCGGTTGTCCTTGATGGCTCCGGTAATCCAATCGGAAGACTCTCGAGCGGAGGTTTCTCGCCAACATTGGGGTATTCGATTGGTCAGGCCTACCTGCCGATTGAATTCACAGCAACACGAACAAAGGTGAACATTGATGTGCGCGGCAACCCTATCGCCGCCGAGGTCACCTCTATGCCGTTTGTTCCGGCCAAAACCAAAACAAAACCACAAGCAAAAATCTAGGACGAGGAAAAAACGATGAGCGTTAAATACACCAAAGACCACGAATGGGTAAAACTTGAATCCGGAGATACCGCCGTGATCGGGATTACCGATTACGCTAGTCATGCCTTGGGTGATATTGTCTATGTCGAGCTTCCTAAAGTGGGTGCATCCTTTGTCAAAGGAGCACATTTTGCCGTGGTTGAATCGGTGAAAACAGCGGCCGAGGTGTATACGCCGGTCTCCGGAGAAGTCGTCGCCGTAAACAGTGCGCTCGAAAGCGATTTTGATTTGCTGAAATCGGAAGAGGGCGGCTGGATTGCCAAATTCAAAATCACAAGCGCTGCCGAACTCGAAGGCCTTATGGATAAACCGGCCTACGACGCGTATCTTAAAACCGTAGAATAGGGACAAATACCGATGCGTTACCTGCCTCTGTCCAAAAATGATCGTAAGGCCATGCTGGAAACAGTTGGCGTCGGGTCGGTCGATAATCTTTATACAGGGCTTCCGGTCTCGCCGCCGATGGACTTACCGGATCATCAGGGCGAGCTTGAGGTTGAACGTTTTATGTCGGCCTTGGCCGCCAAAAACAGCTCGGCGATGGATCGCCCGTTTTTCTTGGGGGCAGGGGTGTATTACCACCATATCCCCGCGACCGTGGATTACATTATCCAGCGCTCGGAATTTCTGACCTCCTACACGCCCTATCAGCCGGAAATGGCCCAAGGCACTCTTCAGGTCATTTTTGAATATCAAAGCATGGTGGCCAAACTGACGGGGCAAGATATTGCCAACGCGTCGATGTATGACGGGGCCACCGCCTGCGCTGAAGCCGCTCTCATGGCGATGCGCCTCACCGGACGCGGCAAGATCGTGGTTGGCAATGAGTTACACCCTCACTACCATGAAGTGCTGGAAAGCTATATCGGCAAAGACAATATCGTGACCGATGAAAGCGACACAGTTGCGGCGATTATCATCCAGTCGCCTGACTTTTTTGGAACGCCACATTCTTTTGAGACATGGCGAAAAAGATGTGACGCGATTGGCGCTAAACTGATCGTTGTTATTACCGAGATTGTCGCGCTTGGATTGCTTCCTGCCCCGATTGAAGCCGACATTGTCTGCGGCGAAGCTCAAAGCATCGGTATCCCGATGTCTTATGGTGGTCCGCATCTGGGCTTCTTTGCCTGTAAGAAAGATTATCTCCGCCAGATGCCGGGACGGCTGTGCGGTGAAACTGTCGATGCCGACGGGCGCTGCGGCTATGTTCTGACCCTCTCAACGCGCGAGCAGCATATCCGCCGCGAGAAAGCGACCTCGAATATCTGCACCAATCAAGGCCTCTGCGCTTTGGCCTTTACCGTTCATGCGGCGCTTTTGGGAGAGGGGGGGCTGAAACATTTGGCGGCTCTCAATCACGAACGCGCCTGTGAGCTTGCCGATGCTTTGGCAAAAGTGAACGGCGTCAAAATTGTCAATGAGACGTTCTTTAACGAATTTGTGATCGAGATTTCAGGGCAAGATACCGCAAGCGTGGTTGAGAAACTGGCTGGCCAAGGCATTATCGCTGGATATCCTCTAGCTGGAGGCCGCTTGCTGGTGACCGCTACTGAAATGACATCACAGGACGATATTAAAAAGCTGATAGAAGCTCTAAGTACCATCGCCGGATAGAGGATAAAACTATGGAACTCACTATGTTGAAATCAAAAATCCATCGGGCGACAGTCACGGTCTGTGATCTGAACTACGAAGGGTCAATTACAATTGATGTGGATTTGATGGAGCAAGCCGGAATTCTACCGCATGAACAGGTGGATGTTCTCAATATCAACAACGGCGCGCGCTTTACGACTTATGCTATCGAAGGTGCACGCGGAAGCGGCATAATCGGTGTGAACGGCGCAGCCGCGCGTCTCTGCCAGAAAGATGATCTGGTGATTATCTGCTGTTATGCCCGAATGCAGGAAGCGGAAGCCAAAGCCCATACGCCGCGCGTTATTTTGATTGAAGATAAAAACAATCGCCCGCAAAAAATGTTAAAGACGGCCTAAGAGAGTTTTGATGTCCATGGTTATTCCATCCCGCACTGAAATTGATCAAAGCCTTACCCGTGAAGAGTGCGTTGATGTCACCGCCCGCGATGGGAAGCGGATTTTTGTTATCCGGAACTATGCATCAAGCACCCCGTCTGAAAAAGTGGTTGTGATTGCGCATGGTCTTGGCGGGTCGCCAACCGGATATATGCACCAGATGGCCAGCAGGTTCTTTACCGATCATGGATATGACGTTATTCGTCTGGCCTTTTATTGGGACTCGCATCCTGACTATCGGCGCCTCCACCAAACCACACTGGAGCTTCAGGCGAATGACCTGAATGATGTCATCGCGGAGCTGTGCGGTGATTACAAGAAAACCTATGTCTGCGGACACAGCTACGGAGGCCTCACCTTGGTTCTGGCCAACCCGAAAGCAGATGCATTCGCATTTTGGGATAATTCCTATCAACCTTCCGAGCGTCTCTGGGCCGCGAATACATCGCTGTCTGCCGATCAGGAAACACACCTTTTGCATTGGGAATACTGGATCACAATCGGCAAGGCCATGTATGACGAAGGGCGCAATTTTACGCGGGAAAAAGCAACATCGTTCGCAAAACAGATTAAAACCCGCTCCAAGATATTCGTGGCCGGTGAATCATGGCTAAGTGAAGATACGCGAATGCTTTATGAAGATTTGGATTGTCCGAAAGAGATCGAAACGATCAAGGGGGCAGGGCATACCTTTGTTGAGGGCTTGATCGTTTATGATCTCCTGACAAAAACACTGGAATGGCTTGAACAGGAATAGGGGAAAATGATGATGAATGCGCACGAGAATTCAAAAACAGTTGGCCTCAATTACGAAGAGCCGCTTTTGTGGGATTACACACCCTCCGATGATCCGGCGGTAGATTTTCCGCCGCTTAAAAACAAAGCCCTTCGGACCGGACTTCCAGCGCGGCGTGAAATCGGTTTGCCGCAACTGAAAGAGCCGCAAGTCTTGCGGCATTTCGTGCGCCTCTCGACCAAGAATTTCTCGATCGACCACGGTTTCTTCCCCTTGGGCAGCTGCACGATGAAACATAATCCGCGCCTTAATGAAAAAATGACGCGCCTTTCGGGGTTTGCTCATATCCACCCGCTCCAACCCGAAAGCACGGTGCAGGGCGCTTTGGAGCTGATGTACGAGCTTCAAAATTGGCTGGGTACTCTGACCGGATTGCCGCATGTCTGCTTGACCCCTGCGGCTGGTGCGCATGGAGAGTTGGCAGGCCTTATGACGATCCGCCGCGCCCATGAACTGAACGGGCAAGGCCACCGCAAAATTATTCTCTGTCCGGACTCGGCGCACGGAACCAATCCGGCAACCGCATCGATGTGTGGCTATGAGCTTCGTGTTATCCCGACCAAGGAGACAGGCTGCGTTACGCTTGAAAAATTCAAGGAAGCCTTGGGGGATGGCTCTGATGTCGCCGGAATGATGGTGACCAATCCGAATACCTGCGGCCTATTTGAAAACGACATTAAAGCCTGCGCCGATCTTCTCCATAAAGCAGGCGGCTATTTCTATTGTGATGGCGCAAACTTCAACGCACTTGTGGGGAATGTGCGCCCTGCCGATTTTGGTGTCGATGTCATGCACATCAATCTTCATAAAACCTTTTCGACCCCGCATGGCGGCGGTGGGCCGGGATCGGGGCCGATTTGCGTTGATAAAAAACTCGCAGCCTATCTTCCGGTTCCAACGGTTATCAAGACACCAAACGGCTTTGCTCTGGAGACAGAAAAGGAACGCCCCACATCGTTTGGACGCCTCAAAGGCTACCAAGGCCAATTCGGAATGTTTGTTCGGGCCTTGAGCTATATGCTCTCTCACGGCGGAGACGGACTGCGGCAAGTCTCCCGTGACGCTGTCCTCAGTGCCAATTACATTCTCTCGAGTCTTAAATCTGAGTATGCCGCGCCGTTTGGTGATAAGACCTGTATGCATGAATGTCTGCTCACCGATAAAATTCAAAAGGAGCAAGGTGTCACGACCATCGACATTGCCAAAACCCTGATCGAGAACGGTATCCACCCGATGACGGTCTATTTCCCGTTGGTAGTGCAGGGGGCCATGCTGATCGAGCCGACCGAAACCGAATCAAAAGAAACGCTCGATCAGTTCATCGAAATTATGCGCGGGATAGCGAAAAAGGCGGAAAGTGGCGGTGCAGCAGAGCTTCAGGCCAATCCGCAATCAACGCCGCGCAAACGTCTCGATGAGGTCAAGGCGGCCCGTCAGCCGATTCTGAATGTCGGCCAATAAATTATCAAAATAGGTTTGAAAATTTATTATCATTATTTATCAATAAAATAAGGGCTATTTTCCCGTTTGTAAGTTTGCAATGCATTTTTGCAAAATGGTATAGTGAAAGTATGAAAAAACCAAATACCATATACAGAACAATTGGCCCCAAAACCCGCATGGGTGTCGCTTTTCGCGCCGCACACTACGCCGAGGTGAAATCCTTGCGCTCGGCGTTCCGTGGTGTTGAGTGGGTCTTGGCTGGTACATTCTCCGGCGCCACATTGTGCAAACAATGGGTCGGTAAGCTGATGTCCGCCATGAACAAAATGCATATTCCTTACCGTGGACGCAAATTGAGTGGCTTGTTTGCCATGATGGCGCGATCCACCGTACGTCAGGCGCCTCAGCCCCGTCCTGAAATTAACTAAGCTATTGATTTTCTTCAAGAGAGCAATGGGGTGATTGGACGACCAATCACCCCGTTTTTTTCTTGCCAATAAGTATATATAAGTCTATATATACTTATAGAAGGTTTATGATGAAAACGAGCACGATTCGCCACCGTGAATTACCTTTGGGGCTGTCATATGGCGGGACCTCATCGGCGTCGCTCATCCGTCAGAACGCCGGATCGATAGCATCGCATGTTCCGCGTATGTCATCACGCTCCCGTTCGATACGATTGCAATCGGCGGCCAACGAGATGACCGCGCCGCATCCGGCCCAGCGCCGTGCGGTCGAACGTCCGGCTCGTATCTTTACCACGCTCAATCAGGCCGTTGGTTATCACAACCCGAGAATTCTGGATATTGCCAATAACTTTGCCCTCAATAGCGGGCGTGAAGCAGTCAGTAAAGTTTACGCCGCCGCGGCATCACTTGGTGTCCAGTATCGTCCGATTGCAAGAATGCCATCTTCGATTTCGGCATTTTCGAGTGTTGCCGTGTCGCCGTCCCGCTCTATGAGCCGAAGCTTTGTTCCGGAAGAAAGCTCCCTTCGCAGTGTTGCTCCCGTCCGCAGCATGAGCTTTCGTCCGCGCTTGGGGCAGTCCTATGGACTATCGCGGTATTTCGCGTCTCCATTAAGTGGAACAGGGATGTTTTCAAGGACATCGTCTTCTTCGTTTCGGCCTAACGGACCATCTCTCGCGTTGGGATAAAGTCGCAGAGTTTTGCTGGCAGACAAAATGCTATGAAGCGGCCTGAGGGGCTGCTTTTTTAATGGGCATCACATTGCTCGGGAGCTCGGCGGCTTCATTGGCGTCTTCAATGGAAGAGGTGGGGGCTGGGTCGTTTGTCATTGGGGATTGTTTATTTTCGGCTTGAGCTTCTTTGGACGTGGCGGCGCTGGTATCCTCGCCGGATTTACCCATCTCGTTACGAATGATCTGGTAAGACACAGCGCGGTCACGCCCGTCCTGTTTTGCCCGATAAAGAGCAAGGTCGGCGTCATGAAGATACTTATCAAGCTTTAGGATACGTTGAGGATTGCCTACGGTATAGCCGATACTGGTGGTGTATTTCAGGCTACCTTTTTTACCGCTGCTTAATGTGTAGCGGCATGTATTGTTCCGGATAACATCGAGCAAGCGGTCAAAGACCAATTGAGCGGATTTCGGATTTGTATTGGCCAGAATAATCGCGAACTCCTCACCACCCAAGCGCGCGACAACGTCAAACGGGCGCAACGTTTTCTTAAGAAGGTTGGCGAAATCTTTGAGCACCTCGTCACCGACTTCATGACCATAGGTGTCATTAACTGACTTGAATTTATCAAGGTCACATATCGCAACGATAAAGTATTTTTTCTCCCGTTGAGCAACATCAAAATAGGACTGGCAGGTTTTATGAAAGTAGCGGCGGTTTCCAAGTTTGGTGAGCGGGTCTTCCAGCGCCTGGCTGATAATGGTCGTATGGAACTGGTCGAGCTTGCGGATGATCGGCCTGAAAATGAAGAGGGCCTCGAGAAGGATCACGAGAATAATGCCGCGCGAAACATACATTTGAACCGTAGTAAAATTATCAATCTCGCCAATGGTGTCTTCCTGAAAGTCGGATTGCGCGGCGTTGATAAGATCGATCAAAGCCAGTTGATCTTTACTGGACAGAGCTTCGAGAACGGTTTTGCGCTCGGGACTCTCGCTCGTGCTGCTGTAAGACGAGAATTCCCGGGCATTATCGATATATTGTGAGACTTTCCGGGATAGATTGAACTGATCGGAAAAATAATACTTATAGAGAGTCTTTTGTGCATCCCCCATGCGCGAGAACTCTTCTTTTTTAAGGTAATCGGAGACCTCCGCATGAAGCGAGGCCAGCTTGTCAATCGATTGGTTCAGACTCTTTAAATCATACTCCATTGAGCTGTCGAAATAATTATCGGCAGAGCTGGAGATGTCGAGAATGAGGGCGGTTTGCGACCGGAGCTTATAAGTGGTTTCCGTACGGGAGAGAAGCGTATCGCTAATCTCGTTGGTAAACAGGTGCGAGATATAGGTCAGAATAGCAATCAGCGAGAGAGCGATAATGTAGGCAGCCGTGAGTTTGAATGAATAATTTTCATTCTTGTGACTAAAGAAATCCTTGTTGAAGTACTGACTAAAAAACTTCATAATTGCCCACAAACAGACGTAACATACGCGTTCGAATATAAAACGCGCACCCACCACCTGCTATTAAACAGAAATATGCTTAAGGACAGGTTACTTATAGTTGTTTAAACGTGCTGAAAAATAATGATTTTCGATGAAAGTTAATGATTGATGAAGATTTTGGCCTCGGAAAACTGGGATGATCGTAAAAACGGCGCTTTACCAAGCTTTGTTGTGCTTCATTACACGGGGACATTGACGGCAAAAGAGGCATCGGATCGCTTTGTCGATGTGAATCCGGTTGATGGAGTTGGTCGGATAAGTCCGCATTACATGATCGATGGTGATGGAGAGGTTATCAGGTTTGTCGATGAAGACAAAAGAGCGTGGCACGCCGGTAAATCATTCTGGAAAAATCACGGTGATATGAATTCGCATTCGATTGGCATAGAAATCTGGAATACCGGACATGAACATAATTTTGAATCCTTCCTTCCGGTACAAATTGACTCCCTGATTGATTTGATTGCGGATATTCGGACAAGGTGGCCCATACCGGATGCCAATATTCTCGGGCATTCGGATATTGCTCCGGGCCGCAAAATTGATCCGGGCGAAAAATTTCCCTGGCGCACACTGGAAATTAACGGGATTGGCCTGATGCCCGAAATTGACAGCGATCAAGGCGCTGCGGCCGAAAGCCAGAAATTGGTTGCGGACCCATCCGGTTTTTACGGGCTTTTGAAGGAATTCGGATATGCGCCGGACATAGATGAAACGGTTCTTCTTCGCGAATTCCGCCGCCATTATCTGCCTCATCTTCTGGCGAAAGAAGAGCTCGACGTGGAAACCTGTTCCGGCCTTTTGTCCTTGATCCGTCAAAGCCGTATTTGACTTTTCAGTCGCACTCGGCCTATATGATCGGGCCAGTTGGTCGGAGGACCGCATATCTTTTGATATGAGGAAAGTCCGGACTTCACGGAAACACGGTGCCGGTTAACGACCGGGCAGGGTGACCTGACGGAAAGTGCAACAGAGAGTAAACCGCCGATGGCCTCGTTTACGAGGATCAGGTAAGGGTGAAACGGTGCGGTAAGAGCGCACCACTCGTTTCGTAAGAAACAGGTACGGCAAACCCCACCGGAAGCAAGACCAAATAGGGGCCGCGCATAATGCGTTTCCGGATTGTGGCCCGGGTAGGTTGCTCGAGGTTTGTGGTAACACAAATCCCAGATGAATGGTTCTCGCTCTTTCGGGAGTACAGAATCCGGCTTATAGACCAACTGGCCTTTTTTCTTTTTCGTTTATCGTTGATATGATTAAGCCATAGGCATGGCAGCCGGTACGCCCTGACGTTGGGGCGGGGGTGATGACGGGGCTGCCGAAGCGGTAACGTCCCGTTTGGGGGCGCTTGCCATAGTTTGGGTCGGCGGCTGGTCAAGCTTTTGCTCGTACGCTTTAATCATGGCGACTTGTTGTCCGACATCAACGCCCTTGGCTGCGGCCGATTCCAAAGATTGAACAAAAGTTGTCCGGAACGTTTTGTCTTTCAGGGCATCGCAGAGTTTGACATCCTTGCCGCCCATTTTAACTGTATCCGGAAGCACTTGATCTTTCTGGATGGTGTCGGCCAACTGGGCAGTCGATTGTCCGCGATATTGCGACGGATTGGCAATCGCTACACTCGGGGCTGAAGGGTTGGACGCCGAAGCCTTGTTGAATGGTTCTTGGGCTGATCCTTTGGATCCGACTTTTTTGGCAACATCGACGGCCGTTTCGGCCATTTGGCGAAGGCCGGATTTCTCAGGCGCATATTTATCTCCGGCCGTAACTTGAATGCCGGCGCGAACGACCTCTCGGGCCGCATCGCCGGCGCCAAATCCGACGACGTTGCCAGCAGCTTCGGCGGCTCCAGCAGCAAGCTCGGCTCCGGCCTTGCCGTAATTGCCTTGGGCGGCCTGAGCTCCGGCTGACCACAATGTTGTTCCAATCGAAACGACCGCTCCGATCACAGGAATTTTTTTTGCGGCCTGTGTGATAAGAAATTTGGTGCCAACGGCCTCTGCGACCACTTTTGCTGCGCCGACATTATCGCCCTCGGCCACTTTTGCGGCGGCCTGCACCGCCGTTCCAAGTTTGCCTGCCGCACCATCAACCTTGGCTCCGTTCGCATGGACGGAGGAGCCTCCTGAGTTGCGGGAGCTATGCGATTCAGGGGCTTCCGTTGCCGGTTTCTTGGGTGTCGCGGTGCTCTCGCTTGGCGTTGCAGATGACGGTGCCGTAGAAGGTCGCTCGTTTTTGGTGGCAGCAGGAGGTTGCGCCGGCGCAACGGGGGGTGTCGCCGTTTGTGCTGCCGCAGGCTGAATTTGGGTCATATGAAGTGTGGCGTCACTTCCTTTTTGCGCGTTGGAAAACTTTACCGCATTTGGGGTGTCGAGCGAAAGAACCCTGGTGCCACCATTGATGCTCGAATTTTTTTCTTCAAATTGTATCCCTTGGCGCTGCATCGCCTGCTTAAGGTCGGCTACTTGTTCCGGGCTTTGACCTTGGATAGAGATGTAGGTGCCTTTGGTGGTGTGAATCGTCTCGGCTTTCGATAGGGCGGCCTGATCGCGAAGTTTTTCGGCCTGTTGAGGGCTAAGCTGGACACGGTGCTCTTCCGGTGCTGGCGCCGAAGGCTGCGCGGCTGGAGCATGGGCGGGATGCTCGCGCAAAAAGGCCGGTGGAGTAGTTTGCGCTTTGGAAAATTTATTGGCGTTCTCACCATCAAGAGCAAGAACTTTGGTGCCGCCGTTAACGCTTGATGTTTTTTCTTCAAACTGAATTCCCTGGCGCTGCATCGCCTGTTTAAGAACGTCAATTTGCTCGGGCGATTTTCCTTGGATCGAAACATAAAGACCTTTATTGGAATGTATGGTTTCGGCCGAAGCAAGCGCGATATGATCGCGCATGATACGTCCCTGTTCCGGCGTAAAGCGGATGCGGCGGTCTTCATCGGCCACAGGCGCGCGGTCGGGAAGAGGGGCTGCCGCCTGAGCTTCCGGTTTATGTGGCGCAGGAGTTGGGCGCACAGGAAGTGGGTCGGTACTTTGAACTCTGGCCAGTTTCTGCGCATTCTCGTTGTCGAGGGAAAGGACGTTGGTGCCGCCATTCAGGCCGGATCTTTTTTCTTCAAAGGCAATCCCCTGACGCTGAAGGGATTGCTTGAGTGCATCGATTTTTTCCGCGGATTGCCCTTCAATGGAAAGATAAACACCTTTGGTGGTGTGGATTGTCTCGGCGGTTCCAATAATAATATGGTCGCGAACATTGCGGGATTCTTCTGGGCTAAGGCGGATGCGGCGTTCATCATCTGCGGGTGGAGCCTGTTGAGGGGCCGGTTTTTGAGGCTCACCAAGATCAATGTCTAGTCCGGCTTGCACCTTGTTCGGTGTGGATGGGGGAGGCGCAGCTGGTTTCGGGCGAGTCTGGATCGGTCCATTCTGGTCATACAAAGGCTGACGTGCGGAATTTTGGTAGTGCTGCACTTCGGGCTGATTCATACGAAATGTATTGCCGTGCATCACATCGACAAGAATCTTTTTTCCGTTTTCAAGTTGAACTTCGTTCCACGCATGGGCACCGGCCAAGCCGCGGCCATCGTCGTAACGTCCGCGAACCAGCGATGCCGGAACGCCGGTTTCATCAGCAAGAACTTTGAAGAGCAGCGAGCGGTGTCGGCACACGCCGGTCTCGGCTTCAATCAATTGCCCGAGGGAAACTTGCCGATTGGCCGCGCCGGGAGGCGCGATACGGTTGATAATCTCGTCGTTTTCATGTGCTTTGTGCAAAAGCTTGGCGACATAATCGTTAAGGTATTGGGCTTTTTGCTCGGTGCTGGTCATGCCGGCCATATCGGCCTTGGCTTTATCGATGGTGCGCTTGAGAACAGGGTCTTCGTCCGGACCTTTGAAAACTATCGTTTCGCGGTTGGAGCGGATAATTGTCTTGCCGCTATCCTCGTCATATTGGGCCTGACGTCCGCCATCCTTGTAACCGGGGGCGATACGGGCATCCAGACGATGCTCGCGGTTGAACTGGTTCACCTGAGCAATATGCTCAGGAGGGCCGCCACGCGGATCGCTTAAATCCAGATCAATTTCCACAATACATTCCCCAGTTTACAAGATTATACATAAGCAAAATTAAGTCGCGGTTAACTGCTTATGAAAATAAAAAGCAGCAAGTTGGTGTCGGCTATTCACAAACTTATCCACAGAATTGCCCCCAACAAAAAAGCCTAAAAACCGCAGATTTGTTTGACCTCCCATCAATTCCCATGGTATCCCATTAAAGAAAGGTTAATTCCCATTTAAGCGCGCAAATGCCCCTGTTTCTGTCAACATACGTCAACAAAGTGGATAAGAAGGGCCGGATATCGGTTCCGGCGCCATTTCGTTTGGCTTTGGCGACTCAATCCTTTCAGGGTGTGGTTCTGTTCAAGTCGACCCATCATCCTTGTCTGGAGGGGTTTGATTTTGGAACGATGGATGAATTGTCATCGCGCCTCGATCATTTTGATATGTTCTCGAATGCGCAGGACGATATCGCGACGGCAATCTTTGCTGAGTCCATCCAGTGTCCGTTCGACAGCGAAGGTCGGATTAATGTCCCTCAAGCTTTGCTCGACTATGCCAAAATCCATGAAGGTGCGGCCTTTGTCGGGTTGGGTCGTAAGTTCCAGATTTGGGATGATGGTGTATTTGAAAAACGCCGTACCGAAGCGCGCGGCAATGTTGTTCGGGAAGGTTTGACTTTGCCGAAACTGGGAAAGGGTGAGGCTTAAGATGTCGTCGTCCGCTCCGCACATTCCGGTCATGCTCAATGAGGTGCTTGAGGCTCTCTCCCCGAAAGATGGTGAGGTCTATGTCGATTGCACCATGGGGGCGGGTGGATATACGCGCGGCATCCTGAATGCGGCCAAGTGCCGTGTTATCGCTCTGGATCGCGATCAGTTGCCGCATGATCTCGCTAAAGATTGGGCTCCGTCCTACGGCGATCGTCTGGACTTGGTTAAATCCAGCTTCTCGCATCTCGAGGATGTTGTCGCGGATAAGGTTGATGCGGTGGTTATGGATTTGGGTGTCTCGTCCATGCAGATGGATGAGGCGGAGCGGGGATTCTCGTTCCGGTTCGATGCTCCGCTTGATATGCGTATGGATCGCTCGAGTGGTGAAACGGCGGCCGACCTTGTGAATAAGCTTCCTGAAAAAGAACTGGCGGATATAATTTATCTCTATGGCGAAGAGCGCCACTCGCGTCGTATTGCTTCGGCCATTGCTCGTTACCGTTTAAACGAACGCATCGAGACAACATTCCAATTGGCAAATATCGTCAGAAGCGTTCTTCCGTTCTCGCATAAGGATAAATCCGATCCGGCAACAAGAACGTTTCAGGCTCTTCGTATCGCGGTCAATGACGAGCTTGGCGAGCTTGAGGCGGCGCTTGAGGCGTCCGAGCGCATCCTGAATGAAAATGGACGTTTGGTTGTGGTGACCTTCCACTCCCTCGAAGACCGCATCGTTAAAAATTTCCTCGCCACGCGTTCCAAGCTGGCTCCCTCTCCCTCGCGTCACGTCCCTCAGGATGTAAACGGCGCATCCCAAAACAGGCTGACATTCTCTGTCCTCACGAAAAAGCCTGTTCTCCCCACAGAAGAAGAAATTCAATCCAATCCCCGATCACGTTCGGCAAAGTTGCGCGCTGCCATCAGGAGGGCCTCATGAAAAAATTTGTCGTTAAACTCTCGACGATCCTCGTATTGATGATGGTTTTGGCGTCCGGCTCCGGCTTGTTCTGGGTGTCCCAGAAGGTTCAGCAGCTCGAGCGCGATCAGCGGGCAGCGCGCCTCCGTGTGGCCAGTGAAGAAGAGGCTATTCGTGTTCTGGCGGCCGAATGGGATTATCTCAACCGTCCGGATCGTCTGGAAAATTTGGCAGTCCATTATCTTCCGAATATGAGCCAGGAAGGCCCTGAAAATCTTTTGAAGGATGCTAGTGCTATTCCGGAAAAAGGCGATGAAGATCAGGCTCCGACGATTGTGCCGGCAAAATACGACGGCAAGGCGGCTCAGTCAGGTAAACCTTTGGGCGGGGATGATGAGTAGACGTAGTCCGTTTTCACAACTCTCCATCCGCATTTCCGGAGAGAAGAGCGGTAACCTCGATCTGGTTCGGGGCCGCCTTGTGTTGCTGGCGACTATGTTTTCTCTTTTTTATCTCTGTATTATGGTGCGCCTTGTTGACGTCACCGTCATTCAGGGGCTTTTGAATAAGCCCGAGAGTTATATAGGTGCGGCGCAGGCCGATGAAAAGTCGGCAGCCGAAGAAAATTTCAGAGGCGACATTGTTGACCGCAACGGCGTGTTACTGGCGACATCATTGAAAACAGCCTCGCTCCATGCTGATCCCAAAATTATTATTGATCCGGTCGAGACGGCCAAGGGTCTCTCCAGAATTTTTCCGGATATGCCGTATGGTGAGCTTCTTCAGAAGCTTCAAAGCGAAAAGCGCTTTGTCTGGATCAAAAGAAACCTGACGCCGGATCAGCAGAACAAAGTTCTCCAGCTTGGAGATCCGGGACTGGTCTTTGATTATGATTTCCGCCGGTTCTATCCTCAAGGTCCATTAACCTCGCATATGGTTGGTTACTGCAATATCGATGGTGACGGGCTGGCGGGGGTTGAGCGCAGCTTCAACCACTTGCTCAAAACGTCCAAAGAGCCTCTCAAGCTAACTCTTGATGTTCGCTTGCAGCATATTGTTCGCCGCGAGCTCCAGAAGGCGATCAAAGACTTCACCGCAACCGCTGGCGCCGGAATTATCATGGACGTTAATACTGGCGAAGTTCTGGCGGCAACGTCATTGCCGGATTTTGATCCGCTGAATCCGACATCCGATCTGAAATCTCCTGAAATGTTCAACCGAGTGTCTCTTGGAACCTACGAGCTTGGGTCAACATTCAAGATTTTTACGACGGCCGCTTTACTGGAACAAAAAAATGTCCCGCTCGCCAAGAAGTATGACACTTCCCAGCCGATCAAGATGGGCCGTTTCACCATCAATGATTTTCATGGCGAAAAGCGTCCGTTGACAATTCCGGAAGTATTTATGGTGTCGTCGAACATCGGTACAGTTCATATGGCACAAGAAATAGGAACCGAAGGATTGAAGTCGTTTTATTCGGATTTGGGACTTTTGAAAAAAGCCAATTTCGAAATTGACGAAATCGGAGCGCCGATTATTCCATCTCCATGGCGCGATATCAATACGCTAACGGCCTCTTTTGGGCACGGTATTGCCGTATCACCTTTGCAGCTTGTCAGTGCGACCAGCTCGATTGTAAATGGGGGCCTTAAGGTTAAGCCGCATCTGGTGTTGCAGGATGAAAAGAATATTGCGCTGACGCGTGTCGTATCCAAAACGACATCGCTAAAAATGCGCCAGTTGATGCGCCTTGTTGTTAAAGAGGGAACAGCAAGAAAAGCTGAAGTCAAAGGGTACGCCGTTGGAGGTAAAACCGGAACCGCCGATAAGAATATTCATGGTCGCTATGAGAAAAATAACCGTATCGCCACCTTTGTTGGAGCTTTCCCAATTGATAACCCGAAATACGCCATTTTGATTATGGTGGATGAACCGCACCCGAACAAGTCGAGCTACGGTTACGCAACAGCAGGGTGGGTATCGGCTCCGGCTGTTGCCAGAACGGTGACATCCATGGGAACATTACTCGGAATGAAGCCCGACACAAGTTCGGTTGATATTTCTGAATCTCTCAACCAATTCATTTCTGAGCAGACCAAGGAGCATTAGATGGAGACCCGTGTATCAATTACCGGAATTACATCCGATAGCCGCGCTGCTAAAAGCGGATTTCTGTTTGTCGCAATACCGGGCAGCAAAGTTGATGGGCGCGATTTCATAGCATCCGCAGTCGAAAATGGAGCAAAAGCTATTGTGGCTCCTATTGGAACCAATGCGGATTTGCCGCCCGAGATTTTCTATCTCGAAGTAGAAAATCCGCGCGAATATCTGGCGCTGAAAGCCCATGATTTTTATAAAAAACAGCCGCCAGTTATTGTGGCTGTCACCGGAACAAACGGAAAAACCTCGACAGTCAATTTTGTGCGTCAGTTCTGGGAACTCAAGGGGCATAAAGCAGCTTCACTCGGCACTCTCGGTCTGATCGGGCCAAATCTCGATGGTTACTCGGGAATGACCACACCGGACGCCGTCGAGCTTCACCGTTCTTTAGCCGAAATAGCCGAAAAAGGGATTACCCATCTGGCGATGGAAGCCTCATCCATCGGGATCGAGCAGCGCCGCATGGATGGCGTGAGCTTGATGGCAGGCGGATACACCAACCTGACCCGCGACCACTTGGATTATCACGGCACAATGGATGAGTACAAAAAAGCAAAAGAACAGCTGTTCTCGCGCCTCCTGATCGCCGGAAATACGGCGGTTCTCAATGCTGATATACCGGAATTCGCTGAACTGGAGCAATTGTGCGCCGAGCGGGGGATCGGGGTCTGGTCGTACGGATATCACGGCAAGTCCATAAAAATTCTGGAGAGAAAAGCTCGTCCTGAAGGTCAGGATATTACCTTGGCTTTTGGTGGTGAAACAAAAACCTTGGTCCTGCCTTTGGTCGGTGAATTCCAGCTGATGAATGTTCTTTGCTCCGTAGGACTGGCGGCCGCCGGTGACAAGAAGACTGTCACTGACTATATCGACCTCATTCCTTCTCTTGCCCCGATTGCAGGACGCCTGCAAAAAGTGGAGGCTCAAAATGATGGACACGCTGTTTACGTCGATTATGCGCATACACCGGATGCACTTGAAAATGTATTAAATGCACTTCGCCCGCATACGACAGGGCGGCTGATCTGCGTCTTTGGCTGCGGCGGAAACCGTGATAAGGGCAAGCGTCCGGTTATGGGCGAGATTGCTAACTGCTTGGCGGATGTCGCCGTAATTACCGACGATAATCCGCGCGGCGAAGTACCGGAAACGATCCGTGCCGATATTGAGGCCGGAATAAAATCGCCAAAGGCTGAACTATTCAATATCGAGGGGCGCCGCAATGCAATCCGCAAAGCCATCGCCATGATGAAGACCGGCGATGTACTGGTGATTGCCGGAAAAGGCCACGAAAACGGGCAAATTTTTGCCGATCACACCGAACCTTTCGACGATGTAGAAGAAGCCCGAATAATTTTAAAGGAGGCTCAGTCCTCCTAAAGACCACCGACTACCCCGCCTGTTTACCCGCCTCACATAATTCTCGCCGTTCGGCATCTCAAATACCCTCGACGCAAGTCACACAAAATAAACTGAATACACACCGCACATTTAATAAGAGAAAGACGTACATTTCATGACAGCACATTCCGCTCAGCACCACGCGATTCAGGCCCCATTATGGTCGTCCGCCGAAGTGGCCAAATTAACGGGAGCAACCGTAACCTCGAATTGGGTGGCAACAGGCGTATCGATTGACAGCCGCACCGTTAAACAAGGTGATCTGTTTATCGCCATCCGCGGTGACGCAACGGATGGGCATAAATATGTGGCCGATGCCTTGAAAAAAGGAGCTGTGGCAGCGATTGTCGATCAAGCGATTGAAGCTGTATCAGCGGATCAACTGGTCATGGTCGGAAATACTATGAAAGCGATGCAGGAACTCGGATGCGGCGCTCGTGCGCGTACCGGTGCCAAAATTATCGGCATCACCGGAAGTGTCGGCAAGACAGGAACCAAAGAAATGCTGGGCGTTGCGTTCTCGGCATTGGGTCAAACCCATTATTCCGAGAAAAGCCTCAACAATCACTGGGGTGTGCCGCTCTCGCTCGCGCGGATGAACGCCGGTAGCGATTTCGGTGTTTTTGAAGTGGGCATGAACCATGCCAATGAAATTACACCGCTCTCGGGTATGGTTAAGCCTCATGTCGCCATCATTACGACGATTGCTCCTGTTCATATCGAACACTTTCCGGAGGGTCTGGACGGCGTCGCCAAAGCCAAAGCCGAAATTTTTGATGGTATGGATGCACATGGCATCGCCATTTTGAATCGTGATATTCCCCAGTTCGAACTGCTCAAAAATGAAGCCGGTCAACGCGGCATCAAGAAAATTTTCTCGTTCGGAAAAAACGAACTGGCCGATGCACGCCTCATTAACTGCCTGATTGCTTCCAATGGCACGCGCGTTGAAGCCGAGATTTTAGGCGAACCAGTCAGCTTTACTTTGAAAGACGCCGGAGAGCATATCGCTCTCAATGCGCTGTCGGTTCTTTTGGCAGTTAAATTGCTCGGCGGCGATATGATAAAATCAATCGAAGCTTTGCGCTCGATCGAACCGCCATCAGGACGCGGAAAACGCGAATATATCAATATCGGTGATCCGAATAATCCGGTGACTTTGATTGATGAAAGCTATAACGCCTCGCCGGTCGCCATGGAAGCTGCGTTTAAAGTGATGGCATTAATCGATCCGGGTCGTGGTGGTCGCCGCATTGCTATTCTCGGCGATATGTATGAACTCGGGCCAAAATCGGCTGAGCTTCACCGCAATCTGGCCTTGCCGCTTCAGGCCGCCGGGGTCGACCTCGTTTACACCTGCGGAAATCTCATGAAAAACCTCTATGACGCTATCCCCGAGCAAAATCGCGGCGCCCACACGACCGAAAGCCCGGAATTGGCTAAAATTGTGCCGGAAGTCCTTGTGCCGGGTGATGTGGTTCTGGTAAAGGGATCGCGGGGCGGTGGAGAAATTCCAAGAATGCAAATGGTTGTAGAAGCTTTGCGCGAGATGCCGAAGAAATTGGCAAATCCGGCGAATGCAGCCCAGAAAGGGAATAACTAGAATGCTCTCTCTTCTCGCCGAGCTGAAAGACCTCAGTATCTTTTTTAACCTGTTCAACTATGTCTCCTTCCGGACGGGCGGAGCGATCATGACAGCGTTCTTTCTCTCGCTGATGATTGGCCCGCGCATGATCGTCTGGCTGAAATCTCTCCAAGGGTCAGGTCAGCCCATTCGCACCGACGGGCCAGAAACCCACCAGAAAAAAGCCGGAACCCCGACGATGGGTGGTTTGATGATTTTGATCTCGGTCACAGTAAGTACTGTTCTTTGGGCGGTGCCGAGCAACCCTTATGTATGGATCGCTCTGCTCGTGATGGTGGGTTTTGGTAGTCTTGGCTTTATGGACGATTATCTGAAGCTGACCAAGCGCAATACGGCGGGTCTTTCAGGGAAAAAGAAACTGATCGGGCAAACGCTCATCAGTTTGATCGCAACCATGGGAATTGTTTATTGCCTGCCGAAGGATATAGCAACCGATGTAGCTATTCCGTTTTTTAAATCGTTTTTTGTGCCGCTCGGGGTCTTCTTTTTTCTCTGGTCCATTTTGGTGATGATTGGTGCATCAAACGCTGTCAATTTGACCGACGGTCTGGATGGTTTGGCGATTGTTCCTGTCGCGATTGCGGCTGCGTGTTTTGGCCTGATTGCCTATCTCGTGGGCCGTGTGGACTTCTCCGAATATCTTCAAATCCCGTATGTGCCCGGCACAGCCGAACTGGCCATCTTGTGCGGAGCTTTGGTCGGCGGAGCAATGGGATTCTTGTGGTTTAATGCGCCTCCGGCCATGATTTTCATGGGCGATACCGGATCGCTCGCGATGGGCGGGGTTTTGGGAACGATTGCCATCATGGTTAAGCACGAACTGGTTCTGGCGATTATCGGCGGCTTGTTTGTCATGGAAACCGTATCGGTCATAATTCAGGTTCTCTCTTTCAAAATTCGCGGAAAACGGGTATTCCTGATGGCACCTATCCACCATCATTTCGAGAAAAAAGGCTGGTCGGAATCGACCGTGGTTATCCGCTTTTGGATTATCGCCATGATTTTGGCTTTGATTGGTCTATCAACCTTGAAACTGAGATAGGGCAGTCACAATTATCGGAGACGCTAGATCATGATACATCTCGAACATATGCGTGGGCAACGAATTGCCGTGATGGGGCTAGGAAAAACCGGCCTGTCGGTGGCACACGCATTGGGGCAGGCGGGTGTTGAAGTATGCGTCTGGGATGATAACGCCGATAAATGCCGCGAAGCCGAGGAACAAGGGCTTCTGGTCAAAGATCTGCGGGTTATGCCGCTGGATAATTTGAACGCCATTCTTTGGTCGCCGGGCATTCCGCATACGCATCCGGTTCCTCATCCGGTTGCGATCCGCGCGGCCGCAGTGTCCGTTCCTCTCATTTCCGATATCGAAATTCTGGTCCGAACCTATCCGGATGTGGATATGATCGGTATCACCGGAACCAACGGGAAATCAACCTCGACCGCGCTGATGGGCCATGTTCTTTCGGCGTTCCGTCCTGTGGAAGTCGGCGGCAATATCGGCCGTCCGGTTCTCGATCTCAATCCTCTGGACCGCAGCGGAACCTATGTTCTTGAACTCTCGTCCTATCAGACCGAACTGACACCATCCTTCTCTCCGGTGGCGGCTATTCTCCTCAATATCACCCCCGACCATCTGGCCCGCCATGGTGGCCTGGAAGGGTATATCGCCGCCAAGGAAAAGATTTTTGCCAACACCCCGATGGATACACGGAAACCTGTTGCTGTGATCTGTGTAGATACAAAAATCTGCGCGGGGATTGCCGAGCGCATGATGAAAGAGGGGCGCTGGACAGTTATTCCGGTATCGACACAAAACCGCTTGAGCGAAGGCGTTTACGCCGAAGATGGTATTTTGTATGAAGTCAGAAGCGAAGAGACGGTCCGCATTTTTGACCTTACGGAGCTTCATTCCCTCAAAGGCGTTCATAACCACGAGAACGTAGCCTGTGTCTATGCTGTTCTTCGCCATGTCTACGGGATTGAACCCGATCATATCATGAAAGAGATGGCCACGTTCGGCGGCTTGCCGCATCGCCAATATCAGGTGCGCACGATTAACGGTGTAGCCTATATCAACGATTCCAAAGCCACAAACGCGGAAGCAGCAGCGAAAGCCCTGACTTGCTATCGCCGGATATACTGGATCGCCGGAGGACTGCCGAAAGAGGGGGGGCTCAATGGTCTGGATGAATATATGCCGCGCATAGAAAAAGCCTATCTGATCGGTCAAGCCGCACCGGATTTCGAAAACTGGCTCCAAGCCAGAAATGTAAAAACCGAGATGTGCCTGACACTGGATATCGCGGTCAGACGCGCGCATGAGGATGCCCAGTCCGGATTAAGTCAGCCGGGAACAGCGGGAGCTGGAGTTGTTTTACTTTCGCCCGCTTGCGCGTCGTGGGATCAGTTCCAGTCGTTCGAACATCGCGGCGATGTCTTTGCCGGACTGGTCAATGGACTTGATGAAGATCAAATGATTCATACGGCAGCGGGGTACTAGAATGCCGACACCACTCAGCGCCTATTTTGAACGCACAGACCGCTCGATGGTGGCGCGGTGGTGGTGGACCGTTGATAAGAAACTGCTCGCGGGATTATTGGCGTTGATGGCCGTGGGTATTTTGCTCGTGGCCTCTGCATCGCCATCAGTGGCAACGCGGATCGGCGCGCCTGTTTCGCACTTCACCACACACCATATTATGTTTGCGATACCGTCGCTTGTGTTGGTGTTCCTGATGTCGATGCTTGACCACCAAACCATCCGGCGTGTTGGAACTGTGGCCTTTGCGGGGGGCGTCTTTTTGATGCTGATCGTGCCGTTTGTCGGCGCCGACATTAAAGGGGCGCAGCGCTGGATATCGCTGTTTGGCTTCTCGCTTCAGCCCAGCGAGTTTGTAAAACCCGCTTTTGCTGTTGTCTCGGCATGGCTGATATCGCACCAGAAACAAAACCCCGAGTTCCGCGGATATCTCATGGCGGCGGGAATTTACTGTTTAACGGTAACGCTACTATTGGCCCAACCTGACTTCGGGATGACGGTGGTGGTAACGTTTATGTTCGGGTGTCAGGCGTTCATTGCCGGATTGCCGTTCCGTTATATGTTCTTGCTCGTTCTTTTCTCGGCCTTGGCGGTTATCGCGATCTATTTCACCTTTGATCACGTTCAAAGCCGGATTGACCGCTTTATAAACCCTGACACAACGACCGATACCTACCAGATTGACCGCTCGCTTGAAGCCTTTGCCAATGGCGGTTTGATCGGAACAGGGCCGGGACAGGGCACTGTCAAGAACACGATCCCCGACGTTCATGCCGACTTTATCTTTGCCGTGTCGGGCGAAGAATACGGCCTGGTCCTGACCATCGGGCTGGTGGCAATATTTGGATTTGTTGTACTGCGCGGATTTTCGAATCTGATGGAAACCGGTGACTTGTTTGTAGTTCTCGCCGCCGGAGGAATCTTATGTATGTTCGGCATTCAGGCCTTTGTTCACATGGGGTCAAGCCTCCATCTTCTCCCGACAAAGGGAATGACTCTTCCGTTTATCAGTTATGGCGGATCGTCGATCATCGCGATGGGATTTTCCATGGGTATGGTTTTGGGATTAACCCGCCGTGAAGGACGAAAAACAATTGCCCGTCGCGGCCTATCCCTGTCAACACGGACATCGTAGGAGGGAACATGGACAACTCCAAGAAAGATCACTCAGGCCCCATGGTCTTGCTCTCGGCAGGTGGAACCGGAGGGCACGTTTTTCCGGCGCGCGCCTTGGCTGAAAAACTGAAGGAGCAGGGCGCTCGCGTTACCGTAGCCACCGATACGCGCGGAGTTAAATATTTCGGCGTTCTGGATGATGTCGAGATGGTGATTATCAAGTCCGGAGCCTATACTTCGGGACTAAAGGGAAAAATCCTAGGGATGTTGGCCCTCGTCGAAGGTTACATCCAGTCGCACCGATTGATTGGCCGGATCAAGCCCGACGTTGTCGTTGGCTTTGGCGGCTACCCGTCGGCGCCGCCTGTTTTTGCCGCCCAGCACCGCTTCATACCCACCATCCTTCATGAGCAAAACGCTATTCTGGGGATGGCCAATGCGCTGCTTGCGCCGCGCGCCAAAGTTCTGGCTCTGTCGGTGGAAGATACGTCAAACCTCAAGCCCGCATGGCGTAAAAAAATTAAAGTCACCGGTAATCCGGTTCGGCATGATATCGCTGAACTGGCTGGAAGCGGATATCCTGATCTGAAGGGCAAAATCAACTTGATGATTGTCGGCGGGTCACAGGGTGCAAAAGCTTTTGCCGACATTTTGCCGTATGCGATTATCGACTTGCCTCAAGCTATACGGGATAATCTCGCGATCCGGCATCAATGCCGCCAGGACGACCTTGAAAAAGTTAAGGCCGTATATAGCGAAGCCGGAATGGACGTCGATATTCGGGCGTTCTTTCACAACATGGCCGAGTGCATTCGCGAAACCCACCTGATGATTACCCGTTCGGGAGCCAGTACCGTGGCCGAGCTAACCGTAGCCGGGCGTCCGGCCATTTATATCCCGTTCCCATGGAACCGCGACAACCAGCAGCAGTTTAATGCCGAGCAAGTTGAAAAAGTTGGCGGCGGAATAGTGGTTAAAGAGGCTGGCTTAAGCCGGACGACATTCACCGGTATTTTGGCTGAGCTGCTGGAAAATCCGGCTAAATTGGCTCAAATGGCCGAGACATCGGCTAAACTCGGGGTTGTGGATGCTGCCGATCGTCTGGCCAAAATCACGATGTCCATAGGGCAGCCCGAATAAAGCCGAATTCTATTGAGATTTTATCCCGTCTTTGCGATAAAGGGTTCAATTAGCAACTTTTTTTGTAATCGCAGGGTATAGGGCCATGAAGCACATCCCACCGGAAATCGGGGTTCTTCACTTTATAGGAATTGGCGGCATCGGCATGAGCGGAATTGCCGAAGCGTTAGCTGTACTCGGTTACGCAGTTCAGGGAACAGACTTATCCGAAAATTACAACACCGAGCGTCTGCGTGATAAAGGCATTCGCGTGATGGTGGGCCATGTGGCCGAAAATCTGAAAACAGCCTCGGGCGATTGGCCGGGTGCTGTGGTTGTGTCCTCGGCAATCAAGGCCGACAATCCTGAATTGGTCGAAGCGCGTAAGCAGAAGATTCCGGTTGTCCCGCGTGCCGAAATGCTGGCCGAGTTGATGCGACTTAAATGGACGGTCACAGTTGCCGGAACGCACGGAAAAACAACCACCACCTCTATGATCGGTAGTATGCTCGAAAGCGGCGATTTTGACCCGACCGTGATCAATGGCGGGATCATCAACGCCTATGGAACCAATGCGCGTTTGGGTAAAGGCGACTGGATGGTTGTTGAGGCCGATGAAAGCGACGGATCATTCACCAAACTTCCGGCGACCATTGCGATTGTCACCAATATTGATCCGGAACATATGGAACATTACGGCTCGTTCGAAAATGTTCGTGCGGCTTACTTCCGCTATATCGAACAAATCCCGTTCTACGGCTGCGCGGTTCTGTGCCTCGATCATCCGGTTGTCCAAAGTCTGGTGCCAGAAATCAGCAATCGTACCGTTATGACTTACGGATTTAATAAGCAAGCCGATATTCGCGCGGAAAATATCCGCTCGACCACCATGGGATCGACATTTGATGTTGTGATCTCGGCATCAGTGAGCGCGACGGGCGATGATGTCATCATCAAGGATATTTTCCTGCCGATGATGGGTCGTCATAATGTCCAGAACTCCTGCGCGGCGATTGCCGTAGCCGTTAAACTCAAAATGTCCGAGCAAGCGATCAAAGCGGCCCTCGGCGGATTTGAAGGCGTTAAACGCCGTTTCACCCGTACCGGAATTTCGCACGGCGTATTGGTTGTGGATGATTATGGTCACCACCCCGTTGAAATTGAGGCTGTCCTTAAGGCCGGACGTCAAGCCGTCAGCGAAGCTGGCGGGCGGATTGTAGCCGTCGTTCAGCCGCACCGTTATTCACGCCTCAGCAGCCTGTTCGAAGAATTCTGCACCTGCTTTGATGAAGCGGATGCTGTTATTGTAGCCGATGTTTACGCGGCTGGCGAAGCGCCGATTGAAGGGGCAACAAAAGCCCATTTGGTTGAAGGAATGAAAGCGCATGGCCACCGTCATGTGCTGGGGCTGGATTGTCCTGAAAATCTGGCTGAAGTTGTTGCGGCGACTGCAACGCCGGGCGATGTCGTGATTTGCCTTGGGGCGGGGAATATCACCCAGTGGGCCCACGCATTGCCGCGCCAGCTCGATGAGATCTATGCCGCATCAATCGGAACATCCAAAGAGGTGGTCAATGGCTGAAGCAAACAGGGCTCCAAATACAACATCGTGGTCGCTTCCCGACGTACGGGGGCGCTATACCTATAACGCGCCGCTCGGGCAAGTCGGATGGTTTCGCACCGGTGGCCGCGCCGAAGTCCTGTTTAAACCGGCTGATGAAGCAGACCTGATTGCTTTTCTAGGAAATTGCCCACCGGAAGTTCCGGTGACGATTCTCGGCGTCCTCTCGAATACAATCGTGCGCGATGCCGGAGTGGAAGGCGTTGTCGTTCGCCTTGGCCGCGAGTTCGCAGCGGTCACGGTCGAAAAGGGATGTCGGCTTTATTGCGGCGCCGCCGCACTGGACGTCAATATTGCTGAAACAGCCGCTGAAGCAGGAATCGCCGGATTGGAATTTCTCTGCGGCGTTCCGGGATCTATGGGCGGCGCTCTCGCGCTGAACGCCGGAGCCTACGGCTCCGAGCTCAAGGAAGTTTTGGTAAGAGCCGATTTTATCGATCGTCAGGGCCAAAAACATTCCATGACTGCTGACGAGCTCAATATGTCGTACCGCCATTCGGAAATTCCGGAAGGCTGGATAGCAACCGGAGCGTTGCTTCAGGGAAAAGAAGGTGTTCCGGCGGACATCCAGAAACATATGACGGACATTCGCAATCGCCGCGCCGAGACCCAGCCGATCCGCGCCCAGACTGGCGGATCGACGTTTAAAAACCCTAAACCCGAAGACTTGGCCAAAGCCGGACTTGCGGAAGGGACCAAAGCTTGGCAGTTGGTCGATCAGGTCGGGGGACGTGGGCTGTTGATCGGCGGGGCGCAAATGTCCGAACTGCACGCCAACTTTATGATCAATGTGGGCTCGGCGACCGCCACGGATTTGGAAACACTTGGGGATGAGATCCGCCGCCGCGTCGCGGACGAGTACGGCCTTGACCTTAAATGGGAAATTGTCCGACTGGGCAAAAAGTCCGTCTAGTCACCATTTCACCGTGACAGAGTGCATTACGCCATTTTGCATGGGACGGATCGGCAAAATATGATACTGTGTGTTCAGGAAGTCTTTTCCTGATTCCCGCCCATTAGTCATTTCAGCTTCATTATTATGTCTTTGATAAAGAAATTTTTAACATATTGTATGTACCTTTGTGGGATAAAAGCCCCGCAAGAAGGGCCGCAAACTGCCATTAAGCAAGATTATGCGTCTGAAAAACCGTTCGTCGGTACAAATGGCCCGATCCTTGCTGATTTGATGGTGATGCGAAAGGATGATCGGGTCATTTTGGTGGTCGATCATGACTTTTTGGACGTTCCGGAATGGGTTGAATGGGATGTTTCCCGTAATATCATAGGAATAGTTCAGATGGGTGGGGCAGTCGCGGAATTAAAAAGCGTGATTCCTCCAGAAAAAGCAGTTATGTTCCGTGAATCCAAACATATATCGTTGGCCACACGGTTCGAAGGAAAAAACGTTGTTCACGGAGTCTATATGGTCGTCCGTGAATAAATAACGGAGGACTACTATGACTTGGGAAACTTACACCAGCAATGCGGCAAACCCTGAATTGCTTGAAATGGGTCTGACAGCGGTTGGCTTGGGCGATATTGCTGTAGGCGACCGCCACGACATTACCGATAAAATCGATGCACCATCTCTTGATGTGCTGAGCGGTCCCGTTGAACTCTCGTTCAATGGCCGAAAAATTGAATTTGTTCCATCCAATCAACCGATATCGGCGCTGGTTGCGAATGTGAACGGAGTATCTCCGTCGGCGCGCCGTCAATCAGGAATATCTTTAAAGCATTAATGACAGAAGCAAAAACCACTTGGGACCATTCAAAGGCGGATCGCCCTTATTTAAGGGGATACGCCTTTGCATTGTTAAGGCTTGAAAACCCGGGCGAGCGCCAGTTGGCCAGTATGATATCGAATGCTGAAAATGCCGACGAACTCCTCAATTACGACAGTGATATGATCCGTACCGCTACAAATGCTGTATTGGAAGCTGATGTTCTCGGAAGCCGTTATAAACCGGACGATGCGCCGATCTGGCGATTGGCAAAATCGCTGCGCCGCCACCCGGAAATCTATCAGGTCTTTGTCGAGAAATTCGCACAAAAAATTGGGCCGGTCGTCAAAAAATCCGTGGATGGAGAGTATGCCGAGAATAATCGGGTTTTTCTCGGTTGTCTCGCGCAGGAGTTCCCCGAAATCGGCGGGTCAATCAGTACGGCCTATATTTCGGCTGCAGCCTCGGGGCAGGTTAAAAAAGCTCAGGAATTAGCTCCTCATCCCTAGTTTTTAAGGGGTTTGTCACTGGACAAATCCAAAGACTTTGCTAAATAGTCGGTATGACCCAAGAATCTGCAATAGAACCGACAAAACATTCCATTAATTTTGGCACCGACGTCTCGCGCTTGCTCGAGATTGTGACCCATGCCCTTTACTCCAACCGCGATGTGTTCCTGCGTGAACTGATCTCGAATGGGGCCGATGCCTGTGACCGTTTGCGCTATGACGCGATCACAAACTCCTCTTTGATCAAAGGGCATAAGGGCTATGAAATCCGTATCGATGTCGATGCGAAGAACCGGATGCTCTATATTCAGGATACGGGAATAGGGATGTCTCGTGATGAGATGGTCGATAACCTCGGTACCATCGCCAAATCCGGAACCCGAGCTTTGATGGAACAGCTCAAGCAATCCGGAACGAACGGAGCGCCAAATCTGATCGGACAATTTGGTGTCGGTTTTTATTCGGCCTTTATGGTGTCCGACGATGTGAAGGTCACATCGTGCAAAGCCGGAACCGGTGATGTATGGACATGGCGTTCGGATGGGGTGTCCGGTTTCTCGATTGATCCGGCTACCGAAGAAGAAAAAAGCAATTTATTCACGACGAGCGGAACGCGAATTTCCCTTCACATCAAGGATGACGCCAGCGACTTCCTGTTGGAAGAGAAAATCAAGCGCGTAGTTGTGACCTACTCAAACCATGTTGATCTTCCGATTTTTGTTGGAACCAATGAAGATGAGCCGATCAACTCGGCCTCCGCCTTGTGGATGAAGCCAAAAAACGAGATCACCGCCGAGCAGTATAATGAATTCTTCTCGATGGTTTCGGGTTCGATGGGATTGGACCAGCCAGCAATTACCGCGCACTGGACAGCCGAAGGAAAAATTGAATACACCGCGCTTTTGTTTGCGCCGACCCTGCGCCCGTTTGATCTTTATGATCCGTCGCGCAAACACGCTGTACGCCTTTATGTTCGCCGCGTCTTTATCACCGATGAATGCGACGGGCTGATGTATCCGTGGCTGCGTTTTATGCGCGGCGTCATTGACTCGGCGGATTTGCCGCTTAACATTTCGCGTGAAATGCTCCAGCAAAATCCGGTGGTCACCAAGATCCGTTCAAGTGTCGCGAAAAAAATTCTTTCGGAATTTGATCGTCTCTCGCGTGATGATGCGACCTCCTTTACGGCTGTCTGGCACCAGTTTGGCTCGGTCATTAAAGAAGGGCTCTATGATGCGCCCGAACACCGCGAAGACATCTTCAAAATCGCCCGCTTCTTTACCACGCAGTCCGAGACCGAAGTCACGAGCCTCGACGGCTACATTGAGCGGATGAAAGAAGGTCAGGATACGATTTATTATATCTCGGGTGAGAATGTCGAATCCATGCGCAATTCCCCACAGATTGAAGGTCTCGTGAAACGTGGTCTCGAAGTCTTGATTTTCAAGGACACGATCGATGATTTCTGGCTTCCGGTTGTCATGGACTATAAAGGCAAAAAATTTGTTTCGGTTACAAAAGGGGCGATTGATCTCTCGAAATTTCCTCTGTCAAAAAATTCGGATTCATCAAAAGAAACCGATCAACCGGATGACGAAAGCAAAGACCAGTCAAGCCGCGAGTGTAGCAGTCTGATTGCATTTCTGGCCGATCAGCTTTCTGACCGTATTTCAAAAGTCCGTATCTCGGATCGTTTGACCGACTCGCCTGTATGCCTCGTGGCCGGCGAACAGGACGTGGACCTTCATATGGGCCGCGTCCTCAAAATCCACCAGCAATACGAAGCGAAAGGCAAACCGGTTCTCGAGATCAATCCCGACCATCCTCTGATTTCAAAGCTGGACGGTATGGCAAAAGCGGCGAACGATAAGCCGACTTTAGAAGATGCAGCCGAACTCCTGTTCGATCAAGCGATGATTATTCAGGGCGAGCCGGTGCGTGATCCCTCGAGTTTCGCCCGCCGTATGGCTAAATTCCTGAGCAAGGGACTTGCGGCCTAGGAAAAAATAAAGGCCGCGTGAGCGGCCTTTTTGCTTGGTCGAAAATCTGTTTAGACAAACAGAACTTCAACGATCTCATATGAACGGCGTCCTTTTGGCGAATGAACCTCAACCGAGTCGCCAATTGCTTTACCGATCATGGCGCGCGCCATCGGAGCCGTCACCGAGATTTTGCCGTTGTCGGCATCGGATTCATAAGCGCCAACAATTTGGAAGCGGATTTCTTCTTCGCTGTCTTCATCGACGACGAGAACCGTTGCGCCGAATTTGACCACGCTACCCGAAAGGCTGGTATGGTCGATAATTTGCGCGGCGGAGATAACCGCCTCAAGTTCCTTGATACGCCCTTCAATAAAGCTTTGGCGCTCGCGCGCCGCTGAGTACTCGGCGTTTTCGGACAGGTCTCCATGGCCACGCGCCTCGGCAATCGCTTCGATTACGGCAGGACGCTCAACAGATTTAAGGTTTTTAAGCTCTTTTTCGAGAGCATCAAAACCGGTTTGAGTCATCGGGATCTTATCCATTTTACAACCTCATAAAAAATAGAGAACCCGCCAAGAAAGGCGGGAATAAAGGGATCATAGCGGGGCCGGATCAAAAGGTCAACATAAACAGATCGTTCACATAATTTGTGCATTTAGGCCTAAACACGGCGTAGATGAAGGGCTGGAAGAGCTCCGTCTGCGAGGGGACCCGAAGTTTCGGATGTGGAAACGCCGCCACCGCCATGAGGCGCATTGAGTAGTGTCGACGCTTTCCAGTGGAGGAAGTTGCGCGCCCTCGCTGTGCAGAGCTGTTCGAGCATAGAGTTGAGCGCTTTAGGTACGCCGCTGGTGCTGATCATATTATTGGTTCGAACGAGCGTGATATCGGCATGATGCTGCGTCACATAGTGTTCAAACGCTTTACGCATCATACGGGATTCAGGGCAGGATGCCCCCTTGAAGACCAGCGATAAAGTAAATACATCGGTATTCGTACTGGTTTCCATTGAGATAAGGTGATCTGTCAGGAAAGCTGGCAGTCCATGAAGAAGAGACATCGACCCGCCACACATGAGCGTAGCTCCATCCGAGGCACGGACTTTCGTGATGGGAACAGTAAACTTCCACGGCGAAAGACTGGCATCCTTGAATACCAAGGATAATGAGCCATCATCTTCGCGCACTACGTCGAGTGCCGACCCTTTAAGAAGGGCCAATATATCTCTCTCTTTAATCGCCATAGAAAACCCCCTGATGATCGGGCAAACAAGTTTAACCTTATGGTAAATATAGGCGGGGTGGGGAAATCGCAAGTTTTTATTTCTATAATGATAATTTTTATTGAAATTATGGGTTGAGTATATTATTCACACCACCTTGGCGCAGCCAATAACGTGCGGCCTTGATAAGGACAAGAGATTAAGATTATGAAATCGGACAATTTTTCCCTGACGTCACAATGGCAAGCGCCAGTCAATCCCGGCGATATAACCGGAACCATATCTTCGATCAATTCCAATGGGACGGCGACCCAAAAAAGTCGATTGGGCGATTTGAACCACGAAATATGCGGACTTCTTGCTGAAATATATAACAACCATGTCGCGCATCTGGGTGATTTGAGCTTTGACGAAGCTGTTGGCGTATTGTCGGGTCAGCTGAAAGAGAAGTTTCCACTGATGAGGGACCAGATTGCCCACCACGAAGCTAACGGCTTCTTGATGGTCATCGGGTACAAGTAATAGTCACTTGGATGACACCACCGTATTACCGGCATAGTCGTAGCAGGTGGTTGTTACGCATGATATTAAATTAGATACCTCATGTAATCGGGTTGTTAATGATTACAATCAGATACCAACATATCAATATATATAAACGAAAATTATATACAACTTATAGATAATAGCTAAATAAGCAGGCGTTTAGAAATACGCCTGCAGTGGTTCAACCGTCAAATCTTTAGCCTTAAGGGCTCGAATTGCCATCACCGCCGCTTTGGCCGAGGTCAAAAGCGTGTAATACGGGATCTTGTTCATCAGCGCGAGACGACGGATCGAGAACGCATCCACAACGGTCTGCGCTCCTTTGGTCGTGTTGATAATCAAATTGATTTCGCCATTGATGATCGCATCGGCAATGTGGGGCTGGCCTTCCATCACCTTGTTGATACGCTCGACCGGAAGTCCTACAGATTTGAGGTAAGAGCATGTTCCGCCCGTAGCCACCAGCTTGAACCCCATTTCGGTCAGCTCTTTTGCAAGAGGTACGAGACCTTCTTTATCGGTATCCTTGACCGACAGGAACACGGTTCCGGAAGAGGGGAGTTTAATCCCTGCGCCGATCTGCGATTTCGCAAACGCATGACCGATCTCGCGGTCAAGACCGATCACCTCACCCGTCGATTTCATTTCAGGGCCGAGAACCGGATCAACACCCGGGAAGCGCGAGAACGGGAAGACCGGAGCTTTAACGGCAATATGATCCGGTGTCATGCCTTTAAGCAGGGATTTGAAGGTCGAGAGTTTCTCGCCCGCCATAATCCGCGCCGCAATCTTGGCCACCGGAACTCCGGTCGCTTTAGCGACAAACGGCACAGTGCGTGAAGCGCGGGGGTTCACTTCGATAATGAAAATCTCGTTCTCGCCGGTATCGGCATTGCGTTTGACCGCAAACTGGACGTTCATCAAGCCTGTGACTTTAAGAGCGCGCGCCAGTTTCTCGGATTGTTTTTCGATCTCGCGAACGGTTTTGTAAGGAAGCGAGTGCGGCGGCAGAACACAGGCACTATCGCCCGAGTGGATGCCCGCCTCTTCAATATGCTCCATGACGCCGGTGACATACACATCCTCGCCATCCGAAAGCACATCAACATCAACCTCGATAGCGCCCGACAGATAACGGTCGAGAAGAACAGGGGATGAACCGGAAACGCGAACCGCATTCGAGATATAACGTTGCAGTTGCTCCATGGTCTGGACAATTTCCATGCCCGCACCACCCAGAACGTAAGACGGACGGATCACAATCGGGAAGCCGAGATCTTCGGCTTTCTCGTACGCATCCTTAACCGACGTCGCAAGAGCATTCGGCGGCTGCTTGAGCTTGAGTTCATGCAGAAGTTTTTGGAAACGCTCACGGTCTTCGGCAATATCAATCGAGTCAGGATCGGTCCCAAGAATAGGAATTCCAGCCGCCATTAATTTCTTGGTGAGCATTAACGGGGTTTGTCCGCCCAGCTGGACAATCGCGCCAAGCACCGTGCCGTTGCGGCTTTCGGCCTTGATAATCTCGATTACATCTTCGGCAATAAGCGGTTCGAAATAAAGACGGTCGGACGTGTCATAGTCGGTCGAGACGGTCTCGGGATTGCAGTTGATCATGATGGTTTCATATCCGGCCTCTTTGAGGGCATAAGCCGCATGAACACAGCAATAATCAAACTCGATCCCTTGGCCGATACGGTTCGGGCCGCCGCCGAGAATAACGACTTTCTTACGGTCGGTCGGACGCATTTCGCATTCCGCTGGCGTAAGGCCGTTGCCCTCGTAGGTCGAATACATATAAGGCGTATCCGAAGGGATTTCGGCAGCGCAGGAGTCAACGCGTTTGAAGACCGGATGAATATTGTGCTTCTGGCGGGCGCGGGTGACGGCTTCTTCTTTGACGCCGACGAGTTTTGCAAGTCGGGCATCGGAGAATCCCATGGCCTTGAGATGCATCCAGCCATCCGCTGTAACCGGAAGGCCGTGTGCTTTCACATCGTTTTCGGTCTCAATGATATGGGCAATACGGCCAAGGAACCATGGATCATATTTAGTGACCGCATGAACATCTTCAATCGACATACCAAGGCGAAGCGCCTGCGCAATATAAAGGATACGCTGAGGCGTTGCTTTAGCAAGTGCCGCGCGGATTTCATCCGGTTCCGGAGCTTCGGGATTTTGACCAATCGGCATTTCATCAAATCCGGTCAGTCCTTTTTCGAGTGAACGAAGTGCCTTTTGCATTGACTCTTCAAAGCTGCGGCCAAACGCCATGGCTTCGCCGACCGATTTCATCGCGGTCGAGAGTTTATTATCGGTACCGCGGAATTTTTCGAACGCAAAGCGCGGAATCTTGGTCACGACATAGTCAATCGTCGGCTCGAATGATGCCGGAGTACGGCCATCGGTAATATCATTGCCGAGTTCATCAAGTGTGTAACCGACCGCAAGTTTTGCGGCGATCTTGGCAATCGGGAATCCGGTTGCCTTGGAGGCGAGGGCCGAAGAGCGCGACACACGCGGGTTCATCTCGATCACAACCATACGGCCATCAGCCGGATTAACCCCGAACTGCACGTTCGATCCGCCGGTTTCAACGCCAATACCGCGCAGAACGGCAAGCGAAGCATTCCGCATAATCTGGTATTCTTTATCGGTCAGGGTAAGGGCAGGGGCAACGGTAATCGAGTCGCCGGTGTGAACGCCCATCGGGTCGATATTCTCGATCGAACAGACGATAATACAATTGTCGTTCTTATCGCGAACGACTTCCATTTCATATTCTTTCCACCCGAGAACCGATTCCTCGACAAGGACTTCGTTGATCGGCGATGCATCAAGGCCTTCTTTGACGATCTTCTCGAACTCATCACGGTTATAGGCGATCCCGCCGCCCGTGCCGCCCAGCGTAAAAGACGGGCGGATAATCGCCGGAAGGCCGACCTTTGGCAGGGCTTCCATAGCCTGCGCCAGCGTATTCACCACTTCGCTTTTCGGGCTTTGAAGGCCGAGCGTATCCATGATGTCACGGAATTTCTGGCGGTCTTCAGCTTTTTCAATCGCATCTTCATTGGCCCCGATCAGCTCGATCCCGAGGCGTTTGAGAGTACCGTCTTTGGAAAGGGCAAGAGCGGTATTAAGTGCAGTCTGCCCGCCCATGGTCGGAAGCAAGGCGTCCGGTCTTTCTTTTTCAAGAATTTTAGCCACGATGTCCGGCGTAATCGGCTCGACATAGGTTGCATCGGCAAGGCCGGGATCGGTCATGATCGTGGCCGGGTTCGAGTTAACCAGAATAACGCGGTAACCTTCTTCTTTGAGGGCTTTACACGCCTGCGTCCCTGAATAATCGAACTCGCACGCTTGACCGATCACAATCGGGCCAGCGCCAATAATAAGAATGGATTTTATGTCGGTACGTTTAGGCATGGTCTTCACTTTCCGTTTCAGGGATCGTTATAAATTGTTTTGTGGTGGTATCATATTCGAGCAAATGCCCGCCGCTCATATCAAAGAGCCAAGGACGGATATGGACAGTTCCGTTCTCTAAACTTGTAGCCACGCTCGGGTAGGATTTGAGGTTCTCGGCACTCAGGAGAACAATCTGTTCTTCGGTGTAGCGCAGCAGTTCATCATGACTGCAGGTGTTGCCGCATTTCATATGAGCGCGGTCGAGACCCTTCTGGGCCACATCGACAAAGCTCGATATTTCATCATCATCGATTTTTTCGACCAAGGCTTTGATCGCCCCGCATCCGGTATGACCAAGGACGATAATCTCGCGCACCTTGTTGTGGATCAGAGCAAATTGCAAAGCGGCGGCGAGGGCCGTACCTTTTTTATAAGGACGGACAATCGCGCCCATGGCTTT
Source organism: Alphaproteobacteria bacterium (assembly GCA_051715325.1). Taxonomy (GTDB): domain Bacteria; phylum Pseudomonadota; class Alphaproteobacteria; order Micavibrionales; family Micavibrionaceae; genus UBA1573. The sequence continues at coordinate 194,591 of JBPXJO010000021.1, read as the reverse complement.
ATGTGCAAAGAAAGTACCGGGTTCCGAACGGAAAATCGTTCCGGGATTGGAGCGGGAATCGATACAGGAGATCACAAAATAATCCGGCGATTGCCCCTCTTTGACCAAGCGGGGCATAACCGCGCCCGAGCCCTTATAGGTCTCGTTGCGGAACTGCCGGAAACCGTCAATGAGTGCCTTGGTCATGGATTAGGCCGCTTTCTTCTTTTTGCTTTCGCCAATCATCTCGACAAAACGCCCGAAGAGGTAATGGCTATCCATCGGGCCGGGTGAGGCCTCAGGGTGATATTGCACCGAGAACGCCGGTTTATCGAGCGAGCGGATACCTTCGTTGGTTTTATCAAAGAGGGAGATATGCGTGACTTCAACCGATTTAGGCAAAGATTCAGGCAAAACATGAAAACCATGGTTTTGCGATGTAATCTCGACCTTTCCGGTTTTAAGGTCTTGAACCGGATGGTTACCGCCGCGATGCCCAAGCGGCATCTTGGTAGTCTTACCCCCCAAAGCGATGGCGAGCATCTGGTGACCAAGACAAATTCCAAAGATCGGAATATTTTTATCAAGAAGCGCTTTAATGGTCGGTACGGCATAAGCGCCGGTCGCGGCCGGATCGCCTGGGCCATTCGAGAGGAACACGCCATCCGGCTTGAGCGAGAGAATATCATCGGCGCTCGTTGCTGCCGGAACAACGGTCACACGGCAACCGGACGCCGCAAGGCAACGGAGGATATTGCGTTTTGCGCCAAAGTCCATCGCCACAACATGGTATTGCGGCGCAGTCTGGACACCATAACCGGATGAGAGAGCCCAAAGAGTCTCGTTCCAGTCGTAACGCTGGGTACAGGTGACATCTTTGGCTAGATCAAGGCCGTCAAGGCCCGACCATTTTGCGGCCATGGCTTGAAGCGCCGGAATATCGAACTCACCCTTCATATTAACCACGAGAACCCCGTTCGGAGCGCCGCAATCACGAATACGGTGTGTCAGCGCCCGCGTATCAATTCCGCAGATGCCGGGAATGGAATGGGATTTAAGCCACGCATCAAGATGCTGGGTCGAACGCCAGTTGGACGGCGATGTCACATCTTCCCGAACGATCAACCCGCGTGCCGCCGGATTAATGGTTTCAATGTCTTCGCTATTAACGCCGACATTGCCGATATGGGGGAAAGTAAAGGTAATAATTTGTCCGGCATAGCTGGGATCAGTCAGGATTTCCTGATAACCGGTGAGGGAGGTATTAAAGCAGATTTCGCCGACCTTGGAAGTCTCGGCTCCGAACCCTTTTCCCCAGAAAATAGTCCCATCGGACAAAACAATAGCCGCTGTTGCGTTCGGCGGCTGTTTCGGGGTATGTATCTCGGCTGTAGCAGTCATTTCTAGCGCTCTTTGTTAGCGGTTTTCATTATGGCACTAGAAAATTAGTCTATAGACAAGACGCGGCAGGAAAACAACATAAAAAGCGAGTTATGCTCAAAAAAGGGGCCAAGTAGCCAATATCACCGATGACCGAAATTGAATTTCCCAAAAAGACATGGCCATTTCTCTTTTATTTCCTGAAAACACTCAGTTTTCGGCAAAAAATGGCTACCGTCTCGTTGTTATTCATAACCGCGACGATTGTCGTGAGCAACGCCATAATGATGTACGGCTTTAAACTTTTGGTTGATGCCATTCCGAACACGCCTCCCGACCAGATCTGGCAAAACGCCAAAGGGCCGTTCTGGATCGTCGTTATCTGCTGCGCATTTCATACGACCTTCTACCGTGTCCGCGATTATATCGATATGCACGTGACGCCTTATGTGCAGAACAGCCTCCGCGAGATGCTGATGATGAATGTGATGAAACATTCGCAGGATTATTTTGCCAACCGTTTTTCCGGTGAACTCGCGAACAAAGTCTCGAACGTCGTATCGACCTATCGAAACCTGCTTTGGGAACGTCTGCTTCATGGGTTCATTCCGACGGCGGCCGCCATTTTCTCAAGCTGTGTCCTCTTATATGTGATTGATCCCAATCTGGCTTTTCTGTTGGCCGGAATTACGGTGCTGTTGATTTTATCGATTAAAGTAATTGGCCCACCCTTGAGCCGAGCCTCCGCCGACATGGCCGACCGCGAAGCCGACATTTCAGGGCAGGTGGTCGATACATTGACCAATATAGCGAGTGTCCGCAATTTCTCGAACGCAAACCACGAGATCAGCCTCCTGCAATTGGTGCAGCGGCCTTACCTGAAGGCCTACCGCCGTCTGGTCTGGTGGGAGATTATCTTCTGGGGAGCGTTTGATATCATCATCAGTGCTTTGGTGATTGGATCGATCTATTACCTGATTACCCGCACCGGCGAAGGAAGTTTCACCGCCGGCGAAGTTTCGGCCTGTATCTTGATCGCATGGGACTCATGGTATCGCCTCGCGCATTTGTCATGGCAACTCTCGCAGATGTCCGCCGATAGCGGCCGGATGCAAAGCGCGCTTAATGAGTTCGTCAAAACCATTACAGTTCGTGACCGCAGCGGCGCTGTTCCGTTTACCCCGCGTGACGGAACCATCGAGGTCAGGAATGTCTCGTTCACTTACGACTCGGGCGCCAAAATTTTTGAAAATTTCTCGCTCGATATTCCGGCCTCCCAGAAAGTCGGATTGGTGGGCTTGTCCGGAGCCGGAAAAACCACACTGTGCCAATTACTTCTTCGCAACTTTGATGTCGGGCAAGGGGTCATTTCAATCGGCGGGCAGGATATCGCCGGAGTGCAGCAGGAAACCTTGCGCCGGAACATAGCGGTCATTCCGCAAGACCCGACTTTGTTCCATCGCTCGCTTTTTGAAAATATCCGTTACGGAATGCCGGACGCCACATTCGATGACGTGGTGAACGCCGCCAAAGCGGCGCAAGCTCATGACTTTATCCTCTCGACCCCGAACGGATATGAGACGACGGTCGGAGAACGCGGAGTGAAGCTCTCGGGCGGACAGCGCCAGCGGATCGCGATTGCGCGGGCTATTCTCAAGAACGCGCCGATCCTCATTCTGGACGAAGCTACGTCGGCCCTTGATTCTGACACCGAACGCGCCATCCAGTCGGCCCTTAATACCGCGATGGAAGGGCGCACGACACTTGTGATCGCGCACCGTCTTTCGACGCTCGCGCATCTGGATCGCTTGATTGTTATGAAAGACGGGCAAATTGCCGAAGATGGGACGTTGAGCGAACTCATCGCCAAAAACGGCCATTTTGCCTATCTCTGGAACCTGCAAGCGGGCGGTTTCTTGCCGGAAAAGCTAGGAAAATAGAGAATTGAGGTTTCCCCGTTGTCGGAAGAGCGGGAAAACGCTAAAACTAGACCGGAATACCAACAAAAGAGGAAAAGATGTCCGAAAAACGCACCGAGCTATCAACCCAGTTGAAAGAGGCGATGAAAGCCAAAGACGAAATGACCATGACCACTATCCGCATGATCATCTCGAAAATGAAGGAACAGGACATCGAAGCCCGCGTTAAGGGCAACATGGACGGGATCAGCGATGGCGAATTGATGTCGCTGATGCAAGGCATGATCAAACAGCGTCAGGAATCCTCCAAAATGTATAAGGATGGTGGACGTCCGGAACTTGCCGAACGCGAAGAGGCTGAAATTACGATTATCGAGAAATTCCTGCCCCCGCAAATGTCCGATGACGAAGTGGCGACGGTAATCGCCGGAATCATCTCGGCAACCGGAGCTGCCGGAATCAAGGATATGGGCAAAGTTATGGCTGAGCTTAAAACCAAATACGCAGGCCAGCTCGATATGGGCAAAGCCGGCGCGGTTGTGAAGCAAAAACTGGCGGGCTAACCGCTATCCCCGCCGAAATTAAGCAAATTTATCGCCGCCTTGGGAGAAAACCATCGGGCGGCGATTGATTTTTAAGGATTTTCAGCGAAACTGGAAAAATGTTGTTTTTTTCCAAGGAAATGCACTGACCCTGCGTCCTATAGGAAAGAACAACGGGGGAGTCATGCCGAATAAATCCTTATACCGCACATACCGATCGACTTTTTGCATTTTTCCGGCCCTTATTCCATTGGTCGAAATTTTGCCGTGGGTCTTGGCCGCTATCGGGGCTCTTGCCGGAGGAACACAAGCCGCCCTTATTTTCTGGCATACCAACCGTAAAAAATTACAGCGGGCTATGGGAGCGTTGGCGATCAGCGCCATAGTCGCCGCTGGATTTATTTACGCCGATTATGCCCGCATAGTCCCCGATCAGGATGTGGGGTCGGAATTGGTCGCGAAAGAAAATCTCCCGAAATTCACAGCCTACACTAGGCAGGAAACAATCCAGAATACGACAGTTAACGCAAGTTCAGGTGTCGTCTGGACAAGTCAATCAGCCGCCGAACTTTTGGGCAATCCGGTAGTTAGCGGAGATATGTTGGTACAGGGAACATTTAGCAATTCGGTTCAGGCACGGCGCCGGAGTGACGGCGTTCTTTTGTGGGAAGTGCATAAACGCCATCCCGTCTTTACCGCTCCGGTCATCGCCGATGGCGTCGTCTATGTCGGGGAAGGGCTTCACACCGCAGATGTCTCGGGTTTAACCGCTATCCATCTCAAAACCGGAGAGCCGATCTGGGAACGACGATTTGCCAGCCATATTGAATCCTATCCGGCAGTTGACGCCGAAAACGACCGCCTTTGGGCCGGAGCCGGAAGTCTGGGGCTATGGGCATTGGATACGGAAGACGGGTCAAAACTCTGGTGGGTCAAAATCGGGCATATAGATGCCAGTCCGATCTATGATGACGGACGCCTTTTTGCCATGGCCAAACTCACTGAAGAAATCGATGGCAGCGCGTTCTTCGAACTTGATCCGGATAACGGAGACATTTTGAAAAAAATTGAGCTTCCCGGAAATCCGATGGGCCAGATTTTCAAAATGGGCCATGACCAGTTTGTGGTGAGCACGGCCGTCGGTCAAGTGGGCCTCAATAAAGAGAGTGATAAAGGCTGGGTCATGCGGGTTGATCTTGCGAATAAGGATAAACCGATAGTCTGGCAGTATGAGCTAACCACAATGGCGATCCCCGAAGGGCAGATGCTTGCCGATAAATCGTTGGTCTACTTCGCGGTTAAAAACGGTGAAGTGGTCGCACTCGACACGCAAACAGGAAAACCGGCATGGACGAGAAAATGCGGTACTGAATTTAAAACCGATACAGCTATACTGGAACGGAATGGTAAAGATCCGCAGATATTGGCTCTAACCAGTGACGGGCGGCTGCATTACCTGAACGCACGCACTGGTGAAATCGAAAGCCAGTACCAGTTCGAGTCTGGCAGTTATCCGGCCCCTATCGTGCAGGGAGAGTGGATTTATATCACAACGCACCATAACATCTATGCGATCGAAAACCAGATTGATGGGAAGGTGTCTCCTTGAGAGAAACGCAATTGAGAAGCAGTGACACGTTGTGGCTTAAGTTCTCGGAAGATAGCGGTCTTCCCGAGTTCATTAGCTCTGAACAAAAGTCGATCCTGAACCGGATTTTCGACTCATCAAATCCGAATGCGCCATGGGTTAAAGCGCTCGAACGATTGGGTGTTAAAGTCAACACATCTATCCCGAATATCAAGTGGATTGATAATACACTCTATATAAACTGGAGTTTACTGGTTGATCAATTATCGGCAGGCATACTCGGGTTTGAACGAACCGAAGGTGAGGGGCATAAACTGACCTCACACAAATCACTCGGGAAACTCATCTCTTTCACGAGACTGCAAATGAAGGTCTCTTCCTATATTAGCCGCGTAACCGTCGGTATGGTAGAACAAACAATAACCGAGAGCTTAACGCTGGGGTTGGCTATTTTATCCCTTCAGTTGCGGTTGGGCGGCGGGGATGAGAAAGAGCTGGCACTGGCGCTCAAAAACCCGGACGGAGAAGACTTTATCCGAAAAGAGTCGCTTAAAGGAATGCAAACTCTTCAAAAGATCCGGACAGAACTCTCTCCGGTATGGGGCGCCGAGCTTGGGCAAGTACAGGAACCGCCTGCGAATTCCGAACATAAATATCCGGCCTTGTTCTGGAACGATTGGCGCGTGCCGGTTTCGGACCCCCAAAAATGGGGGCAGGGCGGTTCAAAAGAATGGAGAGGCATTCCGATTGCCGGAATGTCAATTGTCGGAAAGGCCGTTTTGGTGCGCGACCGAAGAGCCATCGAGCAATTTGAAAAGGGTGAAGACGATCCTTTGATCGCCATTTGCCCCAAAGCCCGCCCTGAAACAGTTGAGCTTTTTCCGCATCTGGCCGGAATACTCTATGGCGAGGGCGGGGCCATGTCCCACGCGGCAACTGTGGCACGGGAGCAGAATTTACCCTGCATAACCGCACTTGGAAGCCGTTTTATCGAGACTATGACCGATTATGTGGCGTCAGGCGGGAATGTCTGGCTCCAGCTGGATTTGGAGAGCGGTAAAGTGTCGGTAGTCGAGAGAAAGTAGACAGAGCTAAGTCTCCCTCTTGCATTTCCCATGATTCGGCCCGAAAATAACCGCCGGAATTTGTTTTAGAGCTTAGCTTAAGGGGCTGGATATGAACATCTCGACAATTATTGTTTTCGGTATCATCGGCGGGATCGGATACTACGCCGCTTCGGTTTACAACACGTTGGTACGAAAACGCGCCATGACCGACGAGAGCTTTTCGGGGATAGATGTCCAGCTCAAACGCCGCGCGGATTTGATCCCGAACTTGGTTGAAACCGTCAAAGGATATATGGAGCACGAACGCTCGACCCTCGAAAATATCACGGCCCTTCGCGCCCGAGCCCAAACTGCCGCCACTCCGGAAGAGCGTATTCAAACAGAGTCGGCAATCTCCGGCCTTCTCGGGAATATTATGGCTGTCGCCGAAAACTATCCTGAACTTCGCGCGAGCACCAACTTTGTTAGCCTTCAAGGCGAGCTCTCGGCGATTGAGGGGGAACTCCAACTGGCGCGCCGCTATTATAACGGTTCGGCCCGTGATCTCAACATCATGATCGACCAGTTCCCGACCAACGTCGTAGCGATGTTCTTTCATTTTCAGAAAAAACCATATTTTGAAATCGAAAACGAAGCCGACCGTCAGGTTCAAAAAATCAGTTTTAAATAGGCAGGAGAGATTATGCGGACTGATATAAAATCCCGCATCTATAAAAGCCTTGTGATCGGGGTCGCTGTTCTGGCAGCGACCTTTTCACTACCGGCTTGGGCGGAAGAAGTCATTACTGATTATCATGTTGATGCAACGGTCGAGCCGTCAAGCGCTGTAACCCTGACCGAGACAATCAAAGTGATTGCCGAAAACCGGAACATCAATCACGGTATTTACCGCGATATTCCCACCACATATGCCGATCGTTTCGGCAATAAAGTCTCGATGCCGATTGACCTTCTGGCAATAGAACGCGATGGCGAAAGCGAACCCTATCATGTGGCCAATCTGGATAACGGAGTTCGCATCTATATCGGTGACAAAGATAAAACAGTCAGCTTCGGAGCTCATACTTATACGATTAGCTATCGTGTTCTCCATGTAATCGGATATTTTGATAAAGGGGATGAGTTCTATTGGAACGTCACCGGAAATGGTTGGAGTTTCCCGATTGAGCGCGCGTCGGTTCAAATCAAGTTTCCTGACAATGCAAATATTTTTCAAGCCGCAGCCTATACGGGCGCGCAAGGTATGACCGGAAAAGACTTTACCCAGAAATGGAATGGTTCGGTTTATGAAGCGGTTACGACGAGAACGCTAGGGGCCGGGGAAGGGCTGACCGTTGCGGCAATGATCCAGAAGGGGATCATTCTTAAGCCGGACTGGAAAGAAGAGCTGAAATTCTTCTTAAGTGATAACGGAGCCTATGTCGCCCTATTCGGATCTTTGGTTGTTCTGTTTCTGTATTTGTTATGGGCATGGTTTAAATTTGGCCGTGATTTTAAAGGGGTCATTATCCCGCGCTTTGATGTTATGGAGAAAATGCCGCCGGATTTGCTCCGCAAAGTCGTTCGTCAGAAATACGATGATAGGGCTTTTGTGGCGCTTCTTGTTTATGCAGCTCAGAAGGGCTACATCACGATCGAGAATAAGAACAAGTCTTTTATTTTGACCAAAGCCGAGAAATTTTATTCCTATATGGGGAATGATGACCAGAATGTTGCGGCAATTGCCGAGTTGTTCGATGAATCGAATACGCTGACCGTACCCTATAGTCGTGTCTGGATGATGGGTATGATGGAGCGTAAGAATGCACGGGAAATGGCCATAAAATTTATAAAAGCCAAATCCGTACATATGAAATATTTGGAACACGATATTAACCGGTACTATGACCGCAATACCCGCCTTAAGGTCGTCGCTCTGGCTTTGGTTGCAATCGGGTTTGTGATTACTTACAAACTGGCATTTGATGATCTGCAAATCGTCATATCGCTCATCATGGGCTTTTTCCTCAATATACTGCTGTTATCGGTGTTCTGGATTCCGCTGAACAAATACACCGCTCTGGGGCAAAAAGTGTCGGACTATGCCGAAGGGCTGAAACTGTTTCTAACCGTTGCCGAAGAAAGCCGGATGAACGCGCTCTTCCCCAAGAACATCACCCCGTCTATATTCGAGACATTCCTCCCCTATGCTATGGCTCTTGAGATCGAGCAGGACTGGTGCGACCATTTCGATGCTGAAATGACTCTAAACAGCAAGATAAACCCGTCGGGTGACAGCTATGGCCATGGATTGGATCATATGAAACTTGGAAATAGCATGGGGTTGGCGTCAATGGTTAATGATTTGAGCCGTTTGCCGAACGCGATTTCAAGCGCGAGCACCCCCCCGGGTTCCAATAGCGGTTCGGGCGGGGGCGGATCGTCCGGCGGTGGTGGTGGTGGTGGTGGTGGTGGTGGCGGCTGGTAAGCATAAAATAGCCGCTTGTAACCGTTAAGGGGTTAGTGCAGAATCGCCCAAGCGGAGACCTGCCATGCTGACTGATAACGCCAAATATTTTTACTTTACCATTTCATTTATGACCCTGATCTTTATTGGGGTTCTGACGCACGGACTTCTTCCCGCCATCTTGAGCGGGCTTCTGGCCTATTATCTGGTGATTGGTGGCGGAAACCAGATGGTAAAAGTCAAGGTGTCCGAAAAACTATCAAAACCACTTTTTGTACTGATCTGTTTGGTGTTTTTGACATCTCTGATTACCATTGGGGTAAGAGCGTCAGCCGGATTATTCTCGGGAGATTCGGAAAGTCTAAGTGATTTGATCCAGCGCGTTGAATCGATTATTCGTCAAGCGCGAGAGTACATTCCTTTGTGGGCGCAAGAATATCTTCCGGCCAATACGCAAGAATGGCAGGAGGCTCTGGCCAACTGGTTACGCGACAATGCAGGACGCTTTAGCACATTTGGCCGCGACGTCGGGATGTTCCTGATCCACATTATTATCGGGCTCATTATTGGCACGATGATTGGATTAAAGCCGGGGTTTAATCGCAGCTATGGCCCGCTGGCCCAATCCTTTGCCGAGCGTGTAACCCATTTGGGGGCCGCATTTCAGCGGATCGTCTTCTCGCAAATCCGGATCTCGGCGCTTAATACGTTCCTGACCGGATTGTTCCTCTATTTTGTTATGCCAATGATCGGCTATGAACTTCCCTTGGTCAAAACGATGATTGCCGTGACATTTATCGTCGGCCTGATGCCGATTATCGGGAACCTCATTTCCAATACCGTTATTATCCTGATTTCCTTGAGCGTCGCGCCGATGGCGGCCGTCTGGTCTTTGTGCTTTCTGGTGGCCGTCCACAAACTGGAATATTTTATTAACGCCCAGATCATCGGTACGCGTATTCGTGCCCACGCATGGGAACTACTGATTGCGATGCTGGCGATGGAAACATTCTTTGGTTTGCCGGGCCTTATTGCTGCCCCGATTATCTATTCGTACTACAAAGAAGAGCTGTCGGCCCGTAGGCTTATATAAATTCTTTCCAAGGAATTCCGATCATGAATCGTCATACTAAGGATGATATATGAACAACGATACGGATGAAGACATGATCGTTCGCGCCGTAGCAGGGGATTCAAGGGCGTTCCGGGACTTGCTGGAAGCCCACTACCTGACCATTTATAAGATGGCCTATCGCCAGTGCCAGAACAAAAGTGATGCCGAAGACATCACCCAGCTCGCGTGCATCAAATTAGCCCAGAATATCTCGTCGTTTAATCGGCAGTCCGCCTTTACCACATGGCTCTACACAATTGTGCTGAATACAGCAAGGGATTGGCACCGCTCGGAAGGGCGTCACGATAAAGCAAGCGTGGAGCTGGACGTAGTCGAAAACAAATTGACCCAGACCAGAAATCCGGAAAACGAGATGGTAACCAAGCAAGGAATGGAAGCTGTCCGGGCACTACCGGAACCGGAACGCCAGATTGTCTGGCTGGTTTTCGGGGAAGGTCTGTCGCATAAACAGGTGGCCGAGATAGTCGGCTGCGCCGAAAGTACAATTTCGTGGAGAATTCACGAAGCTCGAAAAATACTCAAAGAGGGAGGCCGCTCATGACCGAAGAAGACCTCAAATCATTGTTTGAAAACGAAAATATCCCGTTACCGGATGAAAACGCCAAAAAGATGGCGCTTAATCTGGCCGTGGCAGAATTCGAAAAAAATAAAAAAAATGCACAAAGTCACCAAGGAAATGGTTTCTGGGCCCGTCTGATAGGGAAACAACCCAATCAGAGGAGTGAACAAATGTCCTTTTCCCAAAAGAAAGTTATTTACGGTGGTCTGGCAACAGCGTGCGTTGCGTTGTTGGCCTATACCACAATCTCGAGCCCGACCTTAAACAGCGGCGTTGGTCCTTCAGAAGAGGGGAAGGCTGCGTCGCTCAGTACCGCGTCACTGGATGCTGTGGTTAATAGTACGACGGAGAGCGATATGCGTCCGGAAGAGATGGTCGTTGCGGATGCGTCATCCGAGTTGAAAAAAGTTAAGTCGGAAATGATTGCTCCAGCTCGCAAAGATGCCTTGGCTGAAAAGGAAATAGCGCCTGTCGAGAATAGAGCCATGGGCGGCGCCGCGCCACAAATGATGGCGGATCGCGCAATTGCAGTTCCGGCTGCTCCGGCACCCGCAATGGTAGTCGGCGCTGTTAATGGTCTGGTGATGTCAAGCGAGCCTCAAATCTATCAATCGCAGCAGCAAGAATTCGGTAGCGATAAATTCCGGAGCGTTGAAGAAAACGCGATCAAAAGTGTGAAGGCCGAACCCGTTTCAACCTTCTCGATTGATGTGGATACCGCTTCTTACTCATTCGCACGCTCTTCTCTTGATGGGGGAGTTCTTCCGCAGAAAGATTCAATTCGTGTTGAGGAAATGGTCAATTATTTTGACTATGATTACCCTCTGCCAAAAGATAAGGAACAGCCGTTCAGCACGAATGTCGTGATGAAGCCGTCGCCATGGGGCGAGGGTAAACAGCTGATGACTATCGGTATTAAAGGGTATGACATCCCGAAAACCCAAATGCCGAACAGCAATCTGGTGTTCTTGCTCGATGTGTCGGGATCGATGAACGAGTCAAACAAATTGCCGCTATTGAAACAGTCGATTACCATGCTGCTCAATACGTTGAAGCCGACCGACACAATTTCGATAGTGGTCTATGCCGGTGCAGCCGGAACAGTTTTGCCTCCAACAAAGGTCACAGAAAAAGTTACCATCCTGAATGCGCTTAATAATTTGCAGGCGGGTGGAAGCACAGCTGGAGCTGAAGGTATTCGTCAGGCCTATCAGTTGGCGGAACAAAACTATGACAAGAATGCTGTCAACCGTGTCATTCTTGGAACCGATGGTGACTTTAACGTTGGTATTACCAACGAAGAAGAACTTAAAGGTTTCGTCGAGCGCGAGAAAGATAAGGGGATTTTCCTCTCGGTTCTCGGATTTGGTCGCGGCAACTACAACGATGAAATGATGCAGGTCCTCGCCCAGAACGGGAACGGCGTCGCCGCTTATATCGATAGTCTGAACGAAGCGCGTAAAGTTTTGATAGAGGAAGCAACCAAAACCCTGTTCCCGATTGCCAAGGACGTAAAAATTCAGGTGGAATTTAATCCGGCAACCGTCGCGGAATATCGTCTGGTCGGTTACGAAACTCGCGCTCTTAAAACTGAAGACTTTAATAATGACAAGGTTGATGCGGGTGATATCGGCGCAGGTTCCGAAGTAACTGCGATCTACGAGGTTACGCCGATTGGTGGCCCAGTGTCTGTTGATCCGAAAAGATATGCCGCCCCGACGCAAAGCGGTGGTCCTCAATCAAGCGAACTGGCCTTCGTAAAAGTGCGTTACAAATTGCCGAACGAAAATACCAGCAAACTTCTGACAACGCCGGTGCTTGCGGATACAGGGTCAAAGAATGCAGCTCTTAAATCCGAAACTGACTGGGCTGTAGCTGTCGCAAGTTTTGCACAGATGCTCAAAGGTGGTCAGTATACCGGATCGATGACCTACGATGATGTGATCGCTCTGGCGAACGCCAGCAAGGGCGCCGACCCGTTCGGTTACCGCTCGGAGTTCATCACGCTGGTGTATAAAGCCAAAACGGCAGCTTCGCTTCAGCCTCAACCAAATGGATCGGGTGTTATAATCGAGCCAACACCAGCTCCGGTTTATCCATACCCTGTCCCGATGAACCGATAGACCGTAACAGAATAAACAAAGCCCGGCACAAGAGCCGGGCTTTTTATTTGGCCGTTTTCTAGAGCGAGCGAACCGGAAAATTATGGGTGGGGTTTACAATTTCATTCTGCCCTTTGATAAGCGCCAGCTCCCGCGTCCCGGCCAGATGGGTGGCCGTAAAGATACCGTATATGCGCGCGGCTAATTGGCCGAGCACGTCTTTTAGGGGAAGTCCGTCGAGGATGAGGCCCGCCAGTATGGCAGCGGTGCAGTCGCCCGCTCCGTTAGGAGCGGGAATAATCGGAAGATAGGGTGTGTCGACGATATAGGTTTCCCCGTCAACATGGCTCAGTACCATGGATATTGATGATGGGGAGGCGGCATTGTCAGCCATAACCGACGTCACCAGAACAACCTGAACCCCCTTATCGTGGAGCACGCGACAAGCGCCCTTGATTTCGGCAGGGCTAGAGATGTGAGTGCCAGTTAAATATTCGAGTTCAAAAAAATTGGGTGTCATGACTTTGGCGGAGAGGGTTCCTTCGTTTTTGAAGAACTCCGGTATCCCTTCCTTAACGAAAAAACCACGCTCGATATCCCCCATAACCGGATCGCATACCCAAATCGCGTCGGGTTTCATCCGCTGGTACGTTGAGAGAAGAACCTGGCAAATGTCCTGCGATCCGGCGTATCCGGTCAAAAGCGCGTCAAACTGATCGAGAGCGCCCAGACGGTCAAGCCCGTCGACCACACGTCGGATATGATCCGCTTCCAGAACATCGCCCCCCCAATAACCGTAACCGGTATGGTTCGAAAACTGGACCGTATTAATGGACGAGACGTCAAACCCCATGCGTTGAAGGGGGAAAACCGCCGCTTTGTTACCAACATACCCGTAGGCGACATGGGACTGAATCGAAAGGATTTTTTTCATCTGCGCACTCTAACATATTTTACAGATGGAATAATATGTTTTGTTCCTGTAAGAGAGGGTTATGTCTGTTTCACCGCGATTTCTCGAGGATTTGCGTAGCCGCCTGACCTTGTCCGATGTCATCGGCAAGAGGATTAAGCTTACGCGGGCGGGACGGGAATATAAGGGCTGTTGCCCGTTCCACCGTGAAAAAACTCCCTCATTTTATGTGAATGACGAGAAGCAATTTTTCCACTGCTTTGGCTGTGGGGCGCATGGGGATATTCTGGGATTTGTAACCCGTCATGACAATCTATCCTTTATCGAGGCTGTTGAGGCTTTGGCTGCGCAAGCCGGAATGCCCATGCCAAAGCCGAGCCGTGAAGATCAGGAACAATCAAAACGCGATAAAACGCTCTATACGCTGTGCGAAGATGCGGCGCAGTGGTTTGAAGATCAGCTGGCTAGCCCTTCCAATCGGGAGGTTCTGGAGTATTGCCGCAAGCGGGGTTTGAGCGACGATACCATCAGCTCGTTCCGCATGGGCTATGCCCCGTCAAATGATCAGGCACTACGTTCGTATCTGGCGTCGAAAGGATATAAAGACGCGCTGATGATCGAGGCGGGCGTCATCAAGCCATCGACAAAGGGAGGCGAGCCGTATGCGTTTTTCCGTGACCGCGTGATCTTTCCGGTCGCGGATGGACGTGGAAGGATTGTGGCGTTCGGCGGGCGTATTCTGCCCGAACATATGCGCCCGCCGTCGCGCTCGGACTTTACTCCGCCCAAATATATCAACTCGGCTGATACGCCGCTCTTTCATAAAGGGCGTACGCTCTACGCAGGGCAGCACGCCCGCATGGCCGCCAAAGACCAGCATCTCTTGGTGGTTGAAGGTTATATGGATGTGATCGCCTGCCATCAGGCGGGATGCAAGGGGGCCGTTGCTCCGCTTGGGACAGCTTTGACCGAAGAGCAGATCATGCTGCTCTGGAAGATGATCCCGCTGGAAAACAAAGAGCCGATCTTATGCTTTGACGGAGATGAAGCCGGATATCGGGCGGCAGTTCGCGCGTCCGAACGTTTGCTGCCGCTGCTTAAACCATCGCATTCGGCTCGTTTCATGTTCCTGCCTGAAGGTGATGATCCGGATACCTATATCCGTGAAAACGGGAAGGACGCGTTTGTCTCGCTGATGGATCGCGCCATTCCGCTCATTGAATTTCTATGGACGAACGCGACAGCCGGAAAGACATTTCCGACTCCGGAGCTGCGGTCGGGTCTTTCTGAGAAACTAGAGGGGATGGTTGCCAAGATCCCCGATAAAAACCTTCAATATTACTACCGTCAAGCATTTCGCGAACATATGGACGGCTTGTTCGGGCGCAATTGGAAGAAGCCGGCGACCAGTCAGCGGCGCAAAGATGGTGGAACGGGGGCCGGAAACGTCGTACAGGTTATTTTGCCGCCGGTGGGAAAAAATCAGGCCGAATTGGTCATTCCGCAGATTTTGCTGTTATGTCTGATAAATTATCCGGCGCTTTATTCGTATATCCATGACGATATTTCCAGAATAGATATGGGGAATGATGATCTGACCCATTTGCAAGAAGCGATTATAGGTATTCTGGAAAGTGAAGAGCCCGACGAGCTTGACTCAGACGCCCTGATAAGCCATATCAATGCGCGGAGTCTCTCGGAAATCTGCGCTCGTTTAAGGACCAGCGAACGGGTGCGGGTCCATGCAGGAGTCGCGCGGGCAGGGCAGGAACTTGATGTTGTGCTAGAGGGGTGGAAATCCCTTATGAAACAATTAGATAAGTCCCAGTTTGCCGCCGATGTGCACAAAGCCCGTGAAGCATTGGCGCGGGCTATGACCGAGGAGAACGAGAGCCGCATTTTGGCTCTGAAGCAAATGCAGATGGAACTGAATGAGGATAGAGATTAAATATCAGTCTCTTAGCTCTATTTTTTTTCAGCAAAATCGGGTTTAATCAGCGAATCGAATCGATTCGGTAGTGAAGCGATTCGCGCGATTATTCCAACACTAGTTGCAGACAGTTGACACGAAATACAGGCGGCACGATGGCGGCGAAAAAGCAAACGAAAGCAGTTTCGAAAACCACAGCAAAAGCAAAATCGGAACCTACTAAAGTAAAGGCACCTGCCAAGGCCGCCGCGACGAAGGCTGCTCCGAAAAAAGCAACCAAGGCTGAAGCGCCGGATAAAAAAGCAGCTTCAGCATCCAAGAAAACTTCTACACCAGCAAAGAAAGCCGAAGTGAAAAAGAAAGAAGCTCCGGCTCCATCGAAAGCCAAAGAAAAAGCCCCGGCCAAAGACAAGGCGAAAGCTCCGGTTGTTGACTCCAAAGCGGCCAAGAAAACCGTTGAGGTTGCCGAGAAAGCTGCGCCAAAACCAGTTAAAAGCGCGGGTGATGTAAAGGCAAAAGCAGAAATCCAATCGGCCGCGAAAAAAGTTTCAAAGAAACAGATCGCAACCGATAAAAAGAACGCTGACAAAAAACCGCCAGCGGAGCTAGCCATTACCACAGGTCAAAAGGGCAATCTTGAAAAGATCGTCAAGAAATTGATCGCCAAAGGGAAAGAGCAAGGCTACGTCACCTATGACGATCTGAACAATCTTCTCCCGGCTGAAGAATTCTCATCGGATCAAATCGAAGATGCGATGGCTACTATTTCGGACGCCGGCGTCCAGATGGTTGATAGCGCGGATGATGTCGGCGAAGAAGCTGAACCTCAAGAGCGCAGCGAAAACGAAAACGAAGAAGAATACGAAAGCGGCGGGAATATCTCCGACGATGACACAGGACGGACCGATGACCCTGTGCGCATGTATTTGCGCGAAATGGGGACGGTTGAACTGCTCTCGCGTGAAGGCGAGATTGCAATTGCCAAGCGCATCGAGGCTGGCCGTGAGACCATGATCGGCGGTATCTGTGAATCGCCGCTTGCGATTGAATCGATTATCGCGTGGTATGACGCCCTTCAAAAAGGCGACATTCTCCTCCGTGAAGTGATTGATCTTGAAGCCACCTATGGCGGCGACAACGTATTTGACGGTTCGGGCGATGGTATGCCTGTTGCTCCGGCACCGGTTGCGGCCCCGGCTCCAGTCAAAGAAAAACCGAAAGACAAGCCGAAAGAGAAAAATGCCGAAACTCCGGAAGGTGAAACTCCGGAAGGTGAAGATGAAGAAGGCGCTTCGACCGAAGATGCCGACGAAAACTCTTTGTCACTGGCGGCTATGGAAGCGGAACTTGCTCCTAAAGTATTTCCGATTTTCGAGCAGATCAAAAAGACCTATAAAAAGCTTCAAAAAGCCCAACACGAGAAAATCGAGGCTGGAAAATCGGTTCCTCCGGCAATCATGAAAAAATATGATGCGGCCAAACAGGAAATGGTTGGCCTCATGAACGAAGTTCGTCTGAACGCGGCCCGTATCGACCAGTTGATCGAGCGTCTCTACAAGATGAACCGTGATCTCGTTTCGCTCGAAGGGCGGATGCTCCGTTTGGCGAATGATTGCGGCGTTGTTCGCGAAGACTTCCTGAGAAACTACGAAGAGGCGCTTCTGACCTCGGCGAAGTGGCAAGTCTCGGTTAAGAAACTGACGACCAAAGGATGGGATAAGTTTCTGGAACGCCACGACAGCGATGTCACGGCTATTCGTGACCAGATTGATGCGATCGCCCATGAGAGCGGACTGCCGCTTCTGGAGTTTAAACGGATCGTAACGACCGTTCAAAAAGGCGACAAAGAATCCAATCGCGCGAAAAAGGAAATGATCGAGGCGAACCTCCGTCTCGTGATCTCGATTGCGAAAAAATACACCAACCGTGGTCTCCAATTCCTTGACCTGATTCAGGAAGGGAACATCGGCTTGATGAAGGCCGTTGATAAATTCGAATATCGCCGCGGTTACAAATTCTCGACCTATGCGACATGGTGGATTCGTCAGGCGATTACCCGTTCAATCGCGGATCAGGCTCGTACCATCCGTATTCCGGTTCACATGATTGAAACCATCAACAAGCTGGTGCGGACATCGCGTCAGATGATGCACGAGATTGGCCGCGAACCGACACCGGAAGAGCTGGCTGTTCGTCTTCATATGCCACTCGACAAAGTGCGCAAAGTTCTGAAGATTGCCAAAGAGCCGGTATCGCTCGAGACACCGATCGGGGATGAAGAAGATTCATCGCTCGGAGATTTCATCGAGGATAAAAATGCGATTCTTCCGGTTGAAAGTGCGATCCAGTCGAACCTGCGCGAAACCACTACGCGCGTTCTGGCGACACTCACGCCGCGGGAGGAACGTGTTCTCCGGATGCGTTTTGGTATTGGTATGAACACCGATCACACGCTTGAAGAAGTCGGACAACAGTTCAACGTAACCCGTGAACGTATCCGTCAGATTGAAGCGAAGGCGCTCCGTAAGCTCAAGCACCCGTCACGCTCTCGTAAGCTGCGCAGCTTCCTCGATACCTAGGCCACTCAGGGATGTCGTTCGGTCAAACCCTGAGCCGGAGCTTTCATGACTGCCGTGGACTGATTGGCACTGCCGCATTCTTGTTGGCGAGTGTCATCATCGCCAGCTTCTGTATGGGCGGTCGCTTTTCCGATCTCACTTTTGTCCTACCGTCTCTGGCTCTCTCGATCGCCTTTGTTGTTGGAGCGTTTACGCTGGTGTTTCTCGGCCTTTATCCTGTTGCTTTGTGGTCGGAATACCGCGCCAAAACACTCACAATTAAAAACGTTCGCGTCAAAGTCGACGCATGGGCGGCCCATTATTTTGATAGTGGGCGTTTTACCGAGGGTTTGCCGCTTTTTCTGGCTATCTTGCTCATGATATTTATCATTCCGTTTATGAAGTCGATGATCCAGTACATTCATCCGTACGGAATAGATCCGCTACTCGAGCATTGGGATACGGTCCTCCATGGGGGAATGAATCCTCAAGAATGGATTGCGCCGATAATCGAGAAAACCGGTTTCGTCTCTGTGCTGAATATAACCTATAACCTTTGGTTCCCGGTGATGCTCGGAGCTTATTGGTATGCGGCATTTCTCGATGGAGATCGCTGCCGCCGGATGCTCTTTTTATGGGCGTCTCTCTTGGGGTGGGTTATTCTGGGTGGTATATTGGCTACTCTCGCTTCTTCGGTCGGGCCTCTATTCTATGGGGATTTTATATCAGGAAATAATCCGTATGAATCGTATATCGCCCACTTGGTGGAAGTCAATAAAACCCATACACTCCTCTCGTTGAGCGTGGCCGCCATTCTTCTCGATATGTCGAAAGATAGCAGCATCATCGACGCAAACGGTATTTCCGCCATGCCGAGTATGCATCTGGCCGTAGCGACACTGGTAACGCTCTATGCTTTTGACTGCCGCAAGCTTATGGGAGTCTTTGCGGCTCTTTTTCTTCTTCTGATTTTGACCGGATCAATTTATCTGGGCTGGCATTACGCAATTGACGGCTACGCCGGTATTTTGGGAGCGGGCCTGATATATAGCGCCATTAAATATTTAGGGCGGAGTGAAGAGCATGATTAACGAACAAATCTGGGGGCTGATTAGTGTCGCCCTCGCTTGCTTTTCTTTGATTCCTTATTTGCGGTCGACCATCAAAGGTACCAATAAACCCCATATCTTTACATGGATTATCTGGACTCTGTTAACCGGAGTAGCCTTCCTCATCCAGTTTCTGGAGGGGGCAGGCAGCGGGGCATGGAGCGGCGGAGTATCGACGTTTCTATGCGGAGCGATCCTTTTGGTCTCGTTTCGATACGGCGAGAAGCATATTACAAAAAGTGATTGGGCCGTATTTCTCGCAGCACTCGCCGCGATCCCGATTTGGCTCTTAACCCAGAATCCGTTCTGGGCTGCGATATGGGTCACCTTGATAGATAGTCTTGGATATATACCAACCATTCGCAAGTCATGGGCAAAGCCGCATGAGGAAATGGCAACGGCCCATATGTTGGCGGGGATCAAACATATGGCGGTGTTGCTGGCGGTTCAATCGGTCTCGCCGACCACCACAATCTACTCGATTGGCATGGTCATAATGAACTCGAGTTTGGTTGCTATTCTGCTGTTCCGGCGCTGGAAAACGGCGGGTTCGGCTTGATTTTTTGAGTAAAGTGCGGTTAAGTACCCCACGGGTTGCGCCTGTAGCTCAGTTGGTTAGAGCGAGCCGCTCATAACGGCTTGGTCGGGGGTTCGAGTCCCTCCGGGCGCACCATCCTACAACGAAGAGTCGGTTAATGGACGCTCATCTTATCGAATTAATCCAGTCACTCGGATATCTGGGCGTATGGATTACTATCATGCTGGAATCCGGTGTTCCTGCCTTTTTCTTTTTGCCCGGAGACAGTTTGTTGATGACAACAGGCTTTCTGGCATCGCAGGGATATTTGAATATTGTCACGCTGACGGCTGGATGTTTTGTCGCCGCAGTCGTAGGCCATATTGTGGGCTACGAGATTGGCCGCCGTATAGGATTGCAGCTCTACGAGAAGGGCGACAGCCGCTTTATCAAAATGAAGCATCTGGAGCGCGCGCAGGATTTTTACAATAAATACGGTCACGCGATGATTGTTCTGGCCCGGTTCGTTCCGGTCGTTCGGACATTGGCCCCGTTTATCGCAGGCGCTGTCCGGATGCCGTACCATAAATTTATCATCTACACCGTCATTGGTGCGCTGATCTGGACGGTGAGCCTATGCCTCGTCGGATTTTATTTCGGCGATATAGTGGTTGGTCACTGATCTGCGACTGAGGATTTCCAGCGCCGATGAATCCAGAGCCATTGCTCGGGACGGTCCGTGATCCATTCTTCCAGAAGACGGTGAGCATCCTCGATCAAAGCATCGACAGGCTTGGACACATCAAGAGACGGATGAATTGTAACCCGGAAATTCGGCCCCTTTATCCGTTCGACCTGCACGGGGATAAGCGGACAATTGAATTTTTGGGCGAGCTGGATAAAGGCCGGCGATGTCATCGCGGGTTGTCCAAAGAACTGTGCCTCAACGCCCTGATTGTATTTCTGGTCAATCAATATGCCGATCCGGCGGTCATTCTTGAGGGCGCCCATAACGAGGCGCATTCCGGCAGATGACTTCGGATAGGTTTTAAGCGCCCCTTGCATACTTCGGCATTTTTGCAGGATATTCTCGACAAACGGATTGTTCGGCGGGCGATAAATCAGATCGACATCGATATTAAAACGACGCAACGATGGTGCACCGACTTCCCAGTTCGCCAAGTGCCCCGAAAAAAACAGGATCGGTCCATAGGTCTGTGCCAGATCTTGTGCAATGTCTTCGCCAACGACCTCGACATGATGCTGATAAATAGTGGGGAGATGAGGGTATTCGGCAAAAACCCGACCGAGATTTTCCCACATACCTTGGATAATCCGTTCGGCCTCTTGCGGCTCGACATGAAGGGAGTTCATGACATGGCGTTTGGCTTTGCGACTTGCCGAGAGTTTGGGGCCGATAAAGCGGGCAATAGTGCCTCCGGTTGCCGAAGCCATCTCGACCGGCATTAGCCCAAACCCGAAAATAAGGGAGCGTACAAGTGCGGCTTCAATAAGGTAACGAACACGTTTCATGATGGCAAATATCCACGAATAAAAAGGACCAGTCCAGCTTCGTCTTCAAAAGTAACAGCAATCGGCAAGACGTCAATTAGCGAGCTGTCGCAGGTTTCAGGAATACGGACATAATCTTTTTCGGTCGTTATAAGACGCGCCGACTTTGATCGGGCCAATTCAGCCAGATCGGCAATCTCCCGGGCCGTATAAGGGTGGTGGTCGGGGAAGGACACGAAATCGCTTATTTTGTAACCATTAAGCTCAAGCGTTTGACGGAATTTTTCGGGATAGCCGAGCCCGCAGAAGCCGACATAAGAATCTTGCGCAAGTGTAGAAGATGTAATAATCGGTCCGGCCGATCGCTTGGCTGTAAAAACAGGAATATTCGGCGAAAGCTGACGGCGAAGATCGTCCGGAATTCCAAATTGATCCCCAAGAACGATAAAGGCGTCGACGAATTTAAACCCTTCTGCCAATGGAACGCGTAGCGGGCCGGATGGGATGGTTGCTCCGTTTCCAAAACCCATTGCGGAATCGATAACGCAAAAACGAATGGTTTTGCGAAGACCAGCACTCAAGAGCCCGTCATCCAGAATAACGGCATCGGCCCCAAGATTACGAGCCAGAACAGCTCCTTCAAAGCGGTTGGGGCTCACAATGGTTGGAGATGTGCGGGCTAGAAGAAGAGCTTCATCTCCCCATTTGGACGATTGAAGCGGATCGCTGACAAGCGTGGCGGTTGTGATGCCGCTTTTATAGCCGCGCGTCACAAAATAGGGGCGGTTCGAAATCCATGATGATGTAAGAAGGCGGGATAGAGCTAAAGCGACAGGGGTCTTGCCGCTGCCTCCGGCTACCAGATTTCCGACGCAGAGAACGGGAATCCCGCCGTCACGTGAAACGGCATTTTGAGATGAAACGATCCGTGCCCCGAATTGGTATAAAGACGAGAGTGGCGCAAAAAATTGGCGCTGCCAAGCAGCAGAAGGCGAGCGACTATACCAGAATGAAGGCGTTTTCATCGGGATGGCGCTTTCAATAAGGGGAGGTGCGCCATCAAGAACAATGGCTCCAGCTCTTCGGTCACTTTATCGAGGACATAGGACTTGCCGCTTGCAAAACGGAATCCGGAGTCTCTCTGGTCGGCAAGTTCGGCAGGCTGTTCGAGAAGCCGGGCGATAGTGCGGGTCAAGTCATCAGCTGTATCAACTTTGATTGCCGCACCAGCTGCATTCATCTGGTCATAAATATCCTGAAGGTTTTGAACATTTGGCCCGTGGAGAACAGCGCTATGAAGGAGAGCGGGTTCAAGCGGGTTATGTCCGCCGCCGCCATCATCGCTAAAACTGCGTCCGACGCATGAGATGGGGGCGGCCCGATAAAACAATCCGAGTTCGCCAAGCGTATCAACAAGGAAGATGGATGTGTCGCGTTCAGGAGTTTTAAAATCAGTTCGTTTGCAGACAGATATAGACGAGTCCTTATAAAATGATTCAACTTCCGAAGACCGCTCGGGATGGCGCGGCACGACGATGGTCAGAAGGTCAGGCCATATCGCTTGAAGGGTTTTATGGACTTTAAGTGCCAGCTCTTCTTCGCCTTTGTGGGTGCTGGCATAGAGCCAGCATGGGCGAGAGCCAATCGCGGATTGCAGAGATGCAAGTTCAGCCGGATCGTAAGGTAGCGGGGCTGCGCAATATTTGATGTTGTCTGTCACCACAACCGAACGTCCGCCAAGAGCCGAATAGTACTCAAAATCCTGCCGGGTTTGGGTCAGGATAACGGTAAAGCCCGAGAGTATACTCTCGGCAAGACTACGGACCTTTGACCATTTGGAAAACGAGCGCGGTGACATCCGTGCGTTAAGAAGTGCGGCCGGAATACGCCTTTTGTTGATCTCCATAATCATGCACGGCCAGAGTTCGGATTCAGCCCATAAGACGACATCCGGTCTCCAGTGGTTCAAAAAACGGCGCACCCAAGACGGGCGATCAACGGGAAGATATTGGTGAATAGTGCGATCCGGCAGGCGCTTTGATAGAAGGTCGGCTGCCGTTCGTGTGATGGATGTAACAAGAACATGACCGCTCGGGGTTTGGTCCAGAAAGAGCTTGGCCATCGGCAGCATGGATTGGGCTTCCCCGACACTGGCGACATGAATCCAGAGAAGCGGCCCGTCGGGGCGGGCGGCGGACGGCTGGCCGTAGCGTTCCTCAATTCGGTTCGGGTCCTCCTTGCCGTTTTCAAGGCGTCGTTTCAGCACCGCAGCTATTGCGGGCTTTCCGATCGTCATAGTTTTTTTATATAACCAAAACAAAGTCATAAGCGGCGGAAGTCTCAAAAAACATCAGGCCCATTTATAGGGCCTGATAAAGCTAAAACCAAGTGAAATCAACGAAGGGTTAGCTACAGTTGCTCGACGTGGTGCCCGATTTACAGCATTTCGGAGTAGCCGTACCGGTAGGAGAGCATCCCGGGTTTGGGCATACCACCTCAGGGTTTGATCCGCCGCCCAGCATCACGCCAGTCGGGATACCAGCGGAACATTTAACCGGAGATGTTTCCGAAAGCGGAGCGGTGACGTTGGTAAAGAGATTCATCGCATCATAGGTGGTGTTAGCACCGGCTTTAGTGATGACGTCCTTGGAAGCCGTCCAGCTGGCGCCGGTGTTGCTACAGGATTTAGGCTGTTTACGCGGATCGGTCGAGCTGGCATCGCCGAGGCTTTGCAGTTCACCCAAGGTCAGGTTGCGGCATTCGGCAGCTTCCCAAAGTTTTTTGATGTCGCCACACGAGCTGGTCGACGGGCTGTTGCTCAAGTTTCCGCCGCCAAGATTATGGTTGAAGTTGGCGTTGAGGTAAGTGTTAACGTTGTTTTTAACGGTGGTCTGGACGTAGTTTTTGTTGTTGTAAAAGCCGATAGCACCATTAAAGCCGTTCAGAAAATTTTCATAGCAGCCAAGATGAAAAACGCTATCTGGTTTCCATATCATTTGCTGGTTGGTCATCATTTCACGCTGGGCTTCCCCCCATGCGCGTTCACGGAGACGGGTCATAAAGTTTGCATCGCAAGCTGTATCGATTGCCGAGGCGACGGCGGGGGCCGCAACTCCGGTAATACAGAGCAAGACAGCAGCCGCAAAAACCTTACGAAAAGGCTTTAAACAAAGCGTAGACAACACCATTTATAGACACTCCCGAACCAAACAACACCGGAGACGAGACTCCGAATAAGACCGTATACAGTTAAGTGTACAATAGGAAAGGGGGGTTTGGCAAAAACAAACTCCACAATTCCCTAAATAAATCAGAATTATACCCCTTCCAGATCGATATCCAGAATAGACATATTGAAGTCGAAGGAAATCTCGTCTTCATCGTTATCTTTGTAAATAGTTCCAATAGCTTCGCCGTTAATAAAGACTTCAACCGAATCGGCAACTTTGCGTTCGCGAACCGTAATACCGGGATTACCGAACTTGCTCTGAAGGTAGGATTGCAGCTTGGAAATGTCGGTTTTAGTAAAGTTCATTATAGGCTCCTTGATATGCGGGAATGATCTGTTCACTCATACTTGGTTATCTTGGGCTAGTCCAGTCTCAACCCGTTCTTGAACGATTTTACAGAGGGTTTTCCGGTCCATTTCGGCATCCGGCAGGATCGGGGGGAGAAACGTCAGCCGGACTTTTGCCCCTTTGTTTTGTAAAAATTCCCAGATATGCGGGCCAAAATCCATCTCGCCGTACCAGGAGTACAGATCACGGGTCTCGGGAGTAACGGCATGGCCGTTAACGGTTACGAGCTGGAGGGTGAAAGGCTGGATCAGGACCGGTTTAAAGTCAGGATTGTCCTCGCGGGCGGTTACCAGAGAAAAAAGACTGGATTTGAACGGAAGAACAGATGTTCCGGCTGAAGAGGTTCCTTCCGGAAACAAAATTAGAGATTTGCCGTTTTTGAGCATCTGGTCGAGGGCATTGGCCACTTTTTTAGCGTGAGAAGATGTGCGGCTGATAAAAGCGGTTTGCTGAACCGTGGAGAGGAACCCCAGAACCGGCCAACGGGCCACATCTTCTTTCGCTACAAACGAAGCGAGCAAATATGATCCAATCACGGGGATATCAAGATAGGACAGGTGATTGCTGATATAGATGACTTGCTGGTTATGAACAGGTTCGCCGCAAATTTCGGTTTTAAGACCGGTAATGGCGCACACGCCCTTGTGCCAGAATCGCGGGACATAATAGGCGTAAGGCCCTTTATGAAACACGAGGACAATCATTTGAAGGGTCACTAGAGGGAGTGTCCAGATCGCTAAAAGAACAATTTTGGCAAAAGCCAGGAGTGCAACCATGTTTCTGTCCGGTGTTATTTGGTGGGGTTTTGGCGGGCGGCGGCATCTGCAACAATATCGCGCTGCAGTTTGCGTTCGTAATGTTTGGCGTAACGCGATTCGACTTTGGCCGTCGGCAAGATGATGCAGACATCGATGCAGTTGAAGTCATGATCGAGATACGCGCCTTGACCGATATAAGCGCCAACACGCAGATATCCTTTAATCAAGGGGGGTAATGACGCAAAAACCCGTCGCGCATTAATTTGTTCTTTCGGCGGGAAATGAAGCTGCGCGGTGCAGTCAACCGTTGCCTTGGCCAAAAGCTCTTCGGGCGGGGCATGATAATAATGCAAGTAAGCGAGCTGGTGACAGGCGGCCTCGGGCGATGTGCCCTGAAGGCTGGCACAACCGAACATCAGATCAATCTGGTTATCGGACACATACTCAGCCAATCCGCCCCAGAGTTTTTGCATGACGTGTTTGGTACGGTAATCGGGAAGAACGCAAGAGCGCCCAAGCTCAAGAAGCTTACCACCGTTTTTGGTAAGCTGGGTAATATCGAACTCGTGGCTCGTGTAAAAATCCATGCTTTCCGGCAAACGCTCTTTTTGGAAGAGGCGATAGGTACCGACAATTTGGCCATCCTCGACCGGACGCTCTTCATCGATAATAATCAGATGATCGGCATAGGCGTCATAATCATCATGATCGCGGCGATCTTTGGCGACATC
The DNA here is from genome assembly GCA_051715325.1 of Alphaproteobacteria bacterium. Classification (GTDB taxonomy): domain Bacteria; phylum Pseudomonadota; class Alphaproteobacteria; order Micavibrionales; family Micavibrionaceae; genus UBA1573. The sequence goes on along the minus strand of JBPXJO010000021.1, from coordinate 168,268 downwards.
ATCCGGAGCTTTAGCTCCAAATTCTTCATAAAAGACAATGTAGCGAAGTTTCTGGGCATCCCGTATTTCGGTATCATTTTTAGCAAGCCTCAAAACAACTTGGTCCTGAATATCGCTGGTGTCGTCAAAGTCGGTGGACGAAGGAGGGGAATCGGGCTCTATAGACACATGAAAACCTTTTAATGAATTGGTTCTGGCCACATCGTAGCGACTGAAATAAAAAGGTCAAGCAAACTAATTTTATGCTGCTGACGTCAAAAGGAAGACAAAATGACCTCGAGAATACCCGCGCAAAAGATACTTTTTGTCTGCACCGGAAACATATGCCGTTCCCCAATGGCCGAAGCTGTTTGCAGGCACATGGCCTCTCTGAATGATATAGGGGTACAAATAGATTCGGCGGGCACGCAGGGCTACCACATTGGCGAGCGGCCGGATCATCGCACCCTTAAACTATGTGCTGAAAAAGGGATCCCGACCGAAAATATCAGGGCAAGAAAGCTCGAGAAGCTCGATTTTTCGGAATTTGACCTGATCTTGGGGATGGATTCGGGTCATGTAGAACATATGAAGGCGTTAGCCCCAGAAGAAGATAAAGGCAAAATCAGGCTTTTTATGGAAGCGGCAGGGTTGGAGGCCGCAGATGTTCCGGATCCGTATTATGGTGGGATGGAAGATTTCTACATTGTATATCAAATGGTTGAGCGGGGTTGCCGAGAAATTTTGGACAATTTGCAAGAATTATGAAAAAAGCTATTGCATTTGTATAAAATTTTATGTAAATTATAAATATGGGGTGAGTGATACGGGCTTCAAGTCCGGTCGGTAAAATAAAGAAGTACTCTGATGTGGTGTCAGGACAGATGGCGGAGATTAGGGGTAGTTAAGGGGAATAAAAAAACAAAAAAGAATTGATTAGAGGAATTTTCAGCAAGAGGTTGCAAGTTGGACAAATAGATTTTCATCCATTCTGGTACCCGAAACTTCAGAACCGATCCTTAGGGATCGGATTTTTTTTGCCCTGCCGGATAGAGCAAACTTGACGCCAACCCTCTGGGCGTCTTTAGTGGGTTGGTAACACCTTCAAATCACAAAAGAATAAGGAGATAAGGTAATGATTACGTCGCGACGTCTTGATGCATCCGTCCACCCGAGCTTTGATAACCACGAGCAAGTGGTTCAGTTTGAAGATGCGGCGACAGGGCTAAAAGCCATCATCGCGGTGCATAATACCAATCTCGGCGCATCTCTTGGGGGCTGCCGTATTTATCCTTATGCTTCAGAAAATGATGCGTTGAACGATGTTCTTCGTCTCTCGCGCGGGATGACCTATAAATCGGCATTGGCCGGTTTGCCTTTGGGCGGCGGCAAAGCCGTAATCATTGCTAATCCGCGCCTTGATAAAACGGCAGAAATGATGCGCAGTTTCGGCGAGGCTGTCGAGAAAATGGCCGGAGCCTATATCACGGCCGAGGATGTAGGATCGACCGAAGAAGATATGATCGAAATTTCCAAATCCACTAGCTATGTCGCCGGACTTCCGGAAGAGGGAAATGGAGAAAGTGTTGCTGGAAACCCGTCGCCGGTTACAGCGTACGGCGTCTATTGCGGCATTAAGGCCTGCGCCAAAGCAAAGTTCGGAAGTGCCGATCTCAAAGGTCGCCGTATCGCCATTCAGGGGATGGGAGCTGTGGGCTATGCGCTCGCGCAATACCTCTCCAAAGAAGGCGCGTCGCTGGTGATTGCCGATATACATGAAGATGTGATTGCAAAAGCCAAAGCCGAATTCGGGTCGGGAGTGTCGGTTTTGGAACCGGTGCACATTCACGCCGCCGATGTCGATATTTTTGCGCCATGTGCCTTGGGTGCAATCCTCAATGACCGCACCATTCCTGATATCAAAGCAGCTATTATTGGCGGCGCAGCCAATAACCAGCTGGCCGAACGTCGTCACGATGCCATGCTGAAAGAAAAGGGGATTATCTATGCGCCGGATTACGCCATCAACTCGGGCGGAATCACCAGTGTCGGATATGAATATTTCCACCGTACCGGACGCAATCCGTATAGCTATGCTCTAACTCGCACCTCTATGATGGAACATGTCGCGCGTATTGGCGATACGCTGGAAAAAATCATGTCGATTGCAGCCGAACGCAATATCCCGACCGGCGAAGCATCCGATCAACTGGCAGAAGAAATCTTCAAGGCTGCTGCGCCATCGTCGCGGGGGACAAAAGCGACCACTGCCGCGTAACCGTTCTGTAAGAGAACGGTTCGGTAGCTTCATAAAGGGAGAGCGGAAGGTCAAGCCGCTGTCCACGATCGCGGCCCATGGGCCGCGTATCTATATTGAGGCGACTTCCATCAGGGAGCGCGCGTAATGTCCCAAGTGGCAAGCTCAAAGTAAGTCCGGCATAATAGGCCGTGTCTTCTCCGCTGGGGTTCTGGTCTTTTCGCGTCGATGCCGTCATTGTTCCGCCAATACGAACCCCGTTATCAAATCGATTGCTCAAATCGAGGCTGGCTCCGTACTCGCCCCCCAGAAAGCGTCCGGCGCTGGCATGAAGAGTAGCGTTGGTTCCGGGAAATTCGTAATAACCGTTGATAAATCCGGTTGTTGTAAAGCCGCTATCGCGGTCAAGCGCAAGACGTGTAAGCGGATTGCGTTTGAACACTTCACTCAGTTCAAGTCCGATAGCCCAAGGTTTTCCGAACGGGCGATACAAAATCTCGCCGCTCGCACCGCCGTACATTTCTTCGAGATAGCCAATATGCCCGAGGACAAAGAGGCGCGGTGATAGCGTGAACGCTTGGGATAAATAGGCCCGCTCGATATGAACGCCGCGCTCGGCAAAGTCGGCAATATCCGACCGTACGGCGCGAGAGCTGGACGCAGATGGGACGCTATCAAGGGCATTGAGATTATGATCGAGATTGAAACGAAGCGCCGCGCCAATATAGCGTCCGCCACTTATCGAACGAGACAATGACGGAACAAATGAAGAGCGATAAAGAACTCCGGTATCTTCATTCGTCAAGGAAATATCCTGATTAAGGTCATAACGAAGGGAAAATTCGCGCGACATACGCGACTGGAATTTTCCGACCTGTGTCGACGGCACATCGTCACTGAACAGGATATTCGACCATATTTCTTCGGGGCTTCCTTGCTGGCGAAGCATAGCCTGTTCGAGATCGCGGCGATTGAAGGCTATGACCGGTCCATTCAGTCCGGCATGGCGAAGCTGCAAAGAAATTTGTTCGGGGTTGGCTCCGGCGCTATTGGCAAGACACCGCGCGGCCTGTCCGATCTGGAATGACGTCGGATCAAGATCATTAAGATCAAGGGATGCTGACGCGCTCGCGCCGGAAATGCGGATATCATGAATCTGATGGCAGAGATCAGGAAGATCGTAATGTGATGGACGTCCGGAAGCGAGTGGGATTTCAGAAGGCAAGGGGGCAAGGCGTCCGCGCCAGTCGTCAAGATTGGCCGATAATCCGATCCGTGCAATCAGATTGTCATCACCTTGATAAGCGATTCCTGTTTGAAGAAATGGAACAGGTGAATAAGCGGCTCCAATGCTCCAAGGGGCAGGGGCTTTAAAATCATCATAGGCGCGGCGTTCGGCGCTCCATCCGTCACTGCTCCAATCCGCCATCAGGGAGAGCCCGTTAATCGGCGTAAAATACTGGACGCCGCCAAAGAAACCGGCGTCGCCGCTAAACCAGTCTTTTGGAAGTGACGGGGATGTTCCATCCAGATTGCGGTTGGAGGGCCCGAATGTATGAAGCAGCATCGGGTTCGGAATAGACTGGCGCGTGCCAAGCCGCCCCCAGCCAAGTCCCATCGTAAAATCGAAATCGTAATAGCGTTTGGAGAGGGCGAGAAATTCTCCCGCCATACGGCGATTACCGAACGCGGATTGAATGCCGATTGCAATTTCGGGCCGGAGTTTTGCCTCTCGAAAGAGCCGCAGCTTTAAATCCATTCCCGGATAAAGGCCCGATGGGTCGGCATTGTCCATCGTTTGCCGTAGACCAAGATAAAGGTGATCGGCGATCTGCGTTCCGGCTGTCAGGTGGGTGTAAAAACCGTCATATCCGGAACCAACACGAAACGTTCCTTCGGGGTCCATGCGCGCGGTCGGAATAGTATTCAATCCGACAAGGCCGGAAGGGAGCGCTGTTTCAGGCGAAGATACAGAAGGGGTGTCAGCAGCATATCCATAGCTGCTGCACATCACCATACAACCCAATATCGCCGCTTTCAGCGCACGCATTAAGTGGTTTCCCCCGGAAAAATTGCAGAGCCGCAATGTGCAGGAAATACAAGCGTATGTCTAGCCGTATTGGAAAAGTGATTTAAGAGAAAATACCGAGTATACTGCAACTTAAAGGTGTTATATGCTCAGGAAGAATTCGGATCCAACTACAAGGTCAAGTTTCTGGAAAATTGTATCCGGAAGCAGCCCGTCGTCATTCACAACGCCCGACATTGAAGAGACGTTAAATGCTCTGGATATGGCGCTTGTCTATTTCGGCCCGCAAGGTGAATTGCTCACCGCCAATTGCAAGGCCTGCACTCTTATTCCTGGGCTGGGGCACGATATCGATACGCTCGACGAAAAATGCCAGCTTTGCAAAATGCAGAATGGTTGCTTATCCGGAATTAAAAAGCCGATTTTGACCTTAAGCGAGTTTCTGGTTTTTGTTTTCGATAACTCTTTAGATACGGGGGAGCAAAACGGCCTGTTGAAAAAAAACCGGCAATCCGATAACGCCGAGTTTAATGAAATTATCGACCTCAAAGATCAGGGAATTTTTCTGGTTCGGGCTGTCGAATGTAAGAATGGCGGCGTGATCGTCGAAATGAAAGATATTTCCGATCTTAAAGACCGGAACGATTTTTTGGTCAAGCTTAACCGTGAAAATCTTCTTCTGACTGAAGCTATTCAATCGTCACGAAAAGGCATTCTTGTCGCCGAACGAATGGGGCCTCACTATATTATCCAATTTGCGAACCAATCTTTGGGCAATCTTCTCAAAGGCGGAGACCGGTTAATCGGATTATCGCTATCCGATTTTCTGATAACGCATTTTAAAGAGGAGAGTGATGATCTTATCAAATCAGTCCGGAAAGGTGAGCGGATTACAGTATGGCACTATGCCGGAGAAGAAAAGGGGAACCGGAAGTGGCTGGAGTTTAGTCTCTCCCCATCTGGAGCCAATGGCCATTTGATGATCGGTTTTTTGTCCGATCAGACCCAGCACAAACTTCAAGAAGAGCGGTTGCTCCAGACCCAAAAGCTCGAAGCCATCGGACGACTGGCGGCCGGAGTAGCTCATGACTTTAACAACGTCCTCGCAATTGTGGACGGCTACGCCCGTATGGCCAAAAAAGCGAGTGCGCGGGGCGAGCCAATTGCGGTCCATGTCGAGAAAATTACCAATGCAGTCGAACACGGCAGCAGCCTGACACGCCAAATGCTCACCTTCGGCAAACACAGGGTTAGCGAAAATCGGGTAATCGACATTTGTGATGAAATCCGCAAAACCGAAACACTGATAAAGCCCTTGCTTGGGGTCAGGACACGCCTGAATACGACGCTTCCCGACCATCCGGTCACGCTTAACGGCACGCACGATATGATCACGCAGATTATGATGAATATCTGTATCAACGCGCATGATGCCATGCCGGACGGCGGCACAATCAAGGTGGAGCTTGGCCTCAAAGATCGTAGCCCTTCCGATAAAGGCTGTATGCTCAAGATTTCAGACACAGGAACAGGGATGCCTCAAACTGTGCTTGAGCGTATTTTCGACCCGTTCTTCACCACAAAAGGGCAAGGCAAGGGAACAGGACTTGGCCTGTCAATGGTCTACGGTCTCGTTCAGCAGATGAAGGGTGACATATGGGTTGATTCCGAAGAAGGGAAAGGGACGTGTTTTACGATTTGGTTCCCTGTTGTGGATCGGCCACTTACGGCAATCGCAACCTATGAATCCGGAAAAGGCCAGCTGGCCGGAAAAACGGTACTGCTTGCCGAAGACGAAGGCGATCTTCTCGAAATTATGCGCCAAACTCTGGAAGGGTTCGGCATGAACGTCTTTTGCGCCGCAAACGGCAACGAAGCTTTAGAAGTACAGGATGAATATGAGGGGAATATCGATTTCTTGCTCACCGATATGGTGATGCCGCATCTTGGAGGATTGGAATTGGCCAGCCTCTTCCATCAGGTTCGCCCCGAGACCAAAATCCTTTTTATGAGCGGGTATCCGGTTCGCAATGAGCTTTCAGACCTCGAACTCCCCGACGATGCGGTGTTTATGCCCAAACCCATAAGGGAAGATAATTTGCGCCGCACACTTGAAACTGTAGCAACCGGACAGGATGCACGGCTTAAAACTGACTCAATTTGGAAATAACAGGAGAGATAAATGAAACAGGACCCAATCCAAACACTTAAAATTCTTGTGGTTGACGATCAATTGGAGGTCCGCTCGATGATCAGGGGTATGTTGACCGAACTGGGCATCACACAGATTTTTGAAGCTTCGGACGGGAAAGAGGCCATGGTCTTTACCGACAATGCCCTTGATATGATCGATGTAGTGATTTGCGACTGGAATATGCCAAAACTGAGCGGACTGGAGTTATTGCGCCAGATGCGTTCGGTTAGCCCCGACATTCCGTTTTTAATGATAACGGGCCGCAGCGACGTCGATTCAGTCTCGCAGGCGAAAGCCAGTGGTGTTACCGCCTATGTTCGAAAACCATTCTCTCCAGCCCATTTGGAAATCAAATTGCGGGTTATAAAAAGCAAGATGGATGCCAAGCGCGTCGCCTGATTTTTGGGGCAATTGCATCGTAGGCCTCTCTGGTTTACCATAGAGATATGTCCGGTTTCGATCTCTGCATCATTGGCGGTGGAATAAACGGCGCGGGGGTTGCCCGCGACGCGGCAGGCCGCGGCCTTAAAGTCTTGGTTCTAGAGCAAGGCGATTGGGGGTGCTGTACCTCTTCGGCCAGTTCCAAAATGATCCATGGCGGGCTTCGCTATCTTGAAAGCTTTGAATTTGGCATGGTGCAAAAATCGTTGGCGGAGCGCGAACGCTTGTTGGCTATCGCGCCGCAAATTATCCGGCCTTTGACCTTATGTATCCCCCATAAGAATACGGTGCGTCCGGCATGGATGGTGCGGCTCGGCCTTTATCTATACGATTATTTGTATCCGCGCCAATCTTTGCCGGCCTCAACACGGATTAAACTTCAAAATCACGCGTACGGAACATCTTTGGCCAATGCGCCGCAATCGGGATTTACCTACGCGGATTGCTGGGTTGATGACGCGCGGCTCGTCCTCCTCAATATCATGGATGCCAAGAACCGCGGCGCAGAGGTGCGGAATTATTCGGCCTGCACCGCCCTTGAACCTCACGAGGAAGGTTGGACGATCTCAAGTCTCGATTTGTTAAGTGGCAAGAAACACCAAGATACAGCCCGCATGGTCATTAACGCCACCGGCCCATACGCTAGAGCATTTATGGATGCCACACATCAATCTACTCCGGGAACGCCGAAGCTACGCCTCGTTCAGGGCGCGCATATTCTGGTGCCGCGCCTTTATGATGGCGATCAAGCCTACGTTCTCCAGCAACCGGATAAGCGGATTGTGTTTGTTTTCCCGTATCATGGCGGCACGCTCTGCGGTACAACCGAAACACTCTTTACGGGTGATCCGATGGAATCGCACGCCAGCGAAGAAGAGATTGACTATCTTCTCTCGGCGCTCAACGCGAATTTCAAAACACCTTCCATCCGCAAGGATGTTATATGGAGCTACGCCGGAGTACGCCCGCTTTTTGATATCGAGGGCAAAGATAACCGGACAATTTCCCGAGACTATCTACTATTTACAACTCGGATTGAGCCATCGCCGTTACTAACAGTCTTTGGCGGCAAGCTCACAACCTATCGCGTTTTGGCCGAAGATGTTCTGGAGCAAGCGCGGCGTTATTTCAAAAACCTTCCGAAATCATGGACAGCATCACAGAAATTGCCCGATTGCCCGCCACTGCCGCAAAGTGCAGGTGATCTAACGGATGAAGCACTTATCTATTTCATCGAAAAAGAAATGGCGCGCACCGCCGAAGACATTTTATGGCGCCGGACAAAGCTGGGATTATCTGTTTCGGCCGATGAAAGTGAACAATTGGAAAAACGCGTCGCCCGTTTGGTAAAAGAAAGAACAGGATATGACACAGCCGCACTATCTGGCCCTTGATCAGGGCACAACCTCAACGCGGGCGATGTTCTTTACTGCAGCAGGCGAGACAAGTGCTCTCGCCCAGCGCGAGATTGACCTCATTTGCCCGCAGAATGGCTGGGTCGAACAAGACGTAACCCAAATCTGGGAGAGGACACTCGAATGCCTGAAAAACGTAGCGGCAAGGACCAACGACATTCGCGCCATAGGGATCACCAACCAACGCGAAACCACGATCCTCTGGAATAAAAAAACGGGAATTCCGGTTTATAACGCGATTGTCTGGCAAGATCGCCGCACGGCTGATCATTGCAAATCTTTAAGAGAACAGGGATGGAACGACAAAATAGCGGAAAAGACAGGATTGCTGCTCGATCCGTATTTCTCCGCCACCAAGATTGCATGGATACTCGGCAACGTGGAGGGGGTAAGGGCGGGGGCCGAGAGAGGCGATATTCTGTTCGGTACGGTTGACAGTTTTCTGATCTGGAAGCTGACAGGCGGAAAAGTCCACGCAACCGATGTCACGAATGCCAGCCGCACCATGCTGTTTAATATTCGTGATGGTGTATGGGATGATGATCTTCTTAGGCTTTTCAATATCCCGAGCTCCATACTTCCCGAAGTCAAAGACTGCGCTGATGATTACGGCGCTACCGCACCGGAAATTGTTGGTGGATCATGGCCGATCCGCGGCGTAGCCGGAGACCAACAAGCCGCACTAATAGGGCAGGCCTGCACCAAGGCAGGCATGATTAAAGCGACCTACGGGACTGGCTGTTTCGCGCTCATGAATATCGGGCCGGAATTTCGCCGCTCGTCCAATAAACTCCTGACCAGCATCGGCTACAAAATCGGGAACGAGAAAAGTTACGTTCTGGAAGGATCGATCTTTGTCGCCGGAGCCGCGATCCAGTTCCTAAGGGATAATCTGAAATTCTTTGATAGAGCCTCGGGCAGTGAGGAATTGGCACTCTCGGTGCCATCAACCAATGGCGTCTATTTCGTTCCGGCCTTTACGGGGCTGGGAGCGCCTTACTGGAATCCGGATGCGCGGGGAGCCATTCTGGGGTTAACGCGTGATACCTCAATCGCGCATATAACGCGCGCAGCGCTCGAGGCGCAGGCCTATCAGACACGCGATTTGTTTGATGCATTCATCAAAGATAGCGGTATCCCGTCGTCCTCTTTACGCGTTGATGGCGGATTGGTGGAAAATCACTTTATGGTGCAGTTCCTCTCGAACGTACTCGGCATTACGATTGATGTTCCGAAATGCACCGAAACAACGGCACTAGGAGCCGCCTATCTGGCGGCCATCGGTTGCGGTGATTTCGCATCGCTCTCCGAAGTGAGCCGCAATTGGGCTGCCGGAACGCAGTACACTCCGGAAAAAGACAGAAACACCTATAACGATCTGTATGAGGGGTGGAAACAGTCCGTCATAAAAGTTATGACGTGATTTAAAAAAACCTAGTTGGACTCAAACATATAGCCGACACGCTCGAATAGGGTCGGTGTGCGTCGTTGGCGCGCCATCTCGAGAAGGCCGAGAGCTGTAAATCCGTGAATTTGAACCGTGCAGGGGTCATCATCGACCAAGCGTTCGATATGGCTGAGGAGCTGCTGGCGCTCTTTTTCGGTCTTGAGTTTGAGGAAATCAACCATGATAATCCCGCCGAGATTGCGGATACGGATTTGCCGGATCATCTCGGTAGCGGCTTCAAGATTGATGGTCAGGTTTGAATTCTTGTCGGCCCCGCGATTGACATCGATAGCGGTCAAGGCCGCAGTTCCCTGAATGAGGATATTGGCGCCGCCAGCCAGAAGCGCATAAGGCTGGAACAATTCCTCGATTGGCTTGATCAGGTCGTAATGGTCGAGTAGGGCGAGGTCTTTGGTCGCGTTCTTAAGCTCGACCGGTTTGATCTTGGTCACAAGGTCAGGGGCGAACAATTCGCACCAGTCTTCAGCCGTTTCGAAATGATCCATCGTTACGACTTCAATGCGGCGGATCGGTCTCAGGGAATTGTCACTGAGTGAGCGCTGCAGAGCGTCAGGGCCTTCCATAATGAGAATGGAATCGTCCCCTTTGGCGTATTCGCTAAGACCTTCCCAGATGGCGCGCAGAATACGGGACTCGCGGATCAGAACATCGGTTTGGGTATTGGCGGCCGCCGCACGAAGAATGCAGCCCTTTACATCCTCAAGCTGGGCGAGCATTTCGCTCAATTGCTTGCGCAGTTTTTTATCGCGGATACGCGACGAAATCCGGTTGGTGTTATCAAGCGGCGTATGGATCAGGTAACGACCTTGAATGGCGATTTCCATGCTGACAACCGGACATTTGTCTTCATAGGGAAGATCGTCTTCGAATTCGGGTTCGAGATATCCTTGCTTAGCTTGGACCAGAATATGCTGACCGGCAGTAAGGAGTTTGCCGATCGGCGTATCGCCGCCTTTCATCATCGAGCCATCAGGGTTTTTAAGGCGTACATCACGGTTGTGAAGAATTCCGGTGACTTCGCCGTCGAGGTCAAGGAAAGCCGCATCAAGGCGGGAGTCGATCCGATCAACGCGGGCCCAGAAAACGGAACCCCACCGAACCAATTCATGAGGAGGGTCGACCTCGAGTCCTTCGATTTTGTAACGCTCACGGGCAGCAACCCAGAGTGAGCCGTCTTGTTCCTCAATGATGATGTCCAAATCCAACACCCTCCAATAAAGCCATTGTATCATATAATGATAGGCCCACGATATTGGAATATGAACCCTGAATGTCAAGGACGTAAGCTCCGGCTAATCCTTGGATGGCGTAACCGCCGGCCTTGCCGTTCCATTCGCCGGACGCAAGATAGGTTTCGATGTCATCCGGACTGAGACGCTTCATGCGCACCGAGGTGGTCACCAGCCGCGAGAGTGTCCGCCCGTCGGCAAGCCGCAGGGCAATTCCGCCATAAACGCGGTGACGACGTCCGGAGAGAAGAGTAAGGCACGCGCGCGCTTCATCAATCGTTTCGGTTTTGGGAAGAATGCGGCGTCCCACCGCAACGACCGTATCAGCCGCCAGAGTCACAAGACTGGAGTCGGGAGGGGGAACAGCGTTTGCTTTTTCAATCGCCAGCCGCTCGGCTAGCCGAAATGGTAATTCTTTGGGCAGAGGAGCCTCGTCGATATCGGCGGGCGTAATGCGTACCGGAACAAGACCGACTTGTTTGAGAAGATCCACGCGGCGCGGTGAAGATGACGCCAGTATCAGGTCGCGCGGACTATTTTTCACGGAAGATAATCCGGCCTTTGGTAAGGTCATACGGAGTCATTTCAACAACGACTTTATCGCCTTGCAAGACGCGGATGCGGTTTTTGCGCATTTTACCGGCGGTGTGCGCCAGAATTTCGTGATCGTTTTCGAGTTTAACACGGAACATAGCGTTCGGCAGAACTTCGCTGACGATGCCTTTAAACTCGATTAAGTCTTCTTTGGACATAAGGCCCCAAACATGTAAAAGTTAAAAAGTTCCCTTACATAAATCTTTTTAGGGAAAAATGCAACGGGGAGTAGCGCCTCAAAGCCTACTCTTCGGAAGACGTACTGGAGAGGCGTTCGACTTTGGCGCCGCAGCCCTCCAGTTTTTCGACCAGATTTTCATATCCGCGGTCAAGGTGGTAAATCCGGTCAACCGTTGTTTCGCCTTCAGCCACAAGGCCAGCCAGAATCAGGGAAACCGACGCCCGAAGGTCAGTAGCCATAACATCGGCCCCTTTAAGCTTCTTAACGCCGCGAATAATAGCTGAATTGCCGTGGGTTGTAATATCGGCACCCATGCGGCGCAGTTCCGGAACGTGCATAAAGCGGTTCTCGAAAATCGTTTCAGTCACCATGCCTGCGCCTTCGCAAACAGTCAGCATCGTCATGAATTGGGCTTGAAGATCGGTGGCAAATCCGGGATATGGCTCGGTCATGATATCGGTGCCAACCAAAGGCGTACCATTGCGGTGAACAATCACGTTGCCGCCGTCATTTTCAATCGTAACGCCTGCTTTTTGAAGAGGGCCGATGAGGGACGTCAGAAAATCGGTGCGCGTATGTTTAAGCGTCACCGTCCCGCCAGTCAGAGCAACACCAATCATAAAGGTACCTGTTTCGATACGGTCAGGCAGAACATCGTGGCTCATGCCGTGAAGGGACGAAACGCCTTCAATACGAATCTCGGAAGTCCCGAGGCCGGTGATCTTGGCACCCATTTTAATCAAGGCTTCACCCTGATCGATGATTTCAGGCTCGCGCGCCGCGTTAATCAGCACGGTTTCCCCTTTGGCAAGCGTAGCCGCCATCATCAGGTTTTCAGTGGCGCCAACCGAGACTTTCGGGAACAGGATTTGCGCGCCGCGAAGTCCGCTAGCCGGAGCAACGGCTTTCACATAGCCGTCTTCGAGCGTAATCGTTGCGCCCATGGCTTTAAAACCTTCAAGATGGAGGTCAATCGGGCGTGATCCGATGGTGCAGCCGCCCGGCAGTGATACAGTTGCTTCACCCATGCGGGCGAGCAGAGGGCCCATGACCAGCACGCTGGCGCGCATACGGCGAACGAGATCATAAGGGGCTTCGGTCGATGTAATTTCGCGGGCCTGAATGAACATGGTGCCGTCACTGCGCAGCGTCATTTCAACGCCCATTTCCTTCATCAAGGCGGCAAGGGTTTGAATGTCCTTGAGATGCACCGGCATATTGGTGAACTGAATCGGATCACCCGTGAGCATCGCGGCGCACATATGTTTAAGGGCAGCGTTCTTGGCGCCGCTAATCGGAATCGTCCCGTTGAGCTGCGTTCCGCCAAAGACGCGGATTTTATCAAGACTTGACGCTTGCATCGCCTTATGAGGATCAATCGTAATGAAATCCGGTGTTTCAAACAGGGGAGCTTGCTTGAGGGATGCTGAAATGGTCATGTCCGTTGTCCGTTCTTTTTTTATAGTTTTGTTTTTGACGATAAAATTTAAATCCGTGGAAGCGTCACGCCGCGCTGGGACATATATTTGCCCGAACGGTCAGCGTAAGAGACTTCGCACGCACTCGATCCTTTAAAGAACAAGAACTGGGCAATGCCTTCATTCGCATAAACTTTGGCCGGAAGAGGGGTTGTATTGGAGAGTTCCAAAGTAACATGGCCTTCCCAGCCTGGCTCCAGCGGGGTAACGTTTACAATAAGGCCGCAGCGCGCATAGGTGGATTTACCGAGGCAGACCACCAGAACGTCTTTAGGAATGCGGAAATATTCGACCGTGCGGGTCAGAACAAACGAGTTCGGCGGAATAACGCATACATCGGCTTCACGTTCGACAAAGCTTTGCGGCGAGAAATTCTTCGGGTCGACAATCGCGTTATCGACATTGGTGAAGATCATAAATTCGTTGGAACAACGGGCGTCATAGCCGTAGGACGAGAGACCATAGGAAATGATTTTCTGGCCATCAGCCTCGCGGTTTTGCTTCTCGGCAAAAGGCTCGATCATACCGTGTGCAAGGGCTTGCTCGCGAATCCAGTGATCCGGCATGATTCCCGGCAAGGTTTCAGAATCAGGGTTAATCATGTTCATGGCATTCAGGCTCATTCGAGAGACTCTCCTGTTGATTCATTCGTTGTTTGTACTCGCCCGCTCACCTGTTCCTTGCGTCGTTTCAGGTTGGCGCGCAGGGCTTCGGCACGCTTTTCAGCCAGCTCCTGCTTTTTTTTGGCTTGCAGTCGCTTGGCAGCGGAAGGCGATTGTCCGATGTTTTGGTCCATTCGTCTATCTTTGCGTTAAAATATGGGAATTTAGGTGGGGAAAATACACAAAATGAAGCGGGGGCGCTAGAAAAAACGAAACCTTGTTCTCATTTAAGATGGGGCTGTCACGAGAATAATTACCGGATTTGGCAGAAAATTGAAAAATAGGCGTGACAGGGAAAAAAATCTGTTGTATTAAACCCCCACTTTCACGGGGTGCTGCTGTAGCTCAGTGGTAGAGCACGTCCTTGGTAAGGACGGGGCCGGAAGTTCAATCCTTCTCAGCAGCACCATTTCAACCAAACCCTTTCATTCAATATATGTCCCGCAAGGGGCCCGCTTTTTGCAACCCCAAACCATATAATATGTAAAATTAAAGGGCATGACTTCATCTCAATTTGTCATTCTGCAATGCCAAAAGTCCTCAAATTCCCAATTGAGGGGAATATTTGTTTGACAGATTGGGAAAACAAATGCCACATTTTTGACACAATTTAATCTAAAGCGGTCAATTCTAATAATTAAGCGCTAAAAAAGCGCAACGAGGTGTGTATGTTAATAGAGCGTCATATGCACGGGGCTTGGAAGAAGGCAAACGCCTTGACCAAATCTCCGGAACAGAACTCCCCATTCCCTAAATACATGATCGGAAACGCAGAATTGCTCTCACTCGAGACCATGAATGTGATTGCCCCCTTTGAAAATGTTGAAGAGCGCCGTCAGGTCAGAGACGGGATGCGCCTTCGTTACGAGGTTTTTTCGGAAAAAATGAGGTGGGAGCCTCCTAATGCCGAGAGACTTGAGTCCGATAACTATGACCGGATCGCGACCCACAGTGTCTTATACGCCCGAACGCGGGATTTGGGCTCGAATCGGGTAGAACGGCATGCCGTATCTTATATGAGACTGTTGCGGGCAGACCGCTGGGAAGAAACACCGGGTGTATTCAGGCCGGATGTGCCTCTCCCGCTTATGAAGGTTGAGGGTGTCGAATTAACGCCGGAATTGCTTAAATCTGTTCGTGATTCGAGTACATACGAGCTGTCTCGCCTCTGCGTGAAAGAACGCTTTAAGTCGCTCCGTATTGATCAGGGCGGCGATTCGCATATTCAATATCATCGGGCCAGCTCTCTGCATTTGCTGCTCGTTTGGAACGACGTGATGCGTCAGAGCGGCGGGCCGCGTCGATTGGTGGGGCTAACCGAACCGTGGTTTATTAAACAAATTCGTGCGCAAGGGTACGAGATGCAAAATCTGGGCGATCCGGTCGAACATCGCGGCGAACGTCAGCCATTTGTAATGGATATCCGTAGCGAGCGGAACCGTATAGTGTCACATGCGACACTGCAAAAAGCCAAAGAGCTTCTCGGCGATGTCCTGAAGCCGAGCTTGGGCCGTATCAACCACCGTCCGTCCGCAGAAGATCGCGCGATCGAATGTCTGGCACAGCCAATGCCACTGGCCTTAAGAGTGGGGTAGCCTATAGATAGGCCGGTTTACGAAGCGAAAAGAAAAAAAGACCTGCTGAAGAGCAGGTCTTTTTTAAAGAAGAAGATTTGAATTACTTCTTTTTCTTGGTTTTGTATTTGTCGCCATCAAGCGGTGTAGGATCAAACAGAACGGGTGCTGGCGGGTTAGCGCAATCAAGCGGCATACCCAACAACACTTTCCACTGCTCGGCCCATCCCAGAACGTGGTCAGCGTTATCAACGAGCGAAACATTGAGGCATTCGGCATTTGCCATGCTTTGGGCGAAATTGTTAAACACAACCGGAGGTGTAACGCGGTCGAGTTTGCCGATGAAATGACGCTGCGGCAACGTTGACAATGCAGGCGCAAAATCAATCGGGGTCAAGCTATCTTCGGAATAGGCATATTTATGAACGATGGCTGTCGTCTTCGGGTCAAGGTTTCCGGCAACCGTGCGAAGGCTCAAAATATCTTTACGTTGGGATGCAAGAATGCTGGCAATAGCTGCGCCACCGTCATACCCGACCAAGTTAAAGGAAGGAATGCCGTAGTGGGCTTTGATATTGTCGAGGGCTTGATTGTAGCTGTCGAGAACTTCAGGAGCAAAGCGCTTGGTCGTCCAGTAATCTTTTGGGCATTCTTTTCCCTTGGACCATCCTTTGACATACTGGCAAGGGCGGGCAACCCAGATGACGTTCGGTGAACCGTCTTGGGTCGCAAGGCGAAGGGCGACAGGATCGAGCGGGGTAGGATTGTCGCTAATCGTTTCGCCATCCTGATAGGCAAATCCATCGCCTTCTATGTAAAGAGTTGCAGGTTGACCGCGTTGATAGACGCGCTCTCTGGCTTCGAATATGAAAAGGCTGGATGGAATTTTACGTTCCAACATGAAAACAGGGGTGGCTGCGCGTTTGACGGAATCTTCCCGCATCACCGGATATGACGCGCATCCGGCCAGCATGGAGGCCGTAAGTCCAAGAACAAGAGCAGAGCGGAGAAAAGTCATGGAGAATCCCTTCGAGAGTTTTCAAGCGGGAAGTTTACCACGGGATTGTGGTAAAATCACCCCCTCAAATTGTTCAATTTACAGGGAAAGTTCAATGCGGATCGGGGTGTGGTCTGAGGCTTTATCCCACCCGCGCGGCGTCCGGTCGATATCGCACGACATCAGTTTATCGGTCAGGCTGGGAGAAAGCAGAAAATGATCGATCCGGATGCCGAGATTGCGCGGCCATGCTCCGGCCTGATAATCCCAGAACGTATAGGCGTCACTTCCGGCTGGATCTTTGATGCGATAGGCATCATGTAAACCGAGATAAAGGAGCTTGCGCCACGCCTGAAGCGTGAGCGGATGAAACAGGGCATCACCGCGCCAAACAGCAGGGTCATAACAATCCCGTTCATCCGGAATGACATTGAAATCGCCGCCGACGAGAAAAGGGATTTCTTGTTCACGCAATTCGCGCAGTCGCTCAAAAAGTCGCGACATCCACTTGATCTTATAAGGGAATTTGTCGCTATCAACCGGATTGCCGTTCGGCAGGTAAATGCATATCAGGTGAATGCCGTTCCATTCAACTTCAAGGTAGCGGGCCTGCGTATCCTCAGGATCTCCGGCCAGTTCAGTCGAAATGACTTTAAATTCGGGCAGGCTGGATTTTGCCAGAATGGCAACGCCGTTATAGGCCTTTTGACCGACAAATACGGAACGGTAGAGTGGTGAAATATCAGGTAAGCTTTCCCCTTTAAGTTCTTGAAGGAAAATAAAATCAGGGGAGGTTGTTTCGAGATAAGTCCGCACATGGTCAAGACGGGCTTTGATTGAATTGACGTTCCAGGAGACAACCGAGACTGTCATCATTAAACCGAAAACGACTCGCCGCATCCGCATCCGGACGAAGCATTCGGGTTCGTGACTTTAAACTGCTCACCCATCAGGCTGACACTGTAATCAAGAGTAGCGCCAAGAACGTAAGCCGCCGACATCGGGTCGATAATCAGGACATCATCAACGATAATATCCCCATCGGCAGCGGTATTGTCCCACGAAAAATCATAACGGAAACCAGAACAGCCGCCGCCGGATACCGCCAAGCGCAGAAACAATCCGGGCTGACCGCGGCTCTGACGGATGTCTTCAATCCGGTTGTACGCCGTAGGGGTTAACGTAATGGGGGCATTCATGTCGCTCATGTCAAGAATATGGGGCTGGACATAAAAAAAATCCAGTGGAAAATGAACAACCTAGAAGCCAAAAGAACCTGTTGTGGTGTATGGAAATTTATAACGCAGCGGTCTAAACTGCCCCTATGTCCACTGATTCTCTTCCCGCCTATAATTATTGCGCCATGCCGCTGGCATCCTATGCGTGTCGGCCCGACCTTTCGCGTGGGCGCATTATCGAGGAACCGGAGAGCCGTCACCGCACGGCTTTCCAGCGGGATCGCGACCGTATTATTCATTCGTCGGCGTTCCGCCGCTTGAAATATAAGACCCAGGTTTTTGTCTACCACGAGGGCGATCATTACCGGACCCGTTTGTCCCATACGCTCGAAGTGGCCCAGATTACACGTACGCTGGCGCGCTGCCTGATGGTCAACGAAGATTTGGCCGAAGCGGTCGCTTTGGCCCACGATCTGGGCCATACCCCCTTTGCGCACATGGGCGAAGACGCTTTGAAAGAATGCATGAAAGAGTGGGGCGGTTTCTATCACAATGACCAATCCTTACGCATTCTGACCACACTCGAACATAAATACCCGCTCTGGCGCGGACTTAATCTGACGTGGGAAACTCTCGAGGGCGTCGCCAAACATAATGGCCCCTGCCTCAAGAAAGGCGAGGCCATCACCCCGCAAACTGCGCCGACCGCTCTTTACGAGCTTTCGCAAAAAATGGATTTGGAGCTGCACAACTACGCATCTATTGAGGCGCAGGTCGCGGCCATTTCGGATGATATAGCCTACAACAACCACGACATTGAAGATGGATTAAGAGCCGGACTTTTCTCGCTCGATGATATTTCATCAGTCGCGCTGGTGGCCGATGCGATTAAGGCCGTACGCGATATGTACGGCCCGCTTCATCCTCATATCCTGATTTCGGAAGCGATCCGCCACAGCATGGGGGAGATGGTTGAAGATGTTCTCGGCACAGCCAAATCCAATCTGGCCAAGCTCAAGCCGGAATCTCCCGCTGACGTAGCGGCTGCCGGAATGCAATGTGTAGGCTTCTCGGACGCGATGAATGCGCGGGTACAGGAACTGCGTACATTTTTGTTCAAACGGATGTACAAGCATTTTGAAGTCGAGCGTATTGGTGTCAAAGTCGGAAAAATCATTCCGGATTTGTTCGAAGCCTTTATGGGGCACTACAAATTGCTTCCTGATTCATGGCAGGTGCGGGTAGAGCAAGCAGGCGGTGCGGATAATCCCGACCTGCGCGCGCGAATTGTATGTGACTATGTGGCCGGTATGACCGACCGCTATGCTATTCGTGAGCATGGACGCTTGTTTGATTTGTATTGGGATACAAAATAACGGATAGAAATAAAAAGATTGAAAGAAGAGGTGCAGTATGGCCAAACGCGGTGATTTTGAAGACGAGGGATTTCTCGAAAGCCTGATGAAACGGAATGCAGAGCATGTTCCGGTTCCTCCGTCCATGTCGCGCTTGCTGATCGGCGTTGCGGGACTTGCAGTTGTAGCCACTATTGTGGCCGTCACGTGGGCCACTTGGCCTTCGGGTAAAGGGCGTGTCGACGAAAATGCGCTTCCGGTCCTGAAAGCCGAAGACAAAGCTTATAAAATTAAACCGGATGATCCGGGCGGAATGATCGTTCCGAATAAAGACAGCACCATTTTCGAGACCTTGAATGTGGCGGAAAAGAAAAAACCGGTTGAAAATCTACTGGATGAGCCGGAAACGCCGGTCAAAAAAGATGAAGTGTTTGGCGCTGACGTATCCGCTGACGACGCTGCCGCTGATGATGCTGTTGATCTTGCGGATCATAACGTAAAAACCGATGAGGATGATGCGGACGTCGCTCCGGTGGTTGAAGAAAAAGTGACCGAGGAAAAGCCGCTTGAGCCACCTCCACCAGTCTTCGAGAAAAAAGTGGAAGAAAAAGTCGAGCCGAAAAAGGCCATCGCGGAAGAAAAGCCGATTGTAAAAGCAGAGCCGAAAACCGAAGAAAAGCCGCAAGCAAAACCGGCTTCGGGCTCGTCCTATATCCAGTTGGCGGCTGTGAAATCCGAAGCCGAAGCCAAGCAGAAATGGGCAAAGCTCCAAAGTCAGTATCCGGCGCTTTCGGGATTTAATCTGCGCGTGCAAAAAGCTGACCTCGGAGCCAAGGGCATCTTCTACCGTGTTCAAGCTGGTCCGGCAGCTGCAGCTGATGCGCAGGCCGCTTGTACGAAAATCAAAAGCCAGAAGGGCGATTGCCTTTTGGTAAAATAGGATCTGAGGCGGATAATATAATGGCTGAAACTCCGTTGCCTCTGGCGGCAGTTTTTTCAATCGAAGGGGAAACCCTGACTCACGCAGAGAAAACATTATTCTCCGCGTCCCAGCCATTTGGGTTTATCCTGTTCGGACGAAATTGTTCTTCTCCCGAACAAGTGCGCCGCCTGACTAATGAAGTGCGCAGCTGCGTAGGTTGGGATTGCCCGATTATGATCGATCAGGAAGGCGGGCGCGTAGCTCGTCTTAAATCTCCGAATTGGGATGTTCATCCGGCGGCGCGCTATTTCGGTGAAAAAATCGAACGGGACGGGGAGTGTAATCGCCTGCGTCAGGATATGACCGACCTCGCCAAAATGCTGCTTCGTGAAGGGATCGATGTGAATTGCGCTCCGGTGTGCGATGTTCTGACTGAGGCAACCCACAACGTTATTGGCGATCGCGCATATTCCCATGATCCTGAAATTGTCGCCCGGGCAGCCGAGGTCACCTCACTCGCTTTTCTCGATGCGGGGGTAACGCCGATCCTGAAACATATTCCCGGTCACGGACGGGCGAGCGTAGACTCGCATCATAATCTTCCGGTTGTGGATGCTACGCTGGATGAGATGATCCAGACCGACTTTTTGCCATTTATGAAAATTTGCGAAAAGCCGTTTTCGGCTTCCTGCTGGGCGATGGTCGCACACATTATATATAAGAACATCGACCCCGATTTACCGGCCACCTTGTCAAAAATTGTCATAACTAAGATTATTCGGGAGCTGATAGGCTTTAACGGCCTGTTATTTTCCGACGATTTGGACATGAAAGCGCTGGAAAATTATGGATCAATCGCTGAAAGAGCCAATCTTTCCTTGCAAGCGGGCTGTGATCTGGCTTTATATTGCTGGGCTAAGATAGATGTCATGGAACGGCTTGCCGCAGAATTACCTCCTCTTTCCTCAAAGGGGTGGGACCGCTGGCAGCTTTCCCGGACGGCAAGCTGGTCGGCTGAAGTGCTGGCATAAAATATAAGAGTCAGAAGAAGATGGAATCTGCTGTTCATAAAGAAGGCGAAGAGAGCGCCGCTCTTCCAAACGCTGTCGCGTTTGAGGAGGATGCAGCGCGCCCGGCTGAAAGTGGAGCGGGCGGAGTAAGCGACGCTGTTGCAAGCAGCGATGCATTGCTTCTCAAGCTAGAGAGCTTCGAAGGGCCGATTGATGTCCTTCTTCAGCTTGCCCGCGATCAGAAAGTTGATCTGACCCAGATTTCGATTTTGCAATTGGCGCGTCAGTATCTGGCGTTTATTGATCGGGCGCAGCAGCTTTCGCTCGACATTGCCGCTGAATATCTGGTGATGGCCGCGTGGCTTGCCTACCTGAAATCAAAATTGCTTCTGCCTAAACAGGAAAATGAAGAAGACGAGCCATCTGCCGAGATGATGGCCGAAGCTCTGGCCTTCCAGCTCCGCCGTCTGGAAGCAATTCAAAGTCTTTCGGCGAAACTGCGCAACGGTATGCGCCGGAACCTCTCGGTGTATGAACGCGGCGAACGCGAAAAATTCACCGCGCCTGAACCGGATAAATACGAGATCGATCTCTACCAGCTCCTCAAAGCATATGGCGATATTACCCAGCGCCAGACATCAAGCCACTATAAACCGCTGACGTTTCCAGTCATGTCGATGGAAGACGCGATGGCGCGTATGGTCAAAATGCTCGGCCGCTTGCCGAAAACAGGCACAGCTTCGGTCTGGACGACACTCACCAGCTTTGTTCCTGAAAAAATCAACGACCGCCTTTATGCACGATCCTCGCTGGCGTCCTTGTTGACGTCGGCCCTCGAACTCGCCAAGCAAGGTAAAGTCGAACTGCGCCAGGACGATAATTTCCGCCCGATTTATTTGCGGGCTGTAGACCGTGAGCCGCTGACACAGGAAGGAACGGCATAAGATGACACAGACCATCCGGAAAGATAATGAGATGATTGACGATCAAGACGAAGCAATGGCGGCTGACGAAGCATTTGAAGATGCAGATGGCGCCGATGATGCCGAAATGGAAAGCCCGTTGATGGCTTCCGAAAGTGCCGAAGACGATGCGCCAATGGTCGCTCTTGAAGATCCGGCCGAACAAAAACGTCTGATCGAAGCCATGCTGTTTGCATCTCCGGAACCGGTGACGCTGCGCACTATTCAGGCGCGTTTACCGGATACCGCCGACTGCGGAAAAATCCTGATGGATTTGCAGGAAGACTATGCCGAGCGCGGCGTTAATCTGGTGCGCCTTGAAGACGCTTGGGCGTTCCGTACAGCTGCCGATATTGGCCCGCATCTTGGTATGGCGAAAAAGCAGGAGAAAAAACTCTCCCGCGCAGCCCTCGAAACTCTGGCGATTATTGCATACCACCAACCAGTCACCCGCGCTGAAATTGAAAACATTCGCGGTGTAGCCACCAACAAAGGAACGCTCGATGTTCTGCTCGAAGCCGGTTGGATTAAACCGGGCCGCCGCCGTGAAACACCGGGCCGTCCGGTAACATGGATCACGTCAACCGTGTTCCTTGATGAATTCGGAATTTCCGAACTCAAAGATCTTCCGGGTCTTCAAGAACTCAAGGCCTCGGGTCTTCTCGACAATCGTCCCGCAATTGAAACCATTCCGGGAGCAGCCGATTTGTTTGCCAATGAAGATGGCAAAATTGAAGGCGCCGCCGAGGATGCCGATCAGGATGCCGATGCTTACGAAAATATCGGTGAATTTGACCAGATTGCTGAACAAGAACAAAACAACGAAGAAGAACAAGACCAAGAAAAGGAAACAGCATAATGTCACTCGCACATTGGGCCATTGTAGCGCTCGTCGTCTTTTTACTGTTCGGGGCAGGGAAGTTGCCTCGCTTGATGGAAGATGTTGCTGAAGGAATAAAAGCATTCAAACG
This sequence comes from Alphaproteobacteria bacterium, assembly GCA_051715325.1. Taxonomy (GTDB): domain Bacteria; phylum Pseudomonadota; class Alphaproteobacteria; order Micavibrionales; family Micavibrionaceae; genus UBA1573. Next base: position 145,372 of record JBPXJO010000021.1, on the reverse strand, counting down.
CGGGATGCGTGACGACGACGACTCCCAGAAACAACTCAAGGACCAATCCACGAAAAAAGATGAAGTCTAGCAATTATGCTTGATTTCAGCGGCTCGGAATTTCTGGTGGTTTTGCTGGTGGCCCTTATTGCGATTGGGCCAAAGCAATTGCCTGAAGTTCTCTATACGCTTGGAAAAGTCTTTCGGCGCCTTCAATATATTCGCTTTGCATTATCCAAACAGTTTGAAGATTTGATGGAGCAGGTCGATCTTCAGGAAATGCGTAAAATTTCTGATGATGTCCGTATCAAGGGCTCGAATATGACCTCTCTGCCGATTGATGAGATGGAAGGCGATTTATTGGATCATTCCGATAAACCAGCTTCGCCGGTACAGAAAAAAGACGAACCGCCCGCACAACCACCGCAGGACACATTGCCTAAACATGGATCCGAATAAACAACATCTCTTGAGCCATCTGGCAGAATTGCGGCAACGGCTGATGTGGTCGGTGGGCGTGATGATTGCCGCATCGGGGGTCGCCTATTTATTTGTTACCGATATTTACGGGTTTCTGGTGAAACCCTTGGCGCAAGCCATGGGGCCGCATGATACCCAGCGTTTGATCTATACCAACCTGACCGAAGCCTTTTTGACCTATATAAAAGTCTCGCTATTCTGCGGTGTTTTCACAACGTTCCCGTTTATCGCCATGCAAATCTGGCGGTTTGTATCTCCTGGATTGTTCGAGCGCGAAAAGAATGCCCTGTTACCATTCTTGATTGGGTCGCCGCTGTTATTCTTTATGGGCGGGGCGCTTGTCTATTTTGTTGTTCTGCCGATGGCATGGTCGTTCTTCCTGAGTTTTCAAAGCACGGCTGACCAGACCGTCCTCCCGATCATGCTCGAAGCCAAAGTTGGCGATTATCTTGATCTGGTGATGGTGCTGATTTTCGCGTTTGGCCTTTGTTTCCAATTACCGGTTATCCTCGGTATGATGGCAAAATTCGGCATGATTACGGCGGATACGTTAGCCAGGAAGCGCCGCTACGCAATAGTGATTATATTTATTGTAGCCGCTATCCTGACGCCGCCGGACGTGTTGTCTCAAATCGCACTCTCCATACCACTTATGCTGCTTTATGAATTGTCGATCTTTCTCGTACGTCGCATGGATAAAGGCGAGGAAAAGGAGCCCCATGACGCCGTATGACCGTTATATGGCGATGCTGGAGTCGCGTAAAATTGATGTTGATCCCATGCAAGAACGTGCGGTCAATGCTTTGACGCGGCTTTATCGGGATGTTCTGGATTATGAAGAGAAACGTCAGGGGTGGCGCCAGAAAATAAAATTTATCGCAACGCGTAAAATGCCGCCGCGTGGCGTTTATCTTCATGGGCCTGTTGGTCGCGGAAAATCGATGCTCATGGATATGTTTTATGATGCCATTCCGCTCGGGATTAAAAAACGCCGCGTCCATTTTCACCAGTTTATGATCGAGGTGCATGACTATATCCATTCGCGCCGTGCGGAAGATGGAATCGTCGAAGATATGGATGCGGCGCTTCCGTCACTGGCTTTGGTTATTTCAAACCGTTCGCGCGTTTTGTGTTTTGACGAATTCCATGTCACGGATGTCGCCGATGCAATGATCTTGTCGCGCCTCTTCACGGCGATGATGGATCAAGGCATTACAATTGTTATGACGTCGAACTGGGAGCCGGATCGTCTCTACGAAGGCGGCTTGCAGCGCGACCGTTTCTTATCATTCATTCGCCTGATTAAAGAGCGCATGGACGTGATCGAAGTGGCGAGCCCTGAAGACTACCGTGCGCGCAAACTCAAGGAAATGTCGGTCTATTTCTCGCCGCTTGGTCAGGAAAGTGCAAAACGCGCCGATGATTTATTCGAGAGTTTGACCGAAGGTGTTGATGTGTTATCCGACCTGATCGAGGTCAAAGGACGAACGATTCAAGTGCCGATCAGCGCCAAAGGAGTGGCTCGTTTCGGGTTCGCGCAATTATGCGAACGCCCGCTTGGCGCCGAAGATTATCTGGCGATTGCCAAACGCTATCATACCATTTTTCTCGAGAATGTACCGAAGCTCGGATACGACCGCCGGAACGAGGCCAAACGCCTGATGACTTTGATTGATGTTCTCTATGATAACGGGCGCAATCTGGTAATAACCGCAGATGCTCTGCCCCAGAAACTCTATACGGGTCATGACCATGCCTTTGAGTTTCAAAGAACGGTATCCCGCTTGCTGGAAATGCAATCGGAAACCTATTTGAATCGGGCAAAATAATTGTTAAAATACCCTATGGGGTTTTTATCATCACTTTTGGGAAAGAAGAAAGCTTTTCCGGCGCTCTCGAGCGACGATGAAAAAAAGATTGCCCTTGGCTCCGATACGGATGCACGCCTGAAGCTGGCGATGAACCCATCCTCGAGTCGGGAAATTCTCTGCTACATGGCTGTAAAAGACCAAAATGCCGATGTGCGGAGCGTTTTGGCCGAGCGCCTGTCTCAGCTGTTGCCGGAGTTGTCTGGCGATAAGCAAAGCGTGCTTTATAAATATGTTGTCGAGGCGCTTGGCGCTTTGGCCTTGGACGAGGTTTTAAAAGTCAGACTGGCGCTTTCCTCGGTTCTTAAGGATTATGCCGATGCGCCGCCTGATGTGGTGACGCGGCTTGCCAAAGATGTCGAGCGTCAGGTTTCTGAACCTATTCTTCGTTATTGTATGGCTCTTCCGGACGAGGCGCTTTTGGAGATTTTGAAAGGGCATCCGGCGTCGTGGACGATCGGGGCAATTGCCAGCCGTCCGGAAATCTCGGGGCCCGTATCGGGGGCCATCATTGATACAGGAGACCGTGAAGCGGGGCGGCTCCTTCTTGAAAATTCAGGAGCAAATATTTCGCTCGATCAACTCCGGTACATTGTGAATGACGCTCGCCGTTATCCGGAGTGGCAAAAGCCTGTAGCTATGCGAAAAAATCTGCCGCCGGAAATTGCATACGAGTTAATCGGTTTTGTAGATCAATCCGTCCGCACGGTTTTGCTCGAACGGACGGATTTTCCGGCGGATATGAGCGAGGAGCTTGCTGAAATCGTCAAGAGAAGAGTCGAATTCGGAAAGGAAACCGGTGAGACGCCTCAAGAAAAAGTGGCCCGTTATTTCAGGGAAGGGCGTATCAATGAAGAGCTGATCGGTGATGCGCTGGCGGTTCGCGACTATCTCTTTGTAAAACTCGTACTCTCGGGAATTCTCCTGCTTCCGTTATCGTCGATTGAAACGGTGTTTGAAACAAAAAGCGCAAAGGCCATTACAGCCATGTGTTGGAAAAGCGGATTATCGATGCGCACAGCCTTGCGTATGCAGCAGGATGTGGCCAAGGTCCCGTTTAAGGAATTGATTTATCCGCGCGGTGGAACCGATTATCCCTTAAGCGAAACCGATATGGTTTGGCAGCTGGACTTTATCGGCGTGCCAAATGCCAAAGGTTGATTTTAACGATTTCTTGGTAAAAAATGGTCGAAAATTATGGGGGGAACCAATTTTCGTATCCGTTAGAATATCTGGTATCAAAATTCACAATCTTGGGAGAATAACATGACTACATCACACTTGGCACTGACTGCGGCTGTTCTTGGGCTCTTGAGCACCCCTATGGTGGCGCAGGCGGAGGACGCACTGGCTTCGCAGCCTTCGGGAGTCTATATGCAGAAAATCAAAGAAATCCGTGAAGAGCGCCATCAAAAAGTTGAAGCGGCGCGCGAAGAACATCAGCAGAAAGTCGAAGACGCGAAAGAGAAGCATCAAGAAAATGTTGAGGCGGCCAAGGAGCAGCATCAGCAGAAGGTGGAAGAGGCAAAAGAACAACATCAGGAGCGCGTTGAGGCTGCAAAAGAACAGCATCAGGAACGCGTTGAGGCGGCCAAGGAAGCTCGTCATGAGCGTGTCGAGGCGGCTCAGGATGCCAAAGAAAAGCGGATCGATGAGCGTCAACAAAAACTTCAGGATGCCAAAGAGCGACTTCAAGAGCGCCGCAACCAACGCCCCTAATTTCACGACTATAGTTTGAAACTATATTACTTTTTAAGGCCGGAGATCATCTTCGGCCTTATGATTTTGCGTGTGTTAATGAAGGAAATGATTGTAATCAGAACAATATTGCCATATTGTTTTATGAATAATAAGAACAGGTAGATTCTCCAATGCCCCAAACTGCTTTTCCGAAATCGAAAATGGCCGCCAAGCTGGCGCTGGAAAAGGGAATTGTCCGCCGTGCATTCGAGGAAGCACTGGCCGCTCCGCTTGATAAAAACCATTTGCTGACATACGGACATCATCCGCTCGAGTTGTGGAAGCATCATCTGGGTGTAAGCCATAAGCAAATGGCCGAGATGCTCGGGGTCAGTCAGGAAGAATACCATGTGTTGGCTGCAGACAATGATGGCGGAGCCTTCCACAAAGTATCATCGGAAGCGATCCTGACTTTTTGTAAAAATATACGCGTTCATCCGGCGCATCTAGGATCGCTGGAACCGCATTTCAAACAATCCTTGCCGCCGGCGCTGGTCGATGCCAATCGCGAAATTGCCGGAAACAAAACTTTTTCAAAAGGGGACCGCGACCTTGCTCTCTATGCATTGAGAGTCGAGAAAGCCCGTTATGTGGATGGCTTTTTGGCTGATCCGGAATATGGTCGTCTTGGCGAAGCGTTTGAAGCATTCCTGTCCGGTCAGATGAAGGGAATTCTGGAGACCGACGAACTGCATCACTGCGGACGGGTGTGGGTATGGGAGAATTTTGCCCAGATCGCCTGTCAGGCTGAATTGGAGCGCTGCGAGCATCAAGGCGAAGAGGCTTACAATGAGCGTCGCCGTATTAACCAGCAGATTGTCCCGCGATATATCGATATGAGCGGAGGGTATTCCGATGCCTTCAACCATACGGGATTGGGAAGCTATGCGATGAAAGTCTATAACCGCTTAGAGGGAAGGTCTTTGCGGGGAGACTTGTGTGAGCAGGATTACGAATGGGAACTTCTCTCGATGGTTCAGGATGATATGCTCCACGATCAAAACCGTTTGTGGTCGTTGGCGCGAATGAATGGCATTCAGATTGATAGTGAGCTTGTGCTCAAGGGCGAGATCAAAGAAGTTGCACAAAAAATGTTTAACTTCGCCGAAATGGTGCGCGTTTCGCAGCCTCAGATCAAGCGACTGGTCGAGCGTGAAGCCGAGCTTGATGATGAGAGAAAAGTCCTCGCGGATTGGGAACGTACCATCGAAATTTCATTAGGTGCAAGAGCGCGCACAGTTTCGAGATTGATGGCCAACCGCCTGCTGATTGCCGAGTTCGAGCGAGAGGGCGGGGAAATGAAACCGCTTGATTTGACGGCCTATAATGCCCTGGCAGCTCGATCATTCAGACCTTAAGACAAGGAATAGTAAAAAAGGGCGCCAATGGCGCCCTGAATTCTCTTTGATATATCCTGACACTAACTGTTGAGGTCAAGAGACGGCTCGCGCTGCGGGCCAGAAGGCTTGCGATCAGGTTTAGCCGAAGCCACAACCGTAGGAGCATCGCTGGGCTTGGTGATTTGGGTGCCAGCCAAAGCAATCTTGTTCGTATAGTCGAGAGTTTCGACGTGCCACGCACCGCGATTTGCCGACCCGAGTTTCGAACGACGGTCCGACATATAATCGTGCCACTCTTCAAAGGATACCTTCTGGCGTCCAAGGCTTTTCTCAACGAAATCAATCGCTCGTCCGCCGCCGTTATAGGCGACGAGGGCCATACGCTGATCGCCGTATTTTCCGGTTAGACCAGCCATCATACGGGCGCCCGCACGAATGGATTTTTCAGCGTCATAAAAATCGTCTGACGATTGCAGTCCGAATTTACCGACTTTGTCCGGCATCATCTGGGCAATACCGCGAGCGCCAGCCGGAGAAACGGCTCTTGGGTTAAAACGCGATTCTTGCCACAACTGGTTGGCATACATATTCGGATCAATACCAACCTTTTTGGCTTCTTCTTGGGCAATCGCAACATAGTTGGAAAGCTTCGGATCCTTCTGCATACGTTTAACCAGATCCGGAGCAAGGGCCGTCGGGCCACCGAGCGTAGCTGTTTTTAGTGGTTTGTAACGCTCGAGATCTTGATCTACAGCTCGATACTGAAGAGCACCAATGGTGGTTCCTTCGCAGGAGAGAGAGTCTGCGCGGCACATCTCCATGCCTTTTGGCATAGCCGTTCCAGTAAAATAACGATCCTGCCCGCCACGAGTACGGACACGGAGAACGCGCATATCGGATACACGGGCATCGCGAGTATCGGCTTGAATGACCTCATCAGCGGTCAGTTCTTTATTATCAAGGCTGGAATAACTCAAGAAGTTAAAATTTGTACCTTGAGACCACATATCCTGGATCTCGCGAAGATTCTCCTCGAGGAGAAAGCGCGTGAAACCTGAAAACTTTTCGTCGTCCTTGTTTCCGCGTTCATCGTTGTAAGGGGAGTCGGCTTCTTCTCCATCACGCATACGCGCCATAAACCGCTGGAATGCGTAATTGCGCTCGGAAGCGCCTGTGTCGAAATAATCCTTACCACTGTTGCTAATCAGAACAGCTGGCGCCTCTACAGCGTTAGATTCATCTGCCTCTGGAGCGATAGGTAAGTCAGATACTTTGATATCTTTATCATTTTTGCGCATATGCACGACACCCTATTATTATAATTATGTTCAAGCTTAACCCAAAGTAAGGTTAAAAGTCAATATTTTTTGACCAAAATTATATAGGAATAATGGCTTAAACCTGACCGACGGTCTTGATCTTAGCTTTGGCGTGAATTTCGTTTTGCGACATCACATGGGTCTGGGGACGGAATCTTTCAACGACCGAGCGCACATAAGGGCGGATAAGCGGAGACGTCAAAAGAACAGGGCTCTCGCCGGACTGGGCGAAGCGGTCAAATGTTGCCCGAACCGAAACGATGAAATCCTGCAAAAGTGTTGGTGCCATAGCCAGCTGTCGATCTTCGCGGTCGCCCACAAGGGATTCGGCAAAAGCCTGTTCCCATTTCGGGCTAAGGGTTACGAGCGGAACATGACCATGAAGATTGACGTTTTGCTCGCAAATCTGGCGCGAAAGACGTGCGCGGACATGCTCGGTAATCATCATGACATTTTTGGTGTAAGTGGTGGCTTCGGCGACACCTTCAAGGATGGTGGCCAGATCGCGAATGGAAACCCTCTCGTTGACCAGATTCTGAAGGACGCGCTGCAATCCTCCGACAGAAATCTGGGACGGGATAACATCGCCAACCAGTTTTTGATAGTCGGGAGAGAGTTCATCCAGCAAACGCTGCGTCTCGGTGTAAGAGAGGAGGTCCGCCATATTGTCTTTGATGATTTCCGTCAGATGGGTGGTAATGACGGTAGCGGCGTCCACAACGGTATAGCCCTTAAAATGCGATTCTTCGCGGTAACGCTGATCCACCCACATGGCCGGAAGACCGAAGGTCGGCTCAACGGTACTTTCGCCCGGCAGAGAGATTGTTTCTCCGGTCGGATCCATACACAGCAACATCCCCGGGCGAACTTCGCCGCGACCGGCTTCTATTTCCTTGATACGGACGACATAGGTTCCGGCTGGTAGCTGCAAGTTGTCCTGAATACGAACGGAAGGAAGGATATATCCCATTTCTTCGGCGAGCTGACGGCGGAGGCCTTTGATCTGGTCGGGAAGTTTAACCGAATTTTCGCTGCCTTGAACCAGAGGCAAAAGAGCATAGCCAAGCTCGAGCCGAACAATATCGATCGCCAGCGATTTTGAGATCGGGTCTTCCGCAGGGCGGGCCGCCGCCGCTTGAAACTCGGCATCCTGAATCTTTTTGTCCGCTTCGATTTTGTGCTGCTGGAACGAGAAATAGGCGATACCGCCCACAACGCCGGCCAGTGCCACAAAAGGTAGAAGCGGCATTCCGGGAAGCAAACCGACCGTCAGGATCAATCCGGAGGACATCGCCATCGCGCGAGGGTAACGGCCAAATTGATCCATCAAAGCTTCATCGGCGGAAACTTCGACACCGGCTTTGGATACCAGAAGACCGGCGGCAACCGAAACAATCAGCGCCGGAATTTGCGACACAAGACCGTCACCAATAGTGAGAAGGGAATAGTTGTTAGCGGCTTCAGCCAAAGTCAGATCTTTGGCAACCGTACCAATAATAATGCCGCCGATCAGGTTGATGAAGGTAATGAGGAGACCGGCAATCGCATCACCGCGTACGAATTTGGCGGCACCGTCCATGGCTCCAAAGAACGAGCTTTCTTGCTGAAGTTCGGAGCGTTTCTTTTTGGCCTCTTCTTCAGTGATAAGACCTGCAGATAAATCCGAGTCAATCGCCATCTGTTTACCCGGCATGGCGTCCAAAGAGAAGCGGGCCGCAACTTCGGCGATACGACCAGAACCTTTTGTAATAACGATGAAGTTCACAATCACAAGGATGGCAAAGACGATACCGCCCACCACATAGTTTCCTTGGATCATGAACACACCGAAGGCTTCAATAATCCGTCCCGCAGCGGCGTGCCCCGTATCCCCCTCAGAGAGGATAAGACGTGTCGAGGCAAGGTTAAGGCCAAGACGAAGGGCCGTCGAGATCAGAAGGATGGTCGGGAAAGTCGAGAATTCTAGCGGACGCTTGATAAAGAGCGTCATCATCAGGATCATGACCGAGAAGGTAATCGAAATCGATAAACCAACATCCACCAAGAAGGGCGGCATCGGCACCAACATGAACATCAGGATGATGATAATACCGACGGCCAACGCAATGTCGCCGCGCATAATACTTTTAAGCGCGGACTTGCCGGTAATTCCTGCGAGTGGTGCTGGCGGATTGGCCATTGATATGAGGTCTTGTTCGCCGAAGGTCGTTAAGTAACGAGGTTGATTCCAAATTCTTTTATCATTTTAACGATTTTGCCGTCACAAAACAATCAATAGCGCCAAACTTGTCATATTTTTATTTGAGTTGGAGGTCATTTTGATTATGGTGCGCGAATGTCTGATTTATCCAAAAAAGCCACGATAGGCTATGTCAGTGTCATCCTAAGGCAGGTCGAAGGCCATGCCCGCAGGATCGGACGTCTCGAAGGGGTTGCCGATAACCTCCGGAATGAAGATTTGGCTCCGGCGCGACTGTATCAACGCGCATGTATGGGGTTCTCAGCCTTAACGCTGGCTTTTGGGCTGGCAAGTGGGGTGGCGGTATACAAACAGAAGTTAACCCCCAATTGGGAACAAGAGCTTGGCGAGAGAATTGCCGCCGAGCAAGATTGTCGGGAGCAAGTCAAAAAAGCAGGCGGAGTCTACTCAAACGAGACCATGGCCCCGTGTATTGGCCTTCATCGCCAGTATTTTACAAATGCTGTTGAGGAAAAAAATTCCGGAAGACGAATGATCTTCGGAACACTCTCGCTGGCGTTCCTTTCTTGCTCGGTGTGGGCGGCGCGAGCGGGCTATCGTCTCCATAAAGAGTGCAAAGGAACGGAAGACAAGATCAGGAACATCGAGGCACAAATTGAAAGCTCGAAAATCGACCGTGATCTCTGGAACAGGATTATGGGGTTCGGGATAAAGTAAAAAGACGTACTTTAAAAGTAGGAGGCGCTCTAGGCCTCCGGTACATCGAGGCCTTCGTCACGATATTGCGAGAGTTTGTTTCGCAAGGTGCGGATGGAAATTCCCAGAATATTGGCCGCGTGGGTGCGGTTTCCAAGGCAGTGATCCAGCGTATTGATGATCATTTCCCGCTCGACGTCGGCAATCGTCCGGCCGACAAGCGTTTCAACGCCGCCGGCATTCTTAACAGTAGGTGATGCCGTCGATGAAGGCGATACGCCAGCCGGATCAGGGGCTTTCTGCGCCGGAGCAGGGTCGGCGCTGCGGGCGCTCATGCCGGCGATGTGGATGGCATCCGCCTCGATTTCATTTTGAACCGAAACCAGTACAGCGCGGTGCATGGTGTTTTCGAGTTCACGAATATTGCCGCGCCAGTGATGCGACTGGATTTTAGCAGCGCCTTCGGCGGAAATACGTTTGTTACCGATGCCGTTTTGTTCCGAGAATTTATCAATAAAGAATTGGGAGAGGGAGGCAAGGTCGGCGCGGCGTTCGCGAAGCGAAGGCAGGCGGATATTGACCACATTCAAGCGGAAATACAAGTCTTCGCGGAACTCACCTTTATTGACCGACTCTTCCAGATTGCGGTTCGAGGTCGCGATAATACGGACATCGATTTTAACCGGATCATTGCTACCGATACGGGTGATCTCGCGTTCCTGAATGGCGCGAAGCAATTTGGCTTGAAGCAGAGGATGCATTTCCGATACTTCATCAAGAAGCAAGGTACCACCATTGGCCTCTTCGAATTTTCCGAGACGGCGACCAACGGCTCCGGTAAACGCACCTTTTTCATGGCCGAACAGCTCGGATTCCAAAAGGCTCTCGGGGATGGCCGCGCAGTTGACGGCGATAAACGGGCCTGTGCCGCGCCGTGATTTGCGGTGAATGTAACGGGACATCACCTCTTTACCGGTTCCGGATTCGCCGGTGATAAGAACGGTGGCTTCCGAAGGCGCAATTTTATCAGCCATCGCAACGACCTGCTTCATCGCTGGGTCGGTGGCAATCATGGTATTGTTTTCTTCGGTGACGGCCTCAAGGATCGCGGCAATCAAATCAGCATCAGGCGGCAGCGGAACATATTCTTTTGCGCCTTCCTGAATAGCCTTAACCGCCGAGCGGGCGTCGGTTCCGATGCCGCAGGCAATGACAGGGACATGGATGCGCTCGGCTTTAAGTGCCTCGATGAAGATGCCGATCTTCTGTTTGACGTCAATCATCACCAGATCAGCACCTTTGCCGTTCCGGAGAGCACCAAGAGCTTGCTCGGTATCCTCGCAGTGAATAACCTTCGCGCCGCGCTGCAAAGCGATCTTGCCCGCTGCCGAAATATATCCTTCGAGTTGTCCGATAATCATTAAGCGCATAATTGATTAACCTGTCCGGAAGGGGCAGGCCCTAGCTTTGTTCCGATTTAACGATCTCGGTCATGGTAATGCCGAGACGGTCTTCAACAACAACAACCTCGCCGCGAGCGACAAGACGGTTGTTCACATAAATGTCAATTGATTCACCAACCTTGCGGTCAAGTTCGATCACAGCCCCGCGACCCAGTTTCAAGAGCTGGGATACTTTCATGGATGACCGTCCAAGAACGGCTGAAATCTGGACGGGAATATCATAGATGGCCGTTACATCGCTGGCCATAGGTTCACCAACCTGATACGGGTTCTCTTCCTCGGCATTGAGCGGGGAATTGATTTCATTCAGGTTCAAATCTGCGGATCCGGCTTCCGGCATATCGTCGGGGCTCATTAACGTTCTCCCTCTGGGTCTGTCGTCGAGGTGGCTTCTGATTCGCTATTCTGGCTCTTTTGGAGGCTCGGGGCAAGAACATCTTCGAGGCGGTCCATAACCTCTTTGACCAAGGATTGCTGGTCGCGCAAGGCTCCGCCATGCTCCCAGCGCATCCGGCACGACCCGCTTCCGAGGTGACTGACGCCAGTCAGGTGAATTCGGCCATTTTCCGATTCGATCAACAAGGCCAGGCGCTGGGCGATGTCGTCGTAGTCCGGCTGAGGGACTTCGACAATAATGCGCGCGCTTTCCTGATTGGCGAGAACTTTATGAATGACATCAAGGAGTTCATCAATGCTGTGCCGCGCGGAAAGTGACGGAAAAATCCTTAAGAAAATGGACTGGCAAAGGGTAAGCACATCTTCTTCAAACTTTTTTTCGCGAATTTGTTCTGACAGGAAGAGGGCGCGGAGCTGCTCGTTAATGGCGGAAATCTGCGCGGCTATATACTGCTCACGCGATGCGCGCGCTTCTTCAAGCCCTTGCTGGCGACCTTGGGAAAAGCTCTCGCCTTTGGCTGCGCCAAGTTCATCCAATGAAAAGACCGGCGGTGGAGGTGGTAGGTCTTTTTCCAGATCGGCCTTTGATGGGGCGTCAAAGTTATTGAGATCAAAGAAGTATTTGCGGCGGTCGTTTGACACTCGTACTCAGCTTTCTCTAATAAATCATTGCATCTTCTTCTTTATTGCCCTTGGAAAGGACAATTTCACCGCGCGATTCCAGATCTTTGGCGACGTTGACGATGTATTGCTGGGCTTCTTCGACATCCTTAAGGCGAATTGGTCCCATTGATGCCATGTCTTCCTTCATAATCTTGGCAGCACGTTCCGACATATTCGAGAAGAACAAATCCCTGAGAGTGTCGGTGGCCCCTTTGAGAGCTGTCGGCAGTTTATCTTTATCGGCGGCGCGAATAATCGTTTGAACCGAGGTAGGATCAAGGTTGCTGAGGTCTTCAAACGTAAACATGAGGGCGCGGATTTTCTCGGCGGCGTCCGGGGCGGTTTGTTCGAGCGAGCCCATAATCCGGCTTTCGACTGCGCGTTCCAGATTGTTGAAAATCTCGGCCATAAGCTCGTGGCTGTCGCGGCGTGTGGATTTGGCGAGGTTCGCCATAAACTCGACGCGCAATGTTTTTTCAACGTCATCGAGCACTTCTTTTTGAATGGCTTCCATACGCAACATCCGGTGAATAACTTCAAGGGCATAGCCCTCCGGAAGAAGGGCGAGGACGCGGGCGGCGTGATCGGTCGAAATTTTGGAGAGCACGACAGCTACAGTCTGCGGATATTCTTTTTGCAGGAAGTTGGCGAGAACCTCTTCATTGACGTTGCCGAGCTTCTCCCACATTGTTCGTCCGGCAGGACCACGGATTTCCTCCATGATAACGTTGATCTTGTCTTTATTAAGACCGGCTTTGGACAGGAGGCGTTCAGTGCTTTCGAATGTCCCGACGAGTGAACTGCTCGACGACATTTGTTCGGCAAACTCCATGAACAAGCGCTCGACAACGGAAGAGCTGACACGGCCAAGATTGGCCATGGTCTGGGAAATTTCAAGAATTTCGTCTTCCGCCATGCTCTGGAACAGCTTAGTCGTGTGCTCTTCTCCAAGGGAGAGAAGAAAGATCGCCGTTTTTTCAACGCCGGAGAGAGTTCTATAATCCTCACGATTACGCATCTAGGTGTTCTCCTGTGACATCCATCCGCGCAGAACGGAAACGGTTTCTTCGGGGTAGGCTGAAACGATATCTTCGACCTTTTTCAAGGACGAGGCTTTAACGCGGCCTTCAACTTTATTGACATCGATCATCTCTTCACCATCGCCCGATTGGGAGAGAAGGAAGTCCGAGCTGCCGCCTCCGCCAATTGCAGCCATGCCGGGGCCTCCGCTGGCACCCGGTGGCATAAGGGCAGGGTTTTGGGCGCTTGATGGGAGTAGTCCCATCGGGTCAAGAGAGTCGGCGTCATCGCGTCCGCTGCCATCGCCTTCGGAGGCAAGCAGACGTCCGACCATTGGCTGGAGAACCAGCAGAACAACCAGAACAATCATGACGGCCACAGTCAAGACTTCGGCTGCATCAAGAAGATCGGCGCGTTCAAATCCCAAAATTTTGGTGGCGTCATCTTCAGGCGTGGTCGAGATATCGGCAAACTGCATATTGATGACTTCAAGCTTGTCTCCGCGCGCCTGATCGTAACCGATGGCCGAGCTAACCAGAGCCGTCAGATTTTTAATCTCGGCATCCGAGCGGGGCTTGTAGGTTTTCTTGCCTTCGGCATCAACGTCGTATGTCCCGTCAACAAGCACGGCGACGGAGAGTTTTTTGACTTGTCCGGTCTCGCGAACGGTTGAACGAATGGTTTTGCTAATCTCGTAGTTGGTGGTTTCTTCGGTTCGCGCCGCAGAAGAGGTCGGTCCGCCGCCATTCAGAAGATCGGCATTGCCGCCCGGAACATTGTTCTGCGTTGAAACGCTCGATGATTCCTTGTCAGTTTCATTGCTTTTGTCATCAACGGTTTGTGTGGAGCGGACAACCGATCCGTTCGGGTCATAGATTTCCGAGTTTTCGCTGGTGCGGTCAAAATCAAGGTTGGCTACAACGTTCGCGCGAACGTTACCGTAGCCGACGGTGCGTCCGACAAGGTCTTCCACGACACGGGTCAGGCGTTGCTCGTAATTGCGGCGCGCATCTTCGGCTTTGTTGGTGAGTTGCGATTCATCGTCTTCGCCGCCTTGGGCAAGGAGAGCGCCTTCGGAATCGACGATCGAGACGTTCTTGGCTTTTAGGTCGGGAACAGCCGAGGCGATCACAGACTGGATGCCGGCGATTTGTTCTTTATCGAGCTGGGCCGCGCCTTTGAGTTTCAGGAAGACGCTTGCGCTGGCCGGACGTTGCTCGCGGCTGAACAATTCCCGTTGGGGAAGTACAAGGTGCACTCGGGCGCTGCGCACTGGGCCGAGTGAGGAAATGGTGCGGGCCAGTTCACCTTCAAGGGCGCGAACCTGATTGATGTTTTGAACGAAGCTGGTGGTGCCGAAGCTGGATTGCTTGTCAAAAAGTTCGTATCCGAGCGATCCGCCGTTTGGCAAGCCGCTTTGGCTCAGGAGCATACGCGCGCGTCCGACTTCTTTTTCAGGGACTTTGACGGTCGCCCCGTCCGGCGAGATTTCATACTGGATTTGCGTTTCTTCCAGTTTGGCGGCAACGGCGGCCGAGTCCTCGCTGCTCAAGTCCTTGTAGAGCATTTTCATTTTCGGGCCAGAGACTTGCATGGAAATGTAGATAAAGAAAATCAGCAGTCCAAGCAAAACGGCGCCCATAATGCTCAAGCGGGCAGGGCCGAGTTTTTTTAGCGTATCTACAAAATTATTCACGTTCCGGTGTCGCTTTCAAAAATGTCTTCCCGTTCATAGAGGCTTATGCAAGATCGAATCCAGAACGGCCCTGTTAATACTTAAGGGGAGGTCTGGTGAAGGAGGCTCGGGTTAGAAATTCGCTCTGACATTACTCTACACATTATAGTGTACCAGAATTTAACGAATCTTTCCATAGTGAATAGGGAAAAGTCTAATAGATTCAATGGGGTGGAATTATGTGAAGAGGTGGGGTGTGCGGGCGGACGGTGCCTATGCTAAACGGCAGGTTGATATCTGTTTGGGGATGATTCGGTATAGGTTGTCGGTTATAAGGATAATCGGCGGTTAAATTAACCAAATTTTTACTAAAAAATCAGAAGGTTAGCCCGGTATGGCTTGACATTGATAATTAAAATGCACTAAAATGATAATAGAGATAGGTGTATACAAAACAACAAAACCTATCAAAGTTGGGTAAAGGACATAAAAATGATTGAGGCAGTCAATGCCGTATCGTCGAATGCTCAGATGCTCCGCGCCGTAGCGGAGCAGACGTCGTCGACTCAATCGTTCGCTTCCAATCCCACCCGCGTTCAATCAGCAGCTATTTCGGCTCCGTATCTTAGCCCGCACGTTGACTTGAACGGTGGCAACAGCAAACCGATTTTCATTGTTCGTGACTCGGCTACTGGCGATGCTATTCGTCAATTCCCGACCGAAGGTCAAATTCGTGCTTACCAGCGCGCTCAGGAAGTTCAAGTACGCTTGCAGGAAAATAGCCAGGCCGCATCGAATGCGCAGGTGGATTCGAAACAGCAACGCGTTGATATCGTTGAAAATAGTGTCCAGTACAAGGAGCTGCGCAAAGCTGTTCGCGAACAGGATGCTCCGCTTCCGGGCTCCACTCCTGGCAAGAAAAGTCAGGGAACGACCGGTGGCTCGGATGCCGGAACGACGAAATCGACAGGATCGAACAGTCTGGATACGGAAGTTTAATCCCGACAAAACCGAGTGCAAAAAAGCCATCCGTTGGGATGGCTTTCGTTTTTGGAGCGTAAAAGGCTCGGTCTAGATTTGGGCCTGACTGGCTTTTAGCAATTCATCTTCATGAGTAATCAAGTCTCGCGCATCGCGCAGTGATTTATAATAAAGGCCCTGAACGATGTGAGCGTTAATGCGCGCAAAGAAAACGGCTGTGCTCGGGGCGGCGTTCTGGATCATTTTCAGCAATTCAAAATATTTGGGATGGTACTCGCGCGGGTTGCGGGCCAGATACATACATTGGATAAGGAAGTATATCTTGCGGCAAGGCGTCGTTGCTTCTTCTTCCTGCATCACGTCTTTTTCGCGCAGGATAGGTGTGTCGCCTGAAATATTGAGACGTGTGCGCTGCTTGTCATTTGTAATGACCGCCGATCCGATCAGGATCTTTTCTTCGGGCTTGAGGTCAATAATAAGAGCCATGGTTCACCGGTTCCTTTCTATGAAACAACGGGTGCTTTGAAGTTTTGAATGAGAGAGTATTGAGGGTCTTCGGCCAGTTCAAAAAAGAATTCGTCTGTGGCGAGATCGGCGGTGAGATCCCGGTAAGATGCGACCTCATCGAGGGAATGAGGAGAGCTCAGAAAGTCAGAAATCTGTGTCAGCATGGACATGGCAATTTCCGAAAACTCCTGACGCGTTCTGATTGTCGCGCTGTCGGAAGAGAGGATGTTGCGAAGGGTGACGGCAAGGTCAATCGCGTTGGCAATATCAACGCGGGAATTTTGGACATTGTGCAGTGAGCTGAAATCGGCAGTGCGGATGCCAAGGCTTTGTGAACGCAGGTCGAGGCCTTGCGTTTGAAGGGTCGAGCTGTCTTCCGCGTCAAAACGTGTTGAAATAGATTGGCCGGTCAGCAAATTGACACCGCCGGAAGAAAACGTGTTGATTGCGTCGTTGATTTTGGAAAGTGTGCGCATATACCAGTCCTGCGCTTCCGAAATTTTGTCTTTATATTTGGTTAGTCCGTCCGGCTCTTCTATGTAATTTCGCGCCCGCACGCACAATCCGCCAGCCTCTTCGAGAAAGCCTATGACGGTTTGAACCATCTCGACGGATGAGTCGAGTGCATCAAGGCTTGTGTCAAACCCCTGAAGAATATGCAGGTAATCGCGTTTGGATTTTTTGGCGATATCAAGAATGGCGGATGAAGCGGATTCGTAGGATCGATCCGCGTCGGCATAACCAAGCCGGTTAAGATAGGTGGAGAGAGGGCCGGAAGCAAAAAGGCTTTTGTACATGATGTGTGCTTTCTCCTTTCTAGGGGCGACAAAGTCGGGCGTAATTCTAACGCCTTGCATAACATCTTAATTGTGGGTCGAAAATATTAATAAATCATTAATATTTATGCTCGATCAGGCCCCCTAAGCCAGAAGGTTATAGCTGACATGGCCGGTTTTCTCGTCCGTCACCAGATTGAGAGATGTGCTAATATCCTCAAGGCCTGGAATGGAAAGGGCAATATCCGTCGAAGTTGTACCGTCTCCCGACAAGTTAAAACCGCGCGAACTGTGATCCTGGCCGTTGGAATTCAAGGCTTGCTGGAAAGCGCTTTGGTCATGGGACATATCAAAGCTCAGGGATGATCCGTCGGTCTGGACACCGGCAGTATCCAAAGCTTCGCGAAGAGCGTGAGAGTCGCGTCGAAGGATGGAAAGGGTTTCTTCCTTCTCGGTCACAACTTTAACCTTCATTGGTTCGCCCTTTTCATAGCTCAGATGGACCTGAACGCGCCCAAGCTCGGGAGGGTCAAGTTCGACGCTGATCATCTGGGATTTATTTTCGCCATTTTCCGAAGATTTTTCGAGACGGGCGGCCAAAGCTTGAGTGGCAGGATGCGCGGATCCGGCCGACGAATAGCTGAGGATTGGAGTCGCCGTGGCGATTTGAGCAGGGGTTGTTCCCGTCGCGGAAGCGGATAGGCCGCCATGCGCTGAAGATAACGTGGTCGATAGGTCTACGCCAAGTTTTCCGGTCATCCAGTCGGAAGGCAGCGATCCGTCAAGGTCAAGCGCCGTTGATGATGTTTGCGTATCATCGCTGACATGTCCGGAAATAGTGCCGCCCTTATAACCTTGGGGTTTATTATTGGCTTGATAGGAATTCTCAAGTCCGGCTGTTTGTTTCGTGGAATTAAAGGCGACTTCGAATGGAGCCAATTCGCCATCCTGTCCGGACAAGGGAGGCGCAGAAAACGGGGAAGCGGATTGCGTAGAGTCTGCATTGGTCGCCGGCGCCACAACAGGCTTGGCGAAGAAGGCAGACACAACCGACCAGTCCATAACTTCGTTATTGAGTCCTTTGTTCTTCTGGGCATAGGGAGGTAGAACTGAATCCGGAATCTCGTTGATTCCGCATTCTTCTTCCGAGGTTGACGTGGACGTCGCGGTCATGGTTGCGCCGACAGTCTGCATCTGGACCAGATAAAAATGAAGATTTTTCTCTTCCGGTTCTTCGGTGATCGGAGCGGCATCCGACAGTTCGGCGGATCCGGCTACAGGAAGGGTTGGATCGGGGTTTTTCATTTTTTCCAGAGCTTCCGCAAGCTGCTTGGCAAGGCTATCCATTTCCTCGGGGGTAAAATTGGCCGCAACCAGAAGGATATTGCCGCTTTTGAGCGCCTCGGAGTTTGAGCTGATCAATGAGGACAGCTGCTCCATGGTCATAGGTTCCAGAGCATCCTCCGAACCTTGTGGAAGGAGATGTGTTGGAACGCCCTTCGTAAGGGCCATGAGCACATCGTCAGGAAACTTATTGCTATGGATATTTGCCAGATAAAAAGAAGGGCTGCCGTCGGTTCCGGATGCTGTGTAAATCTGGACCTGAACGCCGTTGCGCAAGGTCATGACATCTCCGGATGTTTGGCTACTGCTGTTGCCAGTTCCGGTTTGGGCCGCGGTGTTGCCAAGGAAGGCAAGAAACGGATTGAGATTTCCGGCTTGAGCGAGGGCACGAAGAGCGCCTTGAGCTCCTCCGCTAACGGTAACTCCGGAGGCTGACGCAACATTGGCTACAGGTGCAGACATGGTAGGATCCTTTGTGTCAAATGGTCATATATTCTAGATGGCTTCGTTGATGGCTGTTGCCATTGGGCGGTTGCCGGCATAGTCGTGAAGTTTTCCTTTGTGTCCGTAACGTTTGCCGGATTTTTCAACCATAGCGCGGGCCGCGTACAGCAAACGGTCTTGGATACGCTGCATGCTTTTTGCGCGAATATCGCAGGCGTGCTGGGATTGGATGGCGAGTTCGTTAAGGACGCCATGCGCGGACAATACACGCTCTTTGAGTGCGGGAGAGCACAAAGCCACTTCATCTTGGCGGGTGCGGATCTCCGCAACTCCATTTTCGCAATCGCGGATCAATCGCATTTTTTCATGCTGGAGATTTTGGAATTTATGCATATCGTTAACCGAAAGACTATCGAGTTCTTGGGTGTATACAACGCACAAACGTTCGAGACGTTCCAAAACGCCAAGTAGGAGATTTTCAGCCGCAGCGTTCATCGAAGAAGACGGGGTGCGGGGAGCAGGGATAGCAGCTTGGGACATTAGAATTCTCCTTGTTCGTTTTGTAATTGTTGTGAGGCGAGGTCAGGGGCTGAAGCCGGAGGCACGCCAGCCAGAAGGCTCATATCGGAAGACCCTTTTTCCTGTTGGCGCAGCAGCTCGGCTTTAATCTGGTCGGCAATACCAATGCCGCCTTGAGCGGTAATCATCTTGCCGTATTCTTGTACCATCAGGCCGCGGAACACTTCTTCGCCTTTGCCGCCGCCGAATGTATCGTCAACGTCAATCATGTCGAACATTGGCTTGAGCATCTCCGATACAAAGACCGACTCGAAATCCTTGGCGGCCTTGGTTACCCGTGCATCCTTCTCGTCAGCACTCTCGGCATTAGACTTTATAGCTGATCCGGCCTTGATGATCGATCCGGTACGGACATCACTGGCCGCGTTACGGATCTGGGTGGCGAGGGCATTTTGACCTAGGGCGTTCATTGGCTCTGTCCTTACATCGTTGTAATGTCGGCTTGCAAAGCGCCAGCGGCTTTGATGGCCTGAAGAATTGTAATGATGTCGCGTGGGCCAACGCCGAGTTTATTGAGGCCGGTCACGAGGTCTTGCAAAGTTACGCCACTTTCAAGGATCGCCAGTTTAGCGTCACCTTGGTTGACTTGAATATCCGAACGCGGAACCACAACCGTGTCTCCATTTTCCGAGAACGGGTTTGGCTGGGACACTTGCGGGGTCTCGCTGACTTTGATGGTCAGGCTACCTTGGGCAATCGCCACAGTGCTGACACGAACATCGGCGCCCATGACAATCGTTCCGGAGTTCTCGTCGATGACGACGCGGGCTACTTGGTCAGGTTGAACCGGAAGTTGCTCGATATCGGTAATCAGGTCGACCATCGAGCCGGGATAATTGGATGCCTTGCTCAAAGTAACGGTGGCATCATTGCTGGCGACAGCGAGGTCAGCCGAAGTAAAACCATTGATGGCTTGGGCAATCCGGCGAGCCGTTGTGAAGTCTGGGTTCTTAAGGGCAAGGCGAACAGTAGGAAGGTCGTTGAGGTTGAATGCAATCTCGCGTTCAACCAAAGCGCCGTCGGCAATTCGGCCGCGGGTGGGGGTGTTTTGGGTGACTGTTCCCGCATCGCCGGATGCCGAGAAACCGGAAATAGCAACAGGGCCTTGAGCTACGGCGTACACTTCGCCATCCGCGCCCATCAGTGGCGTCACCAGAAGAGTGCCGCCCTGGAGGTTTTTAGCATCGCCGAGAGTGGACACGGTGACATCCATCCGCGAGCCCTGGGTCTGGAACGGAGGCATTGTGGCGGTCACCATAACAGCAGCCACGTTACCGGTATTGAGGTTTTGACCGCGCACGTTAACGCCCAAACGCTCTAACATCGCGATCAATGATTGTTCGGTAAAAGGAGAGTTGTTGAGCTTGTCGCCAGTCCCGTTGAGGCCAACCACAAGACCGTAACCGATCAGGGCGTTATCGCGAACGCCTTCGATGTTGACGATATCCTTGATACGGGCTGTCGCCGCCTGACTTTCGGAAGCCGCGGAACAAAAAATCACCAGTGCGGCAAGGCTGCCGAGGAGATATCTAGAAGTGTTCAACATATTCATCATTGTAACCACCCGGTTTTATGTCCTTTTGGACCTGTTTATCCGTAAGAGAGATATGCGAGAACCGTGCCAAATTAAGAATGTAGTAAAATCAATCGGATAGAATGTAATGGAAGTGGGCAAAACTTGCCGAATGAAGTGGCCGAGCAGTTTTGTTATACTGAAAGCAGAGTAAGTTATAGGGAGAGCGCAAAAGCGCTTGAAAAATATGAAAATACAAGGTCCGGATCAAACCAGCAAAGTCGGCGGAAGCAAGAAGACCGGAAAATCAGGTTCAGCAAGCGGCACGAGTTTTAGTTCGCTTTTAGGCGCTGAAGAAACAGAAGCGCCAGCGCACAGCGCAGCGGCCAGTTCGATTGCCGGAATTGATTCGTTGCTTTTGGCTCAGGAAGCCGAGGATCCCACCGAACGTTCGGCACGCAAACGTATGCATCAGCGCGCCGAAGACGTCCTGAAAGAGCTCGATAAAATCAAAGTAGGGATGTTAAGCGGGACACTCTCGGTCGGGAACCTGATCGACATCGCCGATGTTGTTGCATCGCACCGCGAGCGCTTGAAAGATCCGATGCTCACCAGTCTTCTCGATGAGATTGACCTGCGGGCTCAAATCGAAATTGCCAAGATGCGCAATGCTCTTGATGCATCCAATGTGTTTTAGGGAAAATATAGGATCTCTTTAACCTTCTGGTATATAGTAATTCAGGTGGATGAATAGAGCGAAAACGCGGATAGAGGCTTGAAATTTCACCTCAAATTGCATAGTTTCATGCACGATTTTATACTTAAATCTGTAAAAGGATTGAACTGATGTCTAAAGCTGGTAGCGTATTGGTACCTCCGAATTATAAACCTTCCGATGACGAAGAGTTTATGAACCCGATTATGAAGGAATACTTCCGTCAGAAGTTGATCGCATGGCGCGAAGAGCTGTTGCGGGAATCGGAAGAGACCATTCACAACACTCTCCAATCAACAGAGCTGCAAAAGCCGGACTTGGCTGACCGTGCGTCGGCTGAGACCGATCACGCGCTCGAGCTTCGTACGCGCGACCGCGAACGCAAACTGATTACCAAGATCAACGAAGCGCTGCTGCGTATTGACGAAGACACATACGGTTACTGCGAAGAAACCGGAGAGCCAATTACGGTGGGCCGTTTGGATGCTCGTCCGATTGCGACACTCTCGCTCGAAGCTCAGGAACGTCATGAGCGCATGGAACGCACGCACCGCGACGAATAGAACTGTTCGTTTTCAAAATAGTCAGAAAGCCGCTGGGTTTCAGCGGCTTTTTTATTTCAAAAAAAGGGCCGGCTGCTGTAAGGCAGACCGGCGGAGAGTTGGGTGGGTAAGGGTAAACTCAGAAAACTCAGTAACACATTGTCTAATAGGGGGAGGAACCTATCAGAACGGGAAAATGATGTCGTAGAGCTGTGTGCCGTAGCGTGGTTGCTGGACATCGGTAATTTGTCCGTTGCCGCCGTAGCCGATGCGGGCTTCGGCAATCTGCTCGTACGAGATTGTGTTATCAATGTTGATATCCTGCGGACGGACGATACCGGCGAGCTTAAGAACGCGGTTCTCGTAGTTAACGCGGACTTCTTGCGATCCTTGAATGACCATATTGCCGTTAGGCAGGACTTGGGTCACGGTAGCCGCCAGCTTCATGCTGATTTTTTCCTTTCGGTCAGTCGATCCGTCACCTTTATAGGCTGAGTCCGCCGTACCGGATGTCAGGGAGGACGGGTTGATCGCTTGAGGGAAGAACTGGTTCAGCTTGGATTCCGCGCCGAGAAGGTTTGGAAGAGCTGCTTTCTCGCTGGTTGTCCGGCTGCGGTCGGTGGTGTTCTCCATTTTACCTTTATCATCGATATCGATAACGACGGTCATAATGTCTCCGACGGTCTTGGCCCGCTGGTCTTTAAAGAAACCGGATTGAGCGCCCGTCCAAAGAGAGTTGCCTTTCTTGTCAGCCAGTTTCTGATCCGGCATCGGCATTGAAACGGGCCGGTAATTGTTGGCCATCGTCGGATTGGAGATTGCAGATTGCGGGGGGGCTTCACCGATATTTTTAATCCGGTCGGCGGCGCTGCACGCGGTCAAGGATGTACCGGCCAGAAACAGGATGGCGAAGGTACGCAGTGTTTGGGAAGTGTCGTTGCTCTTACTCATAATTTACCCACCTTTCTTGTGAAGGACTTTTTTTTTGGTTACGCAGCTATATTTTTTTACTGAACTCGCACTGTTTTGTTGCCCACAACTTCGGCACGCAGGGCTTGGTTGCTGGCCATATTCATGACACGGATGACATCGCCTTCGGCTCCGTTCTGCATCGCTTTGCCTTTTGCCGTCAGTTGCAACGTGCCCGATGAAAACTGGATCAGAATTTCATCGCCACGGGCGATCATTTGCGGCGATACCAAGTCACGCTCGCGGACAGCGGCTCCGGCGTCGACGGCGCGGGCAGGGGTCTTCCCGATCATCCGGTCAGCATCGATAATCGTATCGGCAACCAGATTGCGGGCATTGACCGAGGTCCAGGAAATGTCCGAGGCGTTGATAATATCGCCTGCCTTGAGCGACGACCGAAGAACAGGAACATTCTGGACCTTTTCGATCATGCCGCTCAAGGACAGGGTTTTGACAGGGGCGCTGGCGTTGGGAGCCGCAACCACAGCTGTGAACACATTACGGCCCGGAGTATAACTAATCTGGGCAACTTCGACTGTAGCCGGAACATCACCGGCGAGTGTCATACTGGGAACTGTACCGCCGAGGGTGAGAGCGAAATCACCCGATACACCTTTGGCCATCAAGGATTGTTTCAAAGCATCAATAATCTGGTCAGATGTGACAATGCTGGATGTACGGGTCACAACGACTTGGTCGGTGGCGGCGGCGGGCTGCCAATCGACATTGTAGAGGGACGCAACGCGCTTAAGGGTGGTGGCGCCGATAATCATGGTTTTTCCCGGTTCCGGAGAGGAACCAAGAACAGCGTCATGCTTGACGTCGATGTCGGTAAAGAGGTCGGACAATTTGACCACATCGGCAGAAATTGCAGCTTGAGGATTAAGAGTGGCAGCATTTGCCGTATGGATATGCAAGATGGCATAAACCAGAGCGTATCCAACCGTGATGATCAAAGCGACGCTTTTAAAGGCCAGTCGGCACATATAAAGGATACTTTGTTTGGTCTGTTCCATCTGATACTTGGTCATGATAACTCTCCTAATTCTAGTCCCTTAGCCAACCATGATGCCGCTAAGCAGGGATTGGGCGTTGGCCAGCAGGTCAACAGTCTCGAAAAATTCACCGGTGCCACATTCGACGATCCATACCGAAGCTCCGGCCAGTCCGACGAGGGTCAGAAGGCTGCGGGCGATCTGAAGGAAGACGTGGTGGGCGGTGCTTTCGTAATTGATATGCATGGTTCTCTCCTGTACGCAGTGTGTTTTTTTCCTACCTGTTTATCTATGCAAACCCTGTGCCAACTTCGTGATTATGAATAATGTGTTAAAATCCTACTCTTAACGGAGCTGGTTGACGGTATCCATCATTTCATCGGATGTACTGATGATGTTGGAATTCATCTCGTAAGCACGCTGGGCGGTAATAAGGAGGGTGATCTCTTTCACCGAGTCCACGTTCGATTGCTCGAGCATTCCCTGACGAACAGTTCCGAGGTTATCGGTGCCCGGGTTCGCGGTGGTCGCGGTTCCGGATGCTTCGGTTTCCATGAACATCGTATCGCCGACAGCTTCCAGTCCCGAAGGGTTCACAAAGTTCGCCAGTTCAATCTGGCCGAGGTTCTGCATTGCAACCTGTTGCGGCATTTTGGCGAGAACCTGTCCTTCGGTGTTTACCTCGACAAAAATCGCATCGGACGGAACGGTAATGTTCGGGCTAAGGCGATAACCTTCGCTGGTTACGATTTCACCGTCCTGATTGAGCTGGAACGATCCGGCGCGGGTATAGGCTGTCTCGCCGGACGGAAGTTCGATCTGGAAGAAACCTTTGCCATTGATCGCGAGATCAAGATCGTTATCGGTCACCTGAATGGTGCCTTGCTCGTTCGAGCGGTAAGTCGCGGCAGGGCGAACACCAAGGCCGAGAGAGAGGCCGGACGGGACGATTGTTCCCGAAGCGGACGATGTCGCGCCGGGGCGAGCCAGATGTTGATACATCAGATCTTTGAATTCGATCCTCTGTTTCTTAAATCCAGTCGTTGTCATGTTGGCGATGTTGTTGGAAATAGTGTCCACATTCATCTGCTGGGCCAGCATGCCGGTTGCGCCGATATCAAGTGATCTCATTTTACCTTACTCCTTAACCGTTTTTATGGTCGTTCCGTTAATACTGTTGGTCGTGTTATGAACTGGTTTGCGCGAGCTTTTGAATGGCGTTTACTTGCCGTTCATGCTCGTTGCTGATCATCCGCATGGTGGACTGATATGTGCGCAGAATGTCGATCATGCGGGTAATTTCCTGAACCGAATTGACATTCGATCCTTCAAGGTAGCCTTGCTTGACCGAAGTTTCGATCGCAGGGGTTCCTGGCGTTTTGGAAGAGTAAAGTCCATTACCCTCAGGCTTGAGCTCTTGAAGGTTGCTGAACTCGACTACGGAAATTTTCCCGACAACGCTACCGTCCGCCGTCACATCGCCCGAGTCGGTAATAACCACTTCCTTGGCGTTGGAAGGAATGGAAATAGCCGAACCACCTGAACCGGCGACCGTCATGCCTGAAGATGTTACAAGTTCATTACGGCCATTGGTCGTGAAATTACCGCCACGGGTGTATTGGGTTTGTCCGCTTGGGGTAACAACTTCCATAAATCCGGGGCCTTGTAGGGCGACATCGTACGTGCCGCCAGTCATCTGGACTGGGCCAGCGTCTGTGGTGGTGTATTGACCGACATCATAAACCATCGACAGGGAGTCCTGCTTTTTGTATCCGGCTCCGGCCTTGGCGACATATTCTTCAAACATAGGGTTTTGTGCCCGATAACCGGGCGTATTGGCGTTGGCCACGTTGTTCGACACCAAAGTCATGGCATGGTCCAGAACAAGCTGTCGTGATAGTCCGACATACAAACTGTTTTCCATTTCAAAATCCCTTCGCCCGTTAGTATTGAGGGAATAGTCCCGTCGGTAGAAGCTTTGCGAAACATATGCCAAGTAATAAAAGCAAAATAAAACAATAGGTTGGTACGTTTCTGTGGTCTGGATAACGGGGGGCGGGACGGAAAAAAATTGGCTTTCTGGTAATTGATGCCCCCTGATCGGCAAATTTTTCCATTCTCCAAATGGACAGGAAAGAAGGGAAAACCAACAGATGCGGTTTGAACACAAGGCAGGGCTCCGATAGAATGAGCGGGCGTATGATTCTCTTTTTTCCACCCTGAATTCAACGACATAGGCCCATCATGAGCGAAGAACCCAAAAGCGACGATTCCGGAACCGACGTACCTCTCGAGGACACGCTAAGTGGCGGCGGATCGAACAAGAAGAAAAAGCTTCTGATGATTATCATCCCGATTGTCCTGTTGCTCGGTGGCGGGGCAGGGCTTTATTTTACGGGCGTTCTCGATAAACTTCTCGGTAAGGAAGCTCCGGCTGCTGAAGGTGATGCTGCCGCTGGTGAGCATGCGGCAGAAAGCAAGGACGGCGAAGCGCCTGCCGAGGGCGAACACGGGGCCGAAGGCGGCAAAGAAGGGGAAAAGGGTGCCGAAGGGGAGCATCCGGCCGGTTCGGCATTTCTTAAAGTTCCGGACCTGATTGTGAACCTGAGTAGCTCGGGCCAGCCCCGTTATTTGCGTTTGTCGATTCAGTTGGAACTCAAAGATGAAGCGGATATGAAAAAGGTAGAGGCCGTTTTGCCACGGGTCATTGATCAGTTCCAGACCTACCTCCGCGAACTGCGTCTTGAGGATTTGCGAGGATCAAAAGGCATTTATCGACTGCAAATGGAGCTTTTAGCCCGCGTCAATGCGGCTGCGGCTCCGGTCGAGGTCAAGGATGTGCTTTTTCAGGAAATTCTGATACAATAGCCATAAGAAAGTGAGGCTGGCCCGTTTCTTGAATAGTCCTATTTATATGGACATAGACAATTAAGTGTGTGCCGCCCGAATAACACCGGGATTACTGGAAGGAAATACGATCAGATGGCCGATACTGATCAAATGAGTGAAGAAGAACGCCGGATGATGGCGGAATGGGAAGCCATGTCCGGTGGTGATGGCGGCGAAGCCGCTCAGCCGGAAATGGACGAAATGCCCTCTGCCGATGGTGGTGGCGGCGAACCTGGTGGAACACGTATCCTTAACCAGGCCGAAATTGACTCTCTTCTCGGGTTCGATAGCGACGAAGGTCACGAAGAAACATCGGGCGTGATGGCCCTGATTAATGCGGCGTTGGTGAATTACGAACGCCTTCCGATGCTCGATATTGTCTTTGACCGCTTGGTCCGTTTGATGTCGACATCTCTGCGAAACCTCACATCGGACTCGGTTGAAGTCTCGCTTGACCAGATTTCAACCGTTCGCTTTGGCGATTATCTCAACTCGATCCCGCTGCCCGCGATGCTGACTGTCTTCAAAGCCGAAGAATGGGACAACAACGGATTAGTCGTTGTCGATAGCGCGCTGATTTACTCGATTGTGGATGTGTTGCTCGGTGGCCGTAAAGGGACACCGTCCATCCGTGTGGAAGGCCGCCCGTATACGACGATTGAAACCAAACTGGTCGAACGGATGCTCAATGTGATGCTCCACGATATGTCGACCGCGTTTGACCCTCTCTCGCCGGTCAGCTTCAAACTCGAGAATATCGAGACCAACCCGCGCTTTGCGGCGATCACACAATCCGGAAACGCGTGCGTTCTCGTGCGGATGCGGATTGATATGGGTGATCGCGGTGGCCGTGTCGAAATTCTTATTCCTTATGCAACGCTGGAGCCGATCCGTGAACTGCTTCTTCAGATGTTCATGGGTGAAAAATTCGGCCGTGACTCGATCTGGGAAACCCACTTGACCAACGAGCTGTATATGACGGATGTCTATTTGCAGGCGGTTATGGGTGAAAAGACCGTGATGCTTCGGGATATGCTTAACTGGAAAAAAGGCACGCTGGTGATGTTCAACACAAAACCGAGTGATGATGTCGAGCTGCGATGCGGCGACTTCCCGATGTTCTCGGGGCCAATGGGACAAAAAGAAGGCAATATTGCCGTGATGGTTGAAAAATATATTCCTCCGGAAAAGGAATAAAGTGAATGCGTAAAACGGGTCAAATGGAGTGTGGGTTATGTCCGGAATAATGTTGGGTTTGGATATTCTCATCATCTTGATGCTCGGGGCGACTATTTTTTATGCCGTACGCCTCAGCCAGCATTTGAGCATTTTCCGTTCGAACCGCAGTGAAATGGAACGCTTGATCCGTGAACTCTCTTCGCAGATCACGCGCGCGCAAGAGGGGATCAGTGTCCTTGATGATATGTCCTCGACCCAAGGCGATCACTTGCGTCAGATGATTGCAAAAGCGCAAGGACTGGCGGATGAACTTGAAATTATTACGCAGGCCGGAAACTCTCTCGCTGAACGTCTGGAAAAGCTCGCGACCAAAAACCGTGCGATCGCCGACGATCTAGGGCAGTCCGCACTGAATAACGTCTTTCCGGGGCAGAAATTATCATCGCGCGACCGCGAAGACGAACCGTCCCGCTATGAAGACCGCCTCCCTCGCGCCAACAAAGAGCGCGTCGTGCCTTCGCTTGAGCCATCATTTGCAATCCGCGATCCGGACTACGATGATGACGAAACATCGCTGGATCTGGACGACGGTGAAAGTGACACTATGAGTAAAGCGGAACGGGATTTGATGACGGCTCTTAAAAGCCGTGGTCGCCGTTCGGAATAAAATAGATCGCCAGATAGGAAACGCAAATGCCAAGCTTTAAACAGCGCTTGATTAAACGCCTGAGGATTTTGCCTCTTTTGATTGCCGTCGCCACACTGGCGTTTATGGTGCGGATCGGGGATGCGGTCATGACTTATAAACAGATCTCGGGCGAGGCAATGGCCGAGAATACGGCGGCAACAGATCCGGCTACGGCAGAACCTCAAAAGACAGATGAAAAGCCTGCTACCGAACCGGTTAAGGCACCGGATGCTACGGCGGAGTCAACCGGAACACAACCGTCAACCGATGTCCTCAAATCGTCGGAAGCGGATGCCAAGAAAGCGGATGGCTCGACATCCAAGGATGTAACCTTGCCGGATATGGGCAAGGGGGGGCCAAATGTGTGGGAAGACGCCAAAGACGTTGATGAAGATTATTCAAGCGTCAAAGAAGATATGTTTAAGGATCTGGCAAGTCGCCGCAAACAACTTGATGCCCGCGAAAAAACTCTTGATGAGAGAGAAGCGCTGCTCGAGGCCGCACAAAAAGAGCTCGACCGGAAATATAAAGAGCTGACCGGAATGCGGGACGAGATTCAGGGATTATTGAAAACGCAATCCGATCAGGAATCAGCGCGTCTGGATAGTCTTGTCAAAATATACACAGGTATGAAGCCGAAAGACGCGGCGCGCATCTTTAACACGCTGGATATTGATATTCTTGTTGAAGTTGTAGGAAAAATGGCTGAAAACAAATCAGCGCCAATTATTGCCGCCATGGATGCTGATAAGGCGCGAGCTTTAACCACCTTGCTGGCGGAGCAGAAAAAGCTTCCCGAGCTTCCATAATCGGTCCTGAAATCCCCGCAAAAGGGGATGGGCTAACTCCCTGCGTAGATGTAGTATTTTATTAATCTTTTCGTGGAAAGATACGAGATATTATTGGCGTATCCGCCTGCCGAAATTCAGATGACATCCGAGGAGTCAAAAAATGGCCGTTGATAAAAACATGAACGTACTCATTGTAGATGATTACAAAACCATGCTTCGCATTATTGGGAACCTGCTGAAACAGCTGGGCTTCAATAATGTCGACGAAGCAACCGATGGGTCCATGGCTTTGACCATGTTCAAAGGAAAAAACTACGGTCTGGTTATTTCCGACTGGAATATGGAACCGATGTCAGGCCTTGATCTGCTCAAGCAGGTTCGAGCTCTTCCGTCCAATGCAAACGTTCCGTTTGTAATGGTCACGGCGGAAAGCAAGACTGAAAACGTTATTGCCGCGAAGCAAGCCGGTGTCAGCAATTACATCGTCAAGCCGTTCAACGCGGAAACCTTGAAGACCAAACTTGTCTCCGTACTGGGTGAATTCTAGAACAATCAACTGGTTGGGGGACGACGATGTCCGAAGACAAAAAAGAAATTGGCCGTGATAAGGTCATCCATCTCATTAATTCTGTAATCGAGAAGGTTGGGGCCGCCGACGATATATCGCGTGAGCATATCTACGCTGAACTCCAAGACCTGCACGATGTGATTGAGGCAACGCGGGCTGATATTAGTGCCACGCGCATGACCGACATTTCTGGAAAATACATTCCAACCGCGACCGATGAACTGGATGCGGTCGTTGCCGCTACAGAAGTTGCGACCGGAACGATTATGGATGCGTGTGATGCCATAACAGCCTATGCTGAAGGCCTTGATTCCGCGCATAAGGATTTTCTGGTCGGTGAAGTGACTAAAGTGCTTGAAGCCTGTTCGTTTCAGGATATTACCGGACAACGTATCACCAAAGTCGTTCGTAGCCTGAAAACCATCGACGAGAAGGTAACATCGTTGCTTGATGTTCTGGGTGAGCGCTCCCCGGGTAAAACCGGCCTGACCGAGGACGACGATAAGCGGACCGGTGACGCTCGTCTATTGAATGGGCCGCAAATGGCGGATAAAGCTATTTCCCAAGACGACATCGACAAGCTTTTGGCCGATTTGTTCTAAACTCAGCGAACCATTATAAGTTATTCAAAGGTCGGGGATTTTTCATCCTGAAGCCTAGGCTTCCCTTGCTGATTGGCAAGAGCTGTGGCACTTTCGTCTTATGAACCGATTCTGGCGTTTATGTTCAACGTCAGCGATAGCGCTGGCCCTTGTGACTGTACCTTTCGAAGGTCAGGCCGCACCTGATTCGTCGTCCGCAATTGCGGTGCGCGGGTCCGAGCGGGACGGGTTCACCCGTGTCGTATTCGAAGGAAAAGATAAAGCTCCGGAAGTCGCGGTCAACCAGACCGGCACGTCTCTAACACTCGATTTTTCTAAAACCGCCACATTCAATCTCGGCGGTGCCAATCCGTCATCATTGCCGCGCGTGTCTGGATACAGCCAGACCCCGGCAGGCCGCGTAAAAATTGATTTTGCTCAAACCGCCGATGTGCGTCATTTCGTAATTGGCAATCGCTTGATTGTTGATATCAAGGATAACGCCGCTGCCCCAAAAGCCAAAGTGACCACACCGGTACAGGACATTACGCCGGCCTCGGGAACCGCTAACGGGAAAGAAGTTACGCCGCCCCGAAAACTGACATCCGCCATCGAGGCTGCTCCTCCGGAAAAGGAGCAAAACAAAACAAAACCGGCGGAAACAAAAACACCGGATGTAAAACCATCTGATGCGGCGGGTTCTGAAACAAAACCGGATGACAAGCAAGCTGCCGAACTTGCTAAAAAGCTTGGATCGGGGGACGGTCATATCAAGGTCGATGTGGCTCCGCCCGAAAATGCCGCGGGAAGTGATGCAGCAAAAGCATCGCCGGCCGAACCGGTTCTTCCGGATCATCAAATCAATCTGGCCGGAACGAGCGCATTTGCTGTCGCCGCTTTTGAAAAAGGAAACAAACTCTGGATCGTCATCGACAAGCCCGACTTTGTGGTTCCGCCCCAGTTTGAGGGGCCAAATCAGGCATCATTCAAATCGTTTGAACGTATTCCGCAAAAAGATGTCACGATCTTTCGGACCGATTGGCCGGCGGGGTATCGGCTCTCCGGCGATGGCGGCGGAATGATCTGGAAGATTTTACTCAACCAAAAAGACCCGCGTTATCCGAAGCATTTGCTGGTTCCGAAATTTTCGGGGCCGGATGATAAAATCGTGACGCCATCCTTGGTCTTCAAATCCATATCCTTCCACCGCGCCGCGACGTTTGACGATCCGGACACAGGTGATCCAATGATTGTCGGCTTGGTTGATGCGGCTCAGGATTATACTGGGGCTGAACAAAACTTTGCCGAACTGGAATCGTATCCGGCGGTCCTCGGTTTTGCGATTGCGCCTAAAGTCGATGATGTGATCGTCAACAAAACAGACGATGGAGCGGAGATTACGCGTAAGCCAGGTGGGTTGGCGCTCTCTCCCGAAAAAGACATTCTTCCATACCGGAAAGCTCCGGAACAAACACCGGATGCCGATGCCAAGAGCAACTCGGAAGTCTCTCGCATTTTCGACTTCCAGAATTGGCGCACCGGAGATAAAGAAAGTTTTGAAAACAACAGCCGCCTGATGATGGCGGGGCTGTCCGAGCAGACCGACCAGAAAAAAGCCGAGACGCTAATTGTTCTTGGTAAACTGATGATGTCTTACGGTTACGCTCCCGAGGCCTTCGGATATTTCGATCTGGCCAACCAATACTTTCCGGATATGCGGACCAATCCGGAAATGCTGGCCATGACCGGTGCGGTGCAGGCTCTGATGGGGCATAATCAGGATGCATTTTATAATTTCTCGAATCCGGTTCTCGATAACGTCGAAGAGATCAAGTACTGGAAATCCTTTACGCTCGCCGGGCTAGATGACTGGCAGCAAGCCGCAAGAATTTTACCGAAGGATGTATCCGTTCTGGAAACATATCCGGATGAAGTTCTCTGGCCGGTTGGCATGAAGCTGGCGGAAGTTGCTCTGCGCGAGGGTAATTTGCCCAAGGCCAAATCCATTCTCGATATCGTCGAAAAGACCAAAGATCATCATATGCCGCTCGCGTACAGCTCGGCATTTGATTACCTGAAAGGCGAATACGCACGCCAAAAAGGCGAGATTGAAAATGCGCGCCTGCTCTGGGACCCGTTGCAAAAGGGCAAAGATGATCTGTACCGCGCCAAATCAAGACTGGCGATGACTATGCTGGGATATGGACGCAAAGAAATTCCGATTGATAAAGCAATCGACTCGCTTGAAGGCCTGCGTTACGCGTGGCGAGGCGACGAGCTAGAGACCGCGATCAACTACAACCTTGGGAAACTGTACCTTGATAATAACGATCCGGTTCGCGCGATGGGATTAATGCGGCAAGCCGCAAACCTCATACCGAACTCCGAGCAAGGCAAGGCGATCTCGCAAATTATGCACTCGACGTTCGAGGGGCTGTATTCAACCGATAAAATCCAGAAATTGACTCCGCTTCAAGCGCTCACGCTCTACGATGAATTTTCAGAGCTCGTGCCTCAAGGGCCGGAAGGCGATCGTCTGGCGCGGCAATTGGCCGAACGTCTGGTCGATGTTGATCTGTTGCCGCGCGCTATCAATCTGTTGAAACAACAAGTGGATTCACGCCTATCCGGACTTGAGGGGGCGAACGTTGCCATACGGTTGGCATCCCTGCAGGTACAAGACACCAATCCAAAAGATGCGATGGAAACCCTCGATAAAGCCGAAAAGTTTCTGGAAGGAATTCCGTCGGAAATTGCCGACCCGAAACATCGGGCAATTGCAATGCTGAGAGCCAGAGCCTACGCCCAGAATGGTAAGTCGAAAGAAGCCGCCGAGCAGTTGTCTTTGTTGCCGCAAGATGAAGATGTTCTGCGTCTAAGGGCCGATATTGCGTGGAAAGCTAAAAAGTGGCAGGACGCAGCCGACGCTTTGGAGCAAGTGATTGCCCTTGAAAATATTTCATTGACGCGACCGCTCACCGACCCCCAGGCGAAAACGATACTGGATTGGTCGGTCGCCCTCTATCTGGCGGATAACCGCTATGTTCTTGCCAACTTGCGTGAACGGTACAGTGATTTGATGAAGCTGACTTCGAAAGCCAAGGAGTTTGAAGTTGTTACGCGCCCGCGTCAGAACGTTCTTTTGGCTGATAGGACCACGATTGAAAACATCATTGGAGAGACGGATATATTCGGAAATTTCCTCCAAAGTTTCAAGGATGACCAGAAAGACCAGCTCAAAGGGCCTATTCCGCCTCAGGGCGCAGGTCGTTCAGCCGCCCCGTCCGCAGCGGGCGTCCCGTCACCATCTAATGTTCCGGAGCAGCTAAAATCAAATCCGTCGATTAAAACCGACGAAGTTTTAGCTGATTAACATCGATCAAATTGATCGGAAACTAAGGAGCATCGGGGGCTGATGCCGTCCCGTCCGGTAAAGCCGGAATTGATCCGACCAAGTCATTCGCCTGCATATCAAAGCTCTTGATGAGGGAGGCGGTCACCAAATTCCATCCGTCCACCAGAACAAAGAAGACAATCTTGAACGGCAGGGAAATAACAATCGGCGGTAACATCATCATCCCCATCGACATCAGGATGGATGAGGTCACAATGTCGATCACCAGAAACGGCAGGAACAGCATAAATCCGATTTCGAAGGCACGGCGCAGTTCTGAAATCATGAAGGATGGAATAACTACGGTCAAAGAGAGATCGGTGGGTTTCTCGACGGCAGGTTGGCCCGAGGCGTCGATAAAAAGCTGCAAATCTTTCTCGCGCGTATGCTTGAGCATAAAAATCTTGAACGGGTCGGTGGCCTTATAGAACGCATCGACTTCATCGATCTGTTCGTTCATCAGCGGTTCGATACCTTGCTTGTAAGATTCCTGAATGGTTGGCCCCATGATAAAAAATGTCATGAAGAGTGCCAGAGAGACCATAACCGTGTTGGGCGGCGACTGCTGCAAACCGATGGCGGAACGCAGGAACGACAAAACGACAATGATGCGCGTAAACGACGTCATCATAATCAGAATGGAAGGAGCCAATGACAGGATGGTCAGAAGGCCCAGCATCTGGATAACGCGGCCGGTTACGGTTTCCGTGCCGCTGCTGCCGGGGCTTCCGCCCATATCCAGACTGAGTGTTTGGGCAATGGCGCTATGAAATGGAATGATCAAGGCAGCAAGAGCAATCAGTGCGACCGGTAAGGCTGATCTTCCGAAAAGCTGGAGGGGCAGGAGGCGAAAAAACTTATCGGGACTGTTCATTTTGATCCACTGGGTGAGGCGCCGAGATTCCGGTTTCGACAACAGTTTCGCCCGAAGGGCCTAAAATAACAAGATGTTCCGTAGAATCTCTCCGCAGAATTATAGCGCGGCGTCGTGGATCAAGGGCAATGCTCTCGACAACTTTAAGACGACGCTGGGCGGCGGGGACAATCGGGATGGGGCCATTTAGTCCCAGTTTACGCAAAACAAGCCACAAACCACCCATGAGCGAGAGGACAAAGACAAACGCAAGAAAAAAACGTCCGATCTCAAGAGTTTCCATGGCCATTCTCCTCTATAGGCTGATCGTCATCAGACGCTGTCGCAGTATCTTGAAGTGATAGCAGCGCGTCAAACGGGTTAGGCTGGTTATTAGCCTTATAAACATAGGACATGATCTCGGCAACCGCCAGAAAGGCTTCGGAAGGAATAGGGCTATCCAGCTCGATTTTAGTGAGCATTTCGGCGAGCGCCGCATCTTCACGAACTTTAACCCCGTTGGCAAAAGCAAGCTGCAAAATTTGCTCGGCAATTTTTCCCCGTCCGGCAGCAGCTATACGGGGGGTGGGGTCGTCCTTTTCACCGGCGGTCAAGGCCACAGCGGTAGGGTTTTTCGGCTTTTTCTTTATATTTGAAGGGGTTACGCCGTTTTCCGAAATATCAATGTGGGGAGGCTCGTTTGGCATGGTTCTGGCAATATTTTGGTACGGGTAAGTAATCAATACAGTGCAATAGCCAAAACAGGAAAGCACAAGGGTTAGGGACATGACAACGGAAAATATAGGCTTGTTTCAAGCCATGAACGCAAAAATGAATTATCTGGCCGAACGCCAGAAGGTGATTTCACAAAACGTCGCCAACGCCGATACGCCTGGTTATGTCTCCCAAGACCTCAATAAAGTTGATTTTGGCCGTATGGTCGAGCGTGTGACCAGCGATAAAACCAAACAAACCGTTCGCCTTGAGACCAGCAATGCCGGTCATCTTCTCCCTGTAAACGAAGCGGCCACTCCTAAAGAGGGTAAGAATAAAAGCCCGTACGAAGTCAATCCGGACGGAAACGCAGTTGTCATCGAGGAACAAATGGTTCGCGCCAGCCAGAATCAGCTGGATTACGGACTGATGCTGAATATCTACCGGAACAACATGGATATGATCCGGACATCTTTGGGCAAACGGCAATAGGGTAATATAGGGAAATAGGGAAGGATTAGATTATGTCGTCAGATCTTTTGGGAACTATGAAAATTTCCGGTTCGGGTATGCGTGTTCAAAGTGAGCGTGTGCGCGTGATTGCCCAGAACGTGGCCAACGCCGATACTGCGCCGACCAAGCCGGGCGAAAAACCATACACCCGTAAAACCATTTCGTTCAAAAACGTTTTGGACAAGGAAACTGGTGAAAAACTCGTATCGGTCGACAAAATTTCGCAAGACGCCAAATCAGGATACGTTAAGAAATATATGCCGGGTCATCCGGCGGCCGATGCGGATGGTTACGTCGAGATGCCGAATGTGACGTCATTGATTGAAATGATGGACATGAAGGAAGCCTCGAAATCGTACGAAGCCAACATGGGGATTTATACCCAGACCCGCGATATGGCCAATAAAACAATTGATTTAATGCGTTAATAGATTTTGTGCTATAATAGAGAGATAGCAGGGAGTTCCCGATGGTCGACATGATTTCCAATCCGGCTGCAGCCGCCAGCGCCTATGCCAACATGGCAAAAACCGCCTCGTCGGTTGAGGGTGGGGCGTCCCCGTCCGAATCGACCGGCAAAGTCTCGTTCGGGAATATGCTCGAAGATGCCGCGCGTTCGGCTGTGACCACAATGCGTGAAGGCGAGCGGGCATCCGCTGCCGGTATCGCAGGAACTATGGACCCTCTGGCGATTACGCAGGCCGTCAACGCCGCAAAACTAACCCTTGATACTGTTGTGGCCGTCCGTGACGCCGCCGTTGAGGCCTACAACAAAATTCAGGGTATGCCGATATAATTGCCGAAAAGCCTTTGCGTCGGCAGATAATCCAACGTACAATCCCATACTATGGATGAAACAGAAGTCATTGATCTGGTGCGCGAATCGATCATGCTGAGCATAGAGCTGAGCGCGCCGATTATGCTGGTTGGCCTCGTGGTCGGAACAGCCGTCGCGTTGGTTCAGGCGCTGACCCAAATTCAGGAAGTGACGCTGGTTTTCGTTCCTAAAATCCTTGCTATTTTCTTCGCCATTTTTGTTGGATTGCCGATGATGACTGTGTCTCTCGTGGAATTCATGAATATGCTGGCCGATAGAATTATAGCCATCAAGTAGCGCGCAGGGGGAGTGATGGACCCGGCCGTCGTAAGTAATCTCCAGACATTTCTGACAACAGGGATATTTGCCTTTATCATGACGTTTGTCCGGATGGGCGCAATCATCATGATTATGCCGGGCATTGGTAACTCCTATGTGCCGGTTCATATTCGCCTGTTCTTCGCACTTGCCTTCTCATTCGTACTGTTTCCGATGTTGATGGCCAAAATCCCGAGCCCTTTGCCGGGAACCTTTATGCTGTTTGTCTTGATTCTAATGGAGTTCGTCATCGGACTCTTTATCGGTACAGTATCCCGTGTGCTTCTGGCTGCGCTTGATGTGGCCGGTATGGTGATTTCAACGCAATCGTCACTGGCCAACGCCCAGCTGTTTAACCCGGCATTTGCCGGACAAGGTTCGGTGATTGGAGCATTCATCACGCTGGCCGGAACACTCCTGATATTTGAAACCGATTTGCACCAGCTTTTGATTATGGCGATGATAAGGAGCTATGAACTCTTTCCGCTGGGGCAGGTGCCCGATGTCGGAAGTATGGCAGCCTTGCTGATCAAAGAGGTCGGACTGGCGTTTCAGGTGGGGATCCAGATTACAGCGCCGTTTATTGTGCTGGTGCTCTTGCTTTATATCGGCATGGGCGTGATGTCGAAACTGATGCCTCAAGTGCAGGTGTTTATGATTGCTGTTCCTATCCAGATCTGGCTGGCATTGGTGACATTCTCGCTGGTGGCTTCGACGATGCTCATGGCATGGCTCGGCTGGTTTGCCCAAGGGATGGAAATCTTTATTGTTCCTCCCAAACCATAAAAGCAAAACCGCCCAACAAGAGGGCGGTTTTTATCATTTAGCACGATCCGGAAACTAGAAACCTTGACGGTCTTTGCGTTTACGGTCCAGTTTGCGCCAACGACGCACGGATTCGGCTTTTTCGCGTTTTTTCTTCTCGGACGGTTTTTCAAAGTCACGACGCATTTTCATTTCACGGAAAATGCCTTCACGCTGCATCTTTTTCTTCAGGACACGCAGAGCTTGCTCAACGTTATTGTCACGAACAGATACGGTTACCAACTAAAATCACCCCTTTCCGATATAAAATAGACGGCTGTTCTACCATGAATCCATGATAAATCAAGGAAAAAAGGCATAAAAATGAAGGGGTAAGGTCAGGCATTGACGCCAATTTCAAGGATTTCCTTGTCCAGATCGACCCAATGTTCGGGTTTGTACTGGAAACTCAGCTCTCCGGTCAGGCGGGAACGGTCCATGGCTCCGGCATAAACCTGACGCATCCGTTCGCGCATGGGTGGGCTAAGTTGGGTTTTTGTACGAAGGACGATATCAAGGCGTGCATCCTGCATAAACCCGTCAACCTGAACGCCGCCCATGCGGGAAAGCTGCAAATCAAACAGGAAACGGAGACGCCGCTTTTTGCGTTCGTTTTCCTGATCGGACTGAGAGTTGTCAGGTAAGTGCTTGTAATGAAAGCGAAGATTGTGGATGTCGCCGTCCCAGAGCAGAGGGAGGTTAAGCCCGCGCCAGTCTGTCGAAACGCTTAAACTCTCGGATTTCGATGCCGACGAAAGATCATGGGCCAGCCCTTTAAGGAGCCCCGGCCCGCGTACCGATTGGGATAAAAGGGCGCTGGCATCAGCCGGAAGCCATGAAGCAGGATTGTTACTCCGCATCATCGCCAGAAAGAACAAGGCCAAAGCCCCCATGGACTGGGGTTGATGCGGCGTTGGGATAAGATTGGCCATGTGCTGGGCGGCCAAGGTTCCGGTTCCCAGAGAATCATCGGCCAGCAGGGCATCGGCGCTGGTGAGTTCGAACAGCAAATTCTTAAGTCCCGCCCATGAGCCCCCGTCGCCAAGCGAATCCGCAGATAATGAGTCGCTAGATGGAATCTGAAGGGAAATCAGCAGTGGGGCGGGATGCTCGCTAGCCGAAATTTTCGGTGTTAAAAGAGATGTTAGTCCAGTCGTGGCGATATTCTCCATCGGGAATGCACTAACGCCAGGCGGGGCTGCTAATGGGTTTGGCGCTGCGGCTGCGAAGGGGGTAGCGGTGGGCGTTGCGCTATTGGGTAAGTTTGTCGCTTGAAATTGAAGATTGTAATTTTGAACGAGACCTGATGCCGGCGTCAAAACCGAAATGACCGGAAGCTGGTTGGCAGTGGCCCCGCTCATAAGGGCCAGATTGATCGGGGCTGACGGTGTTGTCGCTCCGGCAGCTGAGGCCGGTTGTTGGGCAAGGAGCAAAAGTGATGGAGGCGATGGAGTCGCCGCCGCGGCCGCCGGAGGTGTAAAATGCAGCGGCAATGACGCGCCAAACGCACTTGCAGGAGATGTCGCGCCAGATGATATCGGAAGGCCGATAATCTGCGCATCCACTCCAATCGTCGGGTTAAAACTTTTGATCGCAAGCGCAGGTGACTGAAGCGGTGATGCACCAAGCGGGCTGGATGACTGTAGCAGGCCTTCGGTCAATGACGCCAAAGTGCCCATCAGCTGCGGATAGAGTTTTGAGAGTGTTGTCTGGAGTGATGACGGGATGTCTAGCCGCGCCAATGTGGTGAGCAGCGCCGCGCGAAGCGCAGGGTCCGCTGATCCGATATTTTTACTGGCGGATTCGACAAGAGAATTCAAAAGCGCGGCAAAGTCGGTGACGGACGGTGTGGCAATTGCCGAAGACGCTGACGGCGGAATAGGGATCATCCGCACATATTGACCGGGAAGCAAGGGGCCGGATGGCAAGCGGGATTGAAGTTCCGACGCGCGCGCATCGCGCGCATCTGTTGTGGTTCCACTATAACGGGATACAGCCTCGAGTGTCTCGACATCGGGAATAAAGGTTGGAGCAGATGCTTCGTAACGTGCCGCACGATCCGAAAGAGTGGGAGCAGGCGGCTGCGTCTCCGGCGTTTGTTGAGGCTGCGGCGATGACGCTTGAATGGTCGCGTTTTGCGGCGAACGTCCTGCCGGAATATCAATGTCGATTTGCGTGCCGCGCGGTAAGCCTTGTCGGTCTTTGAGCATCAGCTCGACAACACCGCGTTCGGTTTCAACCAAGAGCGATCCGTTTTTGCTTTGCTCGATAACGGTCCCTTTGACGCGGACTGGAGCAGCATTATTCTTCAGAGAATCAGGAGAGGATATAAGGCGGACAGCAACAGCCTGTATCGCCGCTTTGGCGCTGGCACCAGCAAGGGCAGGACGAACGGGAGGAGGAAGCGGACCGGTAGACATACGGCCAGTATAACAGAAACCGCCTCAAAAAAAGCCTAAAGTCGCTCATTTTGAAGCGGTTTTAACTCTAAAATTATCCGCGCGCGGCCTTGACCATGGCGCGCCCTTCTTCGACCATCTCTTTGTATGCATATTGGGCGATTTTTTCGATGTCGCCGGCAGCTTCGCAGTTTGGCGAGCGGGTCAGTAAAGGGGTCTGGTGGCGGATGGTTTCTTTTACTTTGGGGTCCTGACGCACCAATCCGGCGAGCGGAGGAGACAGGCGCAGGAAATTCTCGCAGGCTTTGAGCAAGGTTTTATAGGTTTTCTCGCCTTCGGTTTTGCTGCTGGCCATGTTAACGACAATCGATACGTTTTTCGACATACCAGCGGCAGCACCAAGCTTGATGAACGCATAAGCGTCGGTCAATGAAGTTGGTTCGTCGGTCGAAACCAGAAGAGTGCGGGTGGCGCAGGCCGAAAACATCCGCACCGTGCGGTCAACACCGGCACCAAGGTCAATAATCACAACATCGTATGCATCCGAGAGCTCGATGATCTGGTCACGAAGCATGGCAAGGCGCTGACTTGGAAGTGCCGACAGTGAAGCTTGGCCCGAACGTCCGGCGATAATATCAAAGCCGCCGTCTTCATAACGCTGCACGACTTTGTCAAGGGACAGGCGCCCGCGAATAACATCATTGAGATCACGTTTTGGCATCAGGCCGAGTTGAACGTCAACGTTGGCCAATCCAAGGTCGCCATCAAACAAGAGGACATTCTTGCCCATCCGGCTGAGAGCGTGAGCCAGTGAGATCGAGAAGAATGTTTTCCCGACACCGCCTTTTCCGGAGGCCACGGCCAGAATGTTCTTTCCGCGCGGGAAAGAGGAAGATCCTGCAAAGTCCTGTGCAGAGTCAGTCGTTACAGATTTTATGTCGGTAGCCATGAGCGTCATCCTGTCGTTTTTTGGCGGGAAGTTGTTCGGTTTGAGGTAGCAGTCGCAGAATTTGACTGAGAGGAGGTCTCGGTCGGGAAGAAAAAGGAGCCAAGTTTGCGAGGGGTCATCGGGGCAAATCCATCGGCCGCACCGGCGGAGGTCGAGGCATTGGCAAACGCCATGCCGCCTTGTTGGGCAGCGGCCAGCAATCCGCCGAGACGACGGGCAATATCAAGACGAGTCGCAACCATACGGCGAGCACCAAGGGCAGAGAATATACGGGCCATTTCACCGGATTCGGTTGCATCACCCGCAGCCGCCAGAACCATAATCGGTTCAATCGGGCCGGAAGCAATCAACCTTGCCAGCATCGTCATGTCGGCGGGAGCAAACGGGTTAATGCCCGGAGTATCAATCAAAATCTGGTCTTTGCCCGACAGTTCGGCCAAAGCGGCTTTAAGATCGGCAGAACTGCGAACGGTCTTAAGCTTGATATCCAGAAGTTTGGTAAAGGCATTAAGCTGTTCAATGCCGCCCGCACGAAGCGTGTCGGTCGAAATCACACCAACATCGAGTCCGTCAATAACCGCCTGAGCAGCCTGTTTGGCAACGGCAAGAGTTTTTCCGGCACCGGGTGGGCCGACAAACATCAAGGCTTTTTTGTAAGACGCGGAGGGAAGCGGGGTGAAGTTGAACAGTTGATCGAGAGCGCCGATAAACGCAACGGAGGGTTCATCAACGTGAAGAACTTCGGCGCAGTTGACGATTTGGTCGAGAACATCTTCCGGCGCAGCGTGTTTCAGCAAGACGTCGATAATTGCCTCGGTCAGGCTGCTGTCTTGCTCTTGTTCGTCATCGTACTGAAGCCACGAATTGTCTTCGGCCACAAGGCCATCACGCCCGAGTTCAAACGCAATCGAGCGGGATTTTGCCGAAGGCAAGGGGAAGTCATCTTCAAGGGCTGCTGTTACGCGCACGGTTTTTCCGCCATCCTCTTCGCGGGTAGCAATAATGATGGCATCCTCGCCTAGGCTCTCGCGTACCAACTGCATTGCTTCGGTCATTGTTTTTGCATAAAACGACTTAAGTCGCATGGGGGGGTATTCCAGACTGATTCGCTTAGAGTATAGTCAATATGCCGATTCCTGACCAGCACAATATAATGCAAATATAAAAGGGTGCACCTTATCTGACCACAGAAAGGTTAATGGATCGTTAACGAAAAATGTCGTGTTTTTAGGGTGCCATGACTCTAAATTACATTGACATAATTATAGGGTGGTGTTTAGGTGGGCTCGCTTGATAAACCCTACGGGTTTTCGCCAAAGAATAACAGGGAATAGGCAAATGGTTACAGCAACCCGTATTTCATGGATGACGCCGGAAGACGCAATAGATGCGATTGATCGCCTTCATGCGGCGAGTATTACGCAAACCAACTTTGATCGCGATGATTTTATCAGAAATATGAAAGATGCCTTTACGCATCCGTCGTCTGATGTTGTCATTGCGGCCATCGATACCTGCATCGAAACAAACTACACCTACGAATTCGAGCAGGAGCTGGCTGATATGGCCGGAGATTTCGGTCGTGGGGATGTTGCGGTAAAGGCCATAGAAACGGCCGAATATTGTTCGGATCTCTCATTGTTCCACCACTGCTTCAAGCGTGGTATGGCGGAGCATTCG
Source organism: Alphaproteobacteria bacterium (assembly GCA_051715325.1). Classification (GTDB taxonomy): domain Bacteria; phylum Pseudomonadota; class Alphaproteobacteria; order Micavibrionales; family Micavibrionaceae; genus UBA1573. The sequence continues at coordinate 102,031 of JBPXJO010000021.1, read as the reverse complement.
GACTCTGGAATAGCCATGGCCATTTTGGGTGTCCTTGACAAGTTATCGGAATTTCAACATGAGCTTGAGCCTCCCTACGACGGTTTTCTAGAAACGGGATTAAAACACGCGGACTACGATGTCTTCTGGAAGGCCCTGAATATTGCCGACAGTTTGGAAGATTCGGCGTTATTTAATAGGGCGCTCGATATATATACAATGAATTTGGCTCATCCGGATCGCACGTGCCGTATTCTTGAGTTGCTCGAGTACAAAAAGGAGATTCACCTTTATGCCGCGCAGCTTGATCGGGCCGTTCGCTCTAGCGTTGCAGAGGTTGCTCAAGCCGCTATGGAAGTTATCAGGGTTGAGATTGATTTTGTTGAGGTTATAGATGACAAATTGCTCCCGATTGTCCTGTGGGCGTTTGGCTCTTCCCGCGATGATATAGCGGAAGGCGCATCCCGCGCACTCGCGTGCACAACCGATAAATCAAAGTTCGAGCAAGTTCTAAATCGCGACGCGGCAGCTTTTTATCAACAGGATAAAGTCCTTCGCGCAGTGCAGGCGATGGAGCGTGCATCTCGTATTGAGCCGTTCACCGATGCCCTTCTAAATATTATAAATCAAGCTGACGGATACTTTGCCTTTAAAGTCCACGAAATGCTGGATTGTTATAGTATGTCCGAGCTCAGGGACAGAGCGGCGGCATTGAACGGGATCGTCCGCGCGGGGCTGGCCCATAACAGTGTGACTGTGACCGAATGTTTCTTAAACTTAACCGAAAAGATGGCGGCCACAAGCGAGTTTCTTGAAGAGATACAAGACATCTCGAGGAAATGGCCGTGGACCGGCGCGGCCGAGAAAGCCGATGGGCTTATTGAGAATTACACCCGAAAACTCTCGATACAAAAAGCCTCGAGCCTCGAGCCGCTCATAGCGGCACGTATAGATTTTACGGCGAGCGCAACAGAAGAGGAGAAGGGGCGTCTTCATTCGCGGGATTTGGCTGATTTGCTGATACGGCGGTTTAGAAAAGCGACCATCGGCGATATGTCGATAGGGGAGGCTGTGGTGTTTTATCTGCCAAACCAGGCATCAAAAGCTAGGCTCAGCGAAGGCCAGAAAGTGTCTGTTGTGATTATGCCGAACCAGATGGATGTCCTCGAAGGACATCTGGTCGGGGGGCGCTCGCCCGAGTGTTTGCTGGACCGTTGCCGCGACGGCAGCTATCGCGTGACCATCGAGCCGCTGCCGCCGTTCTAGCGAGATATTTAAATCTTGATTGTTGTTCCGGACAGAAGCGACAGGTTCGAGAGAACGGCTTTCGACTCGGCGTCGACAATATCGATTTCCTTCAAAGCCCCATCAAGGTCATGCGTGTTAAATCGGTCAACCGCATCAATACCGTGTTTGTGAACATTGATATGCGCGGCCTCCATATCCTTGAAGCTTTGGAGGTGTCGATAGGGAAGTGACGCATCGGAATAGTACCATTTGCCCAAACGGCAGTTGCGATGGTCGGCCAAATCTTTGGATTGAAGTTTGACGCGTCCCGCCGCCATAGCCGCCAAACGTCGTTTCCAGATGACGTGGTCAGATTTGGCGAGGTGGACGGTTGTGTGGTCGAGTTGATACGTAGCGTAATCTCCAAGTAAGGTCACGAGAAGAACCTCGGCTTGATCCATTGATGTTAACGTCGAGTTGATCAGGCCAACGCTATCATTGGTCATCAAGGCGATAACAGAAACGTTGCTCGAAATTTCGGAAACAGCCTGATTCTGGTCAACAAGAATAGACATGATCTCCTGCATTTGCATCGAGACAGTCTCGGAATTCTGGCGAATATGTTCGATAGCCGATTGGCTGACAGACAATTTTTCCCGTCCGTTGGCGACAGCATCCGAAACATTTTTCATCAAGGACGAAATTTCGCTCGTCACTGAAGTTAGCGATGCAACGCGGGCTTTAATGTCGTCCGCCGACGAGGCCGTTTGCTCAGCCAGGTTTTTGACTTCACTAGCAACCACGGCAAAGCCTTTTCCGGCTTCTCCGGCTCGGGCGGCCTCGATAGTGGCGTTGAGCGAGAGGAGTTTTGTTTTTTCGGAAATATCCGTAATGATCTTGAGAATACGTCCGATCTCATTTGCGCTAATCACCAGATCATTTACTTTGGCTTCGGTGTCGGCCACGACGCGGGTGATGTTGCTGTTGGCAACGTCAAGGGCTTGCGACGCTTGAACGCCTTCTTCGACGTTTTGAAGCATTTCGTGCGTATGGATTTCAGCGCTCTTTGACGTTTCAAGAATAGAAGCCGAGGAGGCGGAGAGTTCCTCGACCGCTGCGGCCATGCCTTGCGAACGGTTGTTGGTGTCAACTGAAATGCGGTTCAGTTTTGCGCCAAGTGTACTGGCTTCATTTACACTGATAGACAGATCAACGATATTTTGCAGATTGGACTGGTACTTGTTTCTCAGTAAATCAATAGGAGCGACAAAGTCGTCGTAGCCACTACTGACAGACAGAGCTCTGGCTTTTTCAAATTGGCCATGGCAAAGCAAGTCCAGAATTTCTACGAGCTGACTATGATCCAATGACGAAGGGATGTTTCCGTGAACACTATCGGTCCCTGATGCCCCAGTTTCCTCGGTGATAGCCTTTTTTGAAAAGAAAGAGATCATGTGTTTGCCGATCTGTAGGGAGAAGGATACGTAAAAGGTATATAATATAGTTTATATAAATACGGCCAAATGTCCATTGGCCGTATTGTCGCAAATATATAGTTCTATCTAAAGAGCAGGGGCGGCTTCAGGCTGTTTGACAACAGGTTGCGTTGCAGCAACTTCTGGCTCGTTTGGTGCCGGATCATCTGTCGGAGCAGGGGCGGTTGTTGCCGTTGTGAAACTCTCGGTCAGATTAAGATCGGTTTGAATGAGAGGTGCTGAAGCCGTTTGCGTCGCGGCCTTACGTGATACATCCTTGATGATGTCATCAACCATAGTAAGACTGGTGGATTGTTGTACAATTTGATCCGCATCATACGCAATCTTACGGCTGATTTTTTGATCTTCCGATAGTTCGGTTTTCTCGCCTGTAACCGGATTAACATCGTAGGTCAGATAGGCCGGTTCTGGCTCGGGTTCAGGCAAAGGAGCAAGCCAGGAATCAAATTCGGAACCATAGAGCTCGTCGCGAAGCATTGCTGTAATGCCACAGGTAAAGCCGTTATCAACAAACAGGTCGGGGTTTTGATCAACCATTTCGTCCCATGTTTGATACTCGAAGCCGCTATCCCAGTCCGTATCATTCATCCATTCCATGAGGGGATCTGAGTCATCATCAAGGCCTAAGGCCTCATCAATCATCTCGCACATAGAGGTATAGTTCTCGCGGAACTGACGCATCCGCTCCTCTTCAAGTTCCTTTTTCTCTTCTTCTGTGAGGTCGCCTTCATGATCGCCGTCAAAATCAAAGTAAGAAATATTGGAACGGGCCATAAATCCGCGGTTGTCGATACGTGGGGCACGGTAAGTCGGGTCGAGAACATAGCGTTCTTCTTCTATGCGAAGCTGCTCGGCATAATCGGCGGCATCCTCGACATCCACATCACGCAAATCATCAATAGTTCGCTGATCGTTTTTTGTTCGAGCTTGAGCCACGAAAATCCCCTCATTTATATATTTTCATCCAATTTTACAGAAAAAAGTTAATTTGTGTTTAAAAGAGGCCTCAAACCGGCCAAAAACTTCAAACGACGACCCTCTTTGTCAAAACAAAGCTCTCGCCGTTTTCAAGACTTTTCAAGACAAGGGTGAGATGATATGCCATTGGGGTGTTAAGTGGGCTGATTCTAAGCCCTTCGTAACGCATAGACATTCATTAGATTGAGCGGAGATAAAACGATGAACATCCACGAATATCAAGCCAAGGAATTGCTCGGCAAATACGGCGTAGCAGTTCCAAAAGGGATTGCGGCTATGTCGGTCGCCGAAGCGGCTGCCGCAGTGGATCAGCTTCCTGGCCCACTTTATGTTGTAAAGGCTCAAATTCACGCCGGTGGTCGTGGAGCCGGTAAATTCAAAAACAATCCGGAAGGCAAGGGCGGTGTTCGCCTCTGCAAATCCAAAGACGAAGTCAAAGCCGCCGCCGAAGCCATGATGAATCAGGTTCTCGTGACCAAGCAAACCGGCCCGGAAGGCAAAGAAGTCCAGCGCCTCTACGTTACTGACGGTGTAGACATTAAAAAAGAATACTATTGCTCGGTTGTTCTGGACCGTGGCACCTCGCGCGTGACCTTCATGGTCTCGACCGAAGGCGGTATGGACATTGAAGAAGTGGCCGAAAAACATCCGGAAAAAATCATCCATGCATCAATTGATCCCGCGTCCGGAATGTCCGGCTTCCATGCTCGCAAGCTGGCTTATGGTCTGGGTCTTGAAGGCGATGCCAACAAGTCGGCTGTAAAATTCTTCATGTCGCTCTACAAGGCGTTTGTTGAGCTGGATTGCTCGATCGTTGAAATCAACCCGATGATCGTCACCGATAAAAACGAAGTCTGTGCCCTCGATGCCAAAATGAACTTCGATGACAACGCACTCTTCCGTCAAAAAGCTGTTGCTGAAATGCGCGATGAATCGGAAGAAGACGAAAACGAACGCGAAGCTAAAAACTGGGAACTCTCCTACGTCCGTATGGATGGCAACATTGGCTGTATGGTCAACGGTGCCGGTCTTGCGATGGCGACCATGGACATCATTAAACATTACGGTATGGAGCCAGCCAACTTCCTCGACGTGGGTGGTGGGGCAACGACCGAGCGTGTGACCGCGGCTTTTAAAATCATTCTCTCTGACCCGAAAGTCAAAGGCGTTCTTGTCAACATTTTCGGCGGGATCATGAAATGCGACATCATTGCGAACGGTATCATTGCCGCCGCTAAAGAAGTCGCCTTGAGTGTGCCTCTGGTCGTACGTTTGGAAGGGACCAACGTTCAGCTCGGTAAAGACATCCTGAACAATTCGGGTCTGCCGATTATCGCGGCTGATAACCTTGATGATGCGGCCAAGAAAATTGTCGACGCCACCAAAAAAGCTCTCCAAGCTGCTTAAGAAGAAGGAATAGATCAACATGTCAGTACTTGTTAACAAAAACACCAAAGTGATCTGCCAAGGCTTCACCGGAGCTCAAGGCACATTCCACTCCGAACAAGCCATTGCTTACGGCACCAAAATGGTTGGCGGCGTAACTCCGGGCAAGGGCGGAACCAAGCACCTGAACCTTCCGGTTTTCGATACCGTTCTTGAGGCTAAAGCTGAAACCGGTTGCAACGCATCGGTTATTTATGTGCCGCCACCATTCGCTGCTGACGCAATCCTCGAAGCAATTGACGCCGAGATTGAACTCGCTGTTTGCATTACCGAAGGTATTCCGGTTCTCGATATGGTGAAAGTAAAGCGCGCCTTGAGCGGCTCCAAAACCCGCCTGATCGGCCCGAACTGTCCGGGCGTTATCACTCCGGGCGAATGCAAAATCGGTATTATGCCAGGCCACATCCATAAGCGCGGAAAAGTCGGGATTGTTTCCCGTTCCGGCACGCTGACGTATGAAGCCGTGCACCAAACTACAGCGGCGGGCCTCGGCCAATCGACCTGTATCGGGATTGGTGGTGATCCGGTAAACGGCACCAACTTCATCGATGCACTTGATATGTTCCTCAAGGACGATGAAACCGAAGCGATCATCATGATCGGTGAGATTGGCGGTTCGGCTGAAGTGGACGCGGTTAATTTCTACAGCGCCGCTGCAAAGAAAAAACCGATTGCCGGTTTCATTGCCGGAGCAACCGCTCCGAAAGGAAAACGTATGGGCCACGCCGGTGCGATCATCTCGGGCGGCAACGATACCGCTGAAGTGAAAATCGCCGCTATGAAAGCCGCAGGCTTCGTTGTAGCCGAAACACCGGCCCACTTGGGTGAGGCCGTTCTGAAAGCGATTGCCGCTTAAGTTTGGGAAAATGAATTTAAAAAAGGCCAGCTTTACGCTGGCCTTTTTGTTTAGAGGGTAAGCGAAACCTCGCTCTTTTTGTAAGACTGCCCGCCAATCTGGATCGCCTTGAGATTTCCGAATAGGGATGTTTCCATACGGGCTTCAATCAGACTCGGAGATGGACGATTCATAAAACGGCCTTGTTCGATTAGAAAGCGCGACTGGCGTAGCCCCCGATCTTCATGGAGGTACTCGGCCAATGCGGCCGCGGCCATTCCGGTTGCTGACTCTTCGGGTATGCCGTAGTGAGGCGCAAACATCCGCGCGGCGGCATCGCGGCCTTTCACATGAACATCCCGTGTAAACGGATAAAGACCAATCACGTTAAAGCGCGAACTCAGGGTTTCGAGCCGATTGAAATTGGGCTGGATACGCCGCAATGCTTCGGCAGATTTAACCGGAACCAGAATAAACGGGTTTCCGAAGCTACGGATGTGCACATCGGCGGTATGGTCGATATCACGCGGCTTTAACCCTAATGCTTCGGCAATTTCAAGTGTCTCGTCACGGGACAGGCTCTCTTTCCCATGAAAGTGCTTTGGCGTTTTGAGTCTGAGAAAAATACTCTCGTTATCGGTATAAATATCCTGAACCGAATGATCGCTATTATTAAACTCAACATCAAAAGCTCCGAAACTTTTCCCTGTGAATTCATGAACCAGCGAGAACGCGGCAATAGTCGCATGACCGCAATTCGCGATGGGACGGGTCGGGGTATAGAATGAAGCTTTGAATAGGGCTTTGCCGTTTCTTTGGGAATCCAGAAACACGGTTTCGGATACGCCGATTGTTTTGGCAATCGCTTGGCGTTGTTCGGGCGAAAGGGTGGGTTCGTCCAGAATGACGGCAGCGGGATTGCCGCTATAGCCACTATTCTCGGCAAAGGCATTTACGATATGGGCAGTAATAGTCATGGGTCATCTCCTGTGTGGTGTGTTGATGAGCAAAAGATGACGCGTTTTAATTAAGTTGTTAAATATAATAATTAATGGTAATTGATATGAAATGAATATCAATGCTGTAGACTTGAAACATCTCCGCTATTTTGTCTGTGTCGCCGAGGAGCTTCACTTCGGGCGTGCCGCTCGGCGCCTGAATATGTCCCAGCCGCCATTAAGTCAGCAGATTATGGCTCTTGAAGAACATTTGGGCGTTCTTTTGTTTAAGCGTACGCAGCGCCATGTCGAGCTAACACCGGCGGGCGAGTTTCTTCTGCCGGAGGCGCGGCGTCTTCTGCATGATATGGGGCGTATTGCTGCTCAAACCCGACAAGCCGAGTCCGGTTTGACAGGACACATCCGGATCGGACAAAATTTCTCATCGCCGTTTCATCCTTTTACCACGCGCCTTTTGCACGAGTTTCACAAAAAATTTCCGTTTATTAAAACCGAGCTGGTGCTGCACGAAAAGGCCAATATTCTCCAACTAACGGACTTGCAATCATCCCATCTGGATGCCGCTTTGATTTGGCTGGATGACGGTCACACGGAAACCGATATACGGCGTCTTGACCTTGCGAAAGATGAACTTGAAGTGGTTCTCCCATCGGGACATGAACTCGCAGCCAAAAGCAAAGTCCATATTCGTGATTTGGTTGGGTTGCCGTTTATCTCCCAGCCTCGTTATGCGGGTACACAAAGATATGAAGGGATTTATCGTGCCTTCTCGGCCATCGGTGAAACGCCGAACGTGATGTACGAAGCTCTGCAAATGCCGCTGGTCATGAATATGGTCGCCGCAGGGCAGGGGGTATCTTTATTGCCGTCTTTCCTTGGTCGTCTACCAATGACCGGTGTGGTCTTTCGTTCTCTGGTCGTTCCGAAAGGAGCCGTCCCATGCATGACCTACAATCTTATTACGCCGGAGAACTTTATTAACCCCGCGACAAAGCACCTTTATCAGTTAGCCCATCAAATGGCCAAGAAGCGCGCCTTATAAAAATACGGAAAATATCGGGGCAATTCATATTTTATTTGCCATTGCCATAAGAATTGAATAGCGTTGCTAAAAAACAGGGAGCAACAGGATTGGAAGCAAATCCGGAAGAGTTCAGCCAACATCATATGTTCTTGGTCGCCGCGTTTCAGGCGGTCATGTCCGCCGATGATGAAACCGTAACCGCGGCACTGGGCAGTGAAGTGGTCGAGCAAAACAGGCAAAAAGAACAATGGCCCGAGCGCATGAGCGCAATCTCGCTCTCATTTATGGAGGAGTTTCGCAAACTTCTCTGGCACAGCAAAGCTGTTGTCGATGGATTGGTTGAGCTGGATCAGCAAACCCGCATGATTACCGAAGATTTCGAGCGCCGCCGCTTACCGTTATCGCTTCCGCCCAACCGTTACACCGAGATGGTGCAGGAAAAGCGGGGCGTGTTCCTGTCGTTTCAAATGGCGATGTCCCAATATTTGGGCTGGCGAAGCAACTTGATTGACCTTTGGCCGGTATCAGGTGCCGAAAACGGAAAAATTAAAGAAATAAATGACCTGATGGGGCTAATCGAACGTGAATCTGCCGAAACAGTGAAGCTTCATGATGCACGCCGGATGACGGGCATTCACGGCAGTATTATCGAAAAAATATGCGGGGCGCCGTTATCAGCTCAGCCGCAGGGGATGCTGACAGGAGTAAACGTGGTGGATAGTTTTAATCTCACCGCTGAAGCCACGGGTTCCGACCTTTTTGACGCGTCCGAATCCATTCAGGATGCGCTATCGGATATGCTGGTCCTCTATGATTTCCTGCGGGGCTATAAGGAAGCAAATCCGGGCCTTGAAGAGCTGGACTGCGAGGACGAAAAACGTGCCATTCTCGAGATGATGGAGTTTTTGAGGGAGGAAGCGACCCGTCTCCTCGATCTCTCCAGCCGGATTGGCGACGATATGGCTCAAATTCCCGGCCTTGTGGCCCATTAATAAGAAAAAGCCTCTTTGATGGGGGGCTAAATTAAGATATTCTACGCCCATGACAGCTTTATCTTCTTTACCGCAAGACATCCAAGATCTCGTTATACAGCTCCCGTTTCGGGTGGGCTATTACATTTCCGCGAGTGATAAGACCGGCGGGGCTGAGGCTGACCAGAAAGAGATGCAGGCCCTCGAGAATATCGTGACCTTTTATGTCGAGGATACCCTCAAGTCCGAGTTCGCTCAGGAAGCCATGATCAAGATGCTTGAGCAAAAGAAAAACTGGGAATCGTGGAAAGGTCATATCGAGATCGTGCCGGAAGAGTGCCTGAAGGCGACCGAAGCGTTGACCGGAGTGATCGAATTGCGCGAAATTGTGGCGTTCAAGAACAACTTGCTCGAAATCGCGATTTCCGTGGCTCTGGCATACCGCGAGTTTGATGACTCGGTATCCGCTATTGATAAATTCAAAATCTATCTATCGCTTTTGTTCCGTAAGGTCGAGGCGCTTATCAAGGGTGAGGAGCTGATGTCCAATGACTCGCTGCTCAATATCAGCCGCGATGAACGTATGGCCATCGGACTTCTGGCCGACACGCTCGGCATTTCCACAAAAATTTAATTGAGGAGTAGATTATGTCAGAACTTCAACGCTTTGTTCCTGAGGATCAGGAACTGCTTGTCGGCATTTTCTATCGCACCGGATATTGGGTGAGCACGATTGATGATACGGATGTAGGCGAAGAATCCGAGCACATCGAGAAGAAACAACTCATCTCGGTCCTTGAAAAAATTTCCAAAGCGGCAAAAGCAGGGGCGTTAATCAATGAATTAGCTGCCGAAGCCGTGCGCCAGAAAGGAAGCTGGACGCGCTGGGAAGGAAACAACGATGATTTTCTTCCAGATCTTTCTCGCGCTATCTCTGCCGCTAAAGGCCAAACCAACGCCGAAGAATATAAGGCATTTGAAAAAGCGATCATGATGATTGGTACGGCGGTTGCCGAGGCATACCGCGAAGACGCCGATAACGCCCCGGAACCAGAAGGCTACTTCTCGTGGCTTTCGGAAAAAGCCAATAATGTAGTGTTGGCTCTGACCGATAAACAAAGCCTCAAAGATATGAATATCTCCCCCCAAGAAGATGATGCTTTGCAGGAAATGTGGGCGACACTGAAATCATGATTACAAATCCAAGAGATAAACAATTTATAGCCAAGCTCATTTATCGCTGCGCGATGTGGGTATCTTTGTCGGATGAAGATGGAGGGAATACGGCGCAAGGTATTGAAAGCCGAGTCGTTAAAGCCCGTCTTCAGTCGCTTTATCGTCAATTTCCGAACGGAAGTGATGAGCGTGAAATTATTGGCATAACCCTGTCGAACACCCAGCACTGGAAGGCGTGGTCAAATGACCTTATCGAGCTTTTACAGGAAATTCAGGTCGCCAAGCCGATTTTAACGCCGTCGTTGCGCCAGATCATGTTTAGCGTCGCGCGGGATGTGGCAACCGCGTTTCAGGAACGTTCGGGGGTGTCGGCGCTGGCAGTTAAAGCTTCGGTGGTAATTCGCGGTATGTTTTCCAAAAGAAGTTCCAGATTGAGCCCGCAGGAAGTCGCCAACATATCGGCGAGCGAGCGGGCGGCCCTGCGGGAGCTGGCCGAGGCCCTTGAAATAGAAAATTCCAATTTATAGCAGTGCATCAAAATATCTTGGCGCACACCGCGGGGGATTTTGCAAAAAAACGCAGAATTCCCCTTTTTTGCAGCTTAAGTCGTGATAATATCCCCGCGATAACCCTAAATTCCAAGAGACATTTGACATGACCAGTTCCAGTACTCTTAAAACCATTCTATCCGGTGTCAACGCTGAATACATCGCCAATCTTTACCGCGAATATTTGGCAAGTCCGGCCAAAGTCGATCCGAGCTGGCAAAGCCTGTTTGCCGATTTGCAAGACGATGAAAGCGCGCTCCTTCGCCAACTCTCGGGAGCCAGCTGGTCAGAAAATGAATACCGCGCCCCGTCCGCACCGTTTGGTCATGTGACAACTGCCGATCAAGCATCGGCATCGGCTCCGGCGAACCAGTCGGGTCGTCCGGCTGTTGCGGCGGCCGCAAATGCAACCGACGTTCAGCAAGCCACAAAAGACTCGATTGCCGCGTTGATGATGATCCGCGCGTATCGTGCTCTCGGGCATTTGGCCGCCGACCTTGATCCTCTGGGATTAAAACATCCGGAATACCACAAAGAACTCGACCCGAGCTTTTATGGCTTTGGCCCGCAAGACATGAAGCGCCCGATTTATATCGGCGGCGTTCTCGGCATGGAATACGCTAACATCGGCGAAATCCGTGATGCGCTCCACAATATCTATTGCGGCAAAATCGGTGTCGAATTCCTGCACTCGGTTTCGCCTGAGGAAAAAAGCTGGATTCAGCAGCACATCGAAGCCTCGCGCAATCACACCGCCTTTACAACCGAAGAGAAAAAACGCTTCTACCAGCATCTGGTGAACGCCGAAGGTCTCGAGCAATTCATTCACACCAAGCACGTCGGAACCAAGCGGTTTGGCGTTGACGGTGGTGAAAGCTTCATTGCGTCCCTCGAAGAAACCATCTATCGCCTCGGCGAACTCGGATGTGAAGAGGTTGTCTTGGGGATGGCGCACCGTGGACGCCTCAACGTGCTGACCAACGTCGTCGGCAAACCATACACCACGCTCTTTGCCGAATTTCAGGGAATGTCCAGTAATCCGGACGATATCCTCGGAACCGGTGACGTGAAATACCACATGGGCTACACTAATGACAAAATGTACGGCGCAAAAAACGTGCACTTGACCTTGACCGCAAACCCGTCGCACCTCGAAGCGGTCAATCCGGTCGCGATTGGACGTGTCCGCGCCAAACAGTTCCAGCGTCAGGACGCCGAGCGTGGCAAAGTCGCTCCAATTCTGGTTCATGGTGACGCAGCGTTTATCGGACAGGGCGTTGTTGCGGAAACATTGATTATGTCGGAACTGCCGGGCTACCGTGTTGGCGGAACCATCCATATCGTTATCAACAACCAGATCGGTTTTACGACCATGCCGAAATATTCGCGCTCGGGCCCGTATTGCACCGATATGGCGAAAATTCTCTCGGCCCCGATTTTCCACGTGAACGGCGATGATATTGAATCGGTCATTCACGTCTCGCGCATCGCGGCCGAATTCCGTCAGACCTTCAAGAAGGACGTTGTGGTCGATATTTTCTGCTATCGCCGTTACGGACATAACGAAGGGGACGAGCCATCCTTTACCCAGCCGCTGATGTACAAACGCATCAAAGGCCTTGATAACGTCCGTGAAATCTATGGCCGCAAGCTCGTGGGCGAAAAGGTCTATAGCGAAGACGAAGCCAAAAACGTTGTCACCTCGTTCCATAAAAAGATGGAAGAGGCCTATGACGCAACCAAGAGCTTCAAGCCGAACAAAGCCGACTATCTCGAAGGGTTCTGGTCGGGTCTCAAGGTCGCTTATGGCGATGAACGCCGCGGATCGACCGCGATCTCGGCGGACAAGCTGCAACAACTCGGCAAAGTCCTGACAAGCTATCCGGCAGATTTCAACATCAACCCGAAAATCGCGCGTCAGCTCGAACAAAAAGCCGAAATGTTCAAAACCGGCCAAGGATTTGACTGGGGCACTGGCGAAGCATTGGCACTGGCATCGCTTCTGGATGATGGGTTCCACGTTCGCCTCTCCGGTGAAGATGTGGGCCGTGGAACATTCTCGCACCGTCATGCGATCATGTACGATCAGGAGAACGAGACCCAGTACATCCCGATGAAGCATATCAGCGACAAACAAGCAGCATTTGAAATTCATGACAGCCCCCTGTCCGAATTTGCCGTTCTTGGGTTCGAGCTGGGGTATTCATGGGCCGAGCCACGCGCACTGGTTATCTGGGAAGCGCAGTTCGGTGACTTCGCCAACGGTGCGCAGATCATCATTGACCAATTCTTGGCCGCATCGGAAAGCAAATGGCTCCGTATGTCGGGCTTGGTCATGCTGTTGCCGCACGGTTTCGAAGGGCAGGGGCCTGAACACTCGTCAGCGCGTCTCGAGCGCTTCCTCCAGCTCTGTGCGGAAGACAATATGCAGGTGTGCAATATCACGACTCCGGCAAACTACTTCCATGCATTGCGTCGTCAGTTGCACCGCGACTTCCGTAAACCGCTGATCAATATGGCGCCAAAGTCATTGCTGCGTCATAAATCGGCTGTATCGTCGGCAGACCTGTTCACCGGACAAAGCACGTTCCACCGTGTCTTGTGGGATGATAACCGCGCCGATCTCGCGGCTGATAAAAACATCCGCCGTGTGGTTCTGTGTAGCGGTAAGGTTTATTATGATCTTCTCGAAGAGCGCAACAAACGCGGCATCAAGGATGTGGTTCTGCTGCGTCTCGAACAGCTCTATCCGTTCCCGGATAAAGTTCTGGAAGACGAGTTTTCCCGTTATCCGAATGCTGATGTGGTCTGGTGTCAGGAAGAGCCGAAAAACCAGGGTGCTTGGTTCTTTGTCAATCCATTGATCGAAGAGACCTTGATTAAGGTCAAGCACAAAGCCGCGCGTCCGAAATATGCGGGCCGCATTGCGTCGGCAGCGCCAGCAACCGGATACGCCAAGCGTCACGCGCTCGAGCAGGCGCGCCTCATTGATGAAGCGTTGACGATCTAGGAAAGCAAGAATTAAAAAGGCGCCTTCGGGCGCCTTTTTTTATGAATGCAGTTAAAAATTAGAATTCGCGTTCGTAAGTCAAAAGAAGTCCAACGCCGTTCCGGTCAATCTGATCTTCCTCGGCAACAACATACCCAAGGTTAACACCGACACCGTTTTCGAAATCATATCCGGCCGTAAGTTCATAAAGATGGTCACGCACGGATGAACCAGCATCCGGATCGGTTGTCCGTTGGCTGTAAGCTCCGGTGAATTTCCAGGCTTGATCCAGTGTAAAAGTCAGCGAAGACGAAACGTAATCGGTATCATCCGATGAACCGTCAACGTTCCGGATGCCCGCCCATTCTAACTGGAACTGGCTTCCAACCCGTTCGGTCAATGGCCGGTCATAGGTAAATCCGGCCGCGTAGCCATTCTCGTTATCCAGTCCTGTGTCTTTATCGCCTGCTTTCTAGTGACGATAGGATAGGTGGGTATTCAGCCCATCCACGCCGCAAATGCCTTCACTATCAAGTGCGAGGGACAGAGAAACCGGTGCCGATGTATTGCTGATGCCGCCATCGGAATGATGGAGTTGGCCGCGAGTCGTAATTGTCGAGCGACTCAGGAACGTGGTATCGGCGCGAAACAGATTGGCCGAAAGCGTGTGGACGCCACGGCCGGATTTTTCATCCCCGAATACATAATAGCCGCCAACGCCAAGGCGTTCAGTGACTTCATAATCTTCGGCAAAATCATTACCGTAAATGCTCGGGCCTTGCTCGAACATAAAGCCGAAATTCGGGTTGAATTTACCGGCATAAAATCCGTATGTGTCGGTGTCATAACGGGCAGTCAACTCCTGAACATAAAGCCCTTCATTATCAAAGTAAGTATCTTCGCTCGGATCCGTGTCCTGAACAGGTTCAAAAACCAGATGAGCCTGCACCGAAAGATGGTCGGTAAAACCGTAATTAAAAATGGGCTCGGTTTTTGTAAAAAGCGTGTTCCGCTCCTCGTCTGGATCATCGGAATCAAGAACCAGATCATTTTGGACCTGCATTTCGACTTCACCGGAAAATCCGGTATCGGCATAGGAAGGCAAGGCGGCAACCAGAGTTCCACAAAGAGCCAAAAGGGGAAAAGTTGGGGAGTTTTTGGAAATGGGCATAAGCTGACCTTTAAGAGTTAATAGGGGAACTCAGTCAGGGTCAGTTTACAATAGAATAGGTATTGATCAAGAACGAATTATTTCTTGGCTGGTTTGGTTCGGCTCGATGATGTGCCAAGGCCAATGTCTTTCGCCAGTTTACTACGCTGCTTGGTGTAGTTTGGCGCAACCATCGGATAATCGTGTGGCAAGCCCCAACGATCCTTATATTGTTCGGGTGTCATATTGTAGGCCGTTTTGAGGTGGCGTTTCAGCATTTTGAGCTTCTTGCCATCTTCAAGGCAGATAATGTAATCCGGCATAACCGATTTACGGATAGGAACGGCGGGCTGCGGGCGATCACCAATCGATGTGATCGTTTTTGTTTCGGTTCCAAGTCCCGAAAGTGTCTTGAAAATGCGCTCGATCAGGGCGGGAATATCCGCAGCCGCCACGGTGTTGTTCGAGAGGTGGGAGGCCACGATCTCGGCGGTGTAGGACATCAGTTCGGAATGTTTATTGGTATCGGCCATAATCAGTTCAATCTCGAAAGAAGTGCGAATTTTTAAGGAATATACGGGGGTTATATAAAAACTGCCCAAGTATTCGCAAGTAAAAAAGTAAGATATCATAGAATAAAGCCGCAATTGCTGCGCTGTGCCATAAACATATTGAAAAAAAAGGCTGGGGCTGTTAAAGCCAACCTGAAGAAACACAAGGACATAAGGATCACAAAAATGACCATCAAGCCGAACTCCGAAGCCTTTGAACGTGATGTACTGGTAGCTGAAAGTGGATTCCGTGAATATGACGCCCGTTGGCTCTATCCGGAGCAAATCAACCTCCGCGGTGTTCAGATGCTCGGCAAAGCTATCGGCACCTTGATGCATGAACGCGGCGTGACGCCATCATCGATCATTGTTGGTCATGATTACCGTTCGTACTCGGCGACCATCAAAAATGCATTGATCGTTGGTTTGATGTCGGTTGGCTGCAAAGTAAAAGATGTGGGCCTCGCGCTTTCGCCAGTAGCATATTTTTCACAATTCGAACTGGATTGTCCGGCTGTGGCCATGGTCACCGCCAGCCATAACGAAAATGGCTGGACGGGTGTTAAAATGGGGATTAACCGCCCGCTGACCTTCGGGCCGGACGAAATGACCCGCCTCAAAGAAATCACTTTGAGCCAGAAATTCATCACCAAAGAAGGTGGCTCCTACGAATATATCGGCGATATCAAAGAACGCTACATTGCCGATTTGGCCAAAGGCGGAAAACTCAATCGCAAACTCAAGGTCGTTGCAGCGTGCGGTAACGGCACTGCTGGAGCA
The DNA here is from genome assembly GCA_051715325.1 of Alphaproteobacteria bacterium. Taxonomy (GTDB): domain Bacteria; phylum Pseudomonadota; class Alphaproteobacteria; order Micavibrionales; family Micavibrionaceae; genus UBA1573. The sequence continues at coordinate 85,922 of JBPXJO010000021.1, read as the reverse complement.
TATGCACCGCACGTGCTGCGCGCCATCGGTGTTGATGTTATCGAAATGGACTGTGATCTTGATTACACCTTCCCGAAATACAACCCGAATCCGGAAGACATGGAAATGCTTCACGCATTGAGCGCCAAAGTCAAAGAAACCGGAGCAGACTTTGGTGTGGGGTTTGACGGTGACGGCGACCGCTGCGGCGTTGTCGATAACACCGGAGACGAGATTTTTGCCGACAAAATGGGCGTGATCATTGCGCGTGATTTGGCAGCTCAGCACAAAGGCGCGAAATTCGTGGCCGATGTGAAATCAACTGGCCTTTATGCGTCTGACCCTGTTTTGAAAGAACTGGGAGCACAAACAGATTATTGGAAAACCGGTCACTCCTACATGAAACGCCGCGTCAATGAAATTCAGGCGATGGTCGGCTTTGAAAAGAGTGGGCATTACTTCTTCAATGCACCGCTCGGACGCGGCTATGATGACGGAATTATGACGGCAGTCACCATTTGCCGCCTCATGGATCGTAACCCGTCGAAATCCATGTCCGACCTCAAAGACGCTTTGCCGAAAACGTGGGGGAGCCCGACTATGGCGCCGTTCTGCCCCGACGACAAAAAGTACGGCATTGTCGATGCGTTGATTAAAGTGTTCGAAAACTACAAAGCAACCGGAGCATCCGTGCGCGGTCAAAAGATAACCGATATCGTCACCGTCAACGGCGTGCGATTCACTTTTGAAGATGGTACATGGGGGTTGATCCGTGCATCGTCCAACAAGCCGTCCTTGGTGGTCGTGGTCGAAAGCCCTGTATCCGAAGACCGGATGTTTGATGCATTTGACGCGATCAATGACGAATTGGCCAAATTCCCTGAGGTTGGCGAATACGACCAGACCTTAAAACGCGCGGCCTAATTGGTTGATGCAAGTTCTTTGCCGCGCTTTTGGGCGGCAAGGACGGCGCGGGTCATAAGAGCGGTTAATCCGGACCCGTCTTCATGTAATACTTTAAGAGCAGCCTCGGTGGTTCCGCCGGGGCTGGTCACATTTTTGCGAAGCGTTGCGGCGTCAATATCAGGAGTGGCGCCGGCAAGCGCACCGGAGCCAATCACGGTGGCGCGTGCGAGCGTCATGGCGAGTTCAGGCGATAATCCGGCAGTTACTCCGGCGGAAGCCATGGCTTCAATTAATGCAAAAACATAAGCGGGGCCGGAGCCGGAGACGGCGGTCACGGCATCCATCAGCGCTTCATCGTCAATCCAGGCGGTTTGTCCAACAGCGCCGAGCAATTGCTCGGCTAAGGATTTGTGGGCGTCGGTCGCGCATTGATTGGCGCAGAGTACAGTCATGCCGCAGCCAATCGCGGCAGGGGTGTTGGGCATGGTGCGAATAACGGGCAATGACGCGTCACTGGCGGATTGAAGTGTGGCAATGGTTTTTCCGGCGGCAATCGACAGCAGCAATGTTTGTGCATTGAGAAAAGGTGAAAGTTCGCGGAGCGTTGCATCCAGAACTTGCGGCTTGACCGCGAGGACAACGCAATCAAATACGCCTTTACAGTCACTAAGCGATACGAAATCGGCATCCGGAGATGCGGGGTCAACAACGGTTAATGCAAAATCTGCGTCATGCGCCTGCCAGCCTTTAAGAAGGGCTGATCCCATTTTGCCGCATCCCACCAGAAGAATTCGGGTCGGGGTGGGCATCTTACGATAATCCGGCAGCCGGCATCAACGCGAGCGCCAACTGGTCCTCGTCATGTGTCTTTTCAGAGGCAAGGATGCTGAACGCCGGATAATGCATATCGCATTCATCCATCGTGTACTGGATCAGGTCTTCGAGTATGTCGACCATATCCGATCCGCCTTGAAGGCCGCGCATCATCTGGGTGTAACGGAAATTCGGGATCATGCTCTCGGGGGGCAGGGTAAAGCTGCCCATCCATAACGCCCCGTTAATTTCGTTCATCATTTTGCAGGCGCGCTCATAATGAAAATCGGCAAGACGCATATCGAACTCGGCACAAAGCTGGATTACTTCGTGGGTGTCGTTCCACAGGAACATCATGCGATAAATGCCGTGCTGGCCTTTAAGTTCCAGAAACAGCTCATCGCGGTTCATGCGCGAATACGTCCATTTCTGGCGCATCAGGATCGATTCCACGCCGTCGAGCGGGTTGTGAAAATCATCAAAGAAATTATCGTTCGAGACCGGCATATCGATCTGTTCTCCCCAAAAGAATTATCGTGTTATTTGCTACGTGTTTTTTTAGCTGGTGCTTTTTTGGCGGGTGCGGATTTTGCTTTTGCTGTCTTGCTGTTAGTTGCCTTTTTTGCTTTAGGAGCTGAAGCCTTTGCTGGCGCATTTTTGGCCGGTGCAGACGCTTTTGGTTTTACATTGAGCATTGACTCTAAGGTAGCAATACGGGCCTTGAGGTCTTCTTGTTCCATACGGAGTTTGGTCACAACCCCCTGAAGCCGTTCGACATCATCGTTCGCGGCGCTAAATCCGGCGGCAGACGACGAAGGGAAGTTGAATTTGTCCCCCATCTGATCTTTGAGGCCTTCACCAATTTGCTTGCCGACAGCCGAAAGAATGCTGGCAGCGCCACCGGCTACACGTGTCAGGTCATCGAAAAGACGGTTGTCGATACTCATGGTTTTTACCTTATCGTTACGGGGAATTGAAAAGCCTGTGTAGCATTGATCGCAACCGGGTTGCAACACTTCCCAAAAAGGATTAAGCAGGTTTCAGTGGATAAAGCCAAATATGTGTAAGAGGACGATATGATTATTGTTACAGGCGGAGCCGGTTTTATTGGATCGAATCTGGTCGCGGGACTGGAAGATGCCGGATATAAACGAATTGTAATTTGTGACACGTTCGGAATTGGCGATAAGTGGCGAAATGTGTCCAAACGCCATCTGCACAATATTATACCTCCGGCACGTTTGCTGGATTATATGGATGAGCACGCCTCCGAGATCGAAATGGTCTTTCACATGGGGGCTGTTTCCTCGACCACCGAGAAAAACGCCGACTTGATCGTTGAAACCAACTTTGTCTTGACCCGGACTTTATGGAACTGGTGTTCCCGCAACAAAGTGCGTTTTATCTACGCATCATCGGCGGCAACCTATGGCGATGGCGGTCACGGCTTCAACGATGACGACAGCTCTAATTTTCTGGCGCATCTGCAACCGCTTAACCCTTATGGATGGTCGAAACACCTCGCGGATCGTTATGTATCCGGTATTGTGTATAAAGAAGAAGAGGGCGGAGTTCCTCCTCAATGGTGCGGCCTCAAGTTTTTCAATGTCTATGGGCCGAACGAATACCATAAGGGGGAGCAGATGAGTGTTATCTGTAAACTCTACCCGCAAATATCGGCGGGAGCGACGGCGCGTCTGTTCCGTTCGGATCGTCCTGAATATACGGATGGCGGCCAATTACGCGACTTTATCTATGTAAAAGATTGCGTAAGTGTCATGCTCTGGCTCTTCAAGAACGCAGAGGTCAGCGGGCTATTTAACGTGGGTACCGGAAAGGCGCGCAGCTTTAAAGATTTGGCTTTAGCGTCGTTTAAAGCGTCCCGTATGCCTGAAAAAATCCAGTACATCGATATGCCGGAGCAGCTCAAGGGCAAATACCAGTACTTCACCGAGGCCAATATGTCGAAATTGGTGGGCAAGGGATATAATTTGCCGTTCACCTCTTTGGAAGACGGGGTGGCGGACTATATTCAGAACTACCTGTCAAAAACGGACCCATATCGCTAATGGCTTATAGTTTTCCTGAAATCGACCCTGTGGCATTCACTTTGGGGCCACTCCAGATTCATTGGTACGCGCTGGCTTATATAGCGGGCTTTATCGCGGCTTGGAAAATCGCCAAATATCTGACCGGACTCTATAAGGATGATATCCATCCCAAAGCCCTTGATATTGATGACTTTATGTCGTGGGCGATCTTGGGGGTCTTGTTGGGCGGGCGACTTGGCTATGTCCTGTTCTACAATCTGCCGGTCTATATCGATAATCCGGCGGAAGCTCTCAAAGTTTGGCATGGAGGAATGTCGTTCCATGGCGGGGCGCTTGGCGTTATTTTGGCGCTTATCATTTACGCGCGCAGGAAATCCATGTCATTCCCGCGCCTTGCGGATGTCACGACCGCCGTTGTTCCGATCGGGCTCGGGTTGGGGCGGGTTGCTAACTTTGTAAATGGGGAGCTTTATGGCCGCGTCACTGATGCATCATGGGCGGTCATCTTTCCGCGTGGCGGAGCGGAGCCGCGTCACCCGAGTCAGCTTTATGAGGCTGCGCTTGAAGGTTTGGTGCTCTTGATCGTGCTGATGACGCTGATTCATATCAAGGCAGTGCGCGAGTGCGGCGGAATGATTGCAGGAGCTTTTCTCTTGTTTTACGGGACGTTCCGCTTTGGAGTTGAGTTTTTCCGTGAGCCGGATGTGCAGCTGGGCTTCATCGTGGACCAAGTCACAATGGGGCAAATCCTGTGCATCCCGATGATGCTGGCGGGGTTGGGTGTGATGATCTGGAGTTATCGGTGCAACCGCTCAAAAGCCTGATCGAGAATATGATCCGCCAAAACGGGCCAATGCGCATTGACCAGTATTGGTCGCTCTGTTTGGCACATCAAGATTATGGATACTACAAAACCAGAGACCCGTTAGGGGCGGCGGGTGATTTTACCACGGCGCCTGAAATATCCCAGTTGTTCGGGGAAATGGTAGGGATTTGGGTTGCCGAAGAGTGGATACGTCTAAGCTCTCCCCAAAAAATACACTTGGTCGAATGCGGTCCTGGGCGCGGAACTCTTATGGCGGACATTCTGCGCGTCATTAAAATTGTGCCTGGCTGCCTTGACGCTGTGCAGGTGCATCTGGTCGAAACATCACCGGCTCTTAAGGAAAAACAGCGCCAAACGCTGCCGTCAATCAAGCCTGTTTGGCATGATAGTCTTGAAACATTGCCGGATGATGCACCGTTACTCTTTGTGGCGAATGAGTTTTTTGATGCCCTGCCAATCCGTCAATTCATCTGTGGTGCAAACGGTTGGCAAGAGCGCGTCATTGCGCTGTCAGGTGATGGAGCCCTTTGTTTTGCGCCGGGATCGGTGGTTTTGGCCAATAATCTCCCCTCGGGAATGGCGGGCGATATATTTGAATGGGCGCCAGCCCGTGAAGCTGTGGCGTCGGAAATGGGACGGAGGCTAAAAAATCAGGGTGGGTCCGGCCTTTTTATTGATTATGGCCATCCGGTTTCAGCGCTTGGTGACACACTACAAGCAGTATCCCGGCATAAATTTGAAAATATTCTTGATAAACAGGGGGATGCCGATATTACCTCACATGTTGATTTCGGCACGCTCGCTCTTCAGTTTTTGAATCAAGAAGCAATCCCATCATGCTGTACACAAAAGGAATTCTTGGAAAGAATGGGGATTGGGGCGCGGGCGGCGCAGCTTGAGCGGACGGCCACGTCCGAAGATCAAAAAGAGGCAATTAAGGCTGGACTATCCCGTTTGATCGATAAGGACGCCATGGGCGAGTTATTCAAAGTTTTGGAGGTCAGGTCGTGACTCATCGGATATTCGGCAGTGACCTATTTGGGCCTCAAGTACATTACGGTTTCTTTGGGCGTAAAGGCGGCGTGAGCGCGGGGATATACGATAGCCTCAACTGTTCACTGCATTCAGGCGATGTTATGGAGTGCATCCTTGAGAATAGACGCCGCGTGGCGTTGGTTCTAACCGGAAGTGATGCTGGAGATTTGTCAGTTAAGACATTGAAACAAATGCATTCGTCGGAATGCTTTATCGGTTCTGACGCGTCAAGCGATAGCCAAACCGAAGGCGATGCATTGGTCAGTGATACGCCGGACGAGATTATTGGCGTTTTGACCGCCGACTGCGCTCCGGTCTTGTTTGCAGGAACAAAGCAAAATGGAGCCCCGGTAGTCGGGGCGGCCCATGCGGGTTGGGGCGGGGCATTAAAAGGCGTGTGCGAACAAACAATTCTGAAAATGGAAAAGCTCGGCGCGCTGAAAGAGACGATCACTGCCGCGATAGGCCCCTGTATTGGCGTTAAAAGTTATGAAGTCGGCCCGGATTTTAAAATGCCGTTTCTGGAACATAACCCGCACTCAGAGCAATTCTTTATTAAAATAAACCAGTCTGTCCATTTTGATCTGGAATCCTATGTCGCCGATCGTCTTGAAAAAGCGGGAATTAAAACCATCCATAAGGCCGGAAAAGACACATATGCTCTGGAAAATGACTATTTCAGTTTCAGGCGGGCAACCCACAGAGGCGAACAAAACTACGGGCGGCAATTATCAGTGATTAGCTGCGTTAAAGTTGCACTGTGATAAATTCTTGATTTTCCCGCAAAAATTTTTAATAGTGCGCCCATATCAATTACCGATCGACAAGGGGTCCTCCGATGAAGCTGATTGCAGGCAATGCAAACCAACCTTTGGCTCAGGCAATCTCCACATATCTTGATATTCCACTGGCTAAGGCCAGTATCAAGCGTTTTGCGGATATGGAGGTCTTTGTCGATATAGATGAGAATATCCGCGGCGAAGACGTCTTTGTGATCCAGCCGACCTCGTTTCCGGCCAACGACCACATGATGGAACTCCTGATTACGCTGGATGCCCTGCGCCGCAGCTCGGCCCGCCGCATTACAGCCGTTATCCCGTATTTCGGTTACGCCCGTCAGGACCGCCGCACCGGTTCCCGTACACCGATCACCGCTAAACTGGTCGCCAACCTGATTACGACCGCCGGAGCCAGCCGCGCATTGATGCTGGACCTTCACGCCGGACAAATTCAAGGCTTCTTCGATATTCCAACCGACAACCTGATTGCTTCGCCGGTATTCGTTCCGGATATGGAACGCCGCTTCGTCGGTAAAGACCTGATGATCGTCTCGCCGGATATCGGCGGCGTGGTTCGCGCCCGTGCGATTGCCAAACGCCTGAATGCCGATCTGGCCATTATTGATAAACGCCGCGAGAAAGCCGGTGTGTCCGAAGTCATGAACGTGATCGGCGATGTGTCGGGTAAAACCTGCGTCCTGATCGATGACATCGTCGATTCGGCTGGCACACTTTGCAATGCGGCTGTGGCCTTGATGGAAAACGGCGCGGAAGAGGTATACTCCTACGTCGTTCATGGCGTTTTGTCCGGATCTGCGGTCGAGCGTGTTGAAAAATCCCCGATTAAGAAGCTGGTGACCACAGATTCGATCCAGCCGTCCGAAGCAGTTCTTAAATCCGCCCACTTCGAGCAATTAACCATTGCGCCGCTGATGGGCGAGGCCATTCTGCGTATTGCGGAAGATCGTTCGATCTCGGCCCTCTTTAAATAAGGCGATAAGGAATTTAAACCTATTTAAATAGAGATAACCGAAAGCCGCATTTTGCGGCTTTCTCTCAAATAATCCTTGTCTATCCCATCCTTTATCTGGTACACCTGCCCATCCTTTTCGGCACCCCTGGAGGCCGGAGGATAATTTGTTCACTCTAATTTATAAGGAAAGTTGCTATGTCAAAAAAATATGCATTGACGGCACAAAAGCGAGATAGGGCCGGTAAGGGGGTCGCTCGTGCTTTGCGTCGTGAGAGCCGTGTTCCGGCTGTCGTTTACGGAGACAACAAGACTCCGGTCATGATTTCATGTGGCGAAAAAGAAATTACCCTGCAGTTCCAAAAGGGCGGCATGCGGACCCACATTTGTGACCTCGACATCGATGGTGAAAAAGTTACGGTTCTTGCACGTGATATCCAACTCAACCCGGTAACCGACCGCGTCGAGCATGTTGACTTCATGCGCGTTGGTCCAAAAACCAAACTGACGGTTCATGTGCCGTTGCACTTTGTTAATCAGGAAGTTTGCCCGGGCATTAAAGCCAAGGGTGTTCTGAACGTTGTGCACCACCACCTCGAACTGCGCTGCGCCGCTGGCGAAATTCCGGAAGCTATTGAGATCGACCTCTCGACCGCTGAACTGAACGCCGCCTTCAAGCTGAGCGAGCTGAAACTTCCGAAAGGTGCCGAAGTAATGGGCCACCAAGGTGAAGACATCACTCTCGCCAACATTGTTGAGCCAGTTGTTAAAGAAGAGCCTGCTGCTGATGCAGCTGCCGCCGCCGCTGCTCCTGCAGCAGCACCGGCAGCCGGAGCAAAAGCTGCTGCTCCTGCCGCACCGGCCAAGAAATAAGTTGTAAGACTTTTAAATCCCCCTTCGTGTTCCAATTGACTTGGCGCGGAGGGGGATTTGTTTTAAGAATAGCGCACGATGAAATTACTAATTGGACTTGGAAACCCGGGCTCGGAGTACGAGCGCAACCGCCATAATATCGGTTTTATGGCGATTGATGCGATTGCCGCCTTTTATGATTTCCCGCCGTTCAAATCCAAATACAAAGCCCTTTATGCCGAAGGGACGATCAAGGGCGAACGCGTAGCCTTGCTCAAACCGCAAACCTATATGAATGAATCGGGCCGCTCGGCGGGTGAAGTCGCCAAATTTTATAAAATACCGACATCGGATACGGTCGTATTTCATGACGAAATGGATGTCGCGGCCGGCAAACTCAAGATTAAAATCGGCGGCGGCGCTGCGGGGCATAACGGGCTTCGTTCACTCGATGACTGGCTTGATAACCCGAACTACAAACGCGTGCGAATGGGGATCGGGCACCCGGGTGATAAAGACCGCGTCACTGGATATGTCCTCGGGAATTTTACCAAGGGCGAGATGGAATGGGTCGAGAAAGTATGCGACGCCATTTCGCGCGAAGCTCCGGTGCTGCTCGGAAATGACGACGCCGGATTCTTGAGCAAAGTCGCGCTCCGGACCCAGCCGCCCAAACCTAAAAAAGAAAAACCGGAACAGATAGTACAGCCTAAAGAAAAGGAACACGAAAATGGGATTTAATTGTGGAATTGTCGGATTGCCGAACGTTGGAAAATCGACCACCTTTAACGCGCTGACCGCAACGGCCGCCGCGCAGGCCGCTAACTTTCCGTTCTGCACGATTGAACCGAACGTCGGACGCGTGGCCGTTCCCGATGATCGCCTCGATCAACTGGCCATCATCGGCAAATCCCAGAATATTGTCCCGACCCAGCTCGAATTTGTTGATATCGCGGGCCTCGTGAAAGGCGCGTCCAAAGGCGAGGGATTGGGCAACAAGTTTCTCTCGAACATTCGTCAGGTGGACGCCATCATTCACGTCCTGCGCTGCTTCGAAGACGAGAATATTACCCACGTTGAAAATTCGGTCGATCCGATCCGCGACGCTGAAATCATTGAAACCGAATTGATGCTGGCCGACCTTGAAAGTCTGGAACGCCAGATGGAGAACATGGCCAAGAAAGCCAAATCCGGTGACAAGGAACTAAAATCGCAACTCGAGTTTTTCGAAAAAATCCGCGCCGCCTTGAACGAAGGAAAACCGGCCCGCTCTGTCACTGTTCCGGAAGATATGGAGAAAGCGGTTCGTGAACTCTTCCTGATGACCGCCAAACCGATGCTCTATGTCTGCAACGTTTTGGAAGGTGATGCGCAAAACGGCAACGCCATGACTGAAAAAGTCGCGGCGATGGCCAAATCCAAAAATTACGAACACGTTATTATCTGCGCCGAAATTGAATCGCAAATCGCCCAGCTGGGTTCCGAAGAAGAAAAAGCCGAGTTCCTCGAATCCTTAGGGCTGACCGAACCGGGCCTCAACAAGATCATCCGCGCCGGATATAAACTTCTGGGGCTCGAAACCTATTTCACCGTCGGTCCGAAAGAGGCCCGCGCATGGACAATTCCGGTTGGGGCCAAAGCGCCGCAAGCCGCAGGCGTCATCCACACCGACTTCGAACGCGGCTTTATCCGCGCCGAAGTTATTGCCTTCGCGGACTACGTCGCGTGCAAAGGCGAGCAGGGCGCGAAAGACAACGGAAAATACCGCTCCGAAGGAAAAGACTACGTTGTGAATGACGGTGACGTTATCCTCTTCCGTTTTAACGTCTAGCGGGAGGGGCGACTATGCCCGCTAAGATTCCCCGCTGGGATGTTCGCGAAAGCCATAAGTTTCTAAAGGCTCATCCATGGGCTGCGCTTGGAATGGCTTTGGTTTTACTGTTCGCCGGATTTGCGAGCATAGAAGGGTGGCTCCGCTGGTCAGAGCCATTTGCCTGCTGGTCGTTCGCTATGCTGGTGTGGGCCGGATCTCTTTACGGGTTAATAGTCGGCGTAAAGAGCATGCGGTCCAACTTCATTCAAAAATAGAAGCAAGAAAGTGGGCGGGGTTAGATGTCGAGCGTATTCTCGCAGACTTGAATGCGGACTTTTGCCGTTCCGGTGTCAGTGAGATCAATCGCTTGGGCAGCTGCCTTGGATAGATCAATAATGCGGCCGCGGTGAAACGGGCCACGATCATTGACCTTAACATTGACCATCTTGCCATTATCAACATTCTCAACACGAAGCACCGTGCCAAAAGGCAGACGCATATTGGCGGCTGTAAAAGCGTGCATATTGAAACGTTCGCTCGATGCTGTGCGTTTGCCATGAAAATCGCGTCCATACCATGATGCAATTCCGCGCACAGCCTTTGTACTTGGTTCTTCACATATAGGCTGGGCGACAGCTTGGCCCGGCACGGTATGAAGTGACAAGGTAAATGCAAGAAGCAAATCGGGAATACGGGAACGCGAGGGGATGGCCATACTGTCAGCACCTTTTTGGGTAATATAGGGTTATGTTAAGGGGTGGCCTGCTTCGTGGCCTCCTATGGGGGAGAGGTCAGTTGGCAATGCCGATTTTTTGGGTGAATTAAAGAATTCCCGATCTATATGGGTCGATAGGGAGCAATAGTCAAATATATTTTTTGCACTGCGTCAAAATGACATATGGAAGCGGCGTAAGCCGCAGGATTCCATGTGTAAGTCAGTCTACTTGGCCTTAGAGGTTCCGTCGGCATCCGTCGAGCGTCCAACCATGCTGTAGAAGAACGCCACTTGTCCTTCCGATGTCTGGCCGGTTTTGGTCGAGGCAATAGTCAAAACTTCGGTCTTGCTTTTAGGGAAGACGTAGCGGGCTTCAAGGCTCTGGTTGGAGGTCGATGTGCTTGGAATAGCACTGAGGCTGGCTGTGACGTCTTTTCCGGCGTTAAAACCGTCGACTGACGCTTTGAATTCTTCGCTGATCACAGCAAAGTCAGCCGGATGATCGCCGAGCATATGACAGGATTGGTTTTTCTTGTCCTCGATCAGGACGATATTGACTTTGGGAAAGTTCAGGGCGAACACAGCGCTGTCTGGCGATGCCTTGGTCAGATCAAGGAACATCTTGGCCTTGTCGGTTTCAAGTTTAGGAATCGTCTTGATGGTTTCCTGAGTTGCGGAATCGGAAAATATGCTGCCAAGGCAGAGTTTGTGGAACAACCGCACTGACACAGCGGCAATTTCCTTCTGGTCTTCGGGGCTCGTGGTTACAGGCTCGGCCATCGCAGGAAGGACGGCCATTGAGGCCAGAACAGAACACAGAAGCAACGAAGAACGGAGGGACATATTAAGCAGCCTTGCTTTTATAAGGTTTTCCACGAACCAGGTTTTCATAGGCCTCACGCAGGGCTCGTGTCACCGGTCCTACCGAGTATACCACAGAATCAATCTTTCCAATAGCGGTGACTTCGGCGGCGGTTCCGGTAATAAACACCTCATCGGACTGCTTCAGGTCTTCTACGGTAATGTGATCTTCTTCCAGCGTGTATCCAAGCTCGCGAGCCAGATCAATAACGGTCTGGCGGGTAATGCCATTGAGGAAACAGTCCGGTTTCGGGGTACGGATAACGCCGTTCTTGATCCGGAACAGGTTGGCCCCCGTCGCCTCGACGGCGTAGCCGCGATAATCGAGCATCAACGCATCGATAAAACCGGCATTCTCGGCCTGATGTTTGGACAAGGTATTGATCATATAAAGACCGGCCGCTTTGGCATGGCAGGGAGCGGTGTCGGGGGCAGGTTTGCGCCAAGGCGAGGTCATCAGGCTGATGCCTTTCTCGCGCAGCTCAGGGGAGAAATAGCTTGGCCATTCCCAGCAAGCAATCGCAACGTGGGTTTTGGTCGCTTGGGCTGCAATACCCATTTGTTCGGAACCGCGCCACGCCACCGGACGCAAATAGGCATCGGTTAGCTTGTTGACTTTCAGGCATTCGTTTTTGGCCGCGTTTATCTGGTCAGCCGAAAACGGGATAGACATCCCGAGAAGTTCGGCCGAGCGGAATAGACGGTTCGTATGCTCGACGCTTTTGAAAATATGTCCTTCATAGGCGCGTTCGCCTTCGAATATGGCGCTCCCATAATGAAGGCCATGGGTAATCACATGGATTTTAGCCTCGCGCCATGGGACCATCTCACCGTCAAGCCATATAAATCCATCGCGATCATCAAAGGGAATAAGTGCCATGTCGTCCGTCACCGTTCTTCGGGTTGGTAAGAATTGCTGTTTCCAGCATGGTTGAAACTCTATATAACATAAGTCTTAATCGGAAATGGCTCCGGATGCAAGGAGCACCATAGGAGCGCCGCAAAAGTGAACGAAACCAGACTATTTAGCGAAGCTGACAAGCCTCATATTCTGGTGGTGGATGACGATGACCGGATCAGGGAGCTTCTGTCCCGCTATTTAAGAGAAAACGGCTGCGTAGTGGCGACGGCCAAAGATGCGGCAATGGCGGGCGAGGTGATCAAGCGCGCTCTGTTCGATCTCCTGATTGTCGACGTAATGATGCCCGGCCAAACCGGCTACGAATTTACCCGAAAACTCCGCGAAACGTCCGAGCTGCCGATTATTTTACTGACAGCGCTTGGCGAGACCGAAAACCGTATCGAAGGTCTGGAGACCGGAGCGGACGATTACATTGCTAAACCATTTGAACCGAAAGAATTGTTGCTCAGGGTTCAGGCTGTGTTGAGACGTCATCAGCCAGTTTCGCGCTCGATCAAGAATACAGAGATTGGCGAATGGACATTCAAGGTCGAGGACTCGCTTCTCGTTCACAGTCAGGGCGAATTGGTTCATTTGACCGCCGTCGAAAACAAGTTGCTTGAAGCCATGACACGGCATAAGGGAAAAATCCTCTCGCGCGATGAATTGGCGCGACTATGCGGTGTAGATGGAAATGACCGGACCGTGGATGTTCAGGTGACACGCCTGCGCAAGAAAATAGAGAGCGATAGCCGCTTCCCTAAATATATCCAGACTGTTCGCGGGCAGGGCTATATCCTCAAGAGCTAGAAACAGACATTAAGCCAATGACCAAGACATTTCGCCGGCAATATCTGAACCCGTGGTACTGGATCCATAAGATCCTGCCGCGCACGCTGTTTGCGCGGTCTCTGCTTATTATAGTTATACCCGCTTTACTGCTCCAGATCGTCGTGATGTCGGTGTTCGTCGATAACCACTGGCGCAAAGTAACATCGCGTCTGGCGTTTGGTGTGGCCGGAGAGGTGGCAATCTTTGCCGATGAAATTGATAACGGTGTTACCGAAGATCGCTTGACGGTCCTGACCAAATACGCAGCTGAAAATCTGGATATGCTCGTAACGTATGAACCTGGTGAAAAACTTAAACCGGAAGTTATTACTGAAGGAACGTGGGAGCCGTTTACAGCCAGAGCTCTTTCCAAAGCGTTGCGGGATCAGGTCCGCCGTCCATTCAGCCTTTCGATTTCTCCGGAAGATGATTGGGTGAATATCGGTATCCAGCTCGATCATGGGGTCTTGCGTGTCTTGGCTCTCGAGCGACGTCTGTTTTCATCGTCGGCCTACATCTTTTTATTCTGGCTTGGCGGGTCTTCGGTAATCCTTTTTACAATTGCGATCATCTTTATGAGGAACCAAATCCGCCCGATCCGCCGCTTGGCTTTGGCCGCCGAACGGGTTGGAATGGGGCGCGAGATTTCAAATTTTAAACCCGAAGGTGCGCGCGAGGTTCGTCAAGCAGGGCGTGCGTTTTTGGAAATGCATGAACGCATTACGCGTCAGGTTGAGCAGCGAACCGCAATGCTCGCCGGAATTTCGCATGATCTCCGTACCCCTCTGACACGAATGAAACTGGCGTTATCCTTTTTGGGGGAGGGGCCGGATGTCAAAGATCTCAAGCAGGACATCAATGATATGGAGCGAATGATCCATAGCTACCTCGATTTTGTTCGTGGCGACGAGCGTGAACCGATGTCCCAACTGAAGTTGATGGATATGCTCGGCAAGCTTGCCGAGACGGCACGGCGGAATGGGAAGACTGTAGAGTTGCACGGCGAAGAGGGGCTGATGGCGACCGTTCGTCCGTTGGGTATGGAGCGGGCTTTGTCCAACATTATCGGTAACGCTGAGAAATACGCATCGGAGATTCATATTCGCCTCACGAGTGAAGACGATCTGATTGACATCATTGTTGATGATAATGGGCCGGGGATTAAGCCTGAACTCTACGACGACGTTTTTAAACCGTTCTACCGCGTTGACGCTGCGCGAAACCAAACAACCGGCGGTGTGGGGCTCGGGCTTCCGATTGTGAAGGATATCATCCATGCGCATGGCGGACATATCATGCTCGATAAAAGTCCGCTGGGAGGCCTAAGAGTCGAGATCACATTGCCGCAATAGCGTAATAAAGACCTGAAAAAACAAGCCCCCTGAAACAGGGGGCTTTGGATGTCTTGTATAAAATCCGTAACGAATTAGGCGGATTTTTTAGCTTTGGTTTTTTTGGTTGCGGCATCTTTCGCGCAGCAGCCAATTTCATCAAAGCAAGCTGCAACACGACGATTGATAATCTCGCAAGCTTCTTTGCCGGATTTATTGCAGATATCGCCGACTTCCTGCATGCCGTCGATGGTACGCTCATACGCATTACGGATCATCTCGGCGCTGCGGGCAATTTTCTCTTCCGGAGTTCCCTCATTGATGATTTCTTGGGCAATAGCCGAATTGTCATGCATGATGCGGGATACGATTTCGGTTTGACGCTGAATAATTGTTTGCAGGCTTTCCATGGCGACTTGCTGGGCTTCGGCACAAGCTTGAACAGATTTGCGTCCGGATTCCATCGCATCTTTCATCCCGATAACCCCGGGGAAAGATGTCGGGGCTGTAAAGTTGGCCATAACGTCAGGCTTGAGCCAATTTTCAAAAGGGTTAGGCATGGTTTGTCTCTCTTTGGGCTGAAAATAGTTGCACCCCTACGGTGCACGTTAACTATTGGATATTTCCTTACCTCTTGTCAATCTTTGTTAAGATTTTTTTACAAAAGCTCAATGAAGGGCATGAATGTTATATAGCTATGAAAAATCGCAGGCTAAAAACGCTAAAAACCTGATAAATACGGCAAAATTAGCGATGTCTTAAGTCCTTTATGGCGGAATGAGGGAAAATATCACCTAGCCCGAAATATTACGAATCCACTCATGGTCATGCCATACACATCATTCGCCGCCAAGAAAGTCGAAAAAGGCGGCACCTTTGCCAAGGTAAGAGAACACTTGGCTTTCTTTATGGTGGCCGTGAATGGACTGATTCTCACGCTGATTTCATTTTTTGTGGCGTCGGTATTTGTCGAACGGATGATTCTCGAAGAAAAAGAGCGCGTCCAATCCAGCGTCGAGCGGATCGTCTCGACCGATTTCAGTAAAGTGGACAACGATCTCGGCTTTCTCAATTCGATGGTATCGAACATCGAGGAGGGCGTCGCGCTAAACAATCACATCCGTAAGCTGACGAATTATTCGCCGCTCTACCGTGCGATGCAGGGCGGCTATTTGAAAGATGTGTACTACGTTGGCGCGGATATGAATCCGGCTAAGTCCGTTAGTATTTTTCACAAAATGAGCGGTGTCAGCTCGAATACCCCTCTGCAGGATATCGTCGCACATCTGAAATCGAGCGGGATCGATTATTCAAACGGCACGAATTTCACGTTTATAGATGATAAAGCAATTAACAGACCGTACCGCCTGAGTGACCGCCCGGATATCATGGCACGCGATTTAATGCTGATCCGCAAAGTAACAAACCCGAGCAATTCCAATGATACAGGCTACTTGCTCGTCATTGTTGATAACGGTGGAGAAGGAATTTATTCGGGGCTCCAGAAGCTCGGCGGCATTTCGTTGTTTGTTGTGACGACGGAGGGGAGCCAAGATCCTCTCTATCGCTGGAGCAAGCGGGATGATGAATTCTACAAATCATCGATGCTGTTCACAAGCGAACGGATGATCGGCGACACAAAAGTCGTTGTTCGTGGAACCATTGATCCGACAGCGCAGATGGCATTGCTGTCGACGGTTCCGTGGCTGCTGTTGCTGTTTCTCGGCACGTTGACAATCTTTATTATGATCTTTGTCTGGAAGTCGCAAAGCTCGTCGAGAATACTTGAAAAAATGTATGTCGAACTCGAGCATAAGAACTCGGAACTCGGCGTTGAAGTGAATGAACGTGAACGATTGAATCATGTTCTCCGCAAATCCGAACGCGAGAATAAAGCGATCATCAACGCGATTTCGGATGTGATCTTTGAAATCAGTTTGAGCGGCGATATTCTTTTCTTGAATGACGCGTGGCAAAAATTGACTGGAAACGCGGTGGACGACAGTATTGGTCAAAACCTGTTTGAAATGATCAACCCGAAAGATCAGGACGAGCAGCGCAAGGCGGTTTCCCAGCTGATTAAAGGACTTCGTCCCGGATATCGTGTCATGACGTCGATCCGCACAGCGGAAGGAAAGCTGCGCGCGATAGAAATGACCGTATCCATGGTGCGGATGGATGAAAATCGCGCCATGCGGGTGGTTGGAAGTTTTACCGACATCGAAGAACGCCAGCGCGCTCAATGGGCGCTGTCAGAGGCCGAACGAAAATACCGGTCCATCTGGGAAAACTCGGCAAACGGGATCGCGCAGATCAGCATTGATGGGCAAATTATGTCCGCCAATCCGGCATTTGCAAAGTTGTTCGGGTTCGACACGCCGGAAATTATGATGCATGAAGTCCAGAACGCGCATAAGCAGCTCTTTGAAAATGCGCAAGACCGCATGAAAATCCTCAATATCATTCGTGAAGAAAAAATTCAGGAAGAGCACGAGTTTCTGGCTGTTCGGCGTGACGGGTCAAAATTCTGGATCAAGGAAAGCACGCGTCCCGTATACGACGAGCATGAGGCTTTGGTGTATTACGAACTTGGGATTGAAGATGTCAGCAAGCGAAAAGACGCCGAGATGCGCCTTCAGGAAGCCAAACGCGAGTCCGATATTGCCAACCGGGCGAAATCGGAATTCTTGGCCAATATGAGTCATGAACTCCGCACGCCGCTGAACTCGATCATCGGTTTCTCGGAGATTATCCGCAACGAAGTTTTCGGTCCGGTCGAGCCGCGTTCTTATTGGGAATATGCCCGTGATATTCACGAGAGCGGGAAGCACCTCTTGTCGATCATCAACCAGATTCTGGATATCTCGAAAATTGATGCCGGGGATCGTGAATTGCGCGAGACCCGCGTGGATATGAAGAAAGTCCTGAAGAGCACGCTTGATCTGATGTCTCCGAAGATCAAGGAAGCTGGTCTTTTGATGCCGGAACCTGATTTCTCGCACCTGCCAAGCATAATTGGCGAAGAATCGGCTATACGCCAAATGCTCAATAATATTCTCTCGAACTCGATCAAGTTTACCCCGTCCGGAGGGCAAATCAGCCTGTCCGCCGAAGTGGACGAGCAGGGCGATATGCGTATCTCGGTCACGGATACGGGGATTGGTCTTGATCAAACCGAGATCGAACGCGTGACATCGCGATTTGGATCTCTGGATGGCCGCTTGAGCAAGTCGTCTTACGGATTGGGCCTTGGCTTGTCTTTGGTCAGCTCGTTGATGCGTCTCCATGGTGGGCGTGTTGAAATCATCTCGTCCAAGGGCATTGGAACAACGGTTACGATGATCTTCCCGAAAGAGCGGATAGACAAAGCGCGCTAGAAGAGGATTATCTAGTTCTCGAGTGGCGGATTGTGCAACAGCTCTTCGGCTTGTTCGCGTGGCATCGCCAGGACATCACAGCACAGATCATAATTAAAACCACCCCGCGCCAGTGATGAAAGACCGCGCTGCTGGTCATTCTCTCGAAGCGAGAAGGGGCCTATTTTTTTCCGTTTAGCGTAAAGAACCGCCTTAAAGCGTTCATGCTCGGGATTGTTATCCGGCAACAGTGCGGCAGCAAGCTCGCGGGATATTCCTTTTTTACCAAGCTCCAGTTCAATCCGTTTGCGCGAAAACCCGCGCTGGGTGAGGGAGTAAATCAAACCTTGGGCATAGGCATGATCGTTGAGATAGCCTAGGCCCGTAAATTTCTGGACGGTTTGATCGAGAAGCGCAAGGCAAGCGTCGGAGCTTTGATCGGTATGGTCATGGCAGGACAGTTTGATTTTCCGTTCCATGACACGTCGAAACTGGGATTCGGACGCCGCAAAACGCTGCAAATAGTATGCGCCGGCATTTTCCAGATAAGAAGCAGAGATTTTTTTACGCAATTTAACCGCGGGCAAGCCGGATATCTGGCTTTTTTTGCTTTCCGGGGTTGATTTTTCGTCGGCAAATGCTTTCTTCATAGCTCAAACTTACAAGGAAGATTGAAAATTGTCCAATAGCGTTCCGCCCGGCCAACATGTGGCTCTTGATAAACTGATTTCCATGACGCCGCGCCATATCGGCGCTTTTAACGCTATAGGACTAAAGACACTGGTCGAGAAGGAAGTCGGACGTTTTATGAACGTCTATATGCAGACCTTGATCGCACCGGTAGTCACGCTGGTTCTGTTCTTTGCCGTGTTCAATCTTTCGTTCAAGCAGCATATTGCCGAAGACTCCGGATTCTCGGGAATGCTGTTTTTGGGCCCGGGTCTTCTTATGATGACCATGATCCAGAACGCATTCGCTAACCCGTCATCCTCGCTGATTATTGCCAAAGTGCAGGGGAATATTGTCGACATTCTGATGCCGCCGCTCTCGGCGACCGAAGTTCTGGTCGGATTGATGGTTGGCGCGATTGTTCGTTGCGCGATGATCGGTGTATTGGGATTTGTCGCTATGTCGGCGATTGTGCCGTTGCCGGTCTCCTCGGTTGGTGAAATTTTACTGTTCGGCGTTCTTGGCAATATGGCACTCGCCTTTTTGGGGATCATGGCCGGATTATGGGCGGAAAAGTTTGACCATATGGCGACCGTGACCAACTTTATCATTACGCCGCTGACATTTTTGTCCGGAACCTTCTATTCACTGGAAGCCTTGCCATCCCTTTGGCAGAAATTAGCCCTGTTCAACCCGTTCTTTTATATGATAGACGGTTTTCGGGCTGGATTTATCGGTCACGCCGAAGCCTCGCAGATAACCGGAGCTGTAATTCTGGTGGTATTAAATGTTATACTGGGTGGACTGGCTTGGCTGATGCTGAAAAGCGGCTATAAAACAAAATTCTAGGAATGAGTGCGGACTTGTATGTCGGACGAGAGTAAAGAGAAAAGCCTGACGGCTGAGGAAAAGAGCGGCGAAGTTGTAGCGTTCCCATTGCCGGATGATAGCCATGTGCTCACATTCGATCTGGAACGCGCCAATTTGCGTGGGCGTATTATTCGCCTTGGCGGCACGCTCGATCAGATTATCGGTGCTCACGATTACCCTCCGGCAATCGGCAAATTGGTGGCCGAAACTGTGACATTGTCGGTCCTTCTGTCTTCGATGCTCAAATACGAAGGGATTTTTATTCTTCAAGCCCAAGGTGACGCCGCTGTCACCCGTTTGGTTTCGGATGTCACCTCATCCGGAGAAGTTCGCGCGACGGCAGGCTATGATGCCGAGAAATTGGAAAAGCTTTTGGCAGAAACGCCGGATCCGGATATCCGCTCCTTGCTCGGAAAGGGCTATATTGCCTTTACCGTAGACCAAGGCGAATACATGGAACGTTACCAAGGCATCGTCGAACTCAAAGGCCATAGCCTTCGGGACTCGATCCATCATTATTTCAGCCAGTCCGAACAGATCGGTACAGCCATCCGGATGACTGTAGAAAAGAATGAGGCCGGAAACTGGAAAGCGGGGGCCATTATGCTTCAGCATGTCCCTGATCATAGCAATATCCCGCAAGACGTGAAGCCGGTTGCTGAAAACTGGAACCGCGCCCAGATTTTGCTGGAAACCTGTAAGGACGAGGAATTGCTCGATCCGAAATTGCACGATGAAACACTATTGTACCGCCTCTTCCACGAAGAGGGAGTTCGCGTATATCGCCCAAGCTCGGTCAGCAAAGGTTGTCGATGCACCAACGAGAAACTCCAATCAATCTTGGCGCTGCTGTCCAAGGAAGATCGTGAGCATGCGACCAAGGACGGAAAAATTACAATGACGTGCGAATTCTGTAACAAGGATTTCTGCTTCAACCCCGACACCATCAGCTAACCGGATGCAGTGAACTGTCGCAGAAACGACAGGCCGCAATGTCATGTTGCTTCCCGCATCGAGAAACAAAAAAGCCGACCAAATGGTCGGCTTTTTCTTGAATGGGTTTCGCCTATTTAACGAAGGTCACTTCGGTACGGCGGTTAGCTGGTTCACGCACTTCATCAGCAGTTGGAACCATCAGGTTGTCTTCACCTTTGCTGTCTACGCGCAGCAGGGAAGCCGGTACACCGCGAGCGATCAGACCATCACGAACGGCATTCGCACGTTTGGATGACAGGCGTTTGTTGTACTTTTTCGAACCCGAGGTGTCGGTGTAACCAACAATCTCGACAGCCGAGATGTTTTGTTTTTTGATCTCACCGGCAACGGAGTCAAGAACGCTCATGCCGCCAACGTCAACTTTGGACGAGTCGAAGTCAAAGAACACGAGGTACTTGGCATCTTCTGGAGCCATTGGCGCCATCGGAGTGGTCACAGCGGTGACTGGAGGCATAACCTCTTCAGGTGCAGGAGGCTTAATGTCGCCGAGAGCGTTCATTGCTTCCATGAATTTGGATTTGCAGCTGGAGATTTCATTTTTCTGCCAGTTTTCTTCTTGTTGTTCGATCCAGCAATCAAAACGGGCTTGGGCGATTGCCGCAGCTTTCGGGTTGACCTCACGAGCACCGGCATCAAGAGCCATTACCAGCTTGGAGCGGGCAGCTGACAATTCTTCGATATGTTCCGGTTTCAGGTTCCAATCGGACACTGGCTCAGGGAGGACAACTTCACCAGCCGAAGCGGCAAGGCCTTTACGGGCGAAGTGCAGAGCGTCCGGATAATCAAACATGACGTTCTGTTCGTAATTCGCCATATCGCGATATTCTGACGCAAGGGTCTGGGTGAAAGGGCTGCCAACGGCCTGGGCTTCGTTCAAAGCCTCGACCTCGGATTGGCTTTTGTAACCGGAACATCCGGCCAAAGCCAAAGATGCGGCCGCAACAAGGGCCAGAGATGAAATACCGCGGATGCTGTTCATGATTGCTCCTTAATAAACTGCACTAAAACACCGGAGAAACGTGATTCTCCCAATCGTTCAATGGTTTTACTCGGGAAGGGATAAAGTTGTAAAGGTGCTTTTTCCTTAATTTATGGAGATCAGTGGACAAATTGGCCTCTAAAATCTTTTCTTGACTTTCTGGGCTAAATCGAACATTCTCCTGCGACCTCGGGATATTGTCATAAATGATTCTGCGGATCGGCTCCCGGCCATCCCTAGAGGTTAGCAAACAGACAAAAAGAAAAACAACAGCCTACATAAGGAGTGTGAAGGAATGCAAAAACCGCTTGCTGGCATGAACGCGGCAATTCTCGTTGCCAATGGATTTAATGAACTTGAAATGACCTCGTTTCAGCGTGCCATTTTGGAAGCAGGCGGCAGCCCTCACATTATTAGTGTCGAGAACTCGCTCGTCAACGGCTGGCGTGATACCAGCTGGGGCCTTAATCACCCGGTCGGAAAGCATCTTTCGGACGCTTTGGCCGCTGACTACGACCTTCTGGTTATCCCGGGCGGCGCACGTAGCCACGAAAAACTGAAAACCACGGCTCATACCCGCCGTTTTGTCGGTGGCTTTATGGCTGCTTATAAGCCGGTTCTGGCGATGGGCGACTCGGTTCGTCTGATGGCTCAAATCGGTCTTTTGAACGGACTTATGGTCTCGGGCCCTGAAGCGGTAAAAGAAGACGTGGTTAAAGAGGGCGCTGTTTGGTCGGAAAACGCACCGGTAATCCACCACAACCTGTTCTCTCAAGAGATGACCTCTGAAAATCAGGCTGAAATGATTGCTGGATTTATTAATTTCGTCCACGATCAGTACAATGCCGAAGACGAAAGCCAACAGGAAGCAGCCTAAGGCGGTTTCCTTTACACTTTAACATTAGGACATGGATTCAATCCGATGCGCGCTGATGTTCAATCAATGGTTAATGACATAGAATATGCCCTCCAGTTACTTCGGAGGCATCTTTGACTGGGATGTTGCCCTGTCACGACTGGATGAACTGACCGCGCTTTCGTCCGATCCGGCCTTGTGGTCGAATCCTGACAAAGCACAAGCCTTAATGAAGGAAAAAACCCGTTTGGAACAACGGGTTGCCGAGGTTCGTCGCGTAGAGACCACCCTCAAGGACAATATAGACCTGATTGCTATGGCCGAAGCCGAAAGCGATGAGGATATGGTTTCAGAATCTATAAGCCAAATCAAATCCTTAGCCAAAGAAGCGCACAAGCTTCAGCTCCAAAGCCTTCTTTCCGGCGAAGCGGACGACAATGACGCCTATTTAGAAGTCAATGCCGGAGCAGGGGGAACCGAAGCTTGTGACTGGGCGGCTATGCTGCTGCGGATGTATATGCGCTGGGCCGACGCCCACGGTTACAAGGTCAGCTACCTTGAGGAAACCGAAGGCGATGGCGCCGGTATCAAGTCCGCGACCATTAGGATTGAGGGCAATCAGGCTTACGGCTGGCTCAAACACGAAAGCGGCGTTCACCGTTTGGTTCGGATTTCCCCGTTTGATTCGAATGCGCGCCGTCACACCAGCTTTGCCTCGGTCTCGGTTTCGCCCGTCGTGGACGAGAAAATCGAAATCGAGATTCTGGAAAAAGACCTGCGTGTAGACACTTTCCGCGCGAGTGGTGCGGGGGGACAGCACGTGAACCGGACGGACAGCGCGGTGCGAATTACCCACCAGCCTACCGGAATTGTAGTGGCGTGCCAGGCGCAGCGTTCCCAGCACCAGAACCGGGCAACCGCCATGGAAATGCTCAAGGCGCGCCTCTATGAGCGTGAAATCCAGATGCGTGAAGCCGCCAATACCAATCAATACGACGCCAAAACCGAGATTGGCTGGGGGCATCAGATCCGCTCCTATGTGCTGCAACCCTATCAAATGATTAAGGATTTGCGGACGGGATGCGAGCGTACTGACTCACAAGTAGTTCTGGATGGCGATCTCGACGATTTCATGCACGCAGCCCTTGCCCTGAAATTGGGCGGCGGCCCCTCCGGATCGATTGAAGACATCGCCTGATCCGGCCTAAATATCCAAGTTGATAAGCTCAACGAAATGTTGGGGTTAACCTGCCGAATTGATTGCGAAACGGCAGCGACTGCGCTATGAACAGGGAACATCTGAATTACCATACTGTTGAACAAAGGGCTTGTGATGATGATAAAATCTCTTCTGGTCGGTGCTGCGCTGACCTTGACCACCTTGGCAGCGATTCCTGTGGCCCATGCGGGTTTCGAACTTAGGGACGTTTCTCCGGCGACGGCAGCTCGTCCGGACTCCCCGTCGAAAACCGATAAGCAAATTATGGCGGCTCCTAAGCCGGTAAAAAGCTACGATCTTGAAAAAGGAATCGATTCTTCGGCACCGGCATTGAGTGTTTATAACGAACGCTATGTTCCTGACGCCGTGCGCGAAAAATACAAGTTGGGCGATGATTGGGCGAGCTCCGGACCATCGGCACCCCCTGTGGCTGTGGCCCCATCGACTGCTCCGGTCGCTGCCGCTATTACGGCTTCGGCTGCGGATGTAAAACCGCAATCCAAACCCGTTGAACAAGCGGTTCAGTCCACACCTTTGACAATTGCTCCGCAAGACACTGCCGCCGCATCGGCATCATCGATTGCTCCGGCAAGCGGTAACGCAGCCGCTCCGGTTGAATCGTGGCGCGCCCGTAAAGGCGAAGCTGTCCGCGATGTTCTGCGCCGCTGGTCGGAACGCGAACAAGTCAACCTGATGTGGGCATCGCCGAATGCGCCGGCCCTTCAGAAAGACTTCTCGTTTATCGGCAGCTACCATGACGCCGTTCAAAACCTGATGAAAGAAAACGGACTGGGGGAGCTTCACTCCCAGTTTCGTCCGGAAGGACTTGATCCGGTCATGATGGCTCCGGCGTCGACGATCACGACAAGCTCGGCTCCGGCTCCGGCGATTACAAATAACCAAGCAGCAACAAAGCCGGAGCAAATTGCCCCGGCTTCTGGCGGTCTGTCCCAGATTTTCCAGCCAAAAGAACAAACCGCAAAAGATGCCAAACCGGAAACACGCTGGTTTGGATTGTCCGGCGCCCCATTGGCTGAAGTCCTGCGTGTCTGGTCGGAAGATGCCAATGTAGCTTTGATCTGGCAGGCCGAGAGCAATTACGCCCTTAAAGAATCGATCTCCCAGGTTGGTTCGTTTGAGGAAGCCGTATATCGGGCCTTGAACCAATATGACGGCGATCAGGTTCGTCCGGTTGGTCAAATTTATAAAGACGACAACACCGGTAAACGCGTTCTTGTTGTGCGTTCGGATGCGTCATAAGACGAATTAGTTTTTTATCAGAATTTTTTAGAATTGATTGCCCGCAAAATCGAGGAGCCCAAAATGACCAAGGTAACGTTATCGACTGCTGTATTCGCCGGATTGATGGGATGTACAGCGTTAACGGGGTATGCTTCATCGGCTCAGGCGGGCGTATCTGTTGATGCTAAATCTTCATGGGCAGTGAGCCGGGTAGCCAGCATTTCCCAAGGCAGCTACTGCACGATGGCGCAGAAATACAGCAACAACACGATCTTGAGCTTTGCTCGTAACGTTGGCGGCGAATATTCTCTGGCGATTGATTTTCAGGCTCCAAACCTTAAGGGGAATGGCGGCGAAGAATCCGTAACGTTGCAGCCATCCGGCGGTAAAAAACAATCCCTCAAGGCGACGCCGCAATCGCAACAAGTCATAGTCCTCGGTCTTGGACGTGATGAAGCGCTGATGAAGCAAATCGAAAAAGGGAAGTCCGTGACGATTACAACATCGGCAGGCGACGTAACCTATAATGTCGAACGTTTCAAAGATGGTCGCGATGAAATGGCGACCTGCTTGTCCGCTTTGGCGACCCAGAAAAAATCTGCTCCGGAACCGGCTGCTGAAATGCCGGACGCTGAAACGAATGTCTCCAGTGCGGCAAAAGCGTCGAACATTGCTCCGGCTGCCAGTGGCAATGATGGCGTATCGGTTGAAGGGCTTCTGGCTGCAAAGCCAATGCCATCCATGGGCGCTGAGCCGATTTCATCAACCCAGACATCCGTACCGGTTGGAAAGGTAGAAAAAGACATTGCGGTAGCCGCGCCATCCGAAGAAAAATTGGCTCCGGTCGCCACAGCTACGAATAATGTAAAACCATCTGCGAATGATTCCGCAGATGTCCGTCAGCTGCAGGAACTGCAAATTGAAAACGCCCAGCTGAAACGCACACTCAGTGATGCACGCAAAGTCTACGAAAACCAGCAGGCATCGGCTCAAGGTGCCGCCGTGAGCGAGCTGAAAGAAAAATTAGCCAGTGCTGAAGACGAAAATAAGGATTTGAAAGACCGCGTCGCTGAACTTGAGAAGTCCTCGGCGCAAAAGTCGGCCGATAACGAAAAATCGGCCAGCGCGTCCAAAGAAAATCTGGCCAACAATCAAATGGAAATCCAGCGTATGACCCAACAGGTTGAAACGCTGAAAGCCGAAAATTCGACACTGCGCAATCAGATTGAAATCGCATCGTCCGCTGCTTCGTCTAATGGTGGGGCTGCTGCGTCCGGAGCTTCGGCCGCGCAGGTGGCGTCACTCCAGCAAGAAAATGCGTCGCTGAAAGCGAATATCCAGGACCTTCAAACCCAGTTGGAGAGCAAGGGAAGCAAAGCGGGAGCGTCCTCTAAATCGGACACGTCGAAAGAAGTTGCCGATCTGAAAGCTAAACTCGCGTCGACATCGGCCGAAAATCAGGATCTTCGTGCCCAGCTCGCATCAAACGTGACGAAATCGGCTGGCGGAAATGATGAGTCAAATGTCCGTAAGGAAGTACGGACGTTGCGTTCGCAAGTCGACACTCTGGAAGCCGAGAAAAAATCCCTTCAGGCAAACTTTGATAAACTCCAGAAAGATTCGGAAGGTAGCCAACTGAAAGTGGCTGGCGGAAACTGGGATCTGGAGCAGGCGACACGTCGCTATCAGGAAAGCCAGCGCGAAATTCGCCGCCTTGGTGCTTTGCTGGAGGATGAGCGTTTGAAATGCACGGCCGAGAAAAAAGAAATCGAAGCGATGTTGTTTGATCCGGCTATTTCGAGCGGGGCCCAGATTGCTAAGCTCAATTCTCTCGAAGACGGCGTGGCCGAACGCGAAAGCAAAATTAAAGCCCTTGAAGACCAGCTGGCAAAAGCCAACCTTCAAGCTCAATCCATGCCGCAAAATGACAAGCAAGTGGATGAACTCAAATCTGCTCTCGCTCAAACCGAGAAGCGGTTGAACGATGCCGTAACAAAAGCCAAAACTGCGGAAGCCGGTGTTGGCGATAAGGATGCCCGTATTGCCACACTGGAAGGGCAATTGGCAGCCGCTAACGTCGAGGCATCGAACAAAGCGGCGGCAAAATCAGCGGATGTCGAAAAGACCAAGGCTGAAAACGTGGCAATTAAATCGCAGCTTGATGAAAAGCTCTCGCGGATTGCGGCTCTGGAAGGTCAATTGGCCACGGCAAATACCGATGCCGCTACTCAGTCCGCCGCAAAGGCTGAACTGGTCGCTTTGAAATCCCGGATGGCGGAGAAAGAGGCGCGTATCAACCAAATGGAAGGCCAACTGGCCACGGTAAACGCCGATATGGCAAGCCAGTCCGCTGCAAAGGCCGAGCTGATCACTTTGAAAGCCCAAATGGCGGAAAAAGAGGCACGTATCAACCAAATGGAAAGTCAGCTGGCCTCGGCAAATGCTGACGCGGCTACTCAATCTTCGGCGAAGGCCGAGTTGACTGTGCTTAAAGCCCAATTGGCTGAAAAAGAGTCGCGCCTTGGTCAAATGCAAAGCCGCATCGATTTGGCAGAGAACTCGAACAAACAATTGCAAGCTGAAAAAGCAGCATCAGTCTCGAGCGACGCTCTGGTTGCCACGCTTCAAAATGATTTGAAGCAAAAGGCAACTGATCTTGGCACGATGCAGGCTCAACTGGCCCAAGCGCAAGCCCAGCTCGTGCAAACACAGGCGCAGCTCCAGAATCAGACATCAGGACAAACCCAGCAGTCGGCAACGATTGCGTCCTTGCAAGCATCGGTTCAGCAAGGCCAGCAACGAATCCAGTTCCTCGAAGGACAGGTTCGCGCTATGCAGGCTCAACCAACCGCCGCCAAGCAAGCATCCTACATCCAGCCATCGGGCGGTGTTGAAAATGTAAGCTACTCGGCAGGAGCAGAGTCGATGGCGGCTAAGGCGCCTGCTGCAAATAATTTTGCTCCGGTAACGGCATCGTTCCCGTCACAATCCGACTACACCAGCTTCCTGAAATCAGCAGGGGTTCCGGTGAAAGGCAGCGTGTCCGAAGTGAACGGCGGGGATAAATCCTCGTACCGCGCTTACAGCTGGAAAACCGACAGCCTTTACGGAAGCGTAGAAATGCGTAAATCCGACAATGCCGGTATGTTTGATACGATTGTCAGCCAATATCTGGCGCGGGCAAAATCCCGTTGTAAAGGTGAGTTTGCAGCTGTTCCGTCATCTATTTCGGCTCGCGGATCGGAAAAAAGCAATTCCTATGAAATTGCCTGTGTTGGAACAGATAATTCCAGCTCGGCATCGGTTTTGTTTGCTTATGCCGATGGGTTGGTGACGACCGTAGCGCATGAGGGACGGGCAGAAGCCATGGATTTGGCGATCGACGCCCGTGACAAAGTGGCTCAAAACTTCAAATAATCGTGTTTTTGGCCAAATTCGATAAAATTTTATATAAATTGTAAATAAGCTGATAACCTTTTTGTGTAAGCATAGAAGAATGACCCGGAAAACCGGGCCTTGAGGTCCTCTATGTTTGATAGCACAGTATGGTTACAGCATCTTTCCTCCTCTTTGCGGGCAAACCGCCAAGTGGCGTACCTTTATCATGTAGAAGACGACAAATTCGAGTTTTTGGGAGACATTCTGGGCGTTCTGGGAATAGCCGAAGATGATATCCCCAAAAACAAGGACGAATTCAAAAAACTCATTTTGGGAGAGGATTTGGTGAGCCGCCAGATCGAGATGTCGGACGCTATCCAGAAAAGCAAATCCCAGGAAAAGAATTTTACCATGCGCTATCGCATGGTCCGTATGGATGGAAGTGATGTTCCGGTGATCGAAACCGGAATAGCCCGTTACGATACGAAAACAATGAAAACGACAGTGCAAAGTTTGCTTGCGGTGGATGTTGAAACAATCCAGAGCCGGAAACGTCTGGCGCGTAAAATGGGTTTCCGCAACGCGGTTACAACAGTATTCAGCAGCAGTGAAGGGCGCCGCAATCTTCTGGAGTCCCTTGAGAGCAGCATCGAACTTCAGGATAATGGTAAAGGTTTCCTCCTCCTTGCCGGACTGGACCGTATCTCTTTGGTCAATGAAATTTATGGATCGAGTTTTACGGATGAACTGATCAACGAAGTCGATAAAACGATTTCAAAGGTGATCGGATCAAAAGCCAAGATGTATCGCGTGTCCGGAGATATCTTCGGTATTCTCTTCGAAGATAGTGATCCGGGCGAGATGCACGCAATCGCCCAGAATATCCTGAGCATCTTTTACAATCAGACTTTGGATGTTCAGGGACGCAGTATCCATCAGGTGATTTCAATTGGCGGTGTTCGTTATAAGGGGCAGGAGCTGACCCCGGCATCGATATTGAGTCGTGCCGAATTGGCCTTGATGGACGCAAAAAATCGCGGACGCGGATGTTTTATTGAATACTCGGAAAAATTGGGCGAACAAGTCCAGAACTTCAAGGAAATTCTAAGCACGGGTGACTCATTTCTGCGCGGGTTCAAAGATGGCCGCGTAAAAATGGCGTTTCAGGGAATCGTAAGCTCACGCACGAACGATGTGACATTTCACGAATGTCTGATCCGTTTGATTGATGAAAATGGGGAAGTACATTCCGCCGGACGATTTATCGAAGCCATCGAAAAGATGGGGCTGACCCGATTGGTCGATACATTTGCAACGCGTGAAGCTATCCGCGAACTCAAATCCTATCCGGAAATTTCACTCTCTGTAAACGTATCGAATAACACCTTCACTGATCCGGACTGGCTCAAGGGCGTTACCGCTGAACTGCGCGATTTTCCGGATGTGGCTAGACGTTTGATTGTCGAAATCACGGAAAGCGTAGCAATGAGCGATGTCAATCAGACACTCCGCGTGGTTCGCGCGCTGCAAGATATCGGGTGTCGTATAGCGCTTGATGATTTTGGTGTGGGGCAAACAGCCTTCTCGCAGCTGAAAGATCTGTCACTCGATATCGTTAAGATCGACAAGTCCTTTGTTCGTGAAATGGCGAAGGAAGAAAACAAACTCTTTATCCGGACATTACATTCACTGGCTTCGGCCATGCAGCTTGAAACTGTTGGCGAAGGTGCCGAAACAATCGAAGAGTCCGAAGCGCTGGCTCGTGATGGCATCGATCATATTCAAGGCTTTGTTCATGGCATGCCGACAATGGATCGCCCGTGGGCTGACGCAAAACTAACCAAGCAATAAGAAATTAAGACAAACAAAAAAGCCGCCCGAAGAGGCGGCTTTTGATTAGGATGATCCGGATAGTTATTTCGTATCGTCGTTCGGGCCTTTTTTACCTTGAAGGGCAAAGGCGCTAAAAGCGTTCATGGTCTGCTCGAAGAGGGCCATATTCTTTTTGCTCATTTCTTCAAAAGAAGAAACAGGGAAGATACCGCCAAAGGATTTGTTGAGTTGTTCGCGGAATTGATCCTGCCGCTGCGTGAACTCGTCAAAAGCCTGTTCGAGGTAATTTGGAACCAACTTGCCCATGTTGTCACCGTAAAAGCCGATCAGCTGGCGAAGGAAGTTGGTTGGCAAAAGGTTTTGATCGCCTTTGGATTCTTGTTCGACAATAATCTGGGTCAGAACCGGGCGGGTCAAATCTTCACCGGTTTTGGCATCATACACAACGAAGTCGTAACCTTCCTTGACCATCTGGCAAAGATCGTCGAGTGTTACATAGCTGCTGCGCCCTGTATCATACAGACGACGATTAGCGTACTTTTTAATAACCGTGGGCTTATCGCCACCTTTTTTAGAAGCCATAGTCTTGCACCTGTGGTGTAAAATGTTGCAGGATCTTGTTTATAATAAAGCACAATTTTGCGGTCGTGACAAACCCTTTGCAGGAAAAGCTCCCAAGATGTCATAATCGCTTCATACAAGATGTAATATCGAAATGAAACATAAGCCACCATCATTGCCCCATCTGGAAGCTGTTATACGGACATCGGTGCGCCAACGCCCATTGATGATGACGTTGGGGCTGGCCTCGGCCGCATTATCCCAGCCGGCTTTGATGAAGGGGCGTAAATCACTCGGTAACGAGTATTGGAATGATGGCGAAGGCCGCACCATAAAAGCGAGTATGGAAAAGGTAGTGGATGGTCTCCGTCGCTATCAACTTCATCCTTACGAGCGCAAACCGGAGCACAAGAGCGTCGTCTGGTCGGACGGTTCGGCAAAGCTCTCGTGGTATGCCGCCAAAACAACGCGCCGAAATCCGCGAGCCAAAGCCCAGATTCTTGTCTTGCCGTCGATGATCAATGGCAGTGAAATTCTCGACATCATTCCCGAAAGTCAATCTTTGGTGCGCTGGCTGGCCTCTCAGGGGTTTGATGTGTTCGTGCTTGACTGGGGCCGCATGGTGGATGATCCCGAGCTGAAGGATATAGACTCGGCCCTCACTATAAAATTTTCGAAACTGGCGACCTGGCTCAGACAACAAAAAGGCGAAGAGCCGCTCTATGGTCTTGGATATTGCATGGGAGGTGTTTTGCTGGCGGGGGCTGAGACACTCAATCCGGATTTATTTGACGGTTTGATTTTTGTTGCCACCCCGTGGGATTTCGAGGCCGGCGGCAAAGAAAGTTTTGCCGAGGCACTTCGCGTCTGGGTCGGGGAGGGCGGCCTTGTGCGCGTGGCCCATCTCGATTATATGCCGAATGAATGGCTGCAATTGATTTTCTCCGGAACCGATCCATCCATGGTGGCCCGTAAATATTCGGCCTTTGCCGATATGGATATGGGCAGCGAGAAAGCCAAGCTGTTTGTGGCGGTTGAGGATTGGGTCAATGGCGGTCAAGACCTTCCGTCCGGAATCATTCGTCAGGCGGTCAGTAATTGGTACGTTGAAAACAAAACGATGACGGGTAAATGGAAAGTCAAAGGGACGCCTGTGAACGCCGGAAATATAGAAAAGGACTCTCTGGTTATTATTCCGGCAAAAGACCGAATTGTTCCTCCGGATTCGGCAAAAGCATTGGTTGATGCTTTACCGAATGTGTGGGTTTTGACGCCGGACTCAGGCCATATCAGTATGATGGTGAGTTCATCGGCCGAAGCGGAGGTCTGGGAGCCTATTAAAGACTGGATTTTTGACCGGATCAGAGTAAAAGCATAAAAAAGCTTGCAAAAAGCCATAAATTATGAAAAATATAGCTGCGGAATAAATTAGGCCAAAAAAGGTCATAGAGGGAAAATACATTATGCCAATAAAACCATTAAATGAATCGCGCCGTTATCGCAAAGCCTCGCGCGAAATGAACGCATGGCTGGCCGCCACCGCAGTAAGTGGCTCGATTGCACTGGGAAGCTTGTTTGGAATCGCTGTCGGGGCATCCGGCTCACTTGAAAACGCGCTGAGCTCATTTGGTAAGCCGGCGAACTCGAATAGTCAGGTATGGTCTGCGCCGAAGGATAACGGCGATGGCCTTGCTCTTGTGGCCATCTTCGGAACCACATTGCTGGCTTCGGCGGCAGGAGCTGTAACGTCGGCATATAAAGCAACGCAGGCATCCGATCGTCGTCGATTGATTAAAATGTCTTTGGGCTACTACGACTAAAAATCAACGGTCATTACCATGACTTACTATTAAAAGGGCCACGCGGCCCTTTTTTGCGCACAGAACTGCAGCCCTGATTTATAATGCATCGCAGCAATATTCATGCCTTTGAAAAGTTAATAAATCCGTGCATAGTCCGCTCACAGCAATTGAAACATCTCAAAAAGGAATAGGACGATGACACAAGAAACCGTGGTAATTGTAGCGGCAAAACGGACAGCTATTGGTGCGTTTATGGGATCGCTGGCAACACTCTCCGCCGTAGAGTTGGGTAAAATTGCAATTGACGCAGCGCTCAAAGAATCCGGAGTGGCTCCGGCCGATGTGGACGAAGTGATCTTGGGCCAAGTGCTCACCGCAGGTTGCGGACAAAACCCGGCACGTCAAACATCGGTTGCAGCCGGTGTTCCGGTTGAAAAAACCGCGATGACGATTAATCAGGTTTGCGGTTCGGGCCTTCGCAGCGTAGCGCTCGGCCTTCAATCCATCCGCAATGGCGATGCCAAAATCGTCGTAGCTGGCGGTCAGGAAAGCATGAGCAATTCCCCGCATTCGATGGTACTTCGTAACGGCACCAAAATGGGTAACGCCGAAATGGTCGATACCATGATTAAAGACGGATTGTGGGACAGCTTTAACGGCTATCACATGGGCGTTACCGCCGAGAATGTGGCCGAAAAATTTGCGCTCACCCGCGCGGACCAAGACAAGTTTGCCGCGACCTCGCAGCAGCGCGCCGAAGCCGCTATCGCGGGAGGAAAGTTCAAGGATGAAATCGTTCCGGTTGTCATCAAAAACAAAAAAGGCGACATCACATTTGAAACCGATGAATTCCCGCGCGCCGGAACAACGGAAGAGACTCTCGGAAAATTGCGTCCGGCGTTTAAATCGGATGGAACCGTGACCGCGGGGAACGCATCGGGCATTAACGACGGAGCCGCTATTCTGGTTCTGATGAGCGAAGACGAAGCCAAGAAACGCGGGCTCACGCCGCTCGCTGCGATCAAATCATGGGCGACGGCCGGTGTTGATCCGTCGATCATGGGAACAGGCCCGATTCCGGCCTCCAAAAAAGCATTGGAAAAAGCAGGATGGTCGGTTGCCGATCTGGATCTGATCGAGTCGAACGAAGCCTTTGCCGCTCAAGCGTGCAGCGTTTTGAAAGAACTCAAGCTCGATCCGGACAAAGTCAACGTCAATGGCGGCGCAATCGCGTTGGGGCATCCGATCGGAGCATCAGGAGCGCGTATCCTTGTGACGCTGCTTCACGAAATGAAACGCCGGAATGCCAAAAAAGGCTTGGCCACGCTGTGCATCGGCGGCGGCATGGGCATTGCCATGTGTGTCGAACGTAACTAATTGAACAAAACCAAAAGGAATTATCAGGAATGACGAGAGTAGCAATTGTCACAGGCGGAACACGCGGTATTGGTCTGTCGATTACTAAAGGGCTGATCGCCGAAGGATACAAAGTAGCCGCCCTTTATCATGGCAACGAAGAAGCTGCGCAAAAATGCGCAGCCGAAACCGGGGCCAAAGTCTACAAAGCGGACGTGGCCAACTTTACGGCGTGTCAGGATGTTGTCACGAAGATCGAAGCTGAAATGGGGCCGGTCGATATTCTGGTGAACAATGCAGGCATTACCAAAGACGGGATGCTCCATAAAATGCCGGAAGACAGCTGGCACGCCGTTATCGAAACCAATCTGACCTCGTGCTTTAACATGTGCCGCGCCGTGATTACCGCGATGCGCGACCGCAAGTTCGGGCGTATTATCAACATCAGCTCGATCAACGGCCAGAAAGGCCAATTGGGCCAATGCAACTACTCGGCAGCTAAAGCCGGTATGCTTGGCTTTACGCGCGCCTTGGCGCAAGAGAGCGCCGCTAAGGGGATTACGGTTAATGCGATTTGCCCGGGCTACATCGCCACCGAAATGACCGCAGCAATGCCGCAAGAAGTCCTCGACTCGATTATTCGCCAGATTCCGGCGGCCCGTATGGGGAAACCGGAAGAAATCGCCGATATGGTTGTCTTTTTGGTCTCGGACCGCGCCGCGTTCGTTACCGGAGCGACAATGACCGTAAATGGTGGCCAATATATGGCGGCATAAGGAAAATACCGGAAGAAAATCGTGAAAAGACGCTGATTTTCAAGCATTTTGACTTTTCAGATGAGGGGGCCATATCTATAAAAGATATGACCCTTTCATTTTTTAACTTAGTGGACTGCTATGACCGAAAATCACGATACACAGGCTCAACCGGAAATTCAGGGATTTGAAGACGCACCGCGTAAAGTACCGCGTTGGGTAAAATATTTGGGCGGCACCGCAGTCGGTCTTGTGATTATCGCAGCCGGCGCTGGTGTTGTTATTTCGGGCGCGATTGATCAGGCAAAATACAAGTCCATCATCGTCGAGAAAGTACAATCGCAAACCGGTTACAAAGTAGACTGGAGCGGGGATATAGGTGTATCGCTTTTGCCGATGCCGCATGCGACCATTCAAGGGTTGACTGTAACGGCAAACGAACAAACTTTGCTAAAAGTTAAAACAGCCGATATTTCGGTTGAGCTTCTTCCGCTGCTCTCCAAAAAAGTTGTGATTGATGCCGTAACGGTG
Organism: Alphaproteobacteria bacterium; assembly: GCA_051715325.1. Taxonomy (GTDB): domain Bacteria; phylum Pseudomonadota; class Alphaproteobacteria; order Micavibrionales; family Micavibrionaceae; genus UBA1573. The sequence goes on along the minus strand of JBPXJO010000021.1, from coordinate 50,856 downwards.
GATAAGCCGGAGATTACGTTGGTGACCACAAAAGCAGGAGAGAAGTTGTGGGAGCCTAAGGCCGGGGATAAATCCGCCGCCACAGAAGCCGAAACATCCGCAGAAGCAAAAACCGATGAAGCTCCGGTCGAAGTGACCTTTAACGTGATCGAGGTTAATGACGGGGTTGTCGTTTGGGATGACCGCACAAGTGGTCCGATCCAGAAAATCGAAGATTTTGATCTGCGTGTCAAAGCCCAAAGCCTGAAGGGACCGTTCGAAATCAACGGGGGGCTCGAGTGGAATGGCAAAAAGATTGATGCCAAAGTGAATGCCGCCGATCTTGATTTTGAAAAGGGCCTCTATCCGGTAAAGGTCAAGTTGGCGGTGCCGTCGGCGAATATTCAAGGTGACTTCTCGGGAGTCATCATGTCGGGAACAAGACTTGAAGTCGAAGGCGATGTCGAAATCGAGGCCGAAAGCCTGAAGGACACCCTTAAGGTGTTTACCGGTGATGCGTCGTCTGTGCCGGATGAATTGGGCGGGAAACTCGAGCTGTCATCAAAAATAAAATTCAACCCTGAGACCGTGTCGATGAACGACATCAAATTGGCGCTATCCAGTCTGGCGTATAGCGGTGATGTCAGCGTGTCGGGATTTGGCAGCGAGACAACCTCGCCGACTATTAGCGCCAAGCTGGCATCGACCAAAAAGGTTGAACAGAATGCGGCCCCGATGCTTCGCCTTCTGGATGATCTAGATTTGAACGTCAAAGGCTCGATGAAGGGCGATGTGGTGCAGATCGATCAAAGCGTTCTGAAGCTCAATGACAATGATGTCTCGGCGAACGGAACGGTTACTCTCGGAGATACACCGAAAGTCGATATGTCGGTTGCCGTAAACAAATTTGATTTGGATCAGCTGAGCGGCAATCTGGCTGAAGCCGGTGCAAGCGACAAGAAATCGGATGGTGCGTCGGCCAAAGACGGGATGTCCTCCGTTGGATTTGATATGCCGTTTAGCGGGCGTATTCGCGCCGATGTCAAAAAGCTCAGAAGCGGCGGCAAAGACTATACAAACATCAAAGCTGATGTCGCGGCTCTGAATGGATCGCTCCAGATCAATAAGTTTGAAGCGGGACTTCCTGACGGGATTGCAGTTAAAGCGGATGGGGCGATCGGCAAAACCAAAACCATGTCGGGCCTTGATATGAACGTAAGCGCCGAGATCGATAACGTCGAGCAACTGGCCAAAACGTACAATATAGCCCTGCCGGAGCTTCCTCAGAAAATCGGTTCGGCAACGGTAAAGGCGGATTTGCTCGGCGATCTGAATGCACTGGGATTTGACGCGAGCGTTGGTGTTTGGGGGCTAACCGCTAGCGGTAAGGGCACCGTGAATTCCCCGCTTGCAACACCGGTCATCAACAAACTTGATTTCCAGATCAAACATCCGAACTTCCTCAAGGCGATCCAGATCATTGCACCGGAGTTTGAGTCGACCGCAGGATTTGAAGGGCCTCTGGATTTGAGCGGGTCGGCGTCTTGGAACACGGCGAGCTATAAAGTCTCGGGCCTCAAAGGCATAATGGGTAAAACGACAGTGGAAGGCGGCATTGAAGCCGATACCAGCGGTAAACCGTCGGTAACCGGCAATCTGGCGTTTGGCTCTCTGGTGCTGCCGTCCTCGTCATCGGGAAGCAGCACGACATCCAAAACATCGTCTCCGTCGTCGTCGGGTTCGGGTAAGGCCCGTTGGTCGCGTGAAGCGGTTGATATGAGCTGGATGAAATCTTTTGATGCCGATATCGCGATCACCGCCAAGTCGATCACCCAAAATCTCTGGACATTCACAAATGCCAAACTCGATTTCGTCCTGAAGGATGGCACACTGGATATCGAAGATATGAGCGCCGGACTGTTTGGCGGCGACGCCAAAGTGACGGGGCAGGTGCGCAGCGGGTCCGGCGATCGTGACCCTCTGGCGGTGAAAGGAAGCCTAAAAGCCTCGAATGTGGATGCGCGTAAATTGCAAAGTGCACTCTCTGGCGCTCCAAGCGATACGCTCTATGGAACGATCAAGGCTGTCGATATCAATGTAAACGCAACGGGACTCTCTCCGGCGGCGCTCGTGCAAACGCTCGGCGGTAAAGGGACGATCACGGGCGAGAATATCATTGTCAAAGGTGTAGATGCCGCGCAGTTGGCTATGGCCGCGAAAGGCAGCTATAAACCGCTCGAGCGTGCCGGAACCATGTTCGGCTCGTTTGGCGATGGCCAGACCGAGTTCACCACGTTCGATAGCGCGTTTGATATTCAGAACGGCATTGTCAATCTGACGAAATCAATTTTCGATGGACCAAAAGCCACATTGTCGTCGGTTGGAAATATCAACGTACCGCTTTGGACGATTGACCTCAAAAACACCATGACGGTTAAGGATACGGATATTCCTCCGTTTGATTTCACGGTCAAAGGACCTTTGGATGCTCCGACCAAAGCCGGTGGATCGGTGATTGAGGATTATCTCCGTAATAAAGTGAATAAGAAGGTCAACAAGTTGATTGAAAAACAGCTCGGTAAATTCCTGGGCGGCGGCGATCAAACCGGAACCGGTGCGCAGGGTGGGGCAACCCCAACTGACGCTACAGGGTCAGGTGTGACGGACCCGGCGGCAACTCCAGCTACCGAGCCAGCGGCTAGCCCAACCGATGGAGCGACTCAAGAGCAAACATCGCCACAGCCGGCTGCTCCAAAAAATAATAAGGATGCTGTGAAACAAGAAGCGCTTAAGGCTCTTGGAGGGCTTCTGGGCGGTCAGTAGCCGATAGCGAATAAAGGACATAAAGGCGAAGCGCGCTGGACAGATTGGTTCCGCGCGCTTCGTCTATTTCAGCAATAAGATCGGAAAGAGTGGAGCCGTTACGGTTCGCAATGCGGGAAAGCTCATCCCAGAACGGCTGCTCCAGAGAGACCGAGGTCGAATGTCCGCCAATCGTTACCGAATGTTTGACCACCGGTAACGAAAGAAAGGACGACACATCGGCAGGACGATTAGTCACGCGGGCGAACCATATCTTCCGGAATGATCCATGCCTTGAACTTTTCCTCATCCAGAAGGCCAAGCTCTTTTCCGGCCTCGAGAAGGGATGTGCCCTCATGGTGAGCCTTCTTGGCGATCTTGGCGGCGTTATCGTAACCGATATGCGGGTTAAGCGCCGTTACCAGCATCAGGCTTTCATTGAGGAGCTTCGAGATGCGGCGCTCATCGGCTTCAATACCTGAAACGCAATTGTCGCTCAAGGAATGGCACGCATCCGAGAGCAAGCGGATCGATTGCAGTACGTTGAAAATGATAACCGGCTTGAACACGTTGAGTTCGAAATGCCCGTTGGAACCGGCAATCGTCACAGATACATGGTTGCCCATCACCTGAGCGCAAACCATAGTCATCGCCTCGCACTGGGTCGGATTGACTTTACCCGGCATAATCGACGAGCCCGGCTCGTTTTCAGGAAGAATAATCTCGCCGATACCGCAGCGTGGGCCGGAGCCGAGCAAACGAATATCGTTGGCAATTTTCATCAGGGACGTGGCGAGAGTGTTGAGAACACCCGAGACTTCCACCATCGCATCATGCGCCGCCAAAGCTTCGAATTTGTTCTCGGCGGTGATAAACGGAAGTCCGGTAATATCGGCTACTTCTTTGGCAAAACGTTCGGCAAATCCGGCTTTGGAGTTAATGCCGGTTCCAACCGCTGTGCCGCCCTGGGCAAGCTGCATCAGGCGAGGGAAGGTCGCTTTAACGCGCTGGATACCGAACTCGAGTTGTTTGGCATAGCCCGAAAATTCCTGACCAAGGGTCAGCGGGGTGGCATCCATCAGGTGGGTACGGCCAATTTTGACGATATGATCGAACGCCTTGGCTTTGGCATCAAGCGCGGCATGAAGATACTCAAGGGCAGGGATCAGATCGTGATAGACTTGCTCTCCGGCGGCAATATGCATGGCGGTCGGGAACGTATCGTTCGAGGATTGACCCATGTTCACATGGTCATTCGGGTGAACCGGTTTTTTGGAACCCATCACACCGCCGAGCATTTCAATCGCACGGTTCGAGATCACTTCGTTGGCGTTCATATTGGTCTGTGTACCCGATCCGGTCTGCCAGACCACGAGTGGAAACTCGTTCGCCATATCACCGCCAATGACTTCTTCGGCGGCATTTACAATCGCCTGACCCAGTTTCGGATCAAGAACGCCAAGGGCGACGTTGGTTTGGGCCGCCGCGCGTTTGATAATACCAAGGGCGCGAACGAGAGGAGCAGGCATACGTTCGCCGCCGATTTTGAAGTTGCCCAAAGAGCGCTGGGTTTGTGCGCCCCAGTAATGGCCCGCCGGAACTTCGATTTCGCCAAAAGAATCTGTTTCGATGCGAATCTCGGTTTGTTGTCCGGACTCCTGTGCGTTGGACGCGCTCTTCATAATCTTAATCCTCCATAAGGTGTGAATATGCCCTTTTTTACCCCATTTCCCCAATGGTTTGAAGGGGAAAAGGGGTATAAACTCCCCTAAAATTGCGCTATAGCCAATGAATTAACGCAAATCGAAAGGGTGAGCCATGTCCAGTAGCCGCGCGCCGCAGCCGCATCAGACCGTAGGAATTATCGGGGTAGGGGCGTTTGGCGAATTCATGCTCAAATATCTGATCCCGTATTTCAATGTACGGGTTTATGACGCGCACCGCGATTTGGGCGATGTGGCCTCCCTTTATAATGTCGAAGTGGCTGATCTTGATCGTATCTGCGCGAGCGATATTGTTGTTCTCTGCGTTCCGGTTGTGCATTTTCGTGAAGCCGTTATAGGCATTAAAGATAAACTGAAGGCCGGACAACTGGTCATTGATCTCTGCTCGGTTAAAGTCAATCCGGTTAAAACTTTGGTCGAACTTCTGCCGAAAGAAGCTGAAATCTTGAGCATTCACCCGCTCTTTGGTCCGCAGAGCGGTAAAAACGGAATTCATGGTCTCAATATTACGGTCTGTGATCTGGGGCGTAGTTCGCGCAAAAACTGCGTTACAGAATTTCTGGCTAACAGGCTGGGCCTCAATGTTCATGAAACAACGCCGGAACAACATGACCGCGAAATGGCCTATGTTCAGGGTTTGACGCACATGATTGCAAAAGTATTCACGCGCATGGATGTTCCGGCCATTCACCAGAAAACCCGAACCTACACGCTTCTTGACGAGATGGTCGACATGATCCGCTACGACAGCGACGAGCTGTTCCTCGCTATCCAGCGCGACAACCCGTATGTCGAACACACCAAAGAATTGTTCTTTGATGCGGTTAAAGATCTCGAAGAGAAATTGAAGACCGCTAAGGCCTAAGCCGCGATTGCATGGGAACTGTGCCGGAAATAACCGCGAACAAGGTCTTTGACTGCATCAGGGTCAGAGAGTGTATTGATTGCGCGGCGCACATCTTCGGAATCATTTAAATCCGCGAGATACCACCCGATATGCTTGCGGGCGATCTTGATACCGCTCTCGATCCCGTAATAATCAAGCAGCAGATCATAATGCTCGATCATAAGATCACAAAGAGCCGCGCCGCTTGGCGCCGCCGTAATCGGGCGTCCCGCCAGTTCATCCATAATCTGGCGCACAGCCCAAGGCTTGCCGTAACTGCCGCGCCCGATCATCACGCCGTCGGCCCCCGATTTTTGAAGAGCGTCTCGCGCCGCAGCTGCTGAAATAATATCACCATTCACAATTAGGGGCAGGGACGTGGCTTCGCGTACGGCGCGCACCGCCGACCAATCCGCCGAACCGTTATAGAGCTGATTGCGTGTCCGCCCGTGTATGGTAATCATCGCGGCTCCAAGGTCTTCCGCTGCTTTGGCGAGAACAGGAGCATTAAGGCAATCAAAATCCCACCCGAGACGCATCTTGACCGTGACCGGAACGGATACAGCCTTGACCGCCTCTTCAATAATACGAGTAGCGAGAGCCTCGTCACGCATGAGGGCCGAACCGCCCATGCCGTTAACAACCTTTTTAACCGGACAGCCGAAATTGAGGTCAATGATATGCGCGCCGCGATCGGCGCAAATACGGGCCGCTTCAGCGACAACATCCGGCTCGCATCCGGCGATTTGAACGGCAATCGGGAATTCTTCCGTATAATCAAGACGCTCACGCGGAGGGATGGTGCGGTTTCTGCGCGCCAATTCAACAAGCGGACGAGAGGCCAGCATTTCCGAGAACACAAGCCCCGCACCAAACCGTTTCACCAAACGGCGATAAGGAAGATCGGAGACACCCGACATCGGGGCCAGAAATACCGGTTCGTCTATGGTGATCGGGCCAATCGAAATGGGCATCGCTGGCCTTAATAATGGGGCGGCTTGTTCATGGCCGCAAATTCGGTCACCGACTTGGCCTCGGCGGATTTGTCATCCGCTCCATTGGCATCGTCGTGAATACGCCGCGCCAGATAGGCGACTTGAGTCTTCAGGGCATCAATTTCACGCCACTGCGCCGAAGTCATATCGCTGAGCTCCTCGATCTGCTTGTCCTGATGAGCGACGAGTCGTTCGAGTTCGGTAATGCGGCTAAGTTCGTTTTTGGTATCCATAGGGCTTATTTACACGGTTTGGGCGGCAGAAAACAATATAATTGCGAAAAATCAGGGATTTCGTATGATCGCCCCATGAGCAAAGCATTTACCAAAGAAGGCGACGGCGACAATACAAACGAGGACGATTTCGAAGAAATCGATCCGCTGCCGCCCAATACCAAAAACCTGATGACTCCCTTCGGCCATAAAGTCTTAAGCGCCGAGCTGGAGCAATTGGTGCGGTTCGAGCGCCCGAAGATTGTCGAAATTGTCTCGTGGGCCGCTGGAAATGGCGACCGTTCGGAAAATGGCGATTATCTCTATAATAAAAAGAAACTCCGCGAAATTGACCGCCGCCTGCGCTACCTGACCAAACGCCTCGAAACCGCCGAAGTCGTCGATCCGAAACGCCAGCAGGGGATTGACCGAGTGTTCTTTGGCGCCACAGTCACCTATGTGGACGAGAATGACACGGAAACCACGGTTAAGCTGGTTGGTGTTGATGAGGCCGATATGGATCATGGCAAGATCAACTGGGTGTCGCCGGTAGCGCGCGCCCTGATGAAGGCAACTGTAGGCGATAGTGTCGATGTCAGGACTGTAAACGGTATTCAGAGTATTGAAATCATTGATATTGTTTATGAAATTGATGGCAATTAAGCCAATATCGCCTTAAATCATGAATTTAGTAGAAAAACCTTATAGAACAGCGTAAAACCCGCGATGGGTGTAGTTTTTATACTCTGGAAAGTAATGGGTAATGGTATTAAGGCTGTTTAATATGGGTTTACGTTTGGGGTCTTTGGGCCTCAAACTGCTTTTGACCCTCTATATGGGTAAATATCTCGGCCTGAGTGAACTTGGAACCTACGGACTTGTTTCGGCCTACGTGGCCATTCTGATTCCGATTGCCGGAATGCGCCTCGATTATGTGGTCTCTCGTGACATCGTTGATTGTGACCCCGCCCATTTGGCGGCTAAGCTCCGCGACCAGTTTGTTTTTTATGGAATGAACTACGTTGTGATGACGGTGGCGGCATTGGCTTTGCTGGTCATGCCGATCGACGGCATCGATGCCAAGTTTGTATTGATTACATTGGCCTTGTCGATCCTCGAGAGTTTCGCCGCCGTAACTAACGGGAACATTGTTTCGTTGCGGCGGCCAATTCTGGCGAATGCACTCTTCTTCACGCGCTCGTCATCGTGGGTCATACCCGCTATCGGCCTTGGTCTTTATGATGAAACGTTCCGGAACGCCGATACAATCTTTGGTCTCTGGTTTGCCGGAGTAGTCGTTTCTCTACTGGCTACCGCTTATTTCTGGCGGGAACTCAAATGGTCCGAAGCGATGTCGCTTCCCGTAGATTGGGCATGGCTCAAGAAAAGCATTCGTGTCACGTTCCTGATTTGGATCGGAACCGTCTGCGCCGCCGGGGCCTTGAACATCGACCGGTTTGTAGTGGAATTGTACCTTGACCGCGATCATGTCGGGATTATCAGTTTTTACGGTTCCTTTATCACAGCGATCTTTGCGCTGCTGGGAAGCGGTATTTTTGCCTTCACCTATCCGCATTTGATTGCTCTTCATAAGCAAGGCGAGACGGAAAAATTCGCTCATGAAGCCCGAAAGGCGACCATCCACGCCTCGTTCTCGGCGGCGGGCTTGTCCCTTGTGATCGGCGCAGTCATCCCTTTGGTCGGGCGATTCTTTGATCGTCCCGAATTTGCCGATAACGCTATGGTTCTCTGGATGTTGCTGGTAGGCGTCTGTATTCGCGGAACGTCCGAGATTTTCTACTACGTGATGTACGCCCGTGGTCAGGATAAGGAAATCTGGATCAGCAGCCTGTTTTCCTTGATCGCCGCATCAGGATTTAACTTGGTGCTGGTTCCCGTATGGGGGTTTGAGGGCGTAGGGTATAGCGCGATTGCATCGTCAATTGTACTCACCATCTTCCGTTTTCTATGTGTCCGGCGCTACAAAGCGCTTGAGCCACCCCCTATAAATGAGTCCGGATCCAGAGTGAATCTGGATATATTATGGACACATTTAAGGAGGAATGGAAATGGCTCGGAAGAGATTTACGACGGAGCAGATTATCGGATATTTGCGTCAAGCCGAGGTGATGATTGGGCGTGGATGCACGATTGAAGAAGTATTGCGCGAGATTGATGTGACAGCGAACACGTATTATCGCTGGCGCAAAGAATATGGCGGCTTGGGAATGGATCAGGCCCGCCGCCTTAAAGAACTGGAAACCGAGAATGCCCGCCTTAAAAGGGCTGTCGCTGATCTGACGCTGGATAATCTGATATTAAAGGAAGTCTCAACGGGAAAGTTCTGACCAGTCCGGAGCGGCGACGGGAGGCTGTGATTTATGCGCAGCAGAAACTGGGAGTGACGGAGCGGCGTGCATGCGCCGCTCTTGGTCAAAGCCGAGGGTTACAAAGGCGCAGGAAGATCAGACCTGATGATGAAACGGCTTTAACAGCCGATATTATCCGTCTTGCCAGCCAGTATGGACGATACGGCTACAAAAGGATTACAGCGTTACTACGCGCGGAGGGTTGGCAGGTTAACCACAAACGGGTTGAACGCATCTGGCGGCAGGAAGGTCTCAAGGTTCCCGCAAGACACAAGAAGAAAGGCCGCCTTTACCTCAATGACGGATCCTGTATCCGGCTGCGCCCATGCTGGCCAAATCATGTGTGGGCATATGACTTTGTGGCCGATCAGCTCAAAGATGGAACAAAGATACGAACGCTCACCGTCATTGATGAATACACACGGGAATGTTTGTCACTGCGGACGGACTACAGTCTCAAGGCAGATGATGTGATGGATGTTCTGACTGATCTGTTTATCACGCGTGGGATACCGGATCATATTCGGTCGGACAACGGGTCGGAGTTCACAGCCAAATCCATCAAGGCATGGCTGCTGAAGCTTGGCGTCGAAACTCTCTACATTGAGCCGGGAAGTCCGTGGGAGAACGGTTATAACGAAAGCTTCAACGGGCGGCTGCGGGATGAGTGCCTGAACGGAGAAACATTCTATACCATCAAGGAAGCACAGGTCATACTGGAGCAATGGCGGCATCATTACAATCATATCCGGCCACACACCAGTCTTGGCTACAAGCCTCCGGCACCACTTACCAGAACGAACGCCCCCATGAAGGAAGGGGCCTTCGCTTACGCTCCAGCCCCTTCCTTCATACCCCCATCAGGGCAAAAAGATTCACTTAAACCCTGGACTCAATAATGGGGGTTGACCAATAACGCAAATGGGGAGGAACAGGTTTCCCTTTGATTTTGGCGAGCAGGGGGGTGACATAAGTCTGGGCTTCATCATTTCCGGCCAGCCAGTTTGTCCCGTCTCCATAGCTCGTCGGCCATTTAATGCCGGGCTGGAACGTAAACGCCCACTTAAGCGGGTCGGGGTAGAGTTTGGACGTCATATTTCCGTCAGCTCCAACCATAGGAACATCCACGCCCTTGAATGTTTCTACAAAACGGAACCCTTCGGAGCTTTGTTGTCTATGCGGGGCTGAGGGGGGCTGGTCTCCGGCCTGACTTGATCCGCAGTAGAGCAGCATCAAAGGGAGGGCAAGCAAAAGAGAACGGTAAAAAGGGGCGGTATTCAAAGGAGGAAAACCTTTCTGGTGGCCTGCAATTAGGGCTTGCATAGAAGTACGGGATGGGCGAGTATTTCGCAAGTGCGAAATAACTTGTAAAGAGTAATTCTGTAAACTAAAAGCTGGTGGTCGCGGGCAATCCGGACCCATTCCGCTAAAACCGACCTTGAAATAAAATAACAAACGAGTAAATGGTACACCATGATAGTCAACCTGCGCCGATCCGTCCTGTTTGCATCTGACGTCACCGCCATGAGCGCCGCGACATTGCTGGCCTATGTCACAGTAGGCGAGCATATGGCAGCCGATCACCACGTTCAATACACCAGAATGTTGATGACGTTCTTTATTCTGGCGGCCGTCTGTATTGGCTATTTCATCCATAAGGGTCATTACAAATGGCGTAACCCGTGGTGGCAACAAGTACGCCAGACAGTGCGGACGTGCGTTATCTTTATGTTGATCTGCTTGCTGATTAACGCGGTCGCATTGCCGGATGTCCATGCCAAGCTCTGGATTGTGCTGACATGGTTCTTTGGCGCGGTTTTTGTCCTGTCGTTCCGCTGGGTTGGGCGGGCGTTCCTCAAAAAGGCCGAGCACTGGGATATTCCAACAATCCTGATTGGCGGTGGCGGAACCGAAAACGTCACCGAAACGATTTACGCGCTGCGCTCCGAACCCTATTTGACGTACGCATTGAAAGATGTCGCATTGATCGGATGTTCCGATGAACAATTGGCGCAATTTAAAGCGCGCCACCCCGATATTCCGTTCCGCACGGATATTCCGGATATTCCGACCCGTTCGATGACGATTTTATGTCCGGAGCAGAATGATCCGTCCTTCCTGAAAGATTGCATTGATAAAGTCCTCTCCGCTGGTGCGCGCTTTGCAATTGTACCGCCGACCCACGGCTTCTCGCTTTATGGCCTTCAGACCCAGTTCTTCTTTGGCCACCGGATAGTCCTTCTGGAATCGCGCATCCGTATCCGCACCGCATGGGGCCGCGTTACCAAGATGCTGCTCGACCGCGTCGGCGCAGCTGTAGGCTTGATTTTGCTCTCGCCGCTTTTCTTCGTTCTGGCGCGCAAAGTCAAACAGGACGGTGGTCCGGCCTTCTACAACCAGCTGCGCATTGGCCGCAACGGCAAGAAATTCAAATGCTGGAAATTCCGCAGCATGATCGTGAATGCCGACAAGGTTCTGGAAGATTATCTCGCCAGCAACCCCGAAGCCCGCGAAGAATACGCCCGTGACTTCAAACTCAAGAACGACCCGCGCATTACCAAAGTCGGTCACTTGTTGCGTAAATCGAGCCTCGATGAAATCCCGCAGCTCTATAATGTGCTGAAAGGCGAGATGAGCCTCGTCGGCCCGCGCCCGATTGTGGACGCCGAAGTGCCGTACTACGCCGACAAATACGATCACTATCTCTCGGTCCGTCCGGGGATTACCGGATTGTGGCAAGTCAGTGGACGCAACGACATCACCTATGACGAGCGCGTCTCGCTTGACGTCTGGTACGTCGATAACTGGAATGTCTGGAACGACATCGTGATTATTCTCAAAACCATCTATGTGGTTCTGGCAAGAAAGGGAGCCTACTAGGCTCCCTTAATTCTTAAATCATAAATCATAAATCAGATGACGAACTACGCCGCTTTGTCGCGCGCTGGTGCGTCGGACGATGCCGCTGCCGCTGGGGCATAGGCGCGGATTTTCTCGATCATGTAGTCGAGAATGTCTTGAGACAGATGGGCGCGGTCAAGACCATATGCAATCTGCGCTTTGATAAAGCCGATATCGGAACCGCAATCAATGCGCTCGCCTTCAAACTCGTAGCCGGTAAAGTCTTGCTCGGCCAACAGACGCGCCATCGCATCGGTCAACTGGATTTCACCGCCAGCGCCTTTTTCGTGGCGCTCGAGATGGGCAAAAATTTGTGGCTGCAAAATATAACGGCCAAAAATCGACATATTGGACGGCGCATCCGCTGGGGCCGGTTTTTCAACAAGGCCGCGCAGGCTCAGATTGCGTCCGTCACGGGATACAACATCAAGGATACCGTACTTCGATGTCTCTTCAGGGTTAACAGCCACAGCCGCGACAACGTTACCGCCGACTTCGTTATAAGCCGTAACCATCTGGGACAAACAGCCGACCGGATGGCGCACCGTGTCGTCCGGAAGCAAAACCGCAAACGGTTCATTGCCGACGATCTCGCGCGCGCACCAGACCGCATGACCAAGGCCGAGAGCTTTCGGCTGCATCGCGGTTTTAAGAGAGCCTTGAGGAAGGGTCGAGGCTTTGACTTTCTCGATTTCCTTGGTCTTGCCGCGAAGCTCGAGCATTTCCATCATCGCCGCCGGAGTTTCAAAATGGCGGAGGAGGGTTTCTTTTCCCTCGCTGATCACAAAGATAAATTCGGTCACGCCAGCCGCCATGGCTTCTTCAACTGCCATCTGGATCAAAGGACGATCCACAATCGTCAGCATTTCTTTCGGCATGACCTTGGTCGCCGGAAGCAAGCGGGTCCCGAGACCGGCAACCGGAAATACAGCTTTACGGACAGGTTGGATTGGAGTGGTCGTCGTTGGAGCGGTCATTCGGCATACCCTTTCGTTAATGGCAATTTATATGGATCAATGCGTGATTACGGGGAAGGTTATGCCACAAAATTTCCACCTTGTCCATATTTTATGTTAATTCGCAGTGCGGTATATTGCGGGGCCACATTACCAAACAGAGTGAAGCAAATCATCCTTTATTTGGCCAAATTCCAAGGTTTGTTCAGTTCGTTTTTCGTGTTTTTTTAAAATTCCCCCAAACCGTCATTCCGGCGGTGTTTTCCGCGAAGAGGAAAACTGACACAGCCGGAATCCATGAGGTGAGCAGCTTGGCTGCTCTCGTTTCTGGATCCCGTTCGTGCCAGCGGCCTGCTGACGCGCCAACGGGATGACGGATTGTTATTCAAAACGACTATAATTCCCGCAGTTGCCTGTCATCCTGAGCCTTGAGGCGAAGGATCTCCCTTGGAGCAGGCGAGAAAGATAGATTCTTCGCTACGCTCGGAATGACAAAAACGCCACGAACTTTAAAAAATCTAGTGATTCTCTTTTGAAAATCATAATTTCGATACGGTGCGTAAAGAATCTTTGCATTTTTAAAAGGGCAGGCGTAAAATCCTAACATTCTATTAAGATTTTTGGGGGTTTATCATGTCTCTCGCATCCACACTCCGTAAAGCGGCCTATGCCGCCCCGTTGGCTTTCGCACTCGCCGCCGCCAATGCAAATGCAGCCCAAACCATTGAACTCGACACCGTCGATTTGTCCAAGCCTTTGCCATCCCACTCCTGCTTTGTAACAAATGATAAGGGAACGGCCTTCGAGAAACTCACCAAAGCCATGAATGCGCGCAGCCAAACAATTGTGGCCACGGCGGATCGTGTGTTCCCGACCGGTAAAGCCGCTGAAATATTTACATCAGCTCGTGATGGATCAGATGGCTACGATATAAGGTTAAATACACCAAAAGATCGCATGAAAGATACGGATCAGGCCTGTTTCATGGCTATTAAAGGCATTGATATTTATAATGTGTACACACAAAATGCCGTTCCGGAACGTGTGAACAGAGGCGAGCTTGGAATAGGGCTTACCAATTCTCTCAAAGCCGGCACCAAGGTATTAATGGTTGGTATTGCAGATGATCGCGCGATGTTGGTTGTGACGTATAACCCTGAAAAAGGACACGGAGCTGTTACAATCGCGAATGGTCATGGTAACCAAGCAGGAGACGCATCTTTTATGAGGGATGTTGCTTACTCTAAAAAAGCTCGCGAGATGCTTGGTATAGATCAATCTCTTGCTCTTGCTCCTCGTCAGCCGTAAGCCTCGAATCTATAACGATGCGCTAAAAGAATCCTGAACCTTTGCAACCTGTGTTGGTTTTTTAGGGGTTGGTTCTGTGCTTAGGCTGTCCTCAAAATCGGATGAAGGCAAGGCTTTGGCTGCAAGTTGAACAACATTACTTTGTGTGAATGCTTGTGTTAGCTCAGGGGCCTTGGCTAGTTGGGGTGATGCATCTCTAGCGTTTGCAATAGTGCCAAACCCTCTGGATTTAGATAATTCTTCTCCAATGTTTGAGGATATTTGAATCTTCTCCAGAGAAGTTTTTCCTGCTTCAATCGAATCTTTTGAATTTTCAATATTTCTAAAGTTTGTCATCGAAGCATTATTCTGCGCGGAGTAGGTCATACCTCTCTCTTTTACAACAGTTTCCGAAAATTTCTGGAATTCTTTTGAGTTATTAATCTCATCGAGGCGTTTCTTTTCATCGTCGGTGAGCTCGCGCATTTTTTCAATCTGCTTCAAGCGCGAAAATTCCTGAGCCTCTTTCTCGGCTTTTTTGACATCCTTGTCGGACATCCCTTGCTCACGCATTTTCTGGGCGACTTGTTCGCGTTTTTTCGGATCGCCCACCACACGCAAGAACGCCTCGAGATCGCGGCCATTCATACGCAGGCCGCCGACCTCATGCTCGCGCTCCATCCATTCTTTCTGGCGCGCCTGAATGGCTTCCATACGCTCGAAATGCTCGGCAAGCTCCTCGATGCGTTCGCGGCTTTTCTTTTCTTTCTCTTCGCCTTTGCTGCCTTCGCGCACACCGTCACTGTGCGGATCGTCTTGTCCGGCAAAAATCTGGGCGGTTTTAAGTTCGACCGAGTACGAGTTGATTGTCGGATCGTTTGAGGATGCCAGTGCATCGGAATTGAATTGTTCGTAAAGACGTTGGGAACTGTCGCTACTGGTCGGGGCCTGTTCGATCATCAGTTCGCCCGGAGTAGGGGCCGCTTCGAGACCGCTCGTGTCGATGCCTTCGCCGCCGCTCGCTCCCGAAGGAGCCGCACTGCTCGTGGTCGCACCAACCGATAGGTCGGCTATGTCGTCAGGCCCGTCAGACACCAGATACTCCCCCCCGGAAGATTTCGGCTCTATTGATTTTCGAGTGATGTTATATAGAAATATAGAAGATCATCACTAACGATTACATAATAGTGTACTAAAGGTTAGGATGGCGTTAAGAAATATGTTAAATCAGATCAAATTTAAATCAAATGCAATCCATCTCGGGACTGCAGCAGAACCTGTTGATTTATAACGATGAATCCGGGGGGGATTCAGATGTATATTATCCAGAATATATCAATAGTTGATATAAGTCAAGTTATTTGATTGTGGTCAAAGTCAGATAAACATCCGCCAGACCAACATCAACAATCCGGCAAACAGGAAGGTCAGGGGGATGGTCAGAACCCACGCCCAGACAATATTGCCGACCACACCCCACCGCACCGCCGACAGACGACGCGTTGCTCCGACCCCCATAATCGAAGTGGTAATCACATGGGTGGTGCTGACCGGAATACCGAAATGGGAGGCTGTGCCGATAATCAAGGAAGCCGTCGTCTCGGCGGCAAATCCGTGAATTGGCTGCAGTTTGATCATCTTGGTTCCAAGCGTGCGGATAATACGCCATCCGCCCGACATCGTGCCAAGGCACATCGCCACCGCGCAAGAGAGCGTCACCCACAGCGGTACGGTAAAATCTTCACCCGGAAAGGTCAGAACCAGCGCAAGGGCGATAATGCCCATGGATTTCTGGGCATCATTGTGTCCGTGGTTGATCGCCATAAATCCGGCCGAGAGAATTTGAAGCTTGGAGAACAGTTTGTTGGTTTTGGCAATCGGCGCTTTATACACCATCCATGTGAGGGCCCACATCACCAGAAAGCCAATCCCGATCCCGAGAACCGGAGATGCCAGCATCGGCACAACCACTTTCTGGATCACCGCATCGCCGGAGATATTATCCCACCCATGCTCGTTCGAGAAAAACGTCGCGCCAAGCAGAGAGCCGATAATAGCGTGGGACGAACTGGTCGGAAGCCCCTTATACCACGTAATCAGGTTCCAGATAATCGCCGCGCTCACCGTACACAAAACGGTGTGAATAGTGAGGGAGGCCGCGTTCACCAGACCTTTGCCGATGGTCGCCGCCACTTCGGTTCCAAGAAGTGCCCCGACCAGATTGAGCGCCGCGCCAAAAAGCACCGCAACAACCGGCGAGAGCGCCCGCGTCGACACCACCGTGGCAATCGCGTTGGCGGCATCGTGAAACCCGTTGATATAGTCAAAGACAAGGGTCAGAACCACAGCAATGACCAGAAGAATAATCGCAATCTCCATAACGACCTTCGGGATTCTAGCTGTGTTTCAAAACGATCTGGAGAACAACACTCGCGACATCGCGGAACCGGTCAACGACCTTTTCCAGCATATCATAGATATCACGGCGCAAAATAATCTCGCGGACATCACGGTCGCTTTTAAAGAGCGACACAATCAACTCATTGCGAACAGTATCGCCTTTAAGTTCAAGTTCCTTGAGCTGGTTGGCAAAGGTCACAACCTGCGCGTCGCCTTGTTTCGTGACGAGAGCATTGAGCATTTTCTTGAGGATTTCAGCTTCTTGAAGAATAAGGTCGATCTGGCGATCAAAATCCCCGCCGCTGACATCCATGCCGTGCATAACAATCCGGTCGCTGGCTTTTTCGATGATCTTCGGAATCTTGTAGAGGAGGTTGGACATATCCTGAATGTCTTCACGGTCAAACGGCGTAATAAACGATCGGCACAGCTCTTCCGTGATTTTGCTCGATGTGGCTTTGGAGCGTCCGCGCGCATCCTGAATACGGGACGCCGCGCTCAAGGATGTGGCCGGATTGCGGCTGCCGATAAATTCCTTGAAGCAGACCGCCGAGTCATACACCTCGCCAGAAAGCTGTTCGAGCAGGGAATAGAATTTGTCGTCTTTAGGGAAGAAGCTGAAGCGAAAGCCCATGGGTCAGAATATCCTTGTATCCGGTTAAGTGAGTAAAGCGCGTATCGTATAGCATGGTTAATCCGGAATTTCAAAATATTGGTTATGAAAATGAATAAATGGGGAAAATTCATATGTCATATTAAAATACTGTTTCAAAAACGGACAAAATCGGATTAAACAATTCCAGTGTTCACATAAGAACTTAATCTGCGTCATGAAACAAAACGATAACAGGGAAAATAGATGCTGAGTCCGCAAGCCGCAAAAGCGGGAACGTCGCCGCGCGCCCATATTCCAACTCGCAACGACCAATTCGTTGATCTGGTTGTCAAACTCCACAACGTAGCGAGGACCATGGATGGATCGCTGGTTCGCCGCGACCAGTTCGCGCGGACCGTTCAGGAAATACTTGATATCTCGCCTGACGAGAAGGAGCTGGCCGCTCTGGCGCAAGCAACACGCTCGCTGCATGCCGACAATTTTAGCCTACAGCGTTTTTATGATGAAGCCTTTGCCGCAATTTTGCCGCCTCTACCTTACAGCGGCAAGAACACGACCAACACGCGGATGCTGCTCTCGCGCTTGGAGCCGATCCAGACCGATGCCGATATTGTGGCTCCGGAAATTACGCTGGGCTTTGATACCGGAATTCCGGCGGGCCGCCCGTTTGCCCCGAACCTCGCCAGCGTTCTGCAAGTTCTCTTTGATAAAGGGACAGCGCTCGAGGATATCACCTACCAATTCAATCCGACCGACGATGCGCGTTATCTAACGATTGGCTACACGCTGTTGACCATTCCGGACCGCAACTGCCAGATTTTGGTGTGCGACCGTACCGACCGTCCGGCTTATATGCTCGAAGGAATCCGGAACCGTAAATTCTGGGCCGCCGCAACGCCGCGCGCGCTGGATCACGAGCAATCAATTACAAAACTGGATATGGCCACCGCTGAAACTCTTTACCGGAGCATGACGCAGAAACTTCCGGCGCGTCAGGCGGCCATCGTTCCGAATTACAAATGGGTTGAAGATAAACGAATAACCGAAGGACAATCCGAAGTTGCGATGGAAAAATACTGGGATCGTCGTCGTCGCTATGAAATAGGGGAGAGTGTTTCGTTTCCGTCTTTAAAACGCCGATTCCATGAAATGGTGCCCGCGGCCCATGCCGCCGCAGCACCAGCAAAGCCATCCGCCGCGCCGAGCCGGATGTCCCCATCTTCTCCCTCCGCCCCTGCAAAGTCGGTTGTAGCAGAACCGGATCAGCCAGCGGCAACTTTACCCGTTACGGCGCGCCCTTCGCAGCAACAGGCCCGCCCGGCAAATCCGGTGCCGCCGACAACAGGACGCTCCGGAAAGCGGCGGGGGCGTACAATTGATATAAGAGGGCGAAACGCACAAATTCAGGAACACGCCGAACAATACATCCTGGCTTATGGCGAATTCCCCAACAGCAGTCCGGCCAAAAGCGAAGGGGATGGCTCCAGGCGGCGCTCCTTTGTTGTTGACCATATGTGGCTGACACGTACGCAGGACATTACGCTGACCGAATTTCTTGAGCGCTGGGTTGATCGTCTGGCTAAAGATTACCGTGATACGCATGACGGTCAAAATCCAACATCCAAGTCCGGAACAATCGGCGGTAGCGCATTGACATGGGAATTGATTGATCTGGCCTTTCGTAACCGCAAGCGCGGCGAAACTCTCCCGCTTGAATTATTCCTGCGCCGAAAAGAAGATGGTCACGACGCCCGACGCGAAGCTTTCCGGAATAGTAAAACCGAGCCGGCTCTTGCCGTATCTAGGGAGCGTAGCCCGAGAGCATATGATGTGAAAAGTCACCGTGCCGCGATCTGGAGCCGCGTCGAAGATTATATTCTCTCCTATAGCGAGTTCCCGACCAGTAGCGCCCCGAAGGCAGATGCTCATGGACATAAGCGCAGCTCCTTCGTCGTGGATCATATGTGGTTAACCCGAAGACTTGACACCACCTTGACCGGATTGATCGATCAATGGATTGATCAGAAAGCCAAGGACTATCGTGCTTCTCATGACGGGCAAAATCCCGATAAGAATTCCGGAACCATCGAAGGCAGTAAACTGGACTGGGCGGTATTAGATGCCGCTCTTCAAAGTCGGAAACGCGGCGAAGCGATGTCACTGGGTGTTTTTCTTCTCCGCAACGAGGAGGGGCATCAAGTGCGCCTAAACGCCTATCAATTGGGCATGGCGTCTCAACACGAAAGTTCGAGAGTTGCAATACGAACGCGGGAACATCAAGAAAAGCCCGACCTTGATCCGGTTGATCAATGCTTGGTCCATCTGGAGACCCACGGAAAATTTCCCTACAAGCTATCCGATGGACGTCTGGGCTCCGAAGTTTGGAAGCCATGGGTTATTGAGCGCATTCGGCAATATCGCCAGATGAACGCGACCGGAAATCCAGCCAAAACTTCCGGACCCATAAAGGGGTTCGAGACGATTGATTGGGCAATGCTGGATACGGCTATTCTGGCCAATGGCCGTATCAGCAAGATCAATCTGGAAGGCTTCATTGAAAAGAATTGGGCCGATATCACGCGCGGTGAATATAAAGAAAAAGCGCACGTGCGGCACAGCCTAGGCGGTTCTGATGATGCAAAATCTCTTGCGCCCAAATGGAAAAAAACAACGCGCATCTCTCTTCTTGTTCCGGATTTCAGCAAGGCCGTAAACGGACGGGTTCCGAGCAAAATGGTACGTGTCCCCTATGACCAGACCATCGATACCCCGCAAAACTTCGACGCTGTGAAAAGACGTATTCTTGAATTTGCGGCCAAAGGACGAGGGTTCCCGGGATCAAGCGCCGAATATAAAAATCAAAGGGAGCGCGATTTCTGGAAGGAACAGGCCAACTGGCTATTGGCCATGACCAATATGCCGATGTCAAAATTCATCATGTCGTGGACAAGAGTATTGGCCGATGACTTCCGTTTGGCTCATGACGGACAAACTCCGAACGAAAACTCGGGCCTCATTCAGGGGCTTGATCCACATACATGGGAACATTTGGTTTCAGCTTACAAACGCGATTCGACAAAACCGCCCTTCGAGAGCGTGATTGCCCATACTGACATCACAAGTAAACCTGCACTAAAATAGCAGGGGAATTACAACCGCGCAGGAAATCCATAATCTTCGCGTCTGAATGTCACAAGGAGATGCATCAGCGTCCATACATAGAAATTATAGGGCGTATAGAAGAGGGTGAAGACCGGATTGGTTACAGCCTCTTCCGCACCGCCATATACGGTTATAAAGCCGATAAAAACGGCTATAAAAAATACATTCGCCATCACGCAGTCCCGTACATAAATTCGCCGTTGGGCGATTGCCGATGAATCGATTTTTTTATAGATATGCCAGTACCAGTTAAAATAATGGGATAAAATAATGAACGCGAAGAAACGTTCGGGCCCCATATCCGGTATGATCTGATAAATCACCATTAATAAAGAGCTGATACCAAGCGTATAGACAATATAAGGGCTGGATCGCGATGTATTCCGGAGCGCCAGAAACGCGGCAATAGGGATAAAGGTCAGCAACAGGGGGAGTGCCGCAACCGGAAGAACTCCGGTTCCCAAGATCGAATCTGAACTGGCAAGGCACATAAAAGTAAAGAGCGGTGCCGTGGACAAAATTGCCAGAAAGCGGTTTTGGTCCCCCAGCAACCGCATATCATCAAAAAAATTATGCAGGACGAAAAAAATACTCACGAACAGGATGAAATATCCCATATTGAGATTGAGTGCGGCAAAAGCGGCAAGGAGAGTCACAAAAAACAGAATGGGCCCTTTTGGGGAATATCGGCCTTTCTTGAAATGATCGAGATAGGTGAGGTTGATATGTCCGTGGCCCAGCACAACAAAAACCATGATCGCCTGATACGGAGCCAAAAGTAAAACCGTTACAAGCGTCGCTAACGCAATAAACAAGCGTCCGGTCATGAGGGGAATAGCCGGATGGTCTAGCGTACGGGAGAGGGGTGAATCGCCGGATGAAGTCTCCATGCGCTAGATATGACATAAGTTCTAGTTAAAATAAACCTGTGCGGCTAAAGTTTGTGGGAATGAGAGGAACTTAGCTCTAATCGGGGCCAAGGTCTGGTGCTATGATAGAGATGCTTGAATCATAAAGCAGGATAAACGCCACAAATGAACACGCCAGCCACGAAAAGCCCCAAACTGATTTCCGTTCAGATTCTTCGTGCTTTTGGGGTCTCGGCGATTATTTGCGCCCATATCGGTATCGCCATTTTCAATACAGCCTTTGTCGGAACGGACATTAATCCGGGCTGGACGAATTACCTTTACGGGTGTCGCAGTACGATTGATATGTTCTTTGTCTTTAGCGGGTTCATCATGGTCTATATCGCCCATGCCGGATTTGCCAAAAACGGAACGGTGGCCCAGTTCTTGATCTTTCGCTTAAGCCGGATTGTTCCGATCTATTGGGTCTATACGGGCCTTGCCGTCTTTTTAACCTTCCTGTTGCAGCAATCACCGGTGCTGGAGGGGACAGGGTTCCAATATCTATCATGGGAAGCAATATGGAAGTCTCTTCTTTTTATTCCTTATGAGAACAATATGTTGCCCGTTGAAAATGTAGACGGCATCACAATCTATCCGTTGCTTGTAGTGGGGTGGACGCTCAATTACGAAATCCAGTTTTACCTGCTCTTTGCCTTGTGTATGTTGTTCCGGATGAGGACAGGACTTATTCTCCTCACCTGTATCATTGCACTCTTATCTGTGGGGCATAAATTTTGTCCGCCTGATTATCTGGAGCTTTATTTCTGGACCTCGCCGATTTTATGGAAGTTCATCATCGGGGCGTGGGTTGGCTACTTCTACGTCAACGGCATAAGATTTCCTAATATCCCGTCATCAGTGGTAACTGTCGTGTGTCTTCTGGCCTTCGGGATTATGTTCGGGATGTATTCGAACAATATACATCCGGACACGATAGGGTTCCACGCCGCTACGAGTGTACTCTGCGCGATCATAGCGGTCGGTATGGTGCTGACCCGCCTCGAGCACCTCAAAGCGCCGGATTGGGTGGTCCAGATTGGTGATGCGTCCTACTCAACATATCTGTCGCATATTTTTATCGTAATTGCGGCGTACGCCATCCTTTATATGGCCGGATCACCAAGTGTTCCGGAAGCTGTATGTATCGGAGCTATCGTTTATGCTCTCTCCCTTTATATCGGGAATGTGAGTTATCAAAAGCTCGAGCTTCCTATTATGAATTTCTTCCGAAGCCTTTATAAAAAGAAACAGCAAGCTTAGAAGTTTAGGTGCGGCACCGCTTTTCGCCGGAAATAACCAAGACCACCGCCAAGCCCATAAGAATAACCAGCACACCTAAGAGCGGGGTATCCCCATATCGGCTGTAAAAAGTAGGGGACGCTGATAAGGGCAAATCACCATGGATCACCCCAGCCGAGTTGATCGGAATCGACGCAAGGATGCGCCCGTAAGGATCAATAATCGCCGAAATGCCGGAATTGGCGGATCGTGCAACCGGAACGCCCGTTTCTATGGCCCTTACCCGTACGTTGAGGAAACTCTGGAATGGTTCGGTTGTGTCGTCGGATAAACCATCATTGGACGGAAGAACCTGTAGCTGAGGCCTGTCACTTCCGGTCAGGCTGTAGCGGGGAAATGCGGACTCATAGCAAATCATCGGATGAAGGGAAGGGAAGCCGCCTATCCTTAACGTAACAGGCCCCGTTCCGCGATCAAGTGAGGTTGTATCGTCCAGAATTGATTGAAGGAATGTATGTTCCCATAGTGAACGATAAGGCACAAATTCACCCCACGGCGACAGGATGTGCTTATCGTAAGTTGCCAGCAGTTCACCGGAGCGATTGATAAAGACAAGACTGTTCCGGACATCCATCCCGTTGGGATATGGAGTAAAGCGACGGATACCAACCGCCGCCACCCCATTTTCGGGAAGGGCTTTGGCAATCATATCATAGACAACCGGTTCCTCATCACGGTGCATAGTGAACAGGGTTTCAGGGAGAACCACTAATGTTTTTTTGTCGGGAGTCGGCGAAAGGCGGCCCATGAGGTCGAGCAAAATACCCAGATTTTCATCGCGGTAAGCCTTTTCCTCTTTCTTGAATTGTGGGATGTTCGGCTGAATGACGGCCAAGTGCGTTTCAGATGACAGCGCTGTCTCTGCGGGCGGTCGCAAATAGCCCCAGATGCACAAGAGACTGGCGCAGACCAGAATCGTATAAACGGCATAATTGATCTGTTGGTGGTCTCCGCGACGGCTCCAGAGGTAGGGAAGCGATGAGACTATAAGAGTTAAAAACGTCAGGCCGAAAATCCCGCTGACCGAGGCAAACTGCAATAGCCCATCTATCCGGTAAAGACCGTATCCGATAAGATTCCACGGAAAGTTAAACAGGTAATCGCTGGACCTCAAATACTCTGCAAAAGTAAGAAGCGAGGACAGAGCAAGTGTGAGAGCAATAGCGTTGCTGCGAAAGAAGAAGGCAATTCCGGCAGCGCACCCCCAGAGAAGACCTAGGACCATCGGAATAATCAAAAGACTTACCGGAAAGAGCCACGCATGTTCTCTATAGAGTTCGATAAACGCGGGCGTCATCCAGTATTGGGCAATCACAAAATATCCGCTGCCAAAGCACCACCCGGACAGCAAAGCGCCCTTGATGGATGAAATGCGTTGCCCCAGAATCCTGAGAAGAACCGAAAAGCTAAACACCCAGAGTGGAAAAAGACCAAAGGGAGGAAGGGCAAGAGCCGCAAGGCATCCGGCAGATAAGGATTGAATGTAGGGATTGGAAGGTTTGCTTCTGCCGGATGAAAATAAACGATGTCCAAAGCCTAGTGGGTCAGCGGGCATCGGAAGAAGTAGGAGTTGTTGGAGTTGATATAGCAAGCATCGCGGAAATTGGGATCAGAGGTGGCGTTGCTTGTGGGCGTTGGATCTCGACCAAGGGCACGATTGATTTGTTCGCACAGGCTTTTGCTTAAAGGAAAGGCTTCAAAAATCACCAAAGACTTATTCGACATATAGCCCGTAAGGTAAGCAGCGTCACTAATGTTATAATAGTAGTAGACGGTCTGGGTCGGGGCGAGGTTGAACTTGGCGTTCGAACTACCTTTAACCTGCGGCGGAATAGGGATGATCGCTTGGCCGCCTGTTTTCGAGAAGAGGCAGGTTGAACCTGTACGGCATGGAGATGTGGTTGCTCCTGAACCTGTGTTTACAGTGATCGAGCTATCGGCAATGCCGGTAAACATAAAACGCATCGTCGTATTACGAAGTTCAGCGCATTCCTGAACGATCTGGGCGGCATCGAGTTTGTCTTTTTCGTCAGAGACACCGCTACCGTTTCCGCGCATGGAAGAGCTGATCGCATACCCGAGCGCACCAAAAAGAGCAACTGCGATCAAAATGATGAACAGAACATTTCCGCTATTATTAGACAAGGACAACCACCGATATACCCAGAACAGCACCGACTCACCCATATGATTCGGTGTGATGTATATGCTGACAATTTACAGGTTTTTTAGGGTTTTTGAAGAGGGGGGCTTAAAAAAATCCGCAATATTTAAAATGAAATATGGTAAAAAATAAAAAATCCTTGGCCCTAAAAAAATCAGAGGCGCTCAACCTTCGATGTCAGCATATAGCCGACCCCGCGAACTGTTTTGATAATGTCGGCTCCGCTATTGTCGTTACCGGCCAGTTTTTTTCGAATTCGCGCGACTTGAATATCAATGGCGCGATCATACACATCATAACGGCCACCCTCGCGCGTAATTTCAAACAAGCGTTCACGGGAGAGAACTTTTCCGGCCGAGTTGACTAAGGCCTCAAGAAGTTTGAATTCGCCGGTAGTAAGATCGAGAGCGGTCCCGTTCTTATCGGTCACGATATATTGATCCGTATCCAGAACCCATTCGCCGAAGGAGAGGCGTCCACCATTACTTTGGGATTCGGAACCGGTATCGGAAAATCCGGCAGGGCGAGCCGGCGCCCCGCGGCGAATAACAGCTTTAATTCGGGCCGCAAGCTCACGCATTTCAAAGGGTTTGGTGATGTAGTCGTCAGCGCCCATTTCAAGGCAAATGATCTTTTCGGTGGTATCGGTCTTGCCGCTAACCACGATAATAGGGGAGCGGATCTTGTCTTTAATCACATTGATAAGGGAGAGGCCTTCGGCATCATTGAGCACCAGATCAAGAAGAACGAGATCAATCGAGCTACCTTGTTCCGACCATACGTCGAACTCTTTGAGATTGTGGGCTCTCAATACTTTGTAGCCCTCGGACTCGAGGTATTCTTTGACAACGAATTGGAGGTCCTCATCATCGTCAATGCTGAGTATTGTCGCCTTATCTTTCATATGATCCGCCTGTTGACCGGAGATTATATGGAATTGTTACAAAACAGAAACACTATTTTGCACGATCGAAACAAAGCTGAAATTTGAATCATACATTGGGAGCCTAACCTTTGAGTATGCGATGAGCATTAACCTGAAGAAGGAGATCGTTATGCTAACAGACCAAGAATTGATCAATGAGCTGGATGGATTGAAAAGATTTGCCATAAAGCTTTGCAAGAACGAGGCTGATGCAGAAGACTTGTTACAATCGACTGTAACCAAAGCTCTGGCTCACCGGAATTCCTTCCAGTCGGGAAGCAAGCAGTTTAGCTGGCTGTCAAGAATTATGTTTAATGACTTTGTGACGTCCTACAAACGCAAAACACGTTTTGAGTCGCAATATGACCCGGAAGAGCAAATGGCCAATCTGGCCATTGAACCTGATCAGGAAATTCAAACCCTGATGACCGAAGTGAATGAGGCGATGAACCATCTCTCGTCTGAACACCGCGAAATCATCATGCTCGTAAGCGTATACGGCATGAGCTACGACGAGGTCGCCGAGCAGCTCAATATTCCGGTTGGAACTGTGCGTTCGCGTCTTTCCCGCGCAAGGGAACAGCTTCAAATCCGGATCGACCAGCTGCACCAGCTGTCGGCTTCCCAGCATATGGCCGAGCGTGGGTTTCGGGCTCCCGAGCGTGTCATTCACTAATTAAGTTCCCCCAAGCAGAGGAGGGGCAGCCGAAAGGCTGCCCTTTTTCTATGGGAACTCTTTTCCGGTTTCAAACGTTGTTCAATCAAGACTGGAGGATAAAATGTTGGTCACATTCCACGATAAAGACTTGATGTCCGCATATATTGACGGAGAGCTAAATCCGCTCGAGCGCACATGGGTGGAAAACAAACTGGACCGATCGGGCGAGCACCGCAAGTATTTTGAAGCCATGGTGAAACAAAAACTGGCGCTCGCCGTATTGGGTTCAAAACGATTATTTCGTCAGTCCTGAAAAGGAACTTAATTCCGGAATAAGAGTTTGTATAAACGTAAAAAGAAAACAGCACGAAGAGGATAAAATGAAGAAAACAACGATGACATGTTTTATGACTTTGGCCGCATTGGCCGTCACCACGCAGGCTCATGCCGAAACGGTAACGCAGGTTACGGTTACAGAAAGCAAGCCAGTCCCCGGTGTACGCCAAATCAACTTTATGTCGTTCGACGCTAACAAGGACGGTAAGCTTTCCATGCGCGAAGTCGGCGATGTTTTGTTCGGAGCTTTTGACGGGGACCACAACGGCGTAATCGATAATATCGAGTATGATCGCGCGTCCGTGATGACGGTCATTCCAACAGAAAAAACGACGTTCACGTTCTACGATTATGACAGTGACGGTGTCACTGACGTGAAAGAAGTTGGTCGGGATGAATTTTTGGCCCGTTCAAATCTGATGCGTTTTGATAAACAGTTCAACGGATTGTCGCCACGCGACTTTGTGAATAAAAACATGAACCAGTTGGATCTCAATCACGACAACCTGCTTGATAAAAAGGAATGGCAGCGCGAGTATGCTTTGATTGTAAAGCCGAAGGTGGCGGTTCAGTCGAGATACAACGACTAGGCTTATCCCTGATTAATGAGAAAGGTTTCCGCTCAGGCGGGAACCTTTTTTTTGTTCGCTTGTAGATAGGGGTAAGGAGGACTTTAAAATGTTCAGACATCCCCCCCGCAATTCTGATAACTCTCATCGCTACATCTATCTACACCGACTGGAAAATCTGTTTAACAACCGCCCGATCGAATTGGCAGCGGATGTTACCATTCCGCTACGCCGCCGCTTGTTTTTGTTAAAGCGATGGCGTGACGAACGCATTGTTTATCTGATGGAAACATTCTCGGATGCGGACTACATTCATGACGCTACGCTGCATAAATTGAATTTTTTGATCGGAAAGCTCAGAATTACCGATCAAACCGATATCTATGAACGGAATCGGAAAACAACGGAACGTATTCGCAGGTTGCGTGTACGTATAAGAGAACGTTATAAAAGTGGTTCTTGACTGGAAGTGTCTGGTCAGAATAACGATGTTATATATTTTCAAAACAGATAATGGAGGAAACCATGACAAGTTCTAATTCAAAAGCACTGCTTCGCGGCACGCTTCTTGTTCTGTGCGTTGCGTCTTTAGGTGCCTGTAGCAACATGAACAGCCGGCAGCAGAAAGTTTTGAGCGGCGCCGCTATTGGGACAGGCGTCGGGGTGGTCGGAGCCGCTGCAACTGGCGGATGCGTAGGCTGTGGCGCCGTGATCGGTGCCGGTGTCGGCGCTGTGGCCGGCGCGGTTGTCGACAAATAAACCGTCACATTTTTAAATAAAGGGAAGCCCATCGCAACTGTGGCTTCCCTTTGTTTTTAAAAAATGCAATATGGAAGAACGATGAAACAGCGTGGACAATCTGCCGTAACGATTTTTTTCTTGGGCCTGCTGGTATGGCCTGCGCTTGGCCATGCCGAAGGTTTGGATCAATCAAGCATAGCCACGATTGAAAAGAACAAAAAACCATCGGTTTTAACGGTGTCCTACGAAAATGACCTGATTGGCTCGGGCTCGGATCAATATTACACGAGTGGCGTCCAGCTCGATTATTTTCGCGTCGATCAAAAAGCGCCGTCGATTGTAAACAGCTTGGCCGATGATGTGTTGGGGTATGATATCCGCAGCGCAACCGCGACATCTTTTGTCTTGGGCCAAAAAATATATACACCTAAAAATATCCGTTTGAGCGCCGAACAGAAAAGCGACCGCCCATGGGCCGGTTGGCTCTACACAGGCTATACCCTGACAAACCTGTATGGTGCGCATAGTGACGAGTTTACAATGCTGGCCGGCATAGTCGGTCCGGCATCGCTCGCCGAGCAAACACAAAAATTCATCCATAAAAATATCACCGATTCACCCGAGCCAAAAGGCTGGGATCATCAACTGCATACCGAGCCCGGGCTTGTTCTGGCATGGGAACGCCGCTGGCCTCATTATGTCGATGGCGAGATTCTGGGCGGAATGTGGCAGATTGAACCAAGTGTTACGGCATCCATCGGGAACGTAGCAACCTACGGCGGAGCAGGGATTACGGCGACCTTCGGTCCAAACCAGAAAGAACTTCAGGATACGCCGCCGCGCATTTTTCCGGCGATGCCTGGCAGCGGGTATTTCGATTTGCCTGCCAACCGGAGTTGGGACTGGTATGCCTTTGCCGGAGTGAACGGGCGAGGCGTTGTTCGTGATATATTTCTGGATGGAAACACATTCCGGGACAGCGCCAGCATTGATAAACGCCCGTTTGTTATTGATGCTAATGCCGGTGTTTCCCTGACTTACTCTGATTACCGTCTATCCTATACCATGGTCTATCGCACCAAGGAGTTTTATGGTCAGGACGATCCGGCTATTTTCGGTTCACTCAGTCTTTCCAAACGTTTCTAGTCTAACTTTCCAGAATCACGGAAAAACTGCAGTTTGTTACAATTTGGAAACAAATTGAGTCCGCACGGAAACATATCTGAAAAATCACTCATACATCCCCGCGGTATGTTTATTACAGAAGGCGAGATGAGCTGTTTTAAACAGAAATCAATCTCTCCTGAAACTTGGTAAGCATACAGGAGACTAGAATGAATTTGACGAACAACTACGATGCTTTGAGCCTCAACCTTCAAACAATTTCACACCCTTTGGTTGCGGATTTGTATGTGAAGAGAGAGTATAGCCGTGAGTTTCCCTATGATTGTAAGGATGTGCTGGTTATCGAAGCCAACTTCTCGGATCGTAAGCTGAATTACGAAACTTATAGCACCATGTTGTCCGATCTGATTTTGGCCCTCCCGGATATTCGGGAACGTGTTGAAGACAATGTCGGTCTGATTGATCGTATTGATATTAAAACCCACTAAGAAACCCGTTCAACCGGCGCAAGACGCGCCGCAACTTCAGGAGGTAATCATGCTACGATGGGCTGTAATATTTTTGGTACTGGCTATGGTATCGGGTCTGCTGGGATTTGGCGGGGTTGCTGCAATCTCCGCGAACATCGCCCAAACACTATTCTTGTTGTTTATTGTGCTGTTCCTTGCGGCCGTCGTGATCGGCCTCTTTAAAGGGAAGACACCGACATTGGAATAAAGGATAACGAATGCGAAGAGGGGCCACGCCCCTCTTTTCGCTGGCTAAAGGTATTGAATTGCAGTCATGGAGCAGAGATTGTATAAAACCCCTGTAAAAGAAAACAGGGACGGAATTATGAGAAAAACAACCGCCAATTTGTATTTGGCGTCGGCCATTTTTGTTGTTGCGTGTATTACCTACGTTTTTATCTATATGGACGGCGAGCGGACCGCCACCAGCAACTACGGCTCATGGGTCGAGCATTCGCGAAATGTCGTGCTGGTTACAGAAAAAATGCTCGGCTATTTCGAAGGAAGCCTGGCCGAGCAACGCGGATATATGCTTACGGGCGATCAGGATTTCTCAAAAAAATTCTCCGGAAAAACAACCGAGCTGATAGCGCTTCTTGACAAGCTCGACACGCTCACCAAAGACAACAGAGATCAAAACGACAAAGTCAAAGTGATGAAGGCGATTGCCGCAGAATACATCACTTTGCTGCAGGACCGCCAACGTCACTATTCAGCCGAAAACGCATTCTCTTTCGAACTTGATGTGCCAACCATGGGGTTTTGGGAAGGCGTGCAGATGATCGAAAGTCTTCACCGCCAGTTTTATGCCATTACCGATGATTTTCTGGGCGACGAGCAAAAAGTTCTCTCGCGCCGCTTGATGGAATATAATGAAAAACGGCAGGAGTTTTCCCGAAACTTTGCCGTATCCCTGATCGGTGCGTGTGTTCTGATTATCTTCAGCAACTGGATCATATTGACGTCGCAGCGCCGTTATCTGGTCGAGCGCCAGGCCCTGCAAATGATTGATAACCGCTATCGTGTGGCTGTTCGTGCAACAAACGACGGCATTTTTGATTGGGCGATCAACGACAAGGAAATTTTCCTCTCGTCGCAAATCTTTAAGATGTGCGGCTATGACCTTGGTGATTACAGCGGCTCTTTAGAAGGGCTGATCTTGTTTACCAAAGGCAAGAACCCGCTCGATCTTATTCATCCGGAAGATATTCAATCCTTCCATTCCAATCTCAAGCTATTCCAGGAACGTAAAAGCTCGGACTATGACAGCATTTTCAGGGTACGCCATGCCAAAGGGCACTGGATTTGGGTCCATGCTCGCGGAGGAGGGATATTCAACGCGAATGGTGATCCTCATCGTCTCATTGGCTCGCACACCGACATTACGGCCAGCAAGCTTATGGAGGAGCGCCTTCGTATAGAAAAAGAAGCGGCCGATAATTCCAGCAAAATGAAGATGGAATTCCTCTCGCACATGAGCCATGAGATCCGTACTCCGCTCACAACCATTTCCGGCGTCGCCGAAATTTTACAGCGTTCGACGACGGCCTATTCGGATAAAGAACGCTAGCTGATCAAAACCCTCAACACAAGCTCCAGAACTCTCAAAGAGCTTATCAATGACGTCCTTGATTTCTCGCGTATCGAGAATGGCGAGGTTAAAATCGTTAATGAAAAAGTCCGGATCGGGAATCTCTTCGAACAGGTCATCAGTATAATGTCGGTTCAGGCAATCGAGCGGAATATCGAATTTGTCAGCAACCACACGAAATTCTCGGATATCGTCATCGAAGGAGACGAGTCACGTCTTCGCCAGATACTTCTGAATTTGTGCGGAAACGCAATCAAGTTTACCGAAGTTGGTCATGTGACAATCAATCCGTATTTGTCACGTCTTGAAAATGATGAGCGTGCCGATATGTATGAGCTTCGCATTGATGTAGTCGACACAGGCATCGGTATTAGCGGCGCGGACCTTCCAAGAATATTTGACCAATTCTATCAGGTCGATGGAAGCGTCTCCAAAAAGTATAAAGGGACGGGGCTTGGCTTGCCGATCTCCAAAAAGCTTGCCGAGGCGATGAGCGGAAATGTTCAGGCGATCAGTCAGGAAGGAGAGGGCAGTACATTCTCGTTGATCCTTCCGGTTCATGTTCTCAATCCGGAACGAATTTTTGAGGCAGTCGATCCGGCTTCGCCTCTGCCGCACATCGAGTCGCCGGAAGAGCGCGCCTCACGAAGTAAGCACGTCCTGTTGGTCGAAGATTATGAAGGTAACGTCGTGGTTATCGGCTATATGCTGGATGATTTGGGTTATAGTTACGATGTCGCCCATAATGGGAAAGAAGCGGTCGAAAAGCGAAAAGACGGCAAATACGATGCAATTTTGATGGATATCCAGATGCCGGTTATGGACGGAATTACAGCCACGACCTTGATACGCAGGTTGGAAAAAGACAGTAATGGCGAGCAAAGACGTGTTCCGATCATCGGCATGACCGCTCACGCAACCAACATGGACATGGAAAAGTGCATCGAAGCCGGAATGGACGCCTACATCGCCAAACCGCTCAACCATAATGAATTTATCAAGAAACTCGAGGAGGTCGCAGCCTAAAGAAATGCGAAAACGGAAGAGTCGCTTGTCGTAGAAAATTCGTGGAACCAAATGCGTCCCGAGTGGTTCATTAACCAGATTGAACGATTTAAATAGACAGGAGACTACTATGAACAAGAGCGTTTTAATGGCTACGGCCGCAATTCTGACCGCATCGCTTCCGCAAATGGCATATGCGGAAATGACCGCCAAATCCCAATCGGAACTTCGCGCCGAAGCCGCGACCACTGGCAATATCGTGAAAGATGCCGATAAGGCTGCCGCGGATATGAAGCATGACTTCAAAGAAGCCGCCAAAGAAATTAAGGCGTTCTTCCTCTCTGAAGATGAAAAGGTAAAACCGGAACTTGTGTCCTATGCCGGTCTGTCGTCGGCCTCGGGAATTCTGGGTGCCGAAGTCCATAATACCGCAAATGTCCGTGTCGGACGTATGGAAGACTTGATCGTCGACAGCCAAGGCAACATTAAGGGTGTCATCGTTGCCGATAATGACATTCCGGGCATGAAAGGCAAGCTGGTTATGCTCCCGTATGAGCGCGTATCCCGTCAGGATAAAACCGGTGACATTATCACCCCGTTGACCGAGGAAGTGATCAAGGATGCCAAAGCCTTTACCTATGACCCATCGGGCGAGCCAACCGAAACCCATCTGGTTAAGGGGCAGTACAGCGTCAAGGGCATTCTGGATGGAGCGGTGGTCGATAAAAATGGCACCAATCTTGGGGCTGTTGACGACCTCTATCTGAAAGGCGGTAAAGTCGACAGTGTCATCATCGGATTTGACAAGGTCGTCGGTCTTGGCGGAGAAGATGTCGCCGTATCATATGCGCCGACCACGCTTTCCCCACAGGGTGATCGGACCGATGTGGTTCTGACCACCAAGCAAGCCGCAGCCTTTGGCGCATACAAGGCAACGGCCACCAAATAAAGTCCTAACGAGGCAAGTACATGGACTGAACCGGTTCACGCAGCTCCGTTACGGATTTGCGTGAATTGGTCATAGGCGCGAAGGGCATCGGCGGCATACATATAGTTTGGTCCGCCGCCAAGATAGACGCACATGGCGAGAGTCTCGGCAACTTCTTGGCGTGTTGCGCCAAGCTCGACGCAGGCTTTGGCATGAAAACCGATGCACCCGTCGCAGCGTGTGGCCACGCCGATAGCGAGGGCAATAAGCTCTTTGGTTTTTTTATCAAGAGCACCATCCTGAAGAGCGCCTTTGGCCAGAGCGGAAAACCCTTGCATAGCTTCGGGGACAGCCTTGCGCATCTCGGACATATACGCGGAAATATCTTTGGTAAGTTGGTCGTAATCTTTTGCCATGTTGACATCCTTCATATTGTATTATATTAATATGATGAAAATATAATGTGATTTCTCGAAATGCAAGAGCTTAAAGAAAATATTCAGGAGGCGGCTTCCTTTTTAAAAGGACTAGCCAGCGAACACCGGCTGTCCATTCTCTGCGCGTTGGCAGGTGGAGAGCGCTGCGTCAGTGATCTGCAATCTGAAACCGGATTGCCGCAAACATCGGTTTCCCAGCATCTTTTAAAGCTAAAGGACGAGGGGATTGTTAACTTTCGGCGCGAGCATAGAACACTTTATTATTATATTTGTGATGAAACGGCGAAAAAGATATTGAAAGTCTTATGCGCGGATTTCACATCGGTTAAAATATCTAAACGGAAATGAAAAGGATTTAAAAATGATCGAACATATTGATGCCCCGACCCTCGACGAGCTTTTGAAAAAGGATCAGGTTGTCCTGATTGACGTTCGCGAGCCTGACGAATTCAGCGCAGGCCACATAGAGCAAGCGATCTCCATCCCTTTGTCGGTGTTTGCCCAAAAATTCGACCGATCCACATATCCGGCGGATAAAAAAATCGTCCTTCAGTGCCAAGGCGGTGTACGTTCGATGAAAGCATGCAATATCGCCGAGGAACTTGCCGAAAAAGAAGGGGTCGCCAACTTGACTGGCGGGCTGAATGCCTGGAAATCAGCCGGATTTTCGGTAATCAAGTAGATTTTATTTTATCCCCGTTCTTAGCTGCGGGTAAGTCTCCGGCATTGATCAAAAGATCTTTGCCGGAGAAGTATTATTGGCTAGTCTCTCAAGTGATTTAACATATATTCAAATGGTTGGTCTTGAGGGGATTGTCTCATGCGGGCAGGAATTCTGACGGGCGTCATGTGCGCCGTTTTGTCTTTGGCATTCACAGCGCACTCGAACGCGGAGACGCCCAAAAATCTGTCGATCATTCGTGTCACGCCGACCGGAGATGATGTCCCGTCTACCCGCCAGATTGTTCTGGAATTCAATCGCCCCGTAGTGCCCGTGGGCCGTATGGAACGCACGGCCGAGGAAGTCGGCATCAAAACAGAACCGGCTATCAATTGCCAATGGCGCTGGCTGAATACCACGTCCTTGTCGTGTAATCTTGACGAGAAGGATTCCCTGAAGCCGGCTACGCGGTACAAGCTTTCAGTCGATCCGGTCATCAAGGCTGAGGATGGAGGAAAGCTCGAAAAGAGCGCAGAATATAGTTTTCTGACCGAGCGTCCGAAAGTCAGTTACACCTCGTTCCGGACCTGGAAAGCTCCGGGATCTCCGGTCATCCGTTTGGTTTTAAATCAGCCGGTGTCCAAATCATCAGTCGAAGAGCACATCTATATGATGACTGAAAATCCGGCCATAAGAATTAAACTTAAAGCCACTCCGGATGAAGAAGATCAGATTTTGCCGGATTACATCTGGGCTCCGACCGAAAAAGTCTGGATCAAAATTGATCCCCAAAGTCGCAAAAGTGACGACAAAAAAACCGAGCTGAATGGTGAAGAAGCGCGCCGTGTCTGGCTGGTAGAGCCGGAACAGGCTCTGCCGCTCGACCAGTCCGCGCGCCTTAAGATCGAGAAAGGTATTCTATCGGCTGAGGGGCCAGAGGCCGGTTCGGAAGAACGCGACATTGTGACTTTTAATACATTCCCTGAATTTGAATTTGTCGGAGTGCGTTGCTCGAGCAACGCCGAAGATGAAGTTTTGGTCAAGCCGGGGGAGGTTCAAGGTCTACTCTGTAACCCGATGAGATCAGTCTCGCTGGCGTTTACAGCTCCGGTCTTGCGCTCTCAGGTGAAGGATATGGCCACATTTGCGCCAGATCTGGCCGGAGGACGTAAGGATTTTAATCCATGGGGTGATGAAAACCGCGATTATTCTTATCTTGATTTTCCGCACACCAAAGGGCGTCTTTATTACGTCTCGCTTCCGTTTGGTTTAAAAGCAGCGCAGACCTATAACGTCAAGCTGGCTGCCGAAGATAAATCCATGATGGCCAAACTCAAGAGCATGGTCGGTAAAAAGCAAGAACCGCTTTTGGAAGACCAGTTTGGTCGTCAATTGCCCAAACCGGTGGATATGAATTTTGCCACCAATCACCGGAACCCGAATTTTGAAATGCCATACCATGATGCCGTTCTGGAACAAGGTATCGATAGCGATTTGCCGCTCTACGTCAATAACCTTGACTCCTACAAATTCAACTACCGAATGGTCACGGCGACCGGGGCCCAAGAATACAAAACCTATAAAAAAGACGTCCAAAAAATTAATGACGTTCAGTATGCTGTTCCGCTCGGCGTTCGTGAAATGCTGGATGGAAAATCGGGTGCGATTTTCGGACAGCTCCAGACCAGTCCCGAAGTAGCAAGCAAATGGGAAGGGGAATACCGCTTGTTTGCTCAAGTCACGCCGTGGCAAGCGCACCTCAAATTCGGACATTTCTCGTCATTGATCTGGGTTACGGATTTGGCCACAGGCCAACCGGTTAAGGATGTCAAAGTATCCGTATATAAGGATGCTTTTACAACGTTATCCCTGCCTAAAGATGAATTGGCAACCGCGACCACCGATGAAAACGGTATTGCGACACTGCCGGGCGCCGAGACCCTTGACCCGCACCACGCTTTCACCGAGCGCGGAAATGATAGCGATACGCAATTATTTGTGCGGATGGATAAAGGCGATGATATGGCCTTGCTTCCACTTTCTTATAATTTCAGCCTCAACACATGGAGCTTTACCGACGATGGGACCAGCTCAAGCATAGAAGATCGCTACGGGCATTTGAAAAGCTGGGGTATGACTGCTCAAGGGATTTACCGAACCGGCGACACCATCCAGTACAAAATTTTTCTGCGCAACCAGAATGACCGGACTCTAACCGAGCCTCCAAAAGGAAATTATACGCTTGAAATCACCGATCCGATGGGCAAAACAGTCCAGTCGATCGACGATGTGACCTTCTCGGACTTCGGAGCCTATGCGGGCGAATACAAAATTCCGGAAAGCGGAGCGGTCGGCTGGTATTACTTTAATCTGAAAGCCACCTTTCCGGAAGATGAAGGGCAGGATATTGACCAGCGCGAAATATCCCTCTCGCCGCTATCGGTTCTGGTGGCGGATTTTACCCCGTCCCCGTTCAAAGTTGAAACCGAACTGGGCGGCAAGAAATTCCATCCGGATGACGAGATGAATATTGAATCGCGTGCAGCGCTTCACTCGGGCGGCCCTTACGGAGATGCCGCCGTCCGCACAACCGTTACGCTTCGCAAGGGTTATTTTTCGTCCGATCGTCCGGAGCTGAGAGACTTCACGTTCGGCGTTTCGGAAGAGGGTGAGCAAACCGATCAGCTTTATCAGAAATCAGCAATGCTCGATGATAAAGGCGAATGGATCCAAAAATTCAAATTGCCGCAGCAACCGATTTATTTCGGCAAACTCGAGGTCGAAAGCGCCGTGCAGGATGATCGCGGTAAGTCGGTGGCCTCCCTTGCTTATGCCGATTACATCGGAGTTGACCGTTTTGTAGGATTGAAAAGCCCCGAATGGTTCTATGAATCCAAAAAACCAATGACATTCCAAGCCGTTGTTGTTGATGAAAATGGCGTAGAAGCAGCCGGAACCAAAATGGAGATTAAACTCGAACGCGAGGAAATTAATGTCGCCAAAGTCAAAGGGGCCGGAAATGCCTATTTGAGCGATATCACACGCGAATGGAAAGAAGTCAAAAATTGGGATCTGAAGTCGACCAAAGACATCGCCGATGTGGCGTATACGCCGGACAAAGCAGGTTCTTACCGCGCGACCGCAACGGTCGAGGATAGCAAAGGCCGCTCTCACGTGACTATGCTTTCGTTCTGGGTATCGGGCGATGATTATGTGCAGTGGAACGATCAGGATAATCTGGAGCTGCCGATTGTCCCTGAAAAGAACGAGTATAAAATCGGGGAAACAGCAAAATTCCTGATCAAAAACCCGTACCCGGGCGCAACGGCTCTTGTAACGGTCGAGCGCTACGGTGTCATCGACCATTTCATGAAAAAGCTGGACGGCAGCGCGCCGGTGCTCGAAATACCTGTAAAACCGGATTATATGCCCGGATTCTATCTCTCGGTTCTGGTGGTCTCGCCGCGTGTGGATGCACAGGTTCCGGAACTCGGCCAGATAGATATGGGTAAACCGGCCTTCCGTATGGGTTATGTGACCGTGCCCGTGCGCGATCTCTATAAAGAAGTCAAAGTGGACGTCAAAGTGGCACGCGATGTGTACCGCCCGCGCGAAAAAGTAAAGGTCAGTCTTGAAGCCGCTCCGCTTAACCCGCCCGAGAAGAAAGAACCGATTGAGTTAGCCGTCGCCGTTCTGGATGAATCGGTTTTTGATTTAATCCCTATCGGGCGCACGGCCTACGACCCTTATGAAGGATTCTACAATCTTGATTCCTTAGATCTGCGGAACTACAGCTTGCTCTATCGTCTGATCGGGAAGCAAAAGTTTGACAAGAAAGGGGCAAACCCCGGTGGAGATGGCGGCGCGGATGTTGATATGCGCACCCTCTTTAAATATGTCAGCTATTGGAATCCGGTGGTCAAAACCGACAAGGACGGCAAGGCGCAAATTGAATTCGACGCGCCGGACAATCTGACCGGATGGCGTGTATTTGCCGTGGCAACATCCCCGACCGACCGCTTGGGACTGGGAGAAGGGGAGTTCAAGGTGAATAGGCCGACCGAACTTCGCCCTGTCATGCCAAATCAGGTCCGTGAAGAGGACTCCTTTACGGGCGGATTTAGCGTCATGAACCGAACCGATAAACCGCGCACGATCAAAGTGTCGATCACTGCGACCGGAGATGTCGTAGAGGAAAAAGTAACCAAAGAGGAAACGGTTACTCTGGAGCCGTATAAACGGACGACAGTATCCATGCCGCTCAAAACC
The DNA here is from genome assembly GCA_051715325.1 of Alphaproteobacteria bacterium. Taxonomy (GTDB): domain Bacteria; phylum Pseudomonadota; class Alphaproteobacteria; order Micavibrionales; family Micavibrionaceae; genus UBA1573. The sequence continues at coordinate 12,439 of JBPXJO010000021.1, read as the reverse complement.
GGACTTCTGGCGATTGATCGTGACACGCCGAACGGCAAAATTGTCTTTAAAGCAATTGCCGAAGACATGGAGGATAGTGACGGGACAGAATACACCCTGCCTATACTCAAAAAGCGTGTCATTGATGTCGGAGCCACCTACGGCACATCGACCGAGAATAAAATCGAAGAGCACATAGCCTTCCCTGCGGATATCTACACAGATGTCGGAGATGTCAGCGTTGTTCTCTCGCCATCGGTCATGGCAAACCTGACAGGAGCCTTTAAATATATGCGGGATTACCCGTACCCGTGCTGGGAACAAGTCCTTACGCAAGGAGTAATGGCGGCCCATTATAAGGAGCTGAAACCATGGCTTCCGGCTGATTTTGAATGGAAAGACGCTGAAGCTCTTCCGAAATCCATGCTGGAGCGGGCCGCAAACTATCAGGCTCCGAATGGCGGAATGGCGTATTTCCTTCCGACCGATGAGCGAGCGGATCCTTACCTTTCGGCTTATACCGCTCTGGCGTTCCAGTGGCTCAAAAAGGATGGCTATGATGTCCCTCCGGAAGTCGAAGATAAATTGAATGAATATCTTAAAAACTTCCTGCGTCAGGAAGCCGCCCCGGATTTCTACCAGCCCGGTATGAAATCGACGGTTCGTGCGGTTGCTCTGGCGGCGCTTGCCCAAGAAGGAAAGATTGACTCCTCGGACGTCAAACGCTACCAGCCGCACCTCAAAGAAATGAGCCTCTTTGGTAAGGCGCACTTTATGGATGCCGCCATGCTCTTTGAAGATACGCAGGACGCCGCCAAAGAAGCCGCTGATATGATCTTTGCCACCGGAAATGAAACCGGAGGCAAGTTCATGTTCAACGAAACTCTGGATGATGGTTACACCCGCATTCTGGCAACACCGCTTCGTGATAACTGCGCTATTCTGAGTTCATTTGTCGCTTACGGTAAGAAAGGCGGCGCCGAGCTGATCGGGGATAAACCATTCAAGTTGGTGCGCATGATTACCCAGAGCCGCGGCAGCCGCGATCATTGGGAGAACACACAGGAGAATATGTTCTGTATGGCAGCTCTTGTTAATTATGCGCGGGTGTACGAGAGCGTAAAGCCAAGCATGACGGTAAAAGCATCACTGGACAGCAACGAGTTTGGAAAAACGTCGTTCCGCGATTTCAGGGACGAGCCGGTGACACTCACCAAACCGATCGCGGCGGATGATCCGGGTAAAACCCGTAATCTGACACTGAGTCGCGAAGGGGATGGCCGTGTCTATTACGCGGCGCGCCTCCGCTACGCCCCGAAAACCGGATGGCAAAATCACGTCAATGCCGGAATGGACATCGGACGGGAATACAGTGTCCGTCGTGACGGGGCATGGGTGATCCTTAAAGACAAGATGGACGTAAAACGAGGCGAGAATGTCCGCGTGGATATTTATCTCTCTATTCCGTCTGCTCGTAACTTTGTGGTCGTGAATGATCCTCTGCCGGGTGGTCTTGAAACCGTCAACCGCGATCTCAAAACCGCGTCGAGCGTTGACGATGCCGCCGCCGTATACGACCAAGAAGGCGGATCGCTCTGGTTCAAATATAACGACTGGAGAGAATTCAACGCATCGTTCTGGAGCTTCTATCACCGCGAACTGCGCCATGACTCGGCACGGTTCTACGCCGATTGGCTTCCGGCCGGAAATTATCACCTCTCCTACATGACACAGGCGATCGCGGACGGAGACTTTGCCGCACCACCTGTTCGCGCCGAAGAGATGTATGAACCGGATGTATATGGAAGGGGAGACGATGCCTCTCTTACAATCAAAACGGAATAAGTTATTAGCCGGAGCCGCCCTTATCATATTGTCGGCTCCGCTGGCCTTGGCCGGAGCGACATGGGCCTCCCTAAAGCCGATTGACAGATCCTTGCGTGAGATCAGCTCGAACGTCCAGACCATTCGCATTGCTGACCGGAATGGAGAGCCTCTGGATGTCAGCTACAAGAACCAGTGGAACAGCTATGATTTTGTTCCGCTCTATGAAATGCCGGATTTGCTTAAAACGGCCTTTGTCATGTCGGAAGACAGAAAATTTTACGAGCATCATGGCATGGATTGGGAAGCGCGCAGTTCGGCTCTCTGGCAGAATGTGCGTTCGCTTCATGCGGTGCGTGGTGCAAGTACGATCACCGAACAAGTCGTCCGCATGGTGAACCCGCGTCCGCGCACAATTTGGTCGCGCTGGCTCGAAGGGTTCGAAGCACTGGATCTCGAACAAAAAGTCAGCAAAGCCGATATCCTCGAATTCTATCTCAATCAGGTTCCTTACGCCGCCAATCGGCGCGGCATTGTGCAGGCCTCACGTTATTATTTCGACCGCGATCTCGCAACCCTCACACCAAAGGAAATGATTGCCCTTGCGGTTCTGGTGCGCGCCCCGTCAAGTTACGATCTTTATAAAAATCCGGGCCGTATCGAGGGCGCGGTCAGGCGGCTAGCCGGCCATCTCCAAAAAGACGGCAAGATTGATGAAAATCATGCCGAGGCAATCAGAAACGAAAAACTTGATTTAAAACCAAGCGCCTTATCGGTCGAAGCGCGTCACTTCGCACGCTATGTACGTCTATCGTCGTTATCGCCAAGCGGAAACCAGTATAGAACAACGCTTGATGCCTCCTTGCAAAAACAGACACAAGCGATTCTGGATGCGCGGATAAGCGCGCTTCGCAAAAAGAACGTTCATAACGCCGCCGCTCTGGTGGCCGACTATCAAACGGGGGAGATATTGGCGTGGGTCGTCGCGGGTGCCAAAGAAAAGGGCGGGAAAACCCCGTCGACCGAGATTGATACGGTGATGACGCCGCGCCAACCGGGATCATCCATGAAACCGTTCCTCTACGCGCGGGCGCTGGATAAAGGCTGGACCGCCGCAACCATTATCGATGACTCGCCACTCGCTGAAGCGGTCGGCAGCGGGCTTCATAACTTCCGCAACTATAGCAATGTTTATTACGGGCCGGTCAGCCTTCGTGAGGCTCTTGGGAACTCGCTCAATATTCCGGCGCTCCGGACGATTGGCTATGTCGGCGTCGGGGATTATCTCTCGACGCTCAAGAAAATGCGGTTTGAAAGCCTGACCGAAGCATCGGGCGTCTATGAGGAAGGCTTGGCCCTCGGCAATGGCGCTGTCACCTTGCTTGAAATGGCTCAAGCCTACGCCGCACTGGCCAATCACGGGATTTACCGTCCGTTTCATGTGTTGATGCAGCAGCACGAAGACACGCCCGCTGTCCGCGTTTATTCGGATGAAACTTCATCATTGATCGGAAATATCCTTTCGGATCGCTGGGCCCGGCGAATGGAATTCGGGGCAGGAAGTGTTCTCAATTTTCCGGTACAGACCGCCGCCAAAACCGGAACATCAACCGATTACCGCGATGCGTGGACATTGGCCTATAACGACCGCTACGTCATCGGCATCTGGATGGGAAATCTGGATAACCAGCCGATGAAAGAAGTGACAGGTGCGGCAGGGCCGGCGCTTGCGCTTCGCGGTATTTTTGCAATCCTCAACGAAGGGCGCGATACATCGCCTCTCTATCTAAGCCAGCGCCTCGCGCACAAAGATGTCTGCATAAGACCCGCGAACGAGAAGGGGGAATGCCCGATACGCACCGAATGGTTTGCACCGGGAACCGAGCCGCTGGATTACAAAATGACCGAAGTCAAAAAACAAGGAATCGAGCTGGTTCGCCCGACCGAGGGACTCCAGATCGCGTACGATCCGCGTATCCCGAAGGAAAACCAGAAGTTCCGTTTTGAACTCGAAGGGGTCAAGTCCGGTCAAAATATATCATGGTATCTCGATGACGGGACATTCGCCAAAGGAACAGACACAACCGTTCTCTGGCCAGTCGAGCGCGGCAAGCATGTCCTCTCGGTCGAGATCGAAGGTCAGGACGGCACCAAACAACTCACTCCTGTAAATTTTGTTGTGAAGTAGTCATGTTTACATATTAATATTTTTGATTTACAGATTTTTGGAACTGTACTAAGAAGGACAGATGAATCTCTCTCTAACCCACAAAGGGGCGCATCAGTTAGCCCTCGGTACGCTTGTTGCTCTGGCATTTTTAGTCCAGAGCTTCGTGCCGTCCGGCTATATGCCGCTTCTGGGATCAGGAAAGATTTTTGAGATTGCGATTTGTCATGGCAATGATCTCACAACTATTCTGGTTGACGAACATATGCAGCCAGTCAAAGATTTTGGAAGCCGTGGCGGGGATCATCATAAAACCAAAGGGGTCGATAAATCCTGTCCGTTTTCAACGGTGTCTTCCAAGAATCTGACCGTCCAGTCCTTTTTGTACCAATTCACGGAGCAACTCGTTTATGAACGCGCTGTCGTTCGCAAGGCTCTGGTCAATTGGGACTCATTAACAGAACTTCCATATCAAGGGCGCGCCCCACCTTACTCCTTAGCTTAGATTTACCAATTCTCTCTAAGTTTAAGGATATTTTTAATGTGCAAATTCCACAAGGACGTGGCCATAGCGGTGGCAACGGACCCTCATACCGGATCAGTTGATCCGCTCCGCTACAGTGTTACACTCTGCGCAATTGCCAAATTCTGGATAGATAAATATATGCCGGACATGGGATATCAGGACGGATATTCCAACTATGAGATGTCATCAAAGGCAGCCCGTCAGTCCTTTGAAAACTCGGGTCTTGAGAAAGATTTGCTGAGAGCCCGCGAAGGGCAGGCCGATCGGGTAGAGTTTCTCCGTTCCGTAGCCGATAAGGTTATTGCTGAAATGAAGTTGACCGCGGGCAGCCTTCACTTGCCAAAGCGGCCGGATAAATCCCCTCACTTTCTGGATTCCGTTATGCTGGGAATTTTTGAAGGCGATCCCCAAATCGAGTTGGTATTAAAAAAGGGTAGCGATGTTCCCAACGAAAAGCATAAACCTTTGCGCGATGTTATGGAGCGTCTGTATCAGGAAGATGGATATAAAGACGCCCTTGAAGCTTCGTTGAAATCATCTGTGGCCAACCTCTTTATTCAGGCGCCCGAGCTTATAAATCCGCAATTGCTAAAAGCATACGATCACCTCCCGACCGGATTTCGTACCGCTTTTGGATCGTGCTCGCTTCATGGGGGCGGGGGAGCCTTGACCCATTTGGTTGTGTGCGGCGGTCTTAATTCGGCAATTGGTGGATTTTCAGGCGCGTTTATGAATGCGGCAATGTGGGGCGTTGCTCCGGCCGTAGCCCTCGCTACGACCTATGCCGAAGAGAAATACCGCTACAACGATTTTAACCCTTACAAATATATTCTGCCGGTCGCGATCTCTTTGGCGGCAGCCTTCGGGGTTTCACGGTTCCTGCCGCACGAACATAGCGATAGTGAACGGATGCGGTGGTTCTATAGTATGAACGCAGAACAGCGTTTTGATGAACTGGGTCGTCAGCACGCCCGTTTTTTAAGGCTATCACAGCCTCTTCAGAAGGAAGTCGAGCTGGAAGCTGCACGTCAAAGCATGACTATTCCAATGTTTATGGTTTCTTTGAATGTATGCGGCGGCAATCTTGTACCGAAAATTGCTGCTTACGAGATGCAGAAAGCCAAAGAAACCCCAGTACAGGCCTTGAAATAGAAAACGTTATAATATAACACTTTAAAGAATGAGGAACATATCATGAGAATAGCATTTGTGGGCAAAGGCGGATCCGGTAAGAGCACGATCAGCTCGCTCTTTATCACCTACCTCCATCATAAGACTGGAGCCGGAGTTCTGGCACTTGACGCCGATTTGAATATGAATCTGGCCGGACTCTTGGGCGTAGAGTTTCCGCCTGAAAAATATCTCTCCGATCTTGATAATGCCGCGAAATTCAGAAAATTTCTGAAAGGCGACAACCGGTTGATCCGTGACGAGAATGCATTCCTGCCGACAACGCCGCCCGGCCCGGGCTCTAACTTGATTGAATCGGTCAACGATAAAAATCTGGCCCCTTATGCCGTTCTGGTCAAGAATAACCCTGAACTCAATCTGGTGACAGTCGGAACCTATGTGGCAGAGGAAATAGGGCAGGCCTGCTACCACACCAACCTTTTTGCTGTAGAAAATCTCCTGACCCACCTCAATCTTCCCAAAGAAAATTGGGTGGTAGCGGACATGGTAGCGGGAACCGATGCGTTTTCTTACTCCCTGCATTTACAGTTCGATGCAATCGTTCTGATCGCAGAGCCAACACCGGAATCAGCCGAAGTTTGCCGCCTCTATTTTGGTCTGGCCAAAGAAGCGGGTATTGAGAATTTGATTCACGTTATCGCGAACAAGGTCGAAGATGAGGAGGATCTAGAGTTTATACGGAATGTGACGGGACGCGAGCCTTTAGGTGTCGTTCCTTCTATGCCGTCACTGCGTAAGTTCCGCCAGAAAGGTGGATCGGTAACGCCTGAATTGCTCACCGATCATCTGAATGAGTTGTTTGGAAAAGTTATACTCGCGGCATCAAACCCGTCTCCGAATGAAGCTGAACGTTACGAAATGCTGCGAACTCTCCACCACAAGCTGTGTTCCCAATATTGGGTTATCAGCGGCTATGGCGAAGATGTGGCTGGTCAATATGGCGATGTGGAACCTGTCAGAAAGGCCAGCTAATGAATCAGTCGGCAGTTCATATTCAAGAGGAAACGACGCAGCCAGTCAGGCTGCGTCCCCTGATCCATCCGGCGATTTCAAGGTTTCTGGGGAATAGGCAACTGGTTCGTCAGCTTGCCGGAGGTTTTGGCTCACCTCTCAATATTGTCTTTCCGGATCATATTGAAGAAAATATCCGGAGTTTCGAGGAAATCTATAAAAAGCATATGCTGAAAGGACGGATTTACTTCACGAGTAAACCGTGCAAATCAAAAGCCCTCATCCGAAAAGCCAGTCTCTATAATGTTGGCGCCGACGTATCATCATCGGGCTCGCTCGATCATGTGCTAAGCGGCGGTTTTTCTCCGGACAGGATCGAGGCAACCGGCCCCAAAAACATAGACTATATTCTTAAATGCTTGCAACTGGATGTGCTGTTAAATGCCGATAGTTTCGCCGAACTTCAAAGTATAGTAGAGCTCCGTGGGAGGTTGGGACTAAGCCGCAAAGCGCGCGTAATGGTGCGTCTGACCGGCTTTTCATCGCCGCGCCTTCACTTTACGCCGCAGGATGGAACTTTTGGTACACATATCAAGGATATCCCGTTTGTGCTCGACTGGCTTGTTGCGAACAAGGATAAAGTCGACTTCAAAGGTTTCTCGTTCCATGTGAATGATGCAAATGAGCAGCAAAAGTTGGTGGCGATCGAAAACGCGCTCCAGCTTATATTTGAGGCGATCAAGCGCGGCCTTAATCCCAAAGGCATTGATATCGGCGGCGGATTTTCAATCCAGTACGCCAATAATTCCGAAGAATATGCCGAATATATCGAGCACATCAAAAAATCGGTTATAGGTAAGGTCGAAGGTCAGGTCTGGAATAATGGGGGCCTCGGCTACAAAGACCATAATGGCGTTGTGGTTGGTGGTCCGTTGTTCATGAACCATGTTCCGTCGCGCACAAAAGGGCCGGAGCTGGATTTTATTGTAAGCCAGCGCTCATCCGAATTCGGAAACGCCAGTTTCGCCAGTGTCATTCGTGACTCGCTGCTCGAACTTTATATCGAGCCAGGGCGAGCAATGCTCGATCAATGCGGGATCACGATCGCCCGCGTCGCATTCACCAAACACAGCACTTGGAACGAGCAGTTGATTGGCTTGGAAATGAACCGCTCGAACATTCATTCCCTGCAAATCAAGAATCTGTGCGAGCCAGTCATTGTAACAGATACTGATACGCCACGCACGACGAACACAAAAGGAATGTATTTGGTCGGTAATCTCTGTCTGGCTTATGACATGCTACAATACAACAAAATCTATCCGGACATCCTGCCTCAAAAAGGAGATCTGGTTGCCTTTATAAATACGGCTCCCTACATGATGGATTTCACCGAGTCTGAAACGTTGATGCACCCGCTAGCCGAGAAAGTAGCGCTCTGGGAAGAAGACGGATCATTCAAGTGGGCACAGGATAGTAAGTTTGTACCGATTAATGGCTATCAAATGGAGTAGATAAAATGATCATCGAACAAATGACCGATTTGATTGGCAATACGCCATTGCTTAAAATTTCGCCAAGCGTCACGGGGCTTAAAAACATTGACCTCTATGCCAAACTTGAAATGCTGAACCCGTTCGGTTCAGTCAAGGACCGCACGGCATGGGCGATGATTAAAGATGATCTGGCTGAGATTAAATCAAAAAATATGACTATATACGAGAATTCCAGCGGGAATACTGCCAAATCCCTGCAGGCGATTGCCGGTATGCACGGAGTGAAATTCCGCCTGATAAGCGCTCTTGCAAAAGTCGAGGAACAGAAGCAGGTTTTGCAGATTATGGGTGCCGAGATTGAAGAGATTGCCGGAGCCAATGATTGTTTTGACCCTTCGGATAATAATGACCCTCAATATTTGATCGAACGAACAGCGCGTTCGCGTCCGGGTGATATTTTTTTTACTAGCCAGTTTACCAATTCCAAGAACCCGGATTACCATGAGCAAACGACAGGGGCGGAAATTGCCCATGATCTCGGAAAAGTCGATTTCTTCTTTAATGGTCTTGGAACAACAGGTTCAAGCCTTGGGATTTCCAGAAGGCTCCAGCAGGATAATCCGGAACTTCAAACCGTAGCGATTGTTCCGGAAACCAATCATTTCTTTCCGGGCATCCGCAGTCTTTCGCAAATGTGGGAAAGCGGATTGTTCGAACGTCACCAATACAAAACATTTCTGAATGTAGCCGAACAGGAAGCGATTGACGGAATGTTGATGCTTAATCGCAAATGCGGGGTGCTTTGTGGTGTAACTGCAGGTGCCAATTTTGCAGGGGCTCTTAAATATCTTAAAGAGATTGACAACACCCTGAATACTCCGTGCAAAGCAGTATTTATCGTATGTGACCGTATGGAATGGTACATCTCGTACTTAAAAGAGCGACGCCCGGAAATTTTCGCAGAACCGGAAAAAGAAAACTCCTTATCCCGTTATGTTGATAACGGAAAGCAAGATATTGATGTCGAAATGGATCCGCACGCTCTGGATAATATTCTATCAACCAACGAACGTGCGCTTATCGTTGATATTCGCACGACCCAATCCTTTAACCTCTTGTGTATTCCATCGTCAATGAATATGCCCGTTGAGCTGTTCCGCAAGGCTATTGACGGAACTAATCCGTTCGAGGAGAGTCTGAAAGTCATTCTGGTGTGCGCTGTAGGCGAACAATCCCATTATTATGCTCGTTATCTACGGGGGCTCGGGTGCGATGCTTATAGCCTCTCGGGCGGGATCATGTCTTGGCGGGACCTGCAAGACGGGAAATGTCTTGCCGCATAACAGCCAAAGGTATGAGGAGGGCATATGCCGGCCTTAAAAGTGATTTCAGAATATGAAGGAGATGGCCTTGGTAACCATAAACGCGAATAATATTCAACGTCTGGAGTTGCTCGACAGATTGTTTGATGACGTGTTCTCCGGAAAAAAGAGAAACACAAAGAGGTATAAAGATAGAAAAATTGCCGAAGGGTATCTTCTTTATGAGGCATCCGAGAATAAGAATCTGAGAGCGCTTGTCTGGGTTACAAAGGTTGAAACTATGCCCTTGTCTCAGGTTAAGGAAAAAGTTGAAGAGGAAAAGAATACATCTTTGGATGATCTTTTGAGCCGTATGAGATCGCATTATCCTGAGATAAGTTTGGATACTAAAATTGAAGTTGTTATGCATTTAACTCCTTCAGAGACTTATGCTACATATGGTGTGCCGGATAGCCTTTTAGGCGAATTAGGTGAAGGCTATTTACAAAAGGTGCGCACACAGTGAATGACGTTACTAAGTTAAACAGAGCGGCTTGGGACAAGGAAGTTGAAACGGGAAGGGATTGCACCATTCCCGTTTCTTCCGAGCAAATTAAAGCGGCCCGATCCGGATGCCCGCGCATCTGTATTACTACAAATAAAATAGTTCCCGAAGATTGGCTGGGAAATCTTAATGGAAAGAATGTATTGGCTTTGGCGTCTGGCGGAGGGCAACAGGGGCCGCTCCTGGCCGCTGCGGGTGCAAAGGTAACTGTCTTTGACTTGTCCCCTAAACAACTTAATCAAGATCGTCTGGTGATGGAAAGAGAAAATCTTGATATGTGCCTTATTGAAGGAAGTATGACGGATATGTCTTCTTTCAAAACAGATTCATTTGATATTATCGTTAATCCCGTTTCTAATTGTTATATACCGGACGTTAATTATGTCTGGAAGGAGTGTTACAGGATCCTGAGAAGTGGAGGGGTTCTGTTGGCTGGATTTGATAACCCTGTATGTCAGATACTTGATTGGGAATTGCAAGATCAGGGAATTTGCCAAATGAAATACAAGCTTCCATATTCCGATCAAGAGCAATTGGATAAAGATCAATATAATGATCTGGTTTCAAAACGTTCCAGCATACAATATGGGCATCTGCTGGGAGACCAGATTGGAGGGCAGCTGAGGGCAGGTTTCCATTTAACTGGCCTTTATGAAGATTATTGGGGCGATAATCGGCGTGCAATTGATAAGCATATGCCTGCCTTTATCGCCACACGCGCTATAAAAATATAAATGCTCTCTAAGGGAGGTGAGCCCCCGATACGCGGCACTTATTCTGGTTTTAGAGGGAAATCCGAAATTTTAACTAATATCTCGTGGATTTTATGAGTTATAGAATTCTGTTCTATAACTCATTTTTATATGGTATTATGAGTTATAGAAAGGTGGCCTATAGCTCGTAATGGCGTGGATTTGGCAGCATCGGGATTGGCCTGAGTTCCGGCTTGACGAAAAGGAACTGGCAGAGTTTGAAGGGGAATTTCTCCAGAAGGCAGGAATGCTTTATGGAGCAATGCGTCATGTTGATGAAGCCGACAGGACTGCCCTCACTATTCAGCTTATGAGCGAGGAAGCTCTGAGAACATCTGAAATAGAAGGGGAGGTTTTGGATAGGGAATCCGTTCAATCTTCGATCCAGCGCCAGTTCGGGTTAAAGACGCCAAAGAAAAAGATTTCTCCTGCGGAACAGGGCATCTCTGAAATGATGGTCGATGTCTATAATACTTATGACGCGCCGCTCGACCATGAAACATTGTTCAGATGGCACGGAATGCTGACAGGTGGCCGGCGTGACCTTCGTGATATTGGCTGTTACCGTGCGCATTATGAGCCAATGCAAATTGTCTCCAGCAGCCTGCACGAGCCGAAGATTCATTATGAAGCTCCGCCGTCCAAGTCCGTAAAACGTGAAATGACAGCATTTGTTTCATGGTTTAACAAGACAAGCAAAGAGCAAAAACTTGGTGCGCTTGCGCGCTCCGGTATCGCTCACCTTTATTTTGAATCTATCCACCCGTTTGAAGACGGCAATGGGCGTATTGGTCGTGCAATATCGGAAAAATCGTTGTCAAAGGATTTGGGGCGGCCAACTTTAGTTTCCCTCTCGCAAACTATTGAACGTCACAGAAAAGAATACTACGCAGCTCTTCAGCGTAATTCCTCGGGTGATCTGGACGTAACAAATTGGCTTTTGTTTTTTGCGGGAACAGTTCTTGAAGCTCAAGACCTTACGCAAACCACCATTGATTTCCTGATTGAAAAAACAAAATTTTATGACCGGTTTGCGGAACTATTCAATGAACGGCAGAAAAAAGTCATTGCCCGTATGTTCAAGGAAGGCCCGCAAGGATTTAAAGGTGGTTTAAGTGCAGATAATTATATCCGCATAACGGATGCGCCGCGTGCAACTGTAACCCGGGACTTGCAAGATTTGGTTGGCAAGGGGGCCCTGACAAAAACAGGCGAATTGCGCTATACGCGCTATCATCTGAACCTGAACTAAAGATGCGCGATATTACAAGCATCCGGAGATGAGGTTGTGCACCATAAAAATACCCCCTTGGCAGGGGGCTTTTTTATGGCGGTGGATGTAGTCTAGCGATAAAAGTTCTCAGGAGCAATCACGGTTTATCTGGGAAAATACAGCGCATTTTGCTTCTTTTTATTAATAATAAAATTATTTAGACCTACGATAAGTGCCGGAATAGCTAGGATATTAAAAAGTAAATCCAGTGAAGTCGTGGGAATAATAGCTGGGAATTTCGTAATAATATTGGTATGAATTTTCCTAAAAGCATTGACCTGCTCCCAAAGTTTAGTCCAGATTTAAGTAGAGTCCTTCATTCGTTATAGGGTTAAATTTTGGGTTAAGCAAGAAGATGGCTGCGCGACCGTCAAGAGTCGTGCGCAGACAGCATCTTGCGGGGGCTGGATGTCG
>JBPXJO010000020.1:0-38792 GCA_051715325.1 Alphaproteobacteria bacterium | reverse complement strand
GCCCTTGAAACCCATGACTACGCTCTCCAAGAAAAAATCGAGAGCATGAGTGTGGGGCAAACCAGTCTCGGCCAAATGCACGCCGAACTGTCACGCCAATTTTCCGCTGATGTCGTTCAAGACGATGTCCGCGACTCGGTCAGCTCTCTGCAAGATGCTATTGAAAACAATGAAGCCGTTATCAACCAGATGAATGGACAGCGTAAAAACGCAGGCCTTCTGCTCAGTCTCTTGCGTCAACACGGGTCTTGGATCGATAGGAAACTCGAAGAAAAAGCACTAAAATTCAACCATGATCCGAATGTCGAACTGATCGAAGTGGACACCGCCCCATTGCCATTCCCGACCCTCGAGGACGATTTCGCCCGCGAACCGTTGGTCCTGAAAACATCCGAGCCGCTGCCGCCTATGTATCCGCCTATGCGCGCTCCGCAAGCGGCCGCGACCACCCCGGCCTCACCGGCTATTAAAACGGCGAAAGCTGTGACAGCCGAAGTTGCTGCAAAAAAAGCAACCGCATTTGAGGCCGTCAATCGGGACCTTTTGATTGAGCAGTCTTTGCGCGCGTTGAAGCTTAAAACACGCCCTAGCGACGAAATTAGCGCTCTTTCAGAAAGCGTGTATGTAGAACCAATCAAACAAACAGCCAAACTGATTAATGAACGTTTGAGCGCCGGACAAAGCGATGAAGACACCCTGCTTCTGATCGACCACCGTCGTCGCTTGATGGCCCTGGCTAAAGAAGCCAACGATAAAGTGGAATCCGAAACCGCTTTCTCGGCAGCTGCGCTCAAAAGTAAAATGACCGACATCGAGATCGATGCGGCAATGTCCAACAACGACCAACTCGTAAAGAAAGTCATCCCGAGCATCAATCAATTGCGAGCGGAGATTTTAGCCGAACTGGAACGCCGTCAGGAAAGTAAAGAAGAAACCAAACATTTGCTGGAAACGCATTGGAATTTGCGCTCGCTCGCCAATCAGTTGAAAGATTACATCGCCCAAACAACCCCGGGAGCATTGAACCTCAGCTATGTCGTCGAGAAGAAGGCTGAACACCCTGATGTGGCGACAGCGGCGCCTGTAATCGAGCGGAACGAAAACCTCTCGACCGCTGACGCTATCGAATTGATGACCGGAGAGCCTCTCGATCAGGACGAGCGTGACGAACTAACCCCGTACACCCTGCGCTGGACCGAAGAAATCGTGAAATCCGCCCAGCACCTTACCGGAACCCAGACCGATACCGGTATGCTCGAAGCGATTTACAAAATCAGCCTGATCGAACCGCGCGATGATATCCGTAAAGAAATTGTTCGTCAGCGCCGCGAAGGACTCCCTCTGGAAAGCTACAGACATTTGCTCGAAGCCGATAAAGAACTGACGTCCTGCGTCAAAAAAGCAGATGCACGCCTGCAAGAACGCCTCAGCCCCGCGAATGTCACAAGCCAAGCGCCTGCGGAAAACAATACCGAAAACAATAAAGCCGGTTGGCTGTCCCGCGCATCGAAATGGGCGTCCGGCCTTCTTGACCGCGCCCGCAGCGCCGTCGGCCAATTGGTTGAAAACCTGACACCGCGTCCGCAAATAGCCATGGCCACAGCCGCCACGTTGGCGACAGCCGTCGCCCTCGGTTCAATTACCACTGGATTTAACGCCAAGTCCGGCGCCATTGCCGACACAGTAAAAGCGCCTGAAGCAAAAGTTGCCCTCGTCAAAATCGATCCGGCCGCCGAAGCTTTCAGCAAAACAAGCCTGAGCGTCGCCAAAGCGGATACCGCCGTTATGCATGGTGATTACACTCTGGCGGAGGCCAAACAAATCATCGCGCAATCGCCAGCGCCAACTTTTACTAAATCGGCAACACCTCCTGCGACAAAAAAAGTCTTTGAAGAAAAAGCGCAAAAAGCCGATGCTAATATTGATGCTGAAACAACATCCGCAACGAAAGAACAAAGCTACAAAAGCGCCTGCTCTTTCGCTTATGGAACAGAAGGAGAAGATCGGGTCAATCAGTGCTTGAATCTGGCAATGAAATAGACCATATCAGAATAAATTTCTAAGAATCAGTACGCGTAAAAATGCGTAAACGAGTGGTGTATTATGAACCTGCGGCCTTTGACATTGGGACCCGAAAGCGCAATCTCCCGGACATACTGGGAGTATCGGTACGCCCAAATCAATCGAATCCTGGATAAGGCCGCAAACCCTGACGTCAAACTCCGCCTTCTTGAGGCCTTGCACCGCGCAACCGAAGTGGAGCGCGCTGCCTTCGAGGAACGACGGATTATCAAACCTGTCTCGTCTTCCGTCCGTACACCCGCGCTTGAAACTTCAAACGAAATCCGGGCGCACAGCCTTCAACTGACCAATCTTCACATGTCCGTTGGCCGCCATCTTCTGGAGATCAATACAGCCCCCAAACATGACGAGCCCGAGGTCGAAGCCGGAATAGAGCCCCCCGCGCCGCCACGAGATGCCGAGCCACAAACGACATCATTGCTCGCCCGCGTCCCTTGGAAAACTATCGGCCAAACCGGGCTTACCACCGCGATCGCGGCAGTACGCCTCACCGCACGCGCGGCAAGCACCCTTTATGGCGCATCAGCGCCGCTACGCCGCTGGGCCGATAAACACATGGTCACCGCCTCTAAATTTGCAATCGATCAAGCCACCAAAGCTATCGGAGAGATCGATTGGATCATCCAGCAAGAAGTCATACACCCCCTATTCAAAAGATCCTTCGATAACAGCCAACGCATCGCAAGCGCAGGCGAGCGGATTAAACAAAAACCCAAGCTGGCTGTCGCTTCGGCTTTTGCCGCTGTAGCGGCGCCAATTCTTCTGACCGCCCACATGATGTCTGCGCCAAAACCGGCAAGTGATGAACTCGCCGAAGACCGGACAGCGGCGACAGCGGATACGATGGCGTACGCAGCACCAAACGTGAATCCGGAACCTGACGATGTCCCACCCGTTCGGACCGCAAAGCAAAAGCCCGCTTTTGATTACAACGCATGGGTTGCAAAGCAAAACCGTATTCTGAGCCAGAAATACAAGCTCAACCCGAAACAATATAATCATCCCCGTCCGTCCTACGACTATGCCTTGGCCGCAGCGCCAGACCTCAATGTAGCTCCGCCGGCCCGAGGCAAATGGAACTGGGATGCCTTGCTCTACAACAGCAAGTACGAAGGTCTGTTGCTGGATGCCGCCGAAAAAATGCTCAATAAGCGTCCGAGCGACGTATTCCGCGGGATTGTGATGACCGAATCCGGCGGTCGCCAGCATGGCCCGAACGGAGAAACCATCCGTTCACCTAAAAACGCGATTGGAATTGCGCAGGTCCTTCCTTCAACCGGAAAATACATTGCGCCGAAATGCTTTGGCGATGACATTGACTGGAACCGGTTCTACAACGACAAAGATTACAACTACGAAGCCGGACGCTGCTATTTCAAAGAACAGCACGATCAATTCGGCAACCCGATTTTGGGCGCCCTGGCCTATAACGGAGGCCCAAAAGGGCTGGAACGGAGGATGCAGGCCTATGGTAAACCGGTTCAAAACACGCCGGAAGGCATGATTGACTTCATGCGTTCGATCAAGAATCCGGAAAATCGTCATTATGTACCGGCAACTATGGTCAAATTAGGCCTGATTTCGGTCGATGATCTCGGTCCGGACGTCTATACCCGCGCTGCCGCCAAGGGCCGCGCGCCGAAATAAGCCGTGATAAAATAAGCGTTGAAAATCAAGCCAAAACCCCCTATTGAAAGGGGTTATGACCAGCACCCCTCTCGACCGTATTCGTAACTTTGCCATCATCGCCCATATCGACCATGGGAAATCGACCTTGGCCGACCGCCTGATTCAATCTTGCGGCGGCTTGACCGAACGTGAAATGGTCGAACAAGTGCTCGACAATATGGAGATCGAGCGCGAACGCGGCATCACCATTAAGGCCCAGACTGTTCGCCTGAACTACACCGCGAGCGATGGCATCACCTACCAATACAATCTGATGGATACGCCGGGCCACGTGGACTTCACGTACGAAGTCTCCCGCTCGCTGGCCTCATGCGAAGGCTCGCTTCTCGTCGTCGACTCGACCCAAGGCGTCGAAGCCCAGACCCTTGCCAACGTCTATCAGGCGATTGAAAACAATCACGAGATTATTCCGGTCATCAACAAAATCGACCTTCCGGCCGCTGATGTCGAGCGCGTGCGCGAACAGATCGAAGATGTAATCGGCATTGATGCATCGGAAGCCGTTTGCGTCTCGGGCAAAAGCGGGATCAACATCGACCAGCTTCTCGAAGCCATTGCCAAACGTCTGCCGCCGCCAAAAGGCAACGCCGATAGCCCGACCAAGGCTCTCCTCGTTGACTCGTGGTACGATGCGTACCTTGGCGTTGTAATTCTGGTGCGTGTGGTTGACGGCCACCTTCGCAAAGGCATGAAAATCCGTTTCATGGGAACGCAGGCGACGCGCGAGATCGAACGCGTTGGTATCTTCACACCAAAACATGTGGTGGTCGATGAACTCGGCCCCGGCGAAATGGGATTTATTACCGCCGCGATCAAGGAAATATCCGACACCAAAGTCGGGGATACCATCACCGAAGAACGCCACGCCGATAAAGTCACGCCGCTCCCCGGCTTTAAGCCGTCGATCCCTATGGTGTTCTGCTCGCTCTTTCCGGTCGATAGCTCGGAATTCGAAAAACTGCGCGACAGCCTTGGCAAACTGGCCCTCAATGACGCCTCGCTCCATTACGAGCAAGAAAGTTCGCAAGCCCTCGGCATGGGCTTCCGCTGCGGCTTCCTCGGCCTCCTGCACATGGAGATCATTCAGGAGCGCCTCGAACGCGAATTTGACCTTGACCTCATCCCGACCGCGCCAAGCGTTATTTACAAACTGGACCTGACCGACGGCAGCCACCGCGAGATTTACAATCCGGTCGATATGCCCGAAGTCCAGCGCATCAAGGAAATTCACGAGCCGTGGATCAAAGCCACGATCCTGACACCGGATGAATATCTCGGCGGCCTATTGAAGCTCTGTGAAGAACGCCGCGGCGAACAGATCAACCTCTCTTACGTTGGTAATCGCGCCATGCTCGAATACCATCTGCCGCTCAACGAGATTGTTTTCGACTTTTATGATCGCCTGAAATCGATCTCGCGCGGCTACGCCAGCTTTGACTACCACCTCGACGATTTCCGCTCCGGCGATCTGGTTAAAATGGACGTCATGGTCAATCAGGAAGCGGTTGACGCCCTAGCCATGATCGTTCACCGCTCGCAAGCCGAACGCCGCGGACGCCAGCTCTGTGAACGTCTCAAGGAACTGATCCCGCGCCAGCTGTTTAAAATTGCCGTTCAGGCCGCTATCGGCGGTAAGATCATTGCCCGTGAAGATATCTCGGCGATGCGTAAGGATGTGACGGCCAAATGTTACGGTGGCGACATCACCCGTAAACGCAAATTGCTCGATAAACAAAAAGAGGGCAAAAAGAAAATGCGCCAGTACGGAAACGTCGACATTCCGCAATCCGCCTTTATCGCAGCGCTCAAAATGGGCGACGAAAAATAACCCGCGAAGGGGAAAGCAAAAGCAATGCTGCTCTTTATTGCGCGCTGGTTCAAAGGACTCATCCTTGGATGGATTCTCTCCCTCATTTTCCTGATGGTTCGGAAGATGCTCGAGCGCGCCTTCGGTGGCCCTCTACCTAAAGATTTTTCACAAACGGCATCATCGCAACGATCTGGCCGGACAAACCGCACCTACACCCCGCAAGGTGATGTCATTGATACAATCTGGATCGGCATGACCAAAGACCAGCTTCTTCAAAATCTGGGATCCCCCGAATCGCGCGTAATTTCAGGCCTGCACACGCAAGTCTGGACGTATTCCCGATGGAACGGTCAAAACACGCCCGCCAAAGTCACCTTGATCGAAGACAAAGTCAGCGCATGGGAGATACAAAAAGAGGCCGATGCGAGCTCACCTCGCATAGCCTCCCTCGAAGATCACTCGGATGAAAATCCGGCGAACCAATAGCTCCGATTAAGATTTAGGAGCACTACCGCAGGATTTACCGCCGCAGCAGCTTCCTTCTTTTTCGCCAGCGCAAACCGTGCTGATTTTAAGCGGACAATAGAGCGGACAAAAGCCCATAGCCGCCGTGGCGAGCGGAACGAGTCCGATCAATCCGATAAACTTCATTGGTCCGTCAAGCAGCGCCAGAAGCGACAACAAAGCCACCCCCGCTACAACGCGAACAATACGATCAATCTTCCCGACATTATGTTTCATTCTGACCTCCTTGGGTACCTAAAGATGAATATGGCACGCCCGAGTAAAATGTCCAGTAGGGAGAGGGCATACAAAAATGCCGCAGCCCGCCCCGAAGAGCCGGAATCAAAGAAATGGAATAAAAAGGAATTAGGACTGCAAATACGACGTAATTTCGTCAAACATACCGACGATACTATCGCCAAGGGCAAAGACAGCTGCCGAGACGGCCAAGGCAATCCCCGCAACAATAAGGCCATATTCAACGGCAGTGGCGCCGTTCTCAGATTGCGTCCAACGACGAAAAACCACAGACATCACTCTGGTCATACCAACCCGCCTTTCATATCCCAAGAGTAGCACTGCGCCCTTTCGGATTGGTTAAAATCTCTTAAAAACCTGCCTAATTGCTAGGCGACCTTCTTGAGCTCGTCCATAAAGTTTTCCATCTTGGCCAAAAGACTCCGGACATCCGCGACCGTCTCGGACGATAACCGGCCAGTCAACTGCATCACATCGCCAGCCGCCTGACTAACGACACCGATCTCGGTCGACAATTCACCCATGCTGGATGATACGGATGTGGTGCCATGGGAGGCACGCTGGGCGCTCGAGGCAATCTCGCGCGACGCCGCACTTTGCTCTTCCATAGCCGCCGAGATATTGGCTGTAAAGTGGTTGATCTCTTCGATAGTCGCCATAATCCCCTCAAAGGACTTGGCCGAAAGATCGGTCGCGTGCTGGATCGCCTGGATCTGGCCGCGAATTTCATCAGTTGCTTGTGTGGTTTGTTCGGCCAAAGTTTTGACCTCGTTCGCCACAACCGCAAACCCTTTACCGGCTTCACCAGCGCGCGCGGCCTCAATCGTGGCATTGAGCGCCAGCAAGTTGGTTTGTTTGGCGATGTCATCGATCAAGAGAACGACTTGCCCGATCTTCTGCGCGGTTTCCACCATTTCGACGATGGTGGTTCGAGCACTCTGTGCATCCGATACAGCGCGATTCGCGATCTCGGATGTTTTGCTGACTTGCTGGCTAATCTCGCCAATCGAAACCGACATCTCTTCGGAGGCCGATGAAATCGTATCAACCGAAAGCGCCGTATCCTGCGCCCCGCCAACAGCAACTTCGGTCCGGCCATTGGCGTTATGCACCGCAGCCTCGAGATTATCAGCGGTCTGCTTGAGATCGTCAACCGAGCGGGTTACTTCACCGACAACCTTGCCCAGCGAATGATCGACATCATTGGCCACCTCAACAAACCGGCCCATTTTGTGACCGACACTCGAGATCGCGCGGTTGATAATATCACTTCCATGAGCCAAAGCGCCCTGCATTCCGTTCGGCAAAATCTTGCGGAAGTAGCGGTTCTCGCTCACCGCCTGCATACACGCCGTAGCTTCGCGGATAAACGCATCCATCCGGTCAACCATATCATTGATACCAAGAAGCAACTCGCCAACCTCGCCCTTCTCGCTCACATTAAGAATGCGAACGGAAAAGTCACCGCGCGCCAACTGCTTGCAAACCGCATCGGCCTTTCTGATATCCGCCTGACAGCGCATAACAAAATATGAAATCGCGCCACTTAACAAAAGACAGAGGAGCGAAATGAGAAATACCGGTGACGACAAACCTTCTTGCCTGAGCTCTTGCAAAGATAGAAGAACCATGGCCCCTATCATAAGAAACGAGACATATTTGGCCTTAGATAGAGAAGACAAATTCATCATAGGTCGATCCTTTTTCTTTCAAAATACGCTGGAGTTCGGCGAAAGACGCGAGCATACCGTCTTTACGGTTGGAGTGGCTATCTTCAATGCCGACAAGTTTCTTATAAAGCGGAACAACAACGCCGTTCACAGTCTCGCGGTTAGGAACACGGCGATTGGAATGATAGCCGTTCAGATTACCCGAACCGTCAAAGCTGGGCGTCACATGGGCCAGAACCCAGTAATGATCTCCGTTATTGGCTCGGTTGAGGACATAGGCAAACAGCTCGTGCCCTTCCTGAATACGGTCCCATAATAATTTGAACACACAACGCGGCATATCCGGATGACGCAAAATCGAATGGGGCGCGCCCATCACTTCGCGATCCTCGAAAGCACCAACGCGCATAAAGACACGGTTGGCATACTGGATATGTCCCTTGAGGTCAGTCTTGCTGACAATAATTTCATCTTGATCAAAAAAGCGCTCGCGGCCTGTTAGAATAGCTTTGTTTTTCATTTTCCCTCCGGAATAAGCGGATTAACAAATTACCAGTCAGATAGGATTGGGCACGCAGAGAAAACTTAACCTTTGACACGCCAACACTATTTATGGATTTAGCGGTAAAGTATTATGTGTTGGATTTTACTATAGTAACTCAAAACCGACTAACAGAAATTTAAATTTTTTGGCGGTGCATCAACAAAAGATCTAATATACAAATAACCATAAAACAGCCCAACCAAAGCGAAGGACTGATAATTCGGGTTTTTTATTTAACTGGCTTCCGGAACTGACTATAAGATGTTTATGATCAATCGACCGCACCTCTTCACTCTATCCATCCTGCTGTATTCACTTGTAGGACCTTCACCCGCCCTTGCTCAAATGACTGAGAGCAAACCGATGGGCATGAAGCATATGACCATCACACCAAACGCACCGGACGCCAAAGCTCTACCGAATGGGAAGATCACGGACAAAGCGGGGAGTGAGGAGCAGCACCTCCCCGATAAACCTGCGATCACAACACCGCCGCGCAAGAGCCTGCCAAAAGCGGCAACCGCGACGACCTCCGGCCTAAAGCCTCTAGATATGAAACAGGCTCTGGTTAAGCCCGAGCAATTCAAGACATGGGATAAAATGGCGCTCGCCGTGACTGCGCGAAAGAAAGGTGAGATCAACAAGCTTCTGGTTGAGCTGAATACACATGGATCGGTCGTCCCGCCGCAAGGATTGTTTTTATCGGCCCAATCCCTGGCGATGGCCGGGAAAATGGAGGACGCCGCGCTCTATTACATGGTAGGCCAGATCCGCATGGAATTTGATATGTCCCGCTGGCCAGCCCAGCAAGACATTGCCTACACCAACCTCAAGGATTACAACGCCCGAAAATCATACGATCAAGGCCTTCCCATAAATTCAGAAAAAAAGATGATCAATCCGCACAGTTATGTCGGCGAACTTTCGACCAGCGTCGGAATGCCGATATTGGAATGGATTATGGCCGATCCGGAACGTTTGGCTAAAACGCTGGACCGGGCCGAAGAATGGGATGCCGCAACGGCTTACGAATATGAACCGGGTTACGACTTGCCCAAACCCATTCCATTCGCCGAGTGGTCAAAAAAGCTGCCCAAAGTCCGCGCCGCGTTCTTCGGACGGATGCGCACACTTTACGATAATATATCCGCTTACAAATCGGCTAAGCCGACTCACGCTCGATAATTTGGGATGTCAAGGACCGGATATCCACTTCGACACGGCCAAACTCATCCATCAAAGCATGAGCAAGTTCGATATGGCATATTCCGGCTTCGGCATTTTTCTGGATATGTTCGGCAATATTACCAAGCTCCATAGCTCCAGCCGAACGCGCGGCCCCTTTAAGGGAATGAGCCGCTTCTTTAAGCGCGATCACGTCGCCGCTCGCCGTATATTGTTCGATTTGCGCGAGAAGTGGCCGCATCATCCGGGGAAAATGCGAGAGCATATCCATCATCGAGGAATTCAGCTCGCCCATTTGCTCGCGTAATATGCGTAAGGAAATCGCCCCTGAGGTCGAAAGCTCGGAACGACGTTCGGTTTTGACCATCACCGTTTTACTGATCGGAATGCGCCAGCGAATAAGAAGTTGACGCAAGGCCCCGAGCGACACAGGTTTAAGCAGCGCCTCGTCAAATCCGAGCGGCATATAGGCATTCGAGCTGGAAAGCTGGATATCGGCAGTGAGCAAAACAACAGGCAGTCGAGCGCCGTCTTCGGTTTCACGCGAACGGATTTCGTGAATAAGCCCATATCCGTCCATCACCGGCATATGAAGATCGGACAGAATTAGATTGTATTTGGTTGTTTGCATTTTCTCGAGCGCATCCAAGCCATTGACCGCAAAATCTATATCGGCCCGCAACAATTCGAACTGCTTGGAAAAGAGCTCGCGCACAGCGTCGGTATCTTCAACCACCAGAATTTTACCGCTCTGGCTCGGACTTTCAATCGCCTGCCGTAGCGACATCTGGAGGACGGCCTCACCCAACCGCAAACGCCCCGCAGGCTTTTCGAGATATTTGGCCCCAAGAGACGTCAGACTTTGTTTAAGCCCCGGATCATCGCTCGATGTGTATACAATAAGCCCGGCATGCGGATAATGTTCGGCCGTGTAACGGATCACATCCAGACCGGTCCCATCATCAAACTGATGCTCGGATACAATCACATCGAAAGGCCGACGACGAAGAAGGTTTAGTCCATGCTGGACCTGGGTAACCGTCTCTACCTTGGCCCCCATCGACCCCAGGCTCGAAGCAATTTCCCGCGCCGCTTGAGGATGCGGCTCGAGCGACAGGACTGTCAATCCGGTCAAATCGGGAACACCGGCATCGGAAACAATTTCGGTAGCCTCCTCAACCGGAATAGTAAAGCGGAACTGGCTTCCCTGACCGTGTTGGCTTGACACCACGATTTGTCCACCCATCATCTGCACCAGTTTTTGTGAAATCGTGAGTCCAAGTCCTGTGCCGCCAAACTCCCGTGACGTCGAATTATCGGCTTGAATGAAAGGCTGGAACAAATGGCGTATCGACTCCTCGCTCATACCGATACCCGTATCGATGATCGAGAACGTCAACTGATATGGAGAAAGCGTATGGATATCGACCTTGACCTTGACTGTCCCGTGGGGCGTAAATTTAACAGCATTTCCGGCCAGATTGATAAGCGCCTGACGAAGGCGTTTCGGGTCGCCCATAATGACGCGCGGGACCTGATCGGCAACCTCGGCGACCAATCGAACGTCTTTACCGAGGACTTTAGGCTTAAGCGCTTCGATCACGCCATCGACAAGAGTTCTGACCGGGATCTCGAGATGCTCAAGAACCATTTTGTCAGCATCGATTTTAGCGGCATCCAGAATGTCATCCAGAATTTCGAGAACCCCTGACGCCGACATCATAGCCGCCTCAACCATAGCCCGTACCTTCGGTGACGGGTCTTCAAAAAGCATCAGTTCCAGATAACCAAACACCGACTGCATAGGGGTACGCATCTCGTGACTCATGGTCGCGAGTAAGTTCGATTTCATCTCGGCAATATCGTTAGGACGTTCGTCCGTCATAAAACTACCTGTATGCGCAAGAATGGGCCATGCAGAACGCTTGAAAAAATTATGCCGAAACAGTATCACGAAAGGGTTAAGATTTTTTACGGGACCCTTCACAGATAAGGTTTGATTATGTCATATAAAGTGGCTGTCGTCGGCGCGAGCGGCAATGTCGGACGCGAAATGCTCCAGATTCTCAAAGAACGCGACTTTCCGGTATCGGAGGTTGTAGCCATTGCATCCGCACGTTCCGCCGGAAAACAAGTGTCGTTCGGAGATGATGACCTCACGATTCTGGACCTCGCCAAATTTGATTTTCGAGGAACCGACATTGTCCTCTCTTCTCCCGGTGCCAAAGTATCGGCTGAGTTTGCTCCCAAAGCTGCAGCAGCTGGAGCGGTTATTATCGACAACACCTCTCATTTCAGGATGGATCCGGATGTCCCTCTGGTTGTACCGGAAGTGAACCCTCACCATCTCGCCGACTATAAAAAGAAAAATATCATCGCCAACCCGAATTGCTCGACCATCCAGATGGTTGTAGCCCTGAAGCCGCTGCATGAAGCCGCGACCATCAAACGCGTAGTGGTATCGACCTATCAGTCCGTATCGGGGGCCGGAAACGAAGCGATGGACGAGCTGTTCAACCAGACCCGCTCCATTTTCATGAACGGCAACCACGAGCCGCAAAAATTCAAGAAACAGATTGCCTTCAACGTCATTCCACAAATCGACGTCTTTATGGACGACCGCCGCACCAAAGAAGAATGGAAGATGGATGTCGAAACCAAAAAAATTCTTGGGCCTCACATTAAGGTCTGCGCCAACTGCGTTCGCGTACCATCCTTTATCGGCCACGCCGAGATGGTGAATGTCGAATTTGAACGGGAACTTTCGGCGCTCGATGCCATGTCCCTGCTTCAAAAAACCAAAGGCGTGTCATTAATTGATCTCGAAAGCGACATGGAGTTTGTAACGCCGGTCGAAATTCAAGGGGAAGACAATGTCTATGTCTCGCGACTGCGCGATGATCCAACGGTCGATAACGGCCTCAATTTCTGGTGTGTTGCCGACAACCTTCGTAAAGGCGCGGCATTGAACGCCGTCCAGATCTCCGAACTTTTGGTTCGCGATTATCTAAGCAAGTAGGAGATATTATGTCTGCAGGATTTTTGGCCCTTCTAGATGATGTGGCCGCCATCATGGCAAAAGCGGCCGCAAACACAAAAGTCGTTGCCGGAACAATCGACGACATTGCGGCGATGGCCGGAGCCGGAGCCAAAGGCGCAAGCGCCATCGTTATTGACGATATTCCGGTCAACGCCAAAGCGATGACCGAGTTTACAATTGATGCCAAACGGGAAATCCCGATCGTGAAGGCGATTGAACGCGGCTCGCTTATAAACAAGTGTGTTGCCGTTCCCCTTGCCCTTTTGGTGAACAGTTTTGCTCCGTTTTTGCTGACACCGATTTTGGCTCTGGGCGGGGCTTACCTTGGTTATGAAGGGGCTGAAAAAGTCCTGCACAGCGTCAAGGAAAAGTTGGGTTTCCACGGTCACGAAGAAGGACAAAAAGAAACCGCCGAATCGCAAGAAGCCTTCGAGCGCAATCTGATCAAGGGCGCGATCAAAACCGACATGGTGATGTCGGTTGAAATCATTTTTATCGCCCTTGCCAGCATCAAGGATTCCCTACCCGACGCGGCGTGGTATACCGTTCTTGTTGCCTTGAGCGTCGTCGGATACGTCCTGACAAGGGCAATCTACTCTCTGGTAATCGGACTGGTTCGCCTCGACGATATCGCCCTTCATCTCGCCTCAAGCGCCAAAGAAAACAAAGTCGGCACGCTAAAGCGAAAAACAGCGAAAGTCATTATTCAGGTCTCCCCGATCATCATGAAAGCCATGTCGATTATCGGTGCCGCCGCGATGCTTTACATTTCAGGAGAACTCTTGGGGCTCCAGTTCACAATCCTGCAGGACATTGCCCACTTTTTTGAACCTCCGGTTTTAGTCGGGCTCGCCCATATGGTCGTCTACGGAATACTGGGACTCATCATCGGCAGCGCGTTCGTAGGTCTCCACGCCGTTGTGATGAAGGTCATAAAAGGCAAGGCAGGCCATTAGCCCCAATGAATAACCCGATGTTAGGAGGAGACTAACATCGGGCTTCAATTGGTCGGTCTATGGTGTCTTAGTGAAGGCTATTCTTATGAAACTGAGGAGAATTTCGTAAGTAATCACCTTATATTTTCATAATCACATATAAATGTGGCAAAATTTTGTTAAATCTCTGCCTTATTTCATTTTTTTCCGCCTTTTTTATGGACAGCTTGTCGCACCCCTGAATTTCCCCAAAAAAGGCCCGCTGTCAGGGGGGCTAACAGCGGGCTTCATGTGGTCGGTCTGTGGTGTCTTGGGTTAAGGTCTTTCTAGCTGGAACTATCAATCCCTTATGATTTTAGTATCTCATAGCCTCGGACCAACTTCCAGCTCGCAAAGGTATTTTATTCTTTATCGACAATAAGTTAACTTAGGTATAGTCTATCTTATTCCTATGGATAGGGTCCCTATCCGCTTTTCTTGACTGCTTAAATCCGACGAAGATGGTCAAACCGACTAAAAATTTACGGTTTCTTATTTTTTTGGCGGGATGATAATCTGCCCTTACTGCGTAAGGCGTCTTTTGTTTCTAACACTCTATTCTTGAGGTTCACTATGACACGCGCTGGTCACGACACGCTCCAAACCCGTAAAACACTCACTGTTGACGGGAAATCCTATGATTATTTCTCGCTTAAGGAAGCTCAGGCCAAAATCGGCGACCTGTCGCGCCTTCCCTACTCCCTGAAAGTTTTGTTCGAAAACCTTCTTCGTTTTGAAGATGGCCGTTCGGTTCAGGTCGAAGACATTGAATCGCTTAAAACATGGCTCAAAGACAAGCACTCGACCCAAGAGATCGCTTATCGTCCGGCCCGCGTTCTGATGCAGGATTTTACCGGCGTTCCGGCTGTTGTTGACCTTGCCGCGATGCGCGAAGCCGTGGGCAATCTCGGCGGCAACCGCCAGAAAATCAACCCGCTGACCGCTGTGGATCTCGTGATCGACCACTCGGTGATGGTGGACGAATTTGGCCGCGCCGATTCCTTTCAGAAAAACGTCGATATTGAATTTGAACGAAACGGCGAACGTTACGCGTTCCTGCGTTGGGGCCAATCGGCCTTCAAAAACTTCCGCGTGGTTCCGCCGGGCACAGGCATCTGCCACCAGGTTAACCTTGAATATCTCGCCCAAGCTGTGTGGGTTGAGGAGGACGAAGACAAAGCCGGAACCAAAATCGCTTACCCGGATACCCTCGTCGGAACCGACAGCCATACCACCATGGTCAACGGCCTTGGCGTTCTTGGTTGGGGTGTTGGCGGGATCGAAGCCGAAGCTGCAATGCTGGGCCAGCCTGTTTCCATGCTCATCCCTGAAGTCATCGGCTTCAAACTGACCGGCAGCATGAAAGAAGGCACCACGGCGACCGACCTCGTCTTGACCGTCACCCAGATGCTGCGCGCCAAAGGCGTGGTCAACAAATTCGTTGAATTTTTCGGCCCGGGCCTTGATAACCTCTCGCTCGCCGACCGCGCGACGATTGCAAACATGGCTCCGGAATACGGCGCAACGTGTGGCTTCTTCCCGATTGACGCTGAAACCATTCGCTATATGAGCTTTACCGGACGCGACCCGCACCGTGTAAAACTGGTCGAAGCCTACGCCAAAGAACAAGGCATGTGGCGCGATTCCGGATCACCTGATCCGGTCTTCACCGACACCCTCGCTCTTGACCTTGGTGATGTTGAGCCGTCTCTTGCAGGCCCGAAACGCCCGCAAGACCGCGTTCCTCTGTCGAAAATGCCGGCCTCGATCAAAGCGATTGTACCGGAGCGCCGCTCCATTACGGTCGAAGGCTCGAACTACAAACTCGATGATGGCGCCGTTGTCATCGCAGCGATCACCTCCTGTACCAACACATCGAACCCTTCGGTTCTCGTTGCCGCAGGCCTTGTCGCCCGCAAAGCAATTGCCAAGGGTTTGACTGTAAAGCCATGGGTTAAAACCTCTCTGGCTCCCGGCTCGCAGGTTGTCACCGACTACCTCAACAAAGCCGGACTGCAGGCGGATCTTGATAAACTCGGCTTCAACCTCGTCGGTTACGGATGCACCACCTGTATTGGTAACTCCGGCCCGCTTCCGGCACCGATTGCCAAAGCGGTTGAAACCGGCGACCTGACCGTCTCCGCTGTTCTTTCGGGCAACCGGAACTTCGAAGGCCGCGTATCTCCGCACGTGAAAGCCAACTATCTGGCCTCGCCGCCGCTTGTGGTCGCGTACGCTCTAGCCGGAAACACCCATCTTGATCTTTTGACCGAACCGCTCGGAAGGGATAAAGACGGTAAGCCGGTCTTCCTCAAGGACATCTGGCCGACCAACAAAGAAGTCAGCGATATGGTCGAATCCTGCCTGACCTCCGATATGTTCAAAAGCCGTTACGCCGACGTCTTCAAAGGACCGGAACAATGGCAAGCCATCAGCGCCGACAAAGCCGGTGAAGTGTACAACTGGGACGGAAAATCCACCTATGTGGCCAACCCGCCTTACTTCCACGGCATGTCCAAAACCGCTGGAACCTTCAGTGACATCAGCAACGCCAAGATTCTTGCGGTCTTTGGCGACTCGATTACCACCGACCACATCTCTCCGGCCGGTAACATCAAGAAAGACTCGCCAGCCGGTAAGTACTTGCTCGAGAATGGCGTAACCGTCGCTGACTTCAACTCCTACGGCGCACGCCGCGGGAACCATGAAGTCATGATGCGCGGAACCTTTGCCAACATCCGCATTAAAAACGAAATGCTCGATGGAATCGAAGGTGGTCTGACCCGTTACGTCCCGTCCGGCGAACAAATGCCGATTTACGACGCTGCAATGAAGTACAGAGCGGACAAAACCCCTTTAGTGATCTTTGCTGGTAAAGAGTACGGAACAGGCTCCAGCCGCGACTGGGCGGCCAAAGGAACCATTCTGCTCGGCGTCCGCGCCGTGGTCGCTGAAAGCTTCGAGCGCATTCACCGTTCGAACCTTGTCGGGATGGGTGTTCTGCCGCTCGTCTTCAAGGACGGCATGACCCGCAAAGACCTGAAACTCTCGGGCGATGAAACGATCAGCCTCAGCGGCATCGAAAACGGCATCACCCCGCACATGGACGTCAACCTGACCATTACCCGTAAAAACGGAACGGTCGAAGTCGTCAAGCTGATGTGCCGCATCGATACGCTCGATGAAGTGGAATATTACAAACATGGCGGCGTTCTGAACTACGTTTTGCGCTCGCTCGCCAAAGCCTCGTAAGAGGATCAATAAAAGGATAACAAAAGGGCCTGATCTTCAGGCCCTTTTTCATTGAAGCACACCGATTTAAATGACCGCGCCCCCTCGCTCGGTTAGCTGGCGCTGGAACAACTCGGCCTCACGAATGAGAGTCTTGAATTCTGGCCGCTCCAAGCGGTAATGAACCTGAAACTGGTTTTCAAAGCTACGAAGTTCGGTTGAGAGTTCGGCCAAACGCGCGCGCGCAATTGTGGATTCCTCGAATTCAGGGCTATCCGCCGGGATAAGCCCTTGGCGCTGTTTCTCGGTAACAATCCCGACCCTAACCGAAAGCTGGATTCCTTCAAGAAATGCCGCGCAACTATTCAGACATTTGAACGGCGTCACCGGAAGATCATCCTCCCCTTTCGTCGCCACAAAATTGAATGTGGTACTTTTATGAGGATTCCTCAGAATCATACCGCATCGTCCGGTATTATTCTTCACATGGACAACCATACCGATATTCGAGTTATGCGCGATGGACACACTCCGTCCCATCTTCTTGAATGTATCTTCAGCTATCGCGAGCGACTGGTCATAGTTTCCCGGATTTTTAACATCACATTTCTCGACAATATCCAGAAACGGATGGCGCGTTCCGGCCTGAAAAACCGGTTTAGCCTCCTTGTAAACACAGACCCAAGGATTGGGGAAATGCCGAATATCATAGCTTGATAAAGCCGATCGCCATGCCCCCTCGAAATCAAAAGCCTTATCACGCGACATGATCGGTCCGAGGCTGGCAAATGTCTGGATAATTTGGGCGGCCAACCGCACCCCCATATGCATGACTTGTGTACGAACGACAAAACGCTCGACAATCTGACCGGATGCATTGGCCAAAGGAATAACAATCCGGTTACTCATCGCCTCAACGACATCATCTCGCGTCTGGTCCGGATCGAGGTCGCGAATAACAAAACGCTCGCGCAATAAGGTAGTATTGAGTTCCAAATCCCACTCCGGCAGAAAGAAAATATGGGCCGCAGCATACGGCCTAGAGAATACCAGTCTATCATACGGTGAAAAAAACAGGCTTGCAAACTGCAAACCTGTCCTTTCATTCAACACATCCCCCCAGAAGTGCCACGGTAATCCCGTGAACCCGTTTGTCCGGGTCATCCTGTGGGAATTTGGTAGAAACCGCCCGTCTTTGTGTCTGTCTGGCCCGGCTCAATCACCCCATCAAGATGATGACTTCACACTAACAGGCCAAAGTAAGGGAATTTTTAAGTTTCCATACAATTTGAGCTAAATGCAGAACTCCTCGCCTTATGGGCAACTTGCATCCTGATGAATGGCTGTCGCTTTCTGAATGATCCAGTACCGGAAGCATATATTATTAGCAGGACATGTCCGTACACCGGACGCTCCCGGGGTCGTATCGGTCGTAATCGAGAGGGCGCCGCTGGAACGACGATCAATAACTTCAGCCTCACACGCGGAGAATTTGGCATCCAGTTTTTGGAGGGCACTCGCGATATACGGGTCCGTCTTATCGCTGGCAATCATAATCGTGACACCATCGGCCCCGTTATAATACTCCCAGTTCCCGAACATAGCCGGTGCCGGAGGAAGAAACTTACCGGACGTTCCGCCAAACAAACGGGCATGGTCCTGATTATTGGGGCCCGTCCCGCCGGGATTACCCGGGCAACGCAAATATTGCGCCGTATCATCAGGATCGGTTCCCGGATCGGCCGATTGAGCATCAAAGTAAGGGTCTTGCGGGTTAATTGGATACGGCGCATTTTTCTGCTGAGTCGACGTCAGCTCGGAATCCTGATTGGGGTGAGACAACACGCACTCGGAAATAGCCGAAGTCACAAACCCGACCTGCCCGTCAATTTCAGAATAGAGGTTGGTGGCGTTCTGGCTCTGGGCTTGCTGGCCCGACGGCTCCATCAGACTGACGGTAAGGGCCGCCAAAAGGGCAACGGCGATCAGAATATAGATAAGCGCGCTCCCGCATTCGCTTGTGCGCTTACAGGGCGTGGACATCAAAAAAGAGCGCAGACGAAAAATGTTCATATCATCAACCTATCTTGTTTAAGAAAGAAAGCCCGGCACTACGTCCGGGCTCTCGAAACCATTAGCCAATAGAGGCAAGCAGGAGTACCCCGATTCTACCGCTCAACCAGAACGTGGTAATAAACGTAGGTAGAAGCAGGCTGTTGGAAGCAACCTTGCGGCTGACCATTGAGGATCGAGCCACCCGCATCACCGATAACACCACCGCCAGCACCGATACCAGTGTTCGCGTTGGTCATGTTGTTGGCCAAAGTAAATGTGGCAGCCGAGTCAAACGATATACCGGTCTCGGTTGGGATCGTGGTCGACAAGCCAATTTGGGTATGGATACGTTGACAGATCGCCAGCGATACGCCCGGAAGGAATGCAATGATATCTGCCGAAGAGGTGCTCGGAGCGCCATCCGTACCGATGTTGTAGATGTCGTTTTCAGAGTTAAAACGCCAGATGCCCGGAGTACCTGCGGCCATAACCGATGAAGGGGCTTCCGTATAGGTTGCGCCGCCAGCCGTTGGGTAGAATACACCGTAGGATTGCTGGGTCAATGTACCGAAGTTGGCCGGTGGGTTAAATTCGATCGTAGTCGGATCAACACTAAGGCTGATAATCATACGGGTAATAGCCGTTTTGACCGATGCCGGGTACTGGGTGATTTGAGCCGAGTTCACCAGCGAGGTTTCACGGCCAGCATCACCACCGCCCGAACGGGTCGATTGGGTAACAGCGTAGGAGAGAGCCGCAAACAACGCCACGGCAATAAGAATAAGGAACAGTACGTTTCCTTTTTCGCTTTGCCGATCTTGACCGGCGGTACAGATAATATGGCTCATATATATGACTCCAGGGTTTAAAAAGTTAACTACATGGTATATCAGCTGGATGGTTTGTCAATCTTCAGTCGTTCGATCTTCAGATTGGCACCCAGAGAATTCTGTTTACATTCCCGCCCGACACACATGGTTTGGACAGAGACTTTCCACCCGACTCCTCCATTCGACAAATGCCCCAAAAGCTCGCGAAATTCGGGGTATTTACTGGTGTCATGCGATTGGACAGTCACATTTCCGCCATTCACGGTGACCTGAAGGTCAGGGTAGATTGTTTTGAAATTATCCAGCAAGGGCTTAAGCTCATCAGGGGTCACGGCCTCGGCTGTCATAACCGGAACGACAGGTTTAACCGCATCGCTCGCCAGAAGTTGGGCACGCAGATCCGTCAGGATTTGCATTTGCATAACTGTAAAGAGTCCCATGGCCAAAACCACGCCCCACGAAATACCCGCAGCGATCAAGGCTTTCTGCCCCGCATTCTGGGGGATTTTCTCAAGAAACCGATTGAAATCATCAGACGCCTGAGGATTCAGGTATTTCTTCATAGATCTGAAATCAAAAGACCCAGCGGACAAAACAGACTTCCAGTTGTTACAATTAAGTGATTATAAAAATATGATAGCCGAAGTGGCTTAAAAGCATTTTAAGTTTAATTACAATTTTATACAATACCTAAAGCCACGCCCTTTCCGGCTCGGAAGGAGCAAAACTTCAAGATCCGGGCGAAAGAGCGTCAAACCAAATTTGTCATTAAATTACAACAGGATGCGATCAATTCGCCCGAAACAGACCCGCAAAATCTGCCAGTAAAATCTTAATAAATCCTTAGAGGCGCGGGGACAAAATCAAAAACGTGCCCATAGCGAGTCATTTCAGCAACACCAGACTTATTCCGGAATGCTCAGAACCTGACCATGGCTTGAAGTTAGAGGCACAACAAGATGAAGGATCGCCTCAGCCACTTGATCCGCGCTCAGTAAATCCGCTCCGGAATACCCACCGGGATATAATTCAGTGAGCATATCGGTATCCACATGGGCCGGACACACAACATTGACACGCAAATTCGTCTGGCGAACTTCATCCGCCCACGTTTGATAGAGATGAAGGAGTGCCGCTTGACTGGCCCCATATTGACCGTGGAACGCCCGAGGCGCCTGCCC
Organism: Alphaproteobacteria bacterium; assembly: GCA_051715325.1. Classification (GTDB taxonomy): domain Bacteria; phylum Pseudomonadota; class Alphaproteobacteria; order Micavibrionales; family Micavibrionaceae; genus UBA1573. The sequence continues at coordinate 17,739 of JBPXJO010000020.1, read as the reverse complement.
CATCTTTGATCCAACAAGAACAGCGCGCCCGCTATCGGACGTTTTCAGGAGCGGCTCGAGTGTACGGATCAACTGCACATTCGAAAGAACATTCGTCGAGAACGCGGCCTGCCAGTCGCTCATCTTGGCGTGAGATACGGGAGTTGTTTCTCCCAAAATACCGGCACACGCGACAAATACATCAAGACGCCCGAACCGTTGATAAAGTGTTGGGCCGAGTTCTTCCAGAGCATCAATCTTTTTAAGATCAAACGGCATCAAGGTTGCTTCGCCGCCTTCAGCCTGAATGGCATCATCCACATCTTCAAGCCCGTGACGATTGCGTGCAAGGAGAACGACATGAGCTCCCTCGCGCGCAAGAAGTTTTGCCGTAGCCGCGCCTATCCCGCGCGACGCTCCCGTTACAAGGGCCACACGGCCAGCAAGTTTTTTATCAAGCGACATCAGCACGCCTTTTTTAGTTGAAGCTTGTCAACAAGCGCCACCGGATATTCACCGGTAAAGCACGCATCACAATATTGAGGAGCGGCATTATTGCGACCTGTTTCGCCCATCGCGCTATAAAGCCCATCGTTGCTGATAAAGGCGAGCGAGTCGACCCCGATAAATTTGGCAATCTGTTCAACAGTGTTACTGGATGCAAGCAAGTCTTCGCGTGACGGCGTATCAATCCCGTAAAAACATCCATCGGTAATTGGCGGAGCCGAAATACGCATATGGACTTCGCTGGCTCCGGCCTGACGCATCATCTCGACAATCTTGCGCGACGTGGTTCCGCGCACAATCGAGTCATCAACCAGCACAATGCGTTTACCCTCGACAATCCCGCGATTGGCATTGTGCTTGCGCTTGACGCCAAGGTGGCGAATTTTCTGGGTCGGCTCGATAAAGGTGCGGCCGACATAGTGGTTGCGGATAATCCCGAGCTCGAACGGAATCCCCGACTCTTCGGCAAAGCCAAGGGCTGCAGGAACGCCGCTATCGGGAACCGGAACCACCAGATCGGCCTCGCACGGCGCTTCCTTGGCCAGAACCGCCCCGATTTTCTTGCGCATCTCGTAAACGGACTTACCTTCGACGTGGCTATCCGGACGGGCAAAGTAGATATATTCAAAAATACAGAAACGTGACGGCGCGGCAGCAAACGGGCGGTGGCTTTGGACACCTTGTTCGGTGATCACCACCATCTCGCCCGGCTCTATATCACGCACATAATCGGCACCGATAATATCAAGGGCCACGGTCTCGGACGCCAGAATATGAGCCGATCCCAACTTGCCCAGCACCAGCGGACGGAAACCATTCGGATCACGAACACCAATCATACGCCCTTCGGCAAAGCAAATCAGGGAGTACGCACCGATCAATTGCTTGAGCGAATCCACAAGGCGATCAAAAACAGTTTTCTTTTGCGAGAGCGCCACCAAATGGATAATCACCTCGGAGTCACTCGTGCACTGGAAGATTGCTCCGCGTGAAATCAATTCGTCGCGAATAGTCATGGCGTTGGTCAGGTTGCCGTTATGGGCAACGGCAAAACCGCCAAACGACAATTCGGCGTAAAGCGGCTGGACGTTGCGAAGCTGGGTTCCGCCGGTCGTCGCATAGCGATTGTGACCAAGCGCGCAGCTTCCGGTCAAACGGCCAATCACGTCCTGATCATTAAAAATATCATCGACCAGCCCAAGACCGCGATGCACTTTGAATTCGCCGTTATCATAGGAAATAATCCCCGACGATTCCTGACCGCGATGCTGTAAAGCATGAAGCCCCAGCGCAGTCAGCGCCGAGGCATCCTCGTGGCCATAAATTCCGAATACGCCGCACTCTTCATGCATTCGATCATCATGCAAATGATAGCTGGACAAATTCAAGGAACTAGTCATTTCGGCCCTCCGGCGCTGTAGGCTGGGACGGTGCAGTATTCGCCCCGCTTCCTGTTTTCAAAGTATCAATCAGTTGATTCATGCCGCCGCGATCCTGATTGCTGTATCCGTCCTTGGATGGTGCCGTTTCAGACTGGGGTGCAGTCTGATTTGACGGAGCCTTGTCAGGTTCGATACGGCGATCACCAAGGACATCAATCTCGCGCAGTTTATCGCGAGCGGCCTCACCCATTTTCTCGCCGGCCTTTTTGGCCTCCTCATCCTGAGGAAGATACGACGACATCCAACCTGCTATCCCATCTACATAGAAAAAGGTTTTGGAACCGGACAGCCATTCTTTTTTATCATCCTCCGAGAGAAATAGATGTGCTGGCAACGACAAAAGTCCAATCAAGAGGACACCGCGCGCAAGACCAAAGAAAATCCCGAGTGTCCGGTCAACCGGCCCAAGGCCAAGAGCATGAGCCGATGCCGCCAGAAAATGGCTAATCAGCTGCAATAAAATAAACACACCGAGGAAAATAACGGCATAAGCGGTCACATCCGCCGCCAAGGTCATAGGGATAATGTCGAACAGCTTGCCAGGATCAACGCCGTCTTTGATACCAAACCAACCATGGACGGTTGGCTTGAGAGCGCCCCCGAACATAAGCGCGACAAACGCGCCGCCGGCCACACCGAAAATGGTCAGGACCTCGCGGATAAAACCGCGGAAAAAGGAAACTCCGGCTGAAATAAGAAGAACAAGAATAACGCCGATATCAACAAATGTGGCGATTGACATATATCTATCCTGGCTATGGGGTCAAGCTATGAAGGTGATAGGCGAAATCCGGTCGATTTGCAAGACCTCTAAAGGAGTTAACTCACGCCCGAAGCGAGCGGACATCCCCGCCTTCCCTCAGCATATCAATAGCTTCGTCCAGATGACGGATTTCCACGATCGAAATTCCTCCCGATGCCACCGCGCCGCCCTTTTTATGGGCCGACACCCGTTCGGCAATACAGGCCTTGGTAAATCCGAGTTTAGCTGCTTCTTTAAGCCGTTGATCCGGCTGGGAGACGGCGCGAACCTCACCCGAGAGGCCAATTTCACCAAAAAACACAAATTCGGACGGCACAGGCCGCCCTTGAAGAGCACTGACCAAAGCCGCCGCCACCGCCAAATCCGCAGCCGGCTCGGTAATACGGATGCCCCCCGCCATATTGAGGTAAACATCCGAACCCGAGAACATCAGGCCGCAGCGCGCTTCCAGCACCGCCAAAATCATCGAAAGGCGGCTTTGATCCCACCCGATCACCGATCGGCGCGGCGCCCCATAAGGAGCCGGAGCCACCAGCGCCTGAACCTCGACAAGAAGTGGCCGTGTCCCTTCAAGACCGGCAAACACAGCGCTACCCGTCACATTCGATTGACGTTGGGACAAAAAGAGCGCGGAAGGGTTGGCAACTTCATTAAGGCCAAGCTCGCCCATCTCGAACACACCGATTTCATCGGTCGCGCCAAAACGGTTTTTAACCGTACGAAGGATACGGAATTGGTGGCCGCGATCTCCCTCAAAATAAAGGACGGTATCAACCATATGTTCCAAAACACGGGGACCGGCGATCTGCCCGTCTTTGGTCACATGCCCGACAAAGAAGGTCGCTGTGCCGCTGCGTTTTGTGAGACGGATAAGTTCCTGCGCTGCCGTCCGCACTTGCGTGACAGTCCCCGGCGCACTCTCGACCGTATCGACATACATGGTCTGGATGGAGTCGATAACAAGAACATCAATCGGATTTTCTTCAATCGTCGCCGCAATCTCGCGCACATTGGTAGCCGATGCCAAAGCCACCGGCGCATCGGCAAGGCCAAGACGGGCCGCACGCAAACGCACCTGATCGACAGCCTCTTCACCGGAAATATAAACACAGCGCAGGCCTTTTTTGGCAAGAGCACAAACCGCCTGCAAAAGAAGAGTCGATTTCCCGATCCCCGGATCGCCGCCCAACAAAATAGCGCAGCCCGGAACAAGGCCTCCGCCCGTCACACGATCAAACTCGCCAAGCCCCGTGACCAAACGGCGTACTGGCTTTTCATCCTGAAGCTGGAGGCCGACCAGATCGAGAGACTTACCTTTTTTCCCGCCCGCCAATCCTTTGGGCGGCCCGGCTTCGGCAACTTCTGCCTGAAGCGTATTCCACTCTCCGCACGCATCGCATTTGCCCGACCATAGGGAATGGACGGCTCCGCACGACTGACAGACATAGGATGTTTTGGATTTGGCCATAGGGCCACTCTAGCAGAACGCGCCCTAGGCACAAGCTCTTTGAAGGAGCGATCCTTGTTTGGCCGCAGGGATAGCCTTGTACGAAAAAACAGGATCTTTCGCACGCGGCGTGTACTCTTGGACAAGGTCAATCCCCGCACGAGAAAAATCTTTCACCAGCGCAGGCGACTCTTCCAGCTTTTTAAGGGAGACCCCTTCAATAACCATGATATGGCCGGGATGCTCGGCGCGATAACGCGCGACTAGATCAAGCATTTCGGTGCGCTCGCCCTGCAAATAACGATCCACAACCGAATGATCGAATTTGATCATCGAGGCATAAGGCGCGAGCACCCCAAGACGTTCCACTTCACGCGGATTGAACGGAATAAAATCATCAACAGCCAAACGGAAGCCTTGCTCGCCAAACGCATGAAGAACTTTGGGATCAGCACCTTCAGGAAAATCCGAATGCTCGGTAATTTCAAAGAAGATTGCACTCTTATTCTCAAACCCTTCTTCAAAACAGACTAGAGAGGCCTCTTTAGCAAAGTTCGGATCAAACGCCGACAACAGATCAATGTTAAAGCTGAAACTCTCGATACCTTCATTTTGCGCCTTGCGGATCGCCTCGCGAAACAGCACAAGATCGGTACGCTGGGTTAACGACTGGGAACGAACATCCGCAAAGAAATCTTCACAGTTGCTGTGATCAAACAAAAACTCGCTCGAAGGAACAAAGGAAAAACGATCACTGGCACGATGAAACGGCTCTTCGCGAAACACACCGGTTTCCGGCGTCTTCGCCGAACTGATCCTGAAATGGCTTCTTAATCCTGTTATAGTAAAGAACACGCCGCGGCCCTGTTTGTTTATTATTTGTAATATAGAAAAACAAATTTTCTTATATTTGTCAAAGAATTCAACAAAAAGGGTTGGTTTATTCACGCTGCAACGCCCACTTGATTTGGGTTGTACCGCCGCTGCAGGATGTCTTGAGCACCAACTGCTGGGTTGGCACCGGTTTGATACCCTGCCCCAGATAAATACTTGGCTCAACGTCAAGGTGAGCCCCAACGCCGTAAAAACGCCAACGTCCGCCAACAGGAAGTGAGAGAACAACATCCTGATCGGGCGAGACTTGGGACACTTGAACTTTAGGATGAAGATGGAAACGGAACACCAGATCACGCGGGCTATCAGGGGCAGTTTCGAACGTCACTGTGTCCTCACCGCGCAGATCGTGCCCTTGATCGGTCAGGAATAAACGGCGGCTATGCACCAGCCCGAGCGAAGCCATATACGCTTTTTGAACGCCGCTGATCAGGCAAGCATCGCGGCTTTCGGAGCGCTCGATACCTGAAAAAGCGGCCGAGCGGCCTACTGATAAATCGGCCCTGAGCTCATGCGCCGGACGTCCGTCAACCACCAGCGTATTATGCGCCGCCGTATGACGAAGAATTTGTTGCCATTCCGGATGAGACGGGTGTCCGCCACAATGGGTAAAAATCCGCTCGCGACCATATAAAAATTCAAACGAAAGGGGGGCCGAATGCCACTGCGTATCGTGCGGCGCATCAGGAGCCACCGAGCCATCCATCATCAAGAGCGAGCGACCGACCATGACTCGCTCGAACCCGCCGAGATTGGTAAGTTTCGCGGCGCGTTTGGCAGCGCGCATCTGGGAAAGAACCGACTCAATCTCCGCCGCATCGCATTCCTGTCCACCATGAAGCACCGCAAATTTGCGGTCAGGATACGAAAAGAACCGGAGCGCCGGCCCGACCTGTTCGATCACATTCTGGAGCGCCTTAGGCACAGGCAAACTGGCGCGATTGAGTGCATAGCGAAGATCAAGGAAAATGCGCGTGCATTCCAGAAGCTGTTGCGGCGACTGGCTGACATGAAGACCGTCTTTGGTAATCTGTTTTGGAATTTCTTTAAGGATGCATTCAAACCCTTGCAAAATCCAATCATCGCGCCCCGGAAGCGACAATCCGGCATAGATCAAACCGCGCGCGGCTTTGAGCAAAGCCACGCCCGACAAACCGGATGGAAACTGGCGGGACAAATGCCGCGCCTGACGATTGAGACTCGCGAAATAACGGCGCTGGAAATCCTCATCAGCACTCCCGCAAAAGAAATCATAAAAAGACAACCAGATCGCAATGCGGTCGCCCATAATATCGCCGCGCCAGATATCTGCGTGCCAACGGTCATAAAGATCCATCCAGCAATCAGCAAGCTTACGCGCAATCCGGCGCGATTGATCTCCGCCGGCCGCGCGCAAATCACGCATCCATGCAAAACTGTGAACCGTCTGGAGCCAGAACGGATTGGCCGCCGCCATATCCCAGAACCGCCCATCAAGAGGCAAACTGGCGCCATTCGCGCGAAGGACGCCGCGCCCCAAAAGACGCCCGACATCCCCATCGCCCGACCAAGGGTCGGACAAACGAACGGAAAGCTGGCTCGGCATATCACCCGACGAAAGAAGCCAATGATAAAATGGAGTCTGACAAGCCACGCGTCCCGCATGATGCTTGATATCATCAAGAATTGCCGATGATTTGGGAGCCAGAGCCATCATATAAGCTTACTCCCCCCGAAGTGCCGCAATCGAAGGCGCGTACTGCGCAGGGCCATGTTTGAACACAGCCGTACCGGCGACAAGAACATCGGCACCGGCTTTGATCGCCAAGCGGGATGTCTCGGGCGTAATACCGCCATCCACTTCAAGATCAATCGCACGGCCTGTCGCCGCGATCATACGGCGGGCTTCGGAAATCTTGTCAAGAAGTGGAATAAACGATTGTCCGCCAAATCCCGGATTAACCGTCATAATCAAAACCAGATCGACCATATCCATCACATGAGAGATCGCTGAAAGCGGTGTCGCCGGATTAAGTGAAACGCCAGCCTTTTTACCCAAAGCCTTGATGGTTTGAAGAGTACGGTGAAGATGGGCGCCCGCTTCAGGATGGACTGTAATAATATCAGCCCCCGCATCGGCAAAATCCTTGAGAAACAAATCAACAGGTGAAATCATCAAATGAACATCGAACACCTTGGCGGTATGCGGACGTAGCGCCTTAACAACCGCAGGCCCGATGGTCAAATTGGGAACAAAATGCCCATCCATAACGTCAATATGGATGTAATCGGCACCGGCTGTATCAATCGCCCGAACCTCTTCACCAAGGCGGGCAAAATCAGCCGATAAAATCGAAGGCGCAATCTTAATAGTCATAATGATGGTTTATTCGCGAAGGGGGGCAAATCACTGTATTTTCAGTATAAGTTAACGCGAATCACCCACGCAAGTGATTTATAAAAAAACTTGACAACATCATAAAATTATAGGAAAATATTCCTCATAAGCGCCACAATTCTGTCGGCGCTATTTTCATGCCTAAACTAGAGGAGCATCTGTTACAGGATTAATCATTGAAATCGCCGGGTTGATTAGAGGGGCAGATAATAAAAAGAAACGACAAATTAATAGAAAGATTTCCATCAGAAGAAAAAGACATCAAAGCTTGGAAAAAGAAAAAGTGGGATATATAAAGAATTGTATTTTTTTAAGAGGCCACATTAAAAGATAGAAATGACTGCAACAGTCAAAAAAACAGCTCTTACCTATTTGGCACTCATTGCTTGCAGTTTTTCGTCGCAAGCCCATGCCGCTGAAAGGTATAGAATTACCGCACATCAAACATCTCCAAACAACCAAAATAGTACATCAACATGCGTCACAAAAAACAAACTCTGCTTTTTGTATGTAGATCTTCCAACAGCAAAGGGAAAGATTGAAATTGGCATAGTTGTTGATAACTCCCGACAACTCTCTATGGAGTTTATGAACAACGGAAATTATCTTACGACATCCAAAGAAGGATTTAGCAACACCACCTATATATTGGATGATACAAAAGGTCTGAGTAAGACCATAAAGTTATATCGCCTCAATCCCCAAGCCCGAAGTGATTCGGTAACCCCTAAATTGGCTGTTCAGCGCCCACCCAATATTTTTATTGATGAAATTAAAATAGATGTTTCACCAGAAAAGGGAATTGCGGAAGAATAACCGATAGAAAGAAATGTCACTCTACTTCTTAAGCGCTTCCGGATGGATTCCGGTCTCTTTCCCGATCATGTAGTAAACCGAGTCAAGCGAGAGTTCCCCGCCTGTTCCCTTCTCCTTCACATGGTGCGCCATAGCCGCATCCATCATGATAATCGATTTATCCGGCTGGTTCCGCTTACGCATATGTTCTTCGGTCAGATGGACAATGATGTCGATGGTATTGTCGGAAACCGAAAGTTTGTGGTGCTTCTCATAACCGGCCCGCAGATTCTTGATAATCTCGATTGTCTGCGGAACGTTCGGAACCGACAGGAATACTTTTTGGAAACGGCGATCCATCGCGGGATCAAGCGCCACATAAATACGGAATTCATCGAGTGTTGTCGCCCCGATGACGTGAAGATCCCCAACAGTCAAATAAGGTTTCATCACCTCGGAGAGGCCCTTATAGGCACTCCCCGCGCAAGACGGCATAATCTGGTGCATCTCGTCAATAAACATGACGACTTTGGGATAAGACGGATCGTGATAACGTTCGGCAATCCCCTTACACAAAGGAAGGAATCGGCCCTGAAATTCGGCAGGTCCCATGGTTCCCGCGGACATCGCTGCCAAATCTACTTCGAGAATACGGGCATCTTTAAGGTAATCCGGAACTTCCCGAGCAATAATCTTTTGAGCAAGACCAGCGCAAAGAGCTGTTTTACCCACACCCGCCGGAGCAAGCAAAGCGGCATTTTTACGACCCTTTTGCAGCAAAATCAGAATAACCTGATCGATCTCTTCATCACGGCCCGTAATCGGGTCAAACCGCCCCATCCGCGCCCAATCGGTGAAATCGCGGCAATATTTATGGATCAGCTCTTCAAGCTGCTCATCGGGGATTTTGAATTTGGATCGAACATCGCTCATGCGGGCAGTCTAAAACGGAAACGGTTAATATTTCATGTATGGCCCAACCGTTTATGCGTAGGGCTCAATCTCGCCCCAGACATACCCTTGCGCGTAAAGAAGCGCCGTTAAATCCGTATACAATATGGAATTATCTATCTGCGCCTTTACCAGCGGCTTCGGATGGTAGCCCACCCCTAGGCCCGCAGCAGCCAGCATCGGAATATCATTAGCGCCATCGCCGACCGCTGCCGTCAACTCCAAAGGAATAGAGAGCGTGGCGGCATAGGAATTAAGGAAGGCCAGTTTGGCCGATTTATCAAGGATCGGCGATCCAACCTCTCCGGATAAGCGCCCCCCTTCTATCAAAAGATCGTTGCCGTGATGAGCGCTAAAACCGCAAAGCGTTGCAACCCGACTGGTAAAATAGGTAAAACCGCCCGAAACCAGAACACATGACGCGCCAAAAGCCCGCATCGTACGAACCAGAGTTTTAGCCCCCGAATTAAGCACCATCCCGCGAAACGCCTCATCAAGAAGGGTTTCGGGAAGTCCTGCGAGTTTTGACACCCGCTGACACAAAGCCTGCTCGAAATCCAGTTCGCCGCGCATCGCCGCCGCTGTAACCGCGGCGATTTCATCGCCCAATCCGGCTAACGCTGCCAGATCATCGAGTGTTTCCCCCTCGACAATTGTGGCATCCATATCGGCCAAAAGTAGCTTTTTGCGCCGGTTATCGGCTTTCATAACGAACACATCCATCGGGACAGACTGACGAAATTCATGAATTTGACGAAGCAAATCAGCATGGATAGCCCCATCCAGAACCGTTTCAAGGGCATAGGTGTCCTTCAACCAGCGGCGCGACCGGACAGGAACCCCGCTCAAAAGCCGGTCCACCCGTTCAATCGAGGTCCCATCCGGAAACCCCACCCAAACTACGCAATTATTCATCTTGCCGCCCCTTCTTGGCTCATATAAAATTACTAGCATGCAAAAGCGAATTCGTCACGCCGAGTCCGGTAACGTTCTTTTCCTCATCCTGATCGCCGTTGTCCTGTTCGCGGCCCTGTCCTACGCGGTATCGCAAACCATGCGTAGCAGCGGCAGCAGCGGCACTGCCCAAGAATCAGGAAAAATCGACAGCGCCTATCTTCTCCAGTTTCCGACATCGGTCCGTCAGGCCATCGTCCGGATGAAACTGGCCCGCAGCTACACGAACGAAGATATCAGCTTCGTCCATCCTGGAGACACAACCTACGGAACATTTGGGACCAACCCAACCAAAGAGGTGTTCCATCCACAAGGCGGAGCCGTGGTGTACCAAGCCCCGCCGGCCCAAATCAATGATGGAACCCAGTGGGTATTTAACGGCGACATCGAGATTAACGGTCAGGGCACAACAGCCGGAACCAGTTCAAGCTCCGATCTCGTGGCTTTCCTGCCGGGTGTCCGCCAAGATGTCTGTCGCTATCTTAACCAAGGATTTGACGGCGGCACACCGACTACGCCGCCAACAGTAACAGTTGCCGGCGAAACAACTCCGTTCACAGGAACATTCGGATACACGTCGACAATCTCGAATGCCGCGCTGGATGGCAAGGATTCGTATTGCTACTACTCCGGAACCTTGGGAAAATACGTGTATTATCAGGTTCTGATTTCACGCTAAGGCGCTGATTAATTGATCCGCACGAGACGGCTGATAAAGAACCCGTCGATACCACCGGTCTCGCCCATATAATGCGGCAAAATCCGCACATCGCCGCGAGGAGTAATAAACTCGGGCATACCGCCCACTTCACTGGCCTGAACTGGAACGCGGTCAACATCAGGACGCCGAGCCAGCAACGATTCAATCTGGTGTTCGCACTCGTTTTTCTGCAGCGAACAGGTGCAGTAAACCAGTATGCCGCCCGGCTGCAAAAGATTAATAGCATTATCAAGCAATCGCGCCTGAAGCTCGACCAAAGATGAAATATCATTTTCGGATTTCATCCAGAGAACATCCGGATTTCGGCGGATCGTACCGGTTGCCGAACATGGCGCATCCAGCAAAATAAATTTGAGCGGTTCACGCGTCTTCCAGACCGCCGCATCGGCAACCTCGGTACGCACTGAATAGCCTAGACGAAGCCGTTTGATATTTTCTTGCAAGCGCTGAATACGTTTGGCCGAACGGTCGACAGCAATCACTTCCGCATTCATACTGGCAAGCTGCGCTGTCTTTCCACCGGGAGCTGCGCAAAGATCGGCAATCACCTGCCCTTGCAAAGCCGTGCCAAACAACTTGGCAGGCAGAGAGGCCGCGGCATCCTGAACCCACCACATCCCGTCGGTAAAACCGGGTAATTCCTGAATGGCGCGGGATGAGCCAAGGCGAACGCCGCCCGTTGGAAGCTCGGTCCCGCCCAAAACATCAACCCAGTGATGAATCTGCTCGGTTTCTTTAAGCGTAATATCAAGCGGGGCTTCGGACAAATTGGCCACCGCAATATCAAGCGCTGTCCTTAGGCCGTAATCCTGAATCCAGATTTTAAGCAGCCATTCCGGCGTATTAAGGCGCGCCACATCCTGACGGGTTGTCCATTCCTTGCCCTCTCCGGCAATGCGCCGCAAAATTGCATTGATAAACCCCTTCATGCGGCTATGCCCTTCGACTTCCGCCAAAAGTACCGATGTATTCACCGCCGCATGGTCAGGAATATTCATGAAAATCAGCTGGGCAACACCAAGCCGTAAAATGAAATGAAGAACCGGTGGATTGATCGGTTGATCCGGCTTGGACAAAGCGCGGCGAATAAGATCATCAATCTGCCCAAGACGGCGAATAACCGTCGTTACCAGCATCCGCACAAAGGCGCGGTCCCGTGAAGAAAGCGCTGAAAATTCGCGACTCTCATCGATGACCTGATCGAGCGTGTGTTTTTTAACAAAAATATTCTGGAGAAGAAGCAAAGCCACACGGCGTGCGGTTAGCATTTCCATGGGCGAAGCGGGCTCGAAGAGGTCGTTGGGGGGCGAATGTTCTTGGGTCATCTTATATATAATGTTCTGTTGGGGATACTTTACAGCAAAGGGCGCGAGGCGACCACCCCAAAAAACAATCGTTCATATAAGTTTATGACAATTTTATCGCCAAGGATTTGCAGTCGGGCGAGGATGTTCAAAAGGCTCGGCCTTACCACCCATCTGACGCTCGATATCGAGCAAACGGCGAATACGCTCTTCCGTCGATGGGTGCGTAGAAAAGAGTCCATCCATCGCATGAACATGAAGAGGATTGATAATAAAGAGGTGTGCTGACGCCGGATTGCTTTCCGCCTCACGGTTCACAATCTGTCCCGCCATGCCCGAGATTTTCTCGAGCGCCGTCGCCAAAGAGCGCGGTTTTCCTGATATTTCGGCACCAAGACGATCCGCTTCGTATTCCCTCGATCGGGAGATGGCCATCTGGACAATTGTCGCCGCCAGCGGTGCCAAAAGCATCACCAGAATACCGACAATCGGGGAAGCAGGGCGACCTTCGGAATCGCGGGATGAACCAAAAAACATCGCAAAATTGGCCAGCATCGAGAGCGCACCGGCCAATGTGGCCGTCACCGTCATAATAAGCGTATCGCGATGCTTCACATGAGCCAGCTCATGCGCCATAACCCCTTCGATTTCATCAGAGTCAAGACGGCGCATCAATCCCGTCGTAATCGCTACAGCCGCATTCTCCGGATTGCGTCCGGTCGCAAATGCATTCGGCTGCTCGTTATCGATCACATATACTTTCGGCATCGGCAGATCCGCGCGCGCGGACAGGCGCTCAATCATCTCGACGAGTTTGGGGGCATCAGCTGGTCCGACTTCACGGGCGTTGTAGTGGGCAAGGACAGCCTTGTCACTGTTATACCAAGCCCAGATATTCATGGCAGCCGCAATGACCAAAGCAATCGAGAGCCCATTCGTCCCGCCGACCGCATAACCAAGGCCACCGACAAGGGCCGTCAGGCCCGCCATAAGGATCGTTGTCTTGAGATAACCGCCCATTACGCCTCCATAATCTCCTCTTCCAGATCGCAGCTCATCACCACGATCAGCGCAAACACCTCACGGATGCGATCCGCATCGTCCTGCCCTTGTTCGCCCGGCATTGCCGCTTCGGCTCGATCACCGGCACGATCAATGACCTCGGCAATGCGTTCTTCAATCACCGCAGGGATCTTGTTCTTTAATTTAATCGGCGCGACCTCGCGGACAACCCCTATGCGCTTAATCAAAAGATCGACAATTTGGTCATCAATCTGGTCAATTTGGTCGCGATAGGGTTTCAATACTTCTTTTGCATTCGCCATTTTTGTTCTTTCCCGAAACGGTGGTTTTGTCTAATCTACTTGTATGAACAGCACCCCGAAAAGTCCAGAGAAACCGGAAAAAAACCCTGAAAATCAGGCGGAAAAACCCGTACTGGGCCACCAGCCTCTGCCCCACATGCAGCGCGAATATGGCGGTCGCAAAGGGCCGGAAGCCACCCGCTATGGTGACTGGGAAAACAACGGCAAATGCGTGGATTTTTAGCCTAGCTCAAGTATCGCGCAATTCGGCCAATCTCGCCGCTGAGGCCAAGATAGCTGGTGGCATTTAGAACATGTCCCGCGCGCTCGTCATCATCAACCAGATCATGGAATTTACGGGTTATCTCCAGAACACGATCTGATCGGTCATCAGGGTTTAGTACCGCTGCCTGAAGACGAAACTCACGGCATAAATTCATAATGTCGTTATATTGAACCACCAAATCAACGGGGCTTTTTGTCAGTGAGGGCATCGCACTCCTCCTACGCAGTTAAAGAACAAGATTATGAGCAGATATAATCCGGACAGACCTGTACGAAAAGGCTTATCGCTGCGGCAGTTGGACGCTGCCGCACCTGACGAAAAAGAAAAGACGTGAAGGATTAGTGACAGATATCAAGCGCCAGAGCGCGACCGGTCAAATGATACATATCCGAGACGATTTCACTCAGCACGACATTGTGAGGAGCGAAATTCGATCCTCCGGTGAGTTCAAGAAACAGACGCCGCGCGTCGTTAAAGGTTTCATGCAGCACAGGAGCAGCACTCCCTTGGCATTGCTGGACCTGAAAGGCTTCAACAAGGCTCCCGAATTTCCAGTATTTTTGGCACCAGTCAATTTGTGTCATTGATAACGCTCCCCGAACATGGCCCGAACGAGTATCCATAACCTGAATAAGAACGCAAGAAATAACATATTAGCCGCAAAGTTATTCACGACAATTAAATTTCAACCTGAAATCATCTTTTACGGTTTAAGTCCCATTATTTTCTAGCTTTTCTGCCCTTTTCCGTGTAGGAAGGCGGCGCTAACCCAAGCCAAACGAAGCATATAGCCCGAGAGACACAAAGTGACCGTACAAAATCTAAGAAATATTGCCATTATTGCCCACGTTGACCATGGAAAAACCACCCTGATCGACCAAATCCTGCGCCAAAGCGGAACCTTCCGCGACAACCAAGCGGTTGACGAACGCGTCATGGACAGCAACGATCTTGAAAAAGAACGCGGCATTACCATTTTGGCAAAATGTACGTCCATTCTTTGGGATGACGCAAAAATCAACATCGTTGATACCCCGGGCCACGCCGATTTCGGTGGCGAGGTTGAGCGTATTCTAAACATGGTCGATGGTGTTGTCCTTCTCGTGGACGCCGCCGAAGGCCCTCTCCCGCAAACCAAATTCGTTCTGGGCAAAGCCCTGAAACAAGGGATCCGCCCGATTGTTGTTCTGAACAAAATCGACCGTCCGGACGCCCGCCCGGTTGAAGTTCTGAACGAAGCCTTTGACCTGTTCGCATCCCTCGATGCCACTGATGAACAACTCGACTTCCCTGTACTCTATGCATCCGGTCGTGACGGATGGTGCTGTGACAGCCTCGATGGCCCACGCGAAAACCTGCACCCGATGCTCGACCTGATTTTGAAACACGTTCCGGCTCCGAATGTTGACAAAACCGGCCCATTCAAAATGCTGGCCACCATCCTGAACGCCGACCCGTACCTCGGACGTATTCTGGTTGGCCGCGTTGTCTCCGGTACAGCCAAAGTCAACATGCCGGTCAAGGCCATCAACCTTGATGGCAAAACGGTTGAGCAATTCCGCCTCTCGAAACTTCTGACCTTCTCCGGCATCCAGAAAGTGCCTGCCGAAATCGTCGAGGCTGGTGACATTATCTGTATCGCCGGTATGTCGACCGCATCCGTTGCCGATACCATCTGTGATATGTCGATTACCGAAGCCGTTCCGGCCACACCGATTGACCCGCCGACCATGGCCGTATCGATAACTGTGAACGATTCGCCGCTCGCTGGTAAAGAAGGCAAGAAACTGACTTCGACCATGATCCGTGACCGTTTGATGGCCGAAGCCGAAACCAACGTTGCCATCCGCGTCACCGAGTCCGCCAACCGCGACTCATTCGAACTCGCGGGCCGCGGCGAACTCCAGATCGGTGTTCTGCTCGAGACCATGCGCCGCGAAGGATTTGAACTCTCGGTATCCCGTCCGCGCGTTCTCCTCAAGAAAGATGAAAACGGCCAAACTGTCGAGCCTTACGAAGAAATCATCGTTGATATCGACGACGAACACACCGGCGCCGTTGTTGAAAAACTGACCGAACGCAAAGCCGACCTCGTTGATATGCGTCCGTCCGGACACGGCAAAACCCGTATCATTTTCTCGTGCCCGTCACGCGGAATGATCGGATACCAAAGCCAGTTCCTGACCGATACTCGCGGTACCGGCGTTCTGAACCGTTTGTTCAAAGAATACGGCCCGTACAAAGGCGACATTCAGGGACGCCGCAACGGGGCCTTGATCTCGACCGAAACCGGTAAAGCTGTGGCGTACGCCATTTGGAAACTTCAGGATCGCGGCACCATGTTCATCACCCACAACGATGATGTGTATGAAGGCATGATCGTTGGCGAGAACTCCCGTGATAGCGACCTCGACATCAACGTCACCCGCGCCAAGCAGCTGACCAACGTGCGTGCATCGGGTACCGACGAAGCCTGTACACTCGTCACCCCGCGCAAACTGACCTTGGAAGCGATGATGTCCTACATCAACGACGACGAACTGGTTGAGATCACTCCAAAAACCCTGCGCCTGCGCAAACGTTACCTCACCCCGAACGAGCGTGACCTCGCGAAAAAAGCAGCAAAAAAAGCAGCGAGTTAATATCCCGATAAAAGATTTAAAGCCCCCGACTTCGGGGGCTTTTTTCTTGAGAACAAATAGCCTTTACATTATCCGGCGATCCCGAGACCTTTAGGAAGGATCGGATAAAACAATGCGCTGGCTTGTCCCATATGAGGGATCAGATTGGATGATTTATGAACGCACACCTGAGCGCGTTCCTCCGGGCGGGACAAATCGCGGAACCGCTGCCCTTTCGAGAAAATGACATCACCAACAACCGAATAAGAAAAATCGGCCTGACGCGTTTCCGATATACCGGTAAGCCAGAGATCCCAGTCCTGCTGGGCGCGTTCATCAAGTTTATTATATAGAATACGGTTGAGCATCATCCACATTTGCTCGTCCGGTTCTTCAGTCATAATATCAAGCGGCGACAAAGCAAAAGCCCAGTGACAGGTAAGAGGAAGATAATCAACATGAACTTTGGGAGCACGACCATCGCCGCCCTTGGGCGTAAAAAGCAAATGCCCCGCAGTCCCATGAGCCGGATCACCACCGGTTGCGTGATAGACCGTAAGATACATCTCGCGAATTTCAGCCATACGGCGCGTCAAAGGCTCGATCGCAGCTTCCGAGATCACAACACCGGCAGCCAGCGATTCGTTTAAAATAAGGTCAGAAGAAAACGGCTCGAGAAAACGTTCCTTTCCCGCATATTGGGGACGCTCGGAATAATGCGCCGTCGAAGAGAAAGCCTGAGCAAGTTGACGATTGGCTGGAGCTGAAACACTAGCTTTCAGAAAATCATGAAGAGCGGCATCCGCTTCGTTCCGGTAAACAACAGCCCGAACATCAGGGCGCCCCAATTGCTCGACAACATCCTGAGCGCTTTCCACGATTGGAAAAGCCTTATTACCGAATAGATCCGCCATAAAAGCACCTCTCGTATGAAGGTGTGGTAGCAGATCTCCCGTCAAACAGTCAAACTTTTCAAAAAAACAGACATCTACAAAAAAAGCCCTCTAAAGAGGACTTTTTAAATGACGCGCCCCTGCGAACGAATGTGAGCATACAAAAACGAGGGCCATTGAGCGAACGCGAATAACCAAAAGAGACGATTGGGTCGGGGCGTAAACGCCCCTTCCCGCGCCTGCGCGATCCTTGAGGGTCGCTTGTCGTCGAACGTATCGTTTTTATCGCCGGACATCCCATTATAAAAGGCCCCGAAAGGGACCTTTTATAATGGCGCGCCCGAGACGATTCGAACGTCCGACCTTTGCCTTCGGAGGGCAACGCTCTATCCAGCTGAGCTACGGGTGCAAGCCGCGCCACGTGTTTAGCGGATCGTTGGCGCCGCCGCAATCGGCAGTAGGCACGTTCCCCGCCGCTGACGGGAGCGCGTCATGTTCGCA
>JBPXJO010000019.1:0-26647 GCA_051715325.1 Alphaproteobacteria bacterium | reverse complement strand
ACGGCGACGGCGAATGTTGGACCCTGGTCGAGGATGCTGTTGTCGGAAACGGCGGGAAATCCTCGCGCAGCCAGACGCCCAATTTTGGGCCCCTGTCCTCGTATGTCTGGGGACTGGTGGTGCAGCCGGCAGCGCTGCAGCCGGGCGACGTGTTGCAGTTCAGCGGCTATTCCTGGACCCGCTCGATCACGGTTGATGTCACCAACCCCGATGGCAGCGGCTCGGTCAACACCACCGATGCGACCGAGACCCGCGGCAACCCCCAGCATTCGGCGATGGTCGTCCGTGTGATCTCGTCCGGCATCGTCGAGGTGGTGGAGCAGAACGTTCCCGCCGGAACAGGCCCGGTGCAGCGCTTGCAGCTTGTTCTGGTTGCGGGGGCGGCGACCGCGACGACAACGCGGGTTCCCCGTGGCACGGGATTTGTCGAGACCGTCACCACGACGACCGATACGGTGACCAACCCGCCGCGCTGCTATCGTCCGGTGAATGCCTGAACGGGGATGGTGCGCGGTGACGCAACCATTTCTGCGGCACGGTTTCTTTCCCCCTTGATTTCCCCGTGCCCCTGCCGTAACCCGCACCGCAGGATAGGAGTTTAGCTCAGCTGGTAGAGCATCGGTCTCCAAAACCGAGGGTCGTGGGTTCAAGTCCTACTGCCCCTGCCATTTTTCCAAAGCATGAACGATCAACGGACTTGACCCACTCGGGGGGCGTTCCCATTAATGGGATATGTTACACTTGAAGAATATCTGGGTGCTCTTGAGGGGGTCGATATCCAGTGATCGGAGCTTTGAGCAAGATCGAGATTGTGTACCGTAGTCTGGAGGTATAGATGAAGAGAATAATATTATTTGTCCTAGGATTGTGCACGTTTCTCAATGTAGCATGTAATGATAGCGGGAAAGTGACAGATCCTGGTAATCCGGGTTTTAATCCGGAAAAATTTCGGTTTGAGGACTATCCTAGTGCTTCTCTACTAGCTGAAACACTTCAAAAACTTTTCCCTGTTGGAACGCCCAAGGAGGAAGTGAATCAGATTCTGATTGGCTATGGCGGGGCTTATGAAACAGTACCATTCTTTTATAATGAACAGGCTAAAGTGTTCGGAAAAGCTGCGGATGGTTATTTTCTGCTTTACTATAAGCCAAAAAATCCAGCTGGGGATTACGGATGGGATAAAACGAGTAGTGGATGGGTTCTAAAAATTTCTTATACGCCGGATGATAAGTACAAAGATGGTAAGGTATTAACCTTGCCGC
Organism: Alphaproteobacteria bacterium; assembly: GCA_051715325.1. GTDB lineage: Bacteria > Pseudomonadota > Alphaproteobacteria > Micavibrionales > Micavibrionaceae > UBA1573. The sequence continues at coordinate 25,385 of JBPXJO010000019.1, read as the reverse complement.
AGAAAAACGGCGTATTTGCTGCAAACCCCTTTGTAATAGAAGCTCAAACTGATTTATTGATGAAGCTTGATCTTGAGCGACAGAAGAAATAATTTGATGGGAGAAAATATAATACGTAATTGAGGGATGAAATAAAAAAATATCCAGATCAAAAATGTCTCCGGAAACATTCTTTGTAATTTTTTAGTTTGGATGTTTTCGTTATGCTCTTGTCCCTAAGGTCTACCATTTTTATAAAGTTTTGGTACCACAATAAATTTAGGGTGAATTAATCCTTCAAATCGGTATTGGCTTCCTTAGCTTCGCCGGTGATGTAGAAATGGCCGCCAGCAACGTAGTGGATGCTGCGCCATTCGGGGCTGGCCTGTTCCAGATTCCAGTGGCCATTGCTGAATGCGCGGGTGTCTGCCCATGCACCGACAATTTCACCGATAAAGAGATCATAGGCAGTTTGGTTATGCGGTTCAGGGATGACTTTGCAGAGGAGCCATCCGGCGCAGCCTTTAACAAAAGGTTGGTTGTGGTGCCCGATATCAAACAGCTCGACACCGCATTTTTTCAGCTTATCGTGATCGGCGGTCATGCTGCGGGTTCCGACTTCGTAGGTCATCTGGAGCTGCGCAGCGGTTGGAACCTGCACTACAAAATAGCCGGACTGCTCGACCAGCTTGCGGGTCATGGTCGATTTATCGAGAACAGCTGTGAGTTTCGGCGGGCTGAAATCAAGCGCGCACACCCATGAGGCGGCCATCACGTTTTGCTCGTCTCCATGGCGCACCGAAATGAGGACGGTCGGGCCGTGATTGATCAGGCGGTATGATTTCTCAAGCGGGATCGGAGCAATCGTCGGTTCCATAATCTTATCCTTATAGTCATTTCCCTTAAGAATTGGGCGCATCTGCGAATGAAGCCGTTTTTTCAAAAACCTCCTCAAAGTACCCGAATGTACGTTGTCGTCGGATTTTAAAAAAAGCCGGTCATTCTCGATTGGCGTCCAATTCTTAAATGAAACGACTATATATGCACTCAGTCATGGACAAAATCGGGCGGTCTGTCAATTCAGGCTTTAAACTGCTTTTCGGATGCCGTCCGCGAGGGTGGTTTGAGGGGCCCAGCCTAAGGTTTTGGCTTTGCTGCAGTCCATCAGTTTGTGGGTCATGCCGTCCGGTTTGTCGGTGTTATGAGTAAAAGTGCCTGTATAGCCCAAAGCCACGGAGGCCGTTCTATAAAGATCGTTGATCGTTATATCATCGCCCGCGCCGAGATTCAGGGCGTCAGGGAGATGCTCCAGATGCGGGATCTGGCTTACGATAAAGGCGGTCAGATCATCGACATAAACGAATTCGCGCCGCACAGTTCCGGTTCCCCAGATTTCTACGTTTGATTGCCCGTTCTTGATGGCGTTTGTGATCTTGAGGATGACGCTTGCCAGAACGTGACCTTGCTCCATGTCATAGCGATCATTCGGCCCGTAGAGATTGCACGGGATAAAGGTTTTATAGGCGCGGTTATATTGCTTTGACAGATAGGCGCAGAGTTTATAGGCCGAAATCTTTGCCAGAGCGTAACCTTCGTTGGTTGGCTCGAGCGGGGCGGCGAGAATATCCTCCTCGATCAAGGGGCGACCGAAATCGCGCGGATACATACAGGAACTCCCGAGATTAATAAGGCGCGGGATGTTGTTCTGGTGTGCGGCATCAATCACATTGAGGCTGATTTTAAGATTGTCGCTTAAATATCCGGCAAGATCATCGCTGTTGGCTTTGATGCCACCAACTCGGGACGCCGCGTGAATGACCAGATCAATCGGACTGCTGGTTTTGAAATAGTTCGCTACGGCCTCTTGCTGCGAGAGGTCAAGTTCCTGACGTGCGGGGGTCAGAAGGTTCCAGTCCGGATGCTGCGCTTTAAGGATGCGCACGAACGAACTTCCCACCATACCGCGGCTTCCGGTAATCAGAATATTCATGCGGCAACCTTTTGGGTGGAGATTTCATTAAGGTCACTTTCCACCATCTCGCGGATCAGATTTTGAAACGAGATGGTCGGGGCCCAGCCGAGCTGCGCAGCGGCTTTGGCGGCGTTCCCTTGAAGATGGTCCACTTCGGTCGGGCGGAAATAAAACGGATCAACACGCACCAGAATTTTACCGCTCTTTTGATCGCGTCCGATTTCATCCGGCCCGAGGCCGCTCCATTCGAGCGCCACGCCAATTTCGGCAAACGCAAGCTCTACGAGTTCCCTTACTGAGTGGGACACTCCGGTGGCCAGAACATAATCGGATGGTTCGTTTTGCTGCAAAATTTGCCACATCCCGCGCACATAATCGCGGGCGTGACCCCAGTCGCGCCGCGCATCAAGGTTCCCGATATAAAGGCAGTCCTGAAGATCTGATTTTATGCGCGCGACAGCCCGCGTGACCTTGCGGGTGACAAAGGTTTCGCCTCGGCGAGGACTTTCATGGTTGAACATGATTCCGCTCGAGGCGTGAATGCCGTAAGCTTCACGGTAGTTGATCGTGATCCAATGCGCTAGAGTTTAGCAACGGCGTAGGGGCTTCTTGGGTAGAACGGTGTGGTTTCGGTTTGCGGGAATTCTTGCGCGAGACCGAACATTTCCGAGCTTGATGCTTGAAAGAAACGGACATCATTGGTCAGGCCACATATACGGATGGCCTCCAAGAGACGCAACGGACCGATGGCATCGGCATTCGTAGTGTATTCAGGTGTGTCGAAGCTGACCTGCACATGGCTTTGGGCGGCGAGGTTATAAATCTCGTCCGGGCGAATGTCCTGAATCAGGCGGATCATATTGCTTGTGTCGGTTACATCACCATAGTGAAGGGCGAATTTGCGGCCTTCGTCGGTGCGTTCCTCAAAGAGATGATCGACGCGGGCGGTGTTGAATGAGGAGGAGCGGCGCTTCAGGCCATGGACCTCATAGCCCTTATCCAAAAGCAGTTCGGCCAGATACGAGCCGTCCTGACCGGTGACACCGGTAATCAGCGCCTTTTTCGGTGTTGCCACTGGCATAAGTCTTGTTCTCCCCGCCGTTGAAGCTAGCAGAAGTCCTCAAAACATCAAGCCATAATTGACTTTGAGCGGGGGCGGGGATAGTAAAGCAAGGAGAAGGTTTTTATGAGTTCCCATCGTTTTCCACTGGCCGAGTGGGCCGAGCGCTGCCTTGAGATTGCCGATGATGCCGGAGCGGCGATCATGGAGGTTTATGCTCGCGATGATTTCGGAAAAGTCCTCAAGGACGACCGCTCTCCAGTGACCGATGCCGATTTTGCGGCGAACGCTGTCATTGTTCCCGCGCTTCAATCTTTGACCCCTGATCTTCTGGTTATCTCGGAGGAAGGCTCCGAACGCGCGGAAGGGCTCGAGACGTTCTGGCTGGTGGACCCTCTTGATGGAACGCGTGAATTTATCAAACGGAATGGCGAGTTCACGGTGAATATCGCTCTGGTGCATCAGGGTGTTCCGATACTTGGCATTATTACGGCTCCGGCTTTAGGACTGGCATATGTCGGCGGAACTGATGTCTTGCCGCGCAAGCGATCGGGCAATGGTGCTTGGGACCTTATTTCGATTGATAAGGATGCGGGTGCTGGCCCTATGCGGATTGTTGGCTCCAAGGCTTTCGGAACCGATCAGGCTGGCCGCTGGATTTCCGAGCGGTTTCCGGATGCCCGTTTTGAAGGTGTGGGCTCATCGCTCAAATTCTGTTTTGTTGCAGAAGGGCGCGCCCATTTTTATCCGCGGTTTGGCCGCACGATGGAGTGGGATACGGCAGCGGGGCAGGCGATCTTGCAGGCAGCAGGCGGTGGTGTCCACTCGCTAGGCGGCGGTATTTTGCGCTATGGCAAGAAAGGCTACGAGAATTCCGATTTTCTCGCGAGCTATCTGCCGACATTTGATCTGACGTAACCTCCGCCTAAAGAATAAGGCCGTCTTTTTTCATCTTCTCGACTTTGCGGACAATCATGCCGCGTTTGAGGCGCGAGAGGTAATCAATGAACAGGACACCGTTCAAGTGGTCGAGTTCGTGCTGCAGGCAGTGCGATTCCAGATCTTCGCCGATCAGCTCTTTTTGTTCGCCTTTAAGGTCGATATATTTGACGCGGACCGATTGAGGGCGTTCGACTTCGGCATATTGCTGCGGGATCGAGAGGCATCCTTCTTCCATGATGCTGATTTCATCGGATTTCCAGACGATCTCGGGATTGATGAGGACAATCGGGTTCCGGCTTTGCGGTTCCTTGCGGTAGGTGGTGTCCATCACAAACATCCGGTTGAGGCAGCCGACCTGATTGGCGGCCAGTCCGATCCCCGGGGCCTCGTACATGGTTTCGATCATGTTTTCGGCTTGGGCGCGAATCTCGTCGGTAATCCGTTCGATCGGCTGGGCCACCTGTTTGAGAACAGGATCGGGAATGGTGATAATCGGTAACAGCGGCATATGTCCGGCTTTCCACACTTTTGCAAAATTTTTTGCCAACCTATCCCAAATATAGCATAAATGACCAGAGTTTTTAGATTATGCCGCATATCTCTTCCGTCGATCTGTTTTGCAAGGTCATCGATAATTTCGGTGACGCGGGTGTTTGTTATCGCTTGGCGCGCAGCATGGCGGTTGATCGCGGCTGGCGTGTCCGGCTTTTTATCGATTTGCCGGATGTGTTGTCCAAAATTGTTCCCGATCCCCATCAGGGGGTCGAAATTATCTGCTGGGATGATGATCTGGCTTATAGCGGATGTTCTGACCTTGTTATCGAGGCGTTTGCCTGTACGCTACCCGATGCCGCCCTTATGGCGATGAAGGCTCGTGCGGTGCCGCCGGTCTGGGTTGATCTTGAGTATCTGACCGCCGAGGATTGGGCTCTGTCCTGCCATGCCATTCCGAGCACTCACCCATCCACAGGGCTTAAAAAAACGTTGTTCTTTCCGGGGTTTGACGAGCGGAGCGGCGGGGTTATTCGCGAGACTGACCTTATTTCGCGGCGGAACAGCTTCCAAAATGATGTTTTGATGCAAAATTCGTGGCGTATGTCCCATAATTTGCCGCAATTTGATGCAAATTTTATCGATTTATCGCTATTTTCTTATAAAACGGCTCCTATTGATGGGTTATTTGATGGTTTATCCCGATTAAACTGGCCTGTACGCGTGTTTTTACCGTCTGAAACGGGATTTGGCGTCGAGCGTCATGGCTCTTTGGAGCTTCACCGCATCCCGTTCCTTCCCCAATATGATTATGACTATCTACTTTGGACCTGCTCGCTCAATTTTGTGCGGGGAGAGGATTCCTTTGTTCGGGCCCAGCTTGCCGGGCGCCCTTTTATCTGGAACATCTATGTGCAGGATGAAGACCAGCATTTGGTCAAGCTTGAAGCGTTTTTGAAACTGTATGGTGCGGCTTTTTCACCTTTAACGCGGGAAAGGCTGGACAAATTCCATGAAGTGTGGAATCAAGGGGGCCACGCAGGCAAGGCCTCTGTTAAAGTTCCGATTTCCGAGCTTTTGACCGAGCTTCCTGACTTGCAGGACGGGGCGTGTCGCTGGAGCGACAGGATCGAGGGGCAGACATCCCTCCTTGATCGGCTCGATCAGTTCTGCCGGGCGCTTTAAATAGATATAACTTATTGACTAAAAAGGATAAATTATGAAATTTGCTCAGGACCTGAGAACTGGAAACGTGGTGATGGTTGATAACTCTCCGATGGTTATCCAGAAAGCCGAATACAACAAATCCGGCCGTAACGCTGCCGTTATGAAGTTTAAATTCCGTAACCTGCTGACCGGCACCAATGCCGAAGCCGTTTACAAAACCGACGAAAAATTCGAGGACATCATTCTCGACACCAGAGAAGTGACCTACTCTTACGAGTCGGGTGATATGTATGTGTTCATGGACGAAGAGTACAACCAGTACGAACTCTCTAAAGATGACATCGAAGGTCTTTTGAAATACCTCGAAGAACAAATGCCTTGCGAAGTTACCTTCTATAACGGCAAGCCAATCTCGGTTACCCCTCCGGTTAAAATCGTTCGTGAAGTCGTTTACACCGAACCAGCCGTTCGCGGTGATACTTCGGGTAAAGTCATGAAACCGGCTCGTCTTCCAAGCGGTTATGAAATTCCTGTTCCGGCGTTCGTCGAGATGGGTGAAAAAATCGAGATCGACACCCGTACGGACGAGTATGTCTCGCGCGTAAAATAGGCTTATCCGCTTCAAGCCCTTTTTTCTGAATTTTGGTACAAGGCTGGAAAACATTCCGGCCTTGTGCTATGATTGGCCATAGCCTGATGAAAAATAAATAAAATTTTATGAATTTCAGGTTAGAATAAAGGCGGTGGAGTGGTTTTTCTTGAGACTGCCCCCCTAGGTGTATGGTAAATTAATGGATATTCGCCTTATTTATTAAGGCGTTGTTCTGGTCAGGGTCTTGGTGGAGCGGTGAACGTTCATAGGGCAATAGCGGCGAGGAAGGCTGTCAAATATGCCATGATGCCGGGGATATTTCCCCGGATCAACTCACTGTTCTTTTCCGGCTTTGGACTCCTCCCTTATTTATTAGCGCTTCTTTGTGTTCGTGTCCGGCTGCTGCCTAAAGGACATCCGTTCTTCCATGCGAACAAAAAATACGGAATTCGTGATGTTCTTGCCGAGGCGGCCCGTCGTCTCACCCTTGACCTCAACCATGTCGATCAGGTGATCGTCTTTGGCGCGATTGTTTCGGGTGTAGCGTGCCTGTTTGCTTTTATCCTTGCCATGATGGTCTATATAGCGCTTTCGCCTGTAGCTAATGCGTCAAGCTGGTTGCCCGGTATCTTTGTGACCAGCCAGCCCCAGACGGACGTGGCCTTTATGATGCTCGACCGCATCTTTGGTATTCCGGGTATTTATGATTCCGAAATTATTACGAATGTTGCCAAGTACGGGGTTTCTCCAAATGCGCTCCAAACGGCCATGCATTCGCTGTTTGCGTTTTTCAGCTGGGGTCTCTTTATTATCGCGACCTTTATCTTTCTTTATTACGTTCTTGAAATCGTCTGGGATGTAACGCAGGGAACGCCTCTTGGCGATATCATGCAGAATGCGTGGATTCCGCTGCGTCTTGTGACGGCCTTTGGTCTTCTGGTCCCTCTCCCGAATGCGTACGGGCTCAACTCGGCGCAATACATCACGCTGTATACGGCCAAGCTTGGATCGGGCATGGCGACCAATGCCTGGGGATACTTCAATATGGAGACCAGCAGTAACCCGCTCGGGATGGACAACGAGCGTCTGGTTGCCCAGATGGAAAATCAGGACTTTACGTCCTTGCTCAAAAAAATGATGATCATGAAGGCCTGTCAGGAAATCAACAGTTGGAATTTCCTTGCGCAGGCGGCGACTGGCGCGTCGATTAGTGAAGATGGTTCGGACGGCAACTATGATGTGCAACCCTATATTGTGAATGGCCAGCAGAGCAAACTCTTCTACAACACCGCTTCGTCAACCAGCTCGTTTCTTGATCCTTACGGCAACAAGTATGATCCGACTCCGGCCGGTGTCGCGTCGGGAGCCGCCGGAGATCCGTTCGGCGATATTCTAGCGTTCTCCGGAGGTGCCGGGATTACTCTGGTGATGGGGTATGTGAACCCGTCCGATCCGACGCTCTATGCGCAATACCCCGGGGGCGTTCTGCCTGTTTGCGGTGAAGTGTATATCCCTGTGACCGCTTATACGCCCGAGGCCCTGTTTGCGGCTGAAGCTTATTTCTATGCTGTTGTCTATGTCCTGGTCAGTATGCCGCGCGGTAGCTTCTCGCTCATGGGCTTTGAAGAGGATGCGATGCTCGCAGTGGCCCGCGATTATACATTGACCTCTTCCGGCTATAAGCTTGCGATGCAGCAGATGGGGCAAGACTGCTTCTTCGACACTGACGGTGATACTTTTGAGAGCCTTGATGAGGCTACCAACGTTGGTAACTATCTCGGCCCTTGTACGGGGCCGGTGCCGAGTAGCTATTGGCAGGGCTATCTTAATCTTGCGAGCACCACATTCTCGTACCAGCCACAATTTGCAGCGCGAAATTATCTCATAGATTTTGCGGCGTCGCCTACGGTGTATTCTATTGGTGATACATCGTATTCCGGCATCGGTCTGCCTGATCCGATGATGATGTCCGCTGCCATGATGCAACTTGGTTGGGGCGGGGCCGGACTTTGGTATAATCGCATCTCCGATAAAAACGGTTCGCTGGTCTCTGCGATTTCGGCAGCCCCTTCGGTGCGCAAAATGCCAAAGGTGATGGAGGACATCAAGAGAGAACGTGCCAGTAACGATGCCGGTATGACCAAAGGATATTGCTCCCAGTATTCGGCCGAGCAAGCTAGCAAGAAAGGGCAGTCCAACATTGCGAACGAACGCGCTCCGTTTGTTGCCGAGCTGACAAAGAACCTGCACTCCTTGTGCGTGACGCTCTTTGATAACCAGAATATTGCTCTTCAAGGGGCGACAGGCAGCACTATGTCGGATACGCGGATTGCATATCGTAACCCGATTGAACACGCGATGGCCGCGACTTTTGGTCAGCTCAAATTGTTTGACCCGCGCGTAAACTCCGAAGTTTTACCAATGGCCCAGCTGTCGGCTGTGGGGCGCGCCTTGATTGATAAATCCATTTTGTCGATGGTTGCTGCGGTTGGCTCGGCGGCCTCAGGAAGCTTGCTCCATGTGGCGGCTGCCAGTGCCGATGATGATGATATTGCTTCGCTCAATCTCTTGGGGAGTGCATTCGGTCAGGCATCAGCCGCCGCTCTCAGCTTTGCATCCATTGGTTTAACGGTCGGTTTCGTTCTCCATTATGTTCTGCCGTTCCTGCCGTTCGTTTATTTCTTCTTTGCCGTCGGGCGCTGGGTTAAAACAATCTTTGAAGCGATGGTCGGCGTTCCGCTTTGGGCGCTTGCCCATATGCGCATGAGCGGTCCCGGTCTTCCGGGCGAAGCGGCTAGCGGCGGGTATTTCCTCTTGCTCGAGATTTTTGTTCGTCCTGTTATTACCGTTGTGGCTCTGGTTGGTTCATTTGCCGTCTTTACTGCGATGGCGATGGCTCTTAACGGGATTTTCGGACTGGTTACCGAGAACTTTATGGGGGTCGATACGCCTGCCGCCGCTACTGCCGCCGCTAGTGCCGATATTGTTTCCCAGGCGCGTGCGATTGCCGACCAGTTCTTCTATTCGGTCATGTATGTGATTATTCTTTATATGATGGCAACGTCCAGCTTTAAATTGATCGATATTATTCCTGACAACATTATGCGCTGGTCCGGATCAGGTGTCAGCAGTATGGGCGCATCGGACAATGCCGATGATCTTATTGACCAGCTGCAGTACCAAATGCCGACCATGGTGAACTACTACACCAAACAGGTGGGTGGGGCTGTGCGCGAGACACTTTATGAGCCTGGTAAAGCCGTCGGTGAAAAGGCCGAACGGGATCTCGCGGGCCGCAAGATGGCCGAGCAGCAGCAAAAAGCACAGCAAGAGCAGCAGCAAAAGGCCCAGCAAGAGCAACAGCAAAAGGCTCAGCAAGAGCAGCAAGCCGCCCAAAAGAAAAACCGGACGCCACCATCGGACGGCGGGGGTAACGGAGGCCAGACACCATGACCGATCGTAACTCTCATCTTGTTCGCGATGCTTTCTCCTACGCTTTGATGCCGCGCGTTTTTGTGCGCTTTCGTGATCTGGCGCCGGACTTCTTGTTTTTTGCCCAGTTGCTGGTTCAAGTTTTCCTGAATGTCGGGCTTTTGCCTAAGGGACATCCTTACGCCCTGCACCCTACCGGATATGGTGTTCGGGATGTTTTGGCGGCGGCTGCAGCTAACCTCAAAGGCGGCTGGCGCAATTCCGATCAGTATATTGTCTATGGCGCGTTCGTTCTTGGCATGGTCTTGCTGGTTATCCAGTTTGTTGCACTCTTTGTTATGATGATATCGCAAGGGGCTCAGGCTGCAGGACCTTTTCTTAGCATGTTTGTGACATCCGATCCGACGGATGATATCGCTTTCATGATGCTCGATAAGGTCTTCCAGATCCCCGGTTTCTTCCAGTCGAATTTTGATCCCGGAACTGCCGCCAATATCGAACCCTTGGCGCTCGGGATGCAGGAGTTGTTCCGCTTTTATAGCTATGGCATGTTGATTGTCGCTTTCTTTATTGTTCTTTACTATCTCTTTGCCCTTGCGGTCGAAACAGCTCAAACCGGTGTTCCGTTCGGGAAACGTTTCCCTTCGGTTTACGGCCCGATCCGTTTGGTTCTTGCTATCTTGCTGTTGCTGCCTCTTTCTTACGGATATAATACCGGTCAATATCTGACATTGCTGATGGCACGGTGGGGATCGAGCTTTGGTACAAATGCATGGCTTGTTCTGAACGGGCAGACCTTGGCAACCGCTTATAAGAACCCTATGGGGCTTGGATCGAATGAGCTTATTGCCAAGCCCAAAGTCCAACCTATTCATAGCCTCGTCAATTTCTTCTATCTGGTCCACACGTGTAAGGCTGCGTACAAAATTGCGTACGGCAGCAAAATTGGTGATATCCAGCCATACTTCGTCGTTCCGGCCGACGCGATAAACACAACGTCCGTGTCAACGCTCATGACTTCGGGCAGTTCGTTTGTCACGACACTTAATTCGTTCCATCAGGGGGACATTATTATTGTGTTTGGCGAAAAGAATGCGAAACACGTTAAATATCCCGGAAATGTTAAGCCGTATTGCGGTGAGGTCACTATTCCGGTTTTGTCCAAGAATGTGCCGAGCGTTGTTAATGTTTATAACGTTTACTTCAGCTATATCATGTCACTTTGGGCGAATACCGACCTTGCGCGCTATGGCGAGAATATGTCCTATATCGTCCGGTTTATGGACAAGCTGCCGGGTTCGTATACGTTTACCGGAACGTCTGTGCCGTGGGATGCGCCGCTCAGCATTACAAATGCCCGACCAGCCGGCCCTCAATTCTACACCGATATGCGCCTTAATGCCCAAGCTGTTTATAACGGAGCGATGGATGCCGCTATCGTAGCGATCCGGTCGACCTCTATTCCGGATATGCAGATGAGCAGTCAGGTGCTGGATCTGGGCTGGGCGGGAGCCGGTGTCTGGTACAACAAGATTTCCGAGTATAACGGGGCTTTGACCGACACTATTTATATGGTCCCCGAGCCGACGAAATATCCAATGGTGATGGAAGTTGTCGCCGGGGCCAAACAAACAATTGAACCCGGAATTAATCCTAAACTCCGGTTCTCCTTGTCGACGACGACGGGAAGCAATATCTCTTTGGAGCAGTACCTTTCCGGTCATGATCTAGATACGCCGGCGGTGGATTCGGAGATTGCCAAACTCTTGGCCGAAGTTTACCAGACTGTGGCGGATGACAGTAAAACCGCCCGCCCGACCCAGGCACCGGTGGCGAATAATCCGATTAGAAATATGTTCATGTTTGTCTATGAGACAACCGGCCTTATGGATATTCGTGGTAATGACGATGTGTACCCGTTGGCCAAACTGTCCATGCTGGGTAAGAGCATCATCGATAAAACAATTATTTCCCTCGGTGCAGGGACATTGATGGTCGGCTTTGGCAGTATGCTTTCGGGTGCCGGTTCTGAAAACCTTGGCGCAGCCTTTGATCAAGGGGGCGGGGTCTTGCTTAGCTTTGCCAGCACCGGTCTTGTGATCGGCTTTATTCTCTATTATCTGCTTCCGTTTTTCCCGTTCCTATATTTCTTCTTTGCGGCCGGACGTTGGGTCAAAGCGATTTTTGAAGCGATGGTGGCTGTTCCGCTATGGGCTCTGGCTCACCTGCGTCTGGACGGGGAAGGGGTCGGCAATGCGGCCTCGAAAGGCTACTTCCTGCTGCTCGAGATTTTCCTCCGGCCTATTTTCTGTATCTTTGGTCTTCTGGCTTCGATTTCGATTTTCTCGGCGCTTTCGGTTACGCTCGATACGATCTTCGATCTGGTTGTCTGGAATGTGGCTGGATACGATATGACAACCCTTTCCAGCTCGTCTCCAACGCCTGCTGGCGATTTCTTTGCCTCGTTCCGCGATGGAATTGATGCGTTCTTCTTCACTATTTTCTACACGATCCTGATTTATATGATCGCGACCTCGTGTTTTAAGCTGATTGACCTTATCCCGAACAAGTTGCTGCGCTTTATCCAGCCTGTTCCGACCTTCCACGAAGGTGCGGGCGACCCAGCCGAAAACCTGGTCCGGAACACCGCCTTTGCCGGTCAAAGTATTGTCGGGCAGTTTACCCAAGGTCTTGGAGACGTTTCACGCGGTGTTGGAACGACGGTTGGGCGCGCTTACAAAGAGAGCACCAAAGACAAGGTTCAGGGGCCAAACGGCTAATTATGAAGGTAATTTATTGAGGAAAATCTGGGGTTTTTATGGTATACTCTATTCTGGTGTATGGTTTTGAGGAGTAAAAATGGCGGTGTCTCGTAATAATTCGCTCAAGGTGGCCAAGTATGCGCTTATGCCGCAAGTCTTGCCGCGACTGACCGATCTGTTTTTTAGCGGATTTGCCTTCTTCGGTTATTTTATCGCGCTGGTCTTCTCCGGTACGCGTCTTTTGCCGAAAGGTCACCCCTACCTTAATTCCCAGAATATCGGACTCTATTCGGTTATCGATGTGATCGCCGCTGCCGGGCGGGGTTTGAAATACCGCCGCGAGAACATTGACCAGATCATTGTGTTCTACGCGATTTTGCTGGGTATTTTCCTGATGGGTCTGCAAGTCCTGACGATGGCATTCAGTATCTTGATGCCGTCGGCAATGGCGCTGTCGATGTCGTATTATTTTGGTCAGGATATTCCGGTCTCTTTGGGTGTCGGGCCTTCTCAAGATCTGGCTTTTATCCTCCTTGATCGTGTTTTTGGCGTTCCCGATATTTATGATTCATGCGTTTCGACCGGCGTTCCTTGTTTCCGTTCGTCCCATAATCTTTTGAACTCGTCCGAGGTCGTGTATACGCCGGCATCATTCCCGTGGCCATTCCACAACGCTCTACACGCGCTCTACGAATTCTATAGCATCGGCCTTTTGATCGTGGCGATGTTTATCGTTCTCTATTTCGTTGTTGTTATCGTTGCTGAAACCGCTCAGACTGGTGTTCCGTTCGGTAAGCGTTTTAACTCGGTTTGGGCGCCGATCCGTCTTGTGATCGCGATTGGTCTTTTGGTCCCGATTGGGTATGGACTCAATACGGCCCAGTATATTGTTTTGTATGCCGCTAAGTATGGATCGAATTTTGCGACGAACGGCTGGTTGGTCTTCAACTCGAATTTGACGTCCGGACACCTGATCGAAGGTGTTGTGGCTAAACCGCAAAAACCCGAGGCGGTTGATCTTCTCCGGTTTATGATGCTCGCGCATGCGTGTAAGGCGCTCGAAGAAGGCTATATGCTCTATGGCACCAAGCCAAAAGTATCTTCACCGGCCACCACTTGCGAAACCAGCGTTGGAACTGCCGATGTTGAAAATACGCAAATTAACGGATATCTGGTCAAGAAGGGGGATGCTGCGTCCAACTCGACCTTGCTTGAGTCAAATGACTACACAAGCGCGATGACATTCTTTGACAATTCCAGCTTTACGATCCGTTTTGGTGATCGCGGATGTACTGCCGACCACAACACCGAGCTTGGTAACGTCGTTCCGACGTGTGGTGAGCTGACATTGACGCCGGCGGCGCTGGATGATGCCGGTGCCTTGGCCATTCAGGATGGTTACTATGGTTTGATCCGCCACCTTTGGGGTGAGTATAGCGGGAAGTATTGGAGCCATTGGGGCTTTTGTGACGATAGCAAAATCGATACAGCCTTGGGGACAAGTGGAAACGTAGACTTCAAGCTTCGTTCTCTCTATTACGTTCAGAAATTCTGCCCGCGCGAATATACGGATGGGGCAAGTCCGAAATTAACAGCCTCCCATCAGGTTGACCCGACCTCCAGCTGGATTAACTCGATGATGAGCGGATATACGAACGGCGATGTCTGTTCTGATCCGGGCTACCCGAATCCGGTTGGCGTTCCGTCGGGAACCAGTATTCTTGGGACTGCTATTCTCGAAAATATTATCCGGAATGGTGTCGATGCCGCTGTAACAGATATTACCGGAGCCAGCGCGGCTGACTATCAAATCCCTCTCGACCAGCTGGCTCGTGGCTGGGCTGGGGCCGGTATGTGGTACAATCATATTGCCGGTATTAATGGTTCCGTGTCCGGTGCTGCGTGGAGTACACCTCAAATCAGCAAATGGCCGATGATCCAGAATAACCTGATGACCCAGAAGAAGATGAATGATCAGGGCACCACGGTTTCCAATGCGACTGGTAATACCAATAGCGGTAAAACCTCGATCGAGACCGAGCGCGGTAAGCAAGAAGTTCAGGCTGGCGGCGCTCTTTACCGCCTTGATATCGCCTGGGCTGGTGCGTCGATGCCGCTTAAACCTAAAGCCGGTAACTTTATCTTCAACGCTTTGAACTGGCTGTTCGGCACGCAGGGGCTGTTTGATCTTAAGGACCCAGTCAACCAAACAACCCACCCTCTGGCGTTGATGACTGCACTTGGAAAGGGGCTGGTCGAGGCATCCATCCGTAACCTTGGTCTTGCTGTTGGCGGACAGGTTGCCCAGATTGCCCTTGATGAAATCACGGGGCCAATGGCCGGAGGCTTCTCGTCGCTTCTTTATTCGGCGGCAACTATGACTTTGACGGCCGGATTCATCCTTTATTATGTGCTGCCGTTCCTTCCGTTCGTTTACTTCTTCTTTGCGGTTGGTAACTGGGTGAAGGGTATTTTCGAAGCGTTGGTCGGTGTGCCGCTCTGGGCTTTGGCGCATATTCGTATCGATGGCGACGGATTGCCGGGTAGTGCGGCCCTCAACGGATATTATCTCATATTCGAGATCTTCCTTCGTCCGATCCTGATTGTTTTTGGCTTGATTGCGTCGGTCAGCATCTTTGCGGCGATGGCGATTGTATTCAACTCGATCTTTGATTTGGCGGTCTATAACGTTGGTGGTGTCAATCTTGGCTCTACTGTATGCGGAACCACGCCTGACCCAAGCTTGATGGCGAATGTTCGCGGTCCGGTGGATCAGTTCTTCTATACCATTATGTACGCTGTGGTGATCTACATTATGGGACTGTCGTCGTTCAAATTGATCGACCTTATCCCGAACAAGATCCTGCGCTGGATGGGCGCGTCGGTTGACACGTTTGCCGATATGGCAGGTGATCCGGCCTCGCAAATTACCAACTACGCGGCTATCGGTGGATCGCAGATGACATCGAGCCTGATCGGTAGCCTTCGTCAAGGCGTCGGCGCGGTCGGTAGCGGCGTTAAGGCGGCCCTTCCGAAGGGTGGCGACGGCGACTAGTCGTTACCGTCTAAATTTCCTATTCTCAGGAGAGTGGCTGGATGTTAAGTTCAGCCACTCTCTTTTTATCTGCAGGTGTGATGATGCTCCGTTTCTCCCTTCGCTCGCTTTCGTTCCTTGTCCTTGGCAGCAGTTTGCTGCTCTCGTCCTGTAGCCATGCGCCCGAGGTCGGCGATGTGACCCCGGTCAAGCCGGAATTCAAGCCGGTCAAGTTCACAGACCTGAATGGATGGTCTCAAGATGACAGCGGCGACGCGCTTAAAGCATTCTTGCTGTCATGCTCCAGAATTTCCGGTCGTCCGGCAAGTGAGGCCTTCGGTGTCGAGGCTATCATGGGAACCGTCGCCGAGTGGCAGGATTTGTGCGTCAAAGCCCAATCCGTTCCGTCCGGCGATCATCTGGCGGCGCGCCGCTTTTTTGAAAACGGATTCCAGCCTTATGAAGTTGATGTGAACGGAAAGCCGGATGGGCTTTTTACCGGATATTATGAGGCGGCCCTTCACGGGTCATTGCGCCGATCGGCCCGCTATTCCGTTCCGCTGCGAGAGCGCCCGGGCGATCTCGTTATGGTCAACCTCGGCGAGTTTCGTCCCGAGCTCAAGGGCCAGAGAATTGCCGGTCGCGTTACGGGCGGAACATTGAAGCCTTATGAAGACCGTTCGGCCATTGAGAACGGGAAGTTGCCCAAAGACATGGACAAGCCGCTGGTGTGGGTTGATAGCGCTGTGGATGCGTTCTTTCTCCATATCCAAGGATCGGGGGCGATTACTCTTGATGACGGTTCGATCATGCGGGTCGGTTACGATGGCCAGAACGGTCATATTTATACGGCGATCGGCAAAGAGCTGATCGCGCGCGGCGAGTTGACCAAAGAGAATGTATCGATGCAGACGATACGCGAGTGGTTGGCCAAGCATCCGGATGAGGCGGACAAGGTTATGGATGTCAACCGGTCCTATATTTTCTTCCGTACGCTTGATACGAACGGACCTGTCGGTGCTCAGGGCGTTGTTCTGACTCCCGAGCGGTCGTTGGCGGTCGATCCGGTATTCTGGCCTTACGGTCTTCCGGTTTATTTGTCCGCCGAAGCTCCCGATATCGGTGAAACCGCGATTGAACGCTTAATGATTGCGCAAGACACGGGTGGGGCTATCAAAGGGCCGGTCCGAGGCGATTTCTTCTGGGGGTACGGTGATCGCGCCGCGCATCTCGCCGGACTTATGAAGTCGAGGGGGCGCGCGATTGTCCTTTTGCCAAAGGCAGCAAGCACGCGCTGAGGATAAGCGCTCCAATTAGCCATTCGGACCAGATGGACCATGAGAACATCAGAATCATGAGCCCGGTGCAAAAGGTCGAATAGGCCAGCGTTCGCTGCGTCCCGTGCGTCCGGTTCAGCCGGTTGTAAAGACCAAGAAGCAGGCTTCCGAATGAAATAACGCCGATAATTCCAAACTCGAGCCAGACCTGAAGCGCCATATTATGCGGGAAGGCAATAGTGGTTCCTTGATAGTATTTTTGTTCGCTATCAAAATTTATAGTTCCGGAACTTTCGATCCCAAATCCGGTCATCGGATTTTCTACGATTTTTCGCGAGACGAAATCATAAATCTCGAGGTTTTTTCCAATCGCCGTGGCTGGTGAAGATTGGTCCAGTGATTGGCTGGTGGTGTCGACATACACATCAAACATCAAAGGTGAGATGAAGGGCATAAAGGCCAGTATAAATCCGGTCAGGAGTACAGGGGCCGAGAGCGCCGATTTGGGGAAGAGAAAGAGAATCACAGGCGCCGCTAGCCCACACAAGCCCGAAAACCGTAATGTTTCCGAATCAACTTGCCAAAGCAGAAGGCCGGTTAGAAGAACCAATAATGCTCCGATTGTCAGATGCCCCGATTTTGTTGTGGCGTAGAGGGAGACAGGGAGTAGCAATAGAAATAGCGTTTCTATTGTTCCCAGGCTGGCGGGTGTAGAATTACGGCTGCTTAATTTTGCAAGCGATTGTGCGAGGGGGATGCCGAGATAGAGCTCGGCAATAATGCCGATTCCGACAATGCCGGTTATTACGGGCAGAATTTTTCTGATAACGCGCATATCAATCGGGTGCAGCATCGGGATAATCGCAAGCAGAGGTATGGTCCCGAGAATCAAAAGATCAAGATGCAGAATTTTTTCGGCACTTATATGGGGGGCTATTCCCCAACTTTCGCTTAAGGTTATCAGGAGCGCTATCAAGGACAGGCAGCCCCCCAACATCGCGTCAATCGGGGCCAGTTTTTTACGAATGATGGCAAGGGACAGATATCCGCCTATACCAATAAGCGGAGGAAGTATTTCGAGGCTCGACGGCACGGCAAATGCAGCGACCACACTCAACAAAATGAGGGCGGTCACTCCATGACTCCATAGTCTTTGGGGTCTCGAGATGTACTGATGTCCGGTCATGGCTTCAGTTTTAGCATTCCCTTGCGGCCGGGCCAAGACCGGAACGACACAGGCGCAAAGGAAAACCCCCGATGGTCGGGGGCTTTGGCTATGGTTCATTTGCAGAGGCTTTGTTTACTCGCCGGATTGAACAGGATCGTCGGTTGTAGCCGGGCTAACGGTTTCATCGGCATTGGCATTTTTATCCGGTGAGATATCTTCCGGAGCCACCGGAACATCATCTTCGGTTCCCGAAGCTGGTTCGACCGAGGAAGGATCAAACTGCGGGTCGGCGGATGGATCATTGAACGCTTTGGACGAGCCTGCGGCCATGCGTCCAACACCAAATCCGCCGTCATCGGCGGCGAAGGCCGGAGCCGAAAGGGCCAGTGTCATCAGGGCGATCAAAAGAGTGCGATTCATTGGTAACTCCATCATCATGTTGCGGCTTTTGCCGGTTTAGAATGTGTCCTGTAATGTGCGGCCCCAGTTTTCGAGGTCGCGGCCCACGCCTTCAAATGTGTTGCCACATCCGCTGAGGGTCAGGGCCATAAATCCAAGTGCTAGTAATATGACAAATTTATTCGGCATCGTCAAACTTTCTGTATGAGATCGGTCAATTTTCCAGTGACCATAGCGGTTTTAGAGGCTTTTGACCAGTACCAGCGCGGCAGCGCAACCGACAAGGCCCAGCCCCGCCCATATCTTGCTGTGATCTTCCCGACCGGTCAGGCGGTAATAACATATAATCCAAAGCGCGTCGGTAAAGAGGATGACCGATAAAAGAGCCGGATGTTCGCAATAAATAAGGGCTTCGAATTTGAGGCCCAATTTGATGCAGGCCACGACACCAATCGCCAGTCCGCCGCGGACGGCTTCCTTCGAGAAAAAGATGGTTTTTGTCACTGGCTTTTTGATGGCAGTGTAGGCCAGCCAGAACCAGAGCATAAACATCCCTTGCGTGAACATATAGGCAAACGGGGCTTTGGCCGCAGGGGCATACCCTAAAGCCAGTTTGTCCACCAGCGGACCAAGGGCGGCGGCAATCACGACAAACCAAACCAGCCGGAATCCTTTCATGGTAATCGGGCAGGATTTCAGTGCGATGGCAAAAAATACCGAGAGCAGCACAATCGCGACAAGCGCTCCCGCTTGCTGCGGGTTTTCAAGATAGGTCGTCAGCAAGCTCGGCTCGAAAAAGAACCAGACGATAAAGGCAATTATAACGGAGGCCGGAAGGATGCGCGAGACGACTCCCGCGCCGACCACCGGAATGGCGCGGTAGTAAATAATGTCGTTGATGCACCAGATGGCAGCCGATACCGCGGTCATGACATAGAATCCGGTTTCGGTCGGGAATCCCATATACAGGGCGACCGGAAACGAGATCAGAACCACCGCAATCTTGACCCAGACCGCGACTGCAAATCCGTCACCTTTGAATTTTTCCTGTATGAGCGGGATCGCGGTGTTAAACAGCGATGCGGCGAACCCGAGAATGATCCAGATAGGGATATCGATGATGGCCGTCCTTGTGCGGAAGGGTGGGGGCTGCCCTTATTAAGGCTTAAGCGGGAGTCCGGAGAGTTTGGACATATAATTGACGAATTCGGCGTCCTCGCCTTCCATGAGCTGCGGAAGCGCGGCTCTAAAATTATTGTATTTGAGCCATTGACGGATGTAATCCACCCATGAGTTCCACATCCGCTGATATTCGGGGTCTTTCTCGTATTCCAGCAGGATAAAGCTCCGCTCGAACAGGGAGATGACCATTTCGTACAGAATGTACTGGCGGCGGCTGTCTTCGGGATTTTCAAGGGGCTTATCGTGAATATCCAGCTCCGGATGCTCGAAGAGTTTGTTCTGGATGTCGGTGTAATGCCCCATCAGCTTGTCATAAATTTCTTCCTGCTCGTTCTGGCGTTCTTTCTTTTCCTGGATGACAAAAATAAAGGTCGCCAGCGGGATACCGACAATGGTCGCCACATAGCTGAAGAACTCCATCCATTCGAGCAAGGTATAATCAAACATGGCTCAATCATGCCATAGGTCATTGATTCTCAACAGAAGGAAAATAATTTGATCCTGTTGTCGGTTTTGCTTTGCATGGGACTGAATTCGTCCTATATAATTAAATATAAGGTCTATATATCATAGGCCTCGGAATATATTTTATACCGTAATGGAGATTGTTAACTATGTCGGATAATTCTTTTATGTCACCGTCGCGGACCGGTTCCGCTGCAATTGATCAGGGGCTTCGCTCCCACATGCAGCGCATCTATAACCGCATGAGCCTCGGTGTTCTGGTTACAGCTGTGGTCGCCTTTGCTGTTGGCAATTCTCAGGATCTGTTGAACCTGTTTCTGAATGGCCCACAACGTTATGTTGTGATTTTTGCGCCCCTTGCTCTTTTGATGTTCGGCTTTAACCCGTCCCGTATGAGCGCTTCGGCCCTTCGAGTGTCATTCCTGATCCTCTCCGTGCTTTACGGGATCAGCTTTGCGTCGATTTTTGCCCTGTTTACCGGTGACAGCATTGCCCGCGCGTTCTTTGTTGCGGCCAGCATGTTTGCCGGCCTGAGCATTTTCGGCTACGTCACCCGCAAAAACCTTGATGGTCTCGGCAGCTTCGCGATCATGGGGATGTGGGGTGTGCTTGTCCTTGCGATTATCAATATCTTTGTCGGTTCGGCGCTCATGGCCAACGTGGTATCGGGCATCAGCATTATCGTGTTCGCCGGTTTGACCGCGTGGGAAACCCAGAATCTCAAAGAAATGTATTCGCCGCGCATGGATAGCGAAGTGGCGGACCGCCTGTCCTGGGTTGGTTCTCTTAACCTCTATATCAGCTTTATTGCGCTTTTCTCGCATATCATGCACTTTATGGGCAACCGCCAGTAGTGCACAAAGCCGCTGTTTTTCAGAAAGGCCGGACACTTGTTCCGGCCTTTTTTTTATGGCATACAAGCTGACAGTTCTTACATCAGGAAGGAAAGATTATGCTGCAGGAATTCAAGGATTTTATTGCGCGCGGTAACGTGATCGACATGGCGGTCGGTATCGTTATGGGCGCGGCGTTTACGGCGATTGTCAATTCGGCGGTTTCGGACATTATCATGCCGATCATCGGCTGGGCGATGTCGGGCGTCGATTTCTCGAACTACTTTATCCAGCTTGGCGGCGATCAAAGCTATCCGACCCTCAAAGCCGCCAAAGAGGCGGGTATTCCGGTTCTGAGTTATGGCGTCCTTATCAACGCGGTTATTAACTTTCTGGCCGTATCGTGGTTTGTATTCTGGGTGGTGAAACTCACCAACAAGCTCAAAAAGAAAGAGGCCGAAGTTCCGGCAACGCCAGCGGACCCTGCGGAAGATATTGTTCTTCTTCGTGAAATCCGCGATTCGTTGAAAAAGTAGTTTTTTTATCAAATTTCGCTTGATTAGGGGCTATGAACACATTATTCATAGCCCCTGTCCTTTCTAGACAAGGGCCCATAGCTCAGCTGGGAGAGCGCTTGCATGGCATGCAAGAGGTCGTCGGTTCGATCCCGATTGGGTCCACCATTCCCCCCATTTTTACCGGAAGTTTTGTTCTTAAACGCACCAATTAGTGCCATTTTTGCATTTTGAAATTTTTATACATCGTGCAAGGCAGATGCACCGATCCATGTTCTCTGGGTTGTGTCGTGCTTGACGAGGTGGGCGGATCGTGGATAGGCTTCTATGTTCTTGAAAACACAGGATGGAATTATGCAGCTCAGAGACATTACTATTGCCGCAGTGGCTCTATTTCCCATCCTATTCCTTGTCTTGATATGCCAGTCTTCAGTTGGGGTTGCTGACCCAAATTTGAATAGCCGCGTATGTGAAAAAGAAGGGCGCGTTCTAACGGAGCGGGAGCTGATTGATCGATACTTGTTCAAGGATAATGCAAATATCTTAGTGCTTGGTGAGAAAAAGAGAGAAGCTGCCTTATGGGGTGCTGGTGCGCTATATCCAGAATGCTGTTATATTGAAGGGACACCAGAATCATGGGTGGAACAGGATAGTAGTAATAAAAATTCTTCAGGTATGCCTCCCCATTACACAATGTACTTCTATTATCCTAGTCACAATAATGGACACTCTAAGTACATGGAGAAGATTATCTTTCTTGATGCTTGCGGTATAGAACTTTACACAGCAGGTTTGCGTGCGGAGAGTTATAGCTATGATAACTTTATCTCAGAAGATGTGTATGAAGCTAATATAGAAAAAATTCGTCACTATTGGGGGCGCATATCTGATCAATATTCAAAAGAAATAAAAGAATATGTCGTTGGTGGAGAGAGGTACTACATACCTAAGGTCTATACAAATTTTAGTTATACATCTGTTGGGGCCCAATCCGCCTTAATACAGGCGTGGTATCCGGGTTCAACTCCCGTTTTAGATGACCCAAAGGACCTAAGAAAAGAAGGGCGATGGTTTTGGAATGTGAGAATATTATTTTCTTATCCTCCTAAACCGAATCCTGTGGGTGTGATGAACTCTCGAATTAGTCTCAACAAAGCTGATAAAGAAATAGGTCGTGAGTACGGTTTAGTACATTATAGTCAGTTTGATGAGAATAGAGGTTTTAACGACGACATCTATATAGAAGATAGTAAGAGTGGGGCTTTTATTGCATGTGGAAAGAAAAAAACACCACTAGATAATATTCAATTGTGTGAACATCATTTTTCTAAAGGGAACGTCAGCTTTGAAATTACTTATAATAAAAGACTCCTGTCAGATTGGTCCCTAATCAAAGAAAATGTCTTGGCAATGCATCATAGCTTCAAGTCGTCACATGAAGCGGAGCTTTATTTAAGAAAATTCTTACCATTAGGGGAAGTTGGCCATGAGTAATAAAACGATTTGTGTAGTTCTTGTTTTTTTGCGGTGATGTTTATGCCGTTGTCCGGTCAAGCCGCTGATAAGCTGCAGGACGATGCCGCGGCCTTACAAAAAGATTTTTTGCGCGAACTGGATCGCGAGCCTATCGGGAGTGCCTATAAGGAAGGGCAAGACGAGTATAGCCGCGATGTGTATTTGCTCAAGGGTGAGCGCGCTAAGCCTGTTATTGATGGATTTAACCGTTCCCTTAAAAAGGAACAAAAGGGCGGCGATATTTATGTGTGCCGTTCCGTGATTGAAGAGCCGGTTGGCCACGGCCATAACAGCCAATTCAGTTATGGTGGTGTTTGTCTTTATCGGGAAAATGGAACATATACCCATGTCCTGATTTGCAATGACGATATTGTCGGGCATTTCAAGATGGAAAGCTTTAACCCAAGGTATATTGATCTATATGGCTCATTGTTGAGGTTAACAAAATTTGTCTTCGCGAATTGTGCGGGCGGTTGAGTGTAAAAATAAAGCCCCCATACCGAGCGCAGGGGCCTTATATTTTTGACCATGTTTCGCTGTAATTACTGTTCTGACCTATCCTGCTTTGGAGAGGCTTTTGATCCGGTCGGTGATGTCTTGAACCAGAACGGCGACTTTGTCGGTGTTGCTCGAGATCTCGGTTGTTACCGCGCTTTGTTCTTCGATGGCGCTGGCGACCGTTGATACGTTATTGTTTACCGTTTCCACTGCGCCGGAGATCGAGACAATGTTGTTCTGGAGCGACTGCGAAGCGGACTGAACGTTCTTGATCTCGCGTGCGACATCTTCGGTGGCTTTGGCGGTTTGTCCGGCCAGATTTTTGACTTCACTGGCGACCACGGCAAATCCCTTGCCCAGCTCTCCGGCACGGGCGGCTTCGATCGTGGCGTTCAATGCCAGAAGATTGGTCTGCTCGGCAATCTCGTTGATGATGCTGATGATGTTTTCCATCTGGCTGGTGGTCTTGATAAGCTGTTCGGATGCTCCGGCAGCTTCGGTGGTTATTCTTGAAATATCGGATGTCGAATTGGTGGCCATAGACATACTGCGACTGATTTCGGCGATTGATGATGACATTTCCTCAATGGCAGCCGCAACGGTTTGCGTGCTGGCCGAGGTTTCTTCGGACAGGCCGCCGATCTCGACGACCTGCGTGATGTCGGTCGCGTATTTAACCACTTTGAACGGTTTCCCGTTCATGTCGAAGATGGGGTTATACGAGGCTTGAATCCAGACTTCCTTACCGCTTTTGGCTATACGCTTATAAGCCCGCGCGTCGTACTGACCAGCGCGCAGCTTATCCCAGAACATTTGATAGTCCCGTGATCCGGCTTCTTCCGGAGCGACGAAGATGCTGTGGTGTTTTCCTTGAACTTCCGCGAGGGTGTAGCCCATTGTGGCGAGGAAGTTCTGGTTGGCGGTGATGATGGTTCCGTCCATATTGAATTCAATGACGGCTTGCGATTTTCCGATGGCGTCAATTTGACCTTGAAAATCAGCGGTCTTTAATTTGGCATCTGTAATATCGGTCGCGTATTTGACCACTTTGAACGGTTTTCCATTCATATCGAAGATGGGGTTGTAGGACGCCTGAATCCAGATTTCTTTTCCGCCTTTACCGATCCGTTTATATTCGCCCGCATCGTAATGGCCGCTGCGCAACCTGTCCCAGAAGGCTTGGTAAGCCGGAGCGCTTGATTCATCGGGTGTTACAAACATTCGGTGATGTTTGCCTTGAATTTCATCAAGCGTATAGCCGAGGGCCGAAAGGAAATTTTTATTGGCGGTGATGATGGTTCCGTCCATATTAAATTCGATGACGGCTTGGGATTTGGATATGGCGCCAAGCTGTCCTTCGTAATCCGCATTTTTCAGTTTTGCGGCGGTGATATCAGTGGCAAATTTTACAACTTTTATTGGCTTGCCGTTTTTATCAAGGATCGGATTGTAGGAAGCTTGAATCCAGACTTCTTTCCCGCCTTTACCAATACGCTTATATTCGCCAGCGTCATATTGGCCCGAGCGGAGCTTATCCCAGAATGCTTGATAGCTAGGTGATTTTGCATCCTCGGGGTCGACAAACATCCGGTGATGTTTTCCTTTGATTTCGTCGAGCGTATAGCCGAGGGCCGAGAGGAAATTTTTATTGGCCGTCACGATCGTGCCGTCCATATTAAATTCGATGACGGCTTGGGATTTGTCGAGAGCATCCAGTTTAGCAAGTGACTCATCGGGACGGGAAAACAACATACTTCACCTCATTCTAGGCTTTTAAAAGTTGATGACGAAAAATCAGCTACTCAAGTGGTTCCAATATTAGTTTTCAATTATAAACGCATATTTAATTTCAAAAGATTGGTTTAAAATATTTACTACTTACCATTTTATTGTAAGTGAATTTTTCGCGTGATTGTATCTGTCTTGATGGTTGGGGTCGTCATACTTTGGCATAGAAATGTATAGCCACTTGAGATAATAATCGGACGTGATAGAATGAGGGATGACATACGGAGTATCATTAAGGGCCAAGGTTCTTGGCTTAATAAAAGATGGAATGGGCAAGCGCGAGGCTGCTCGTCTGTTCAAGGTTTCACCGAAC
>JBPXJO010000018.1:0-87971 GCA_051715325.1 Alphaproteobacteria bacterium | reverse complement strand
GGTTTCGTGGCCATAGTTCGGGCTGGTTCGCGCTTCTTTGATTGCCGATGGGCACGGGAAGCGCCCGTGCGCGTTCTTGAATTCGAAAATTGCCGTTGCCGCCCTCGAAATCGAGGTTTGGGTTTTTTCCGTGATCTGGCTTTCTTGGTAAAGCGAGTATAGCTGAATTGCTCCAACGAGAAAGGCCCCGATGATAATCAGGGCAATTGCCATCTCGAGAAGTGTATAACCCGCTTGCAGACGCCGCGGCAGCAAGCACAGTTTTTTACGAATAGCACCCCCTACAAGCATCCTGCACCCCCGGGGCAAATGATACCGCCGGTACATTTGATACGGCCATCCGTTAGAATCTGTTCCACCCATCGCGTCACAGGACAATAGACCTGGGTTCCGGTTACAGTTATGTCCGCTTTCGAACAGGAGACCTGATTGTTTCCTATGCTGCTGATAACCTCGCCATCGCCACAATCGTTACGGACCCCGCCCGAAACCGAAGTTTTCTGCGAGCCGAAGAAACTGGCGTTCCACTCAAGTGACATACAGTTGCTTCCATCTTTCATGCATATCTGACGAGTTCTGACGGTATCGGCCACAATGTTACCGTTAACGTCAAGCCGTACTTCTGTGCCACTAGGAGAGCTCGCCCCAGGCGCTGTTGTGTTGACGCCAACATTTCCGTTCGGGATGGTTTGAATATGGGACGTTGGCAAGTTGGATGCGGTTCCGTCCGGAACGACCAGCCATAAGTTGGCGCTTTGATCCGTTTGGACATACATATAATCATCGTAGTGAAGTGTGCCTTCAAAGTGGGCCAAGCTTTCTGTGAATGTGTTGTCGCCATCACAGTTCTCGCCATCAACAACACCTGTATTACAGTTCAGGCGAACACCGGTGCGCTCCTGAAATCCACCGCGACGATCAGGTCCGGACGAATAGATTACAAATTGCGCATCATCGTTTGTTCCCGCTGTGTTATTTCCGAACTCATCCACAACCCGAATAACACCGTTTTTAAAGCGGGTAAAACCTTCGGAGCGGTTTGGTCTTGCCGAGGTATAACTCACGGCGTAGTTCAGCTGCTTGCCCCAAGCATCAACGGTCGATGAGCCGCTGACGCCGCCGATTGTGGTGCCCCCCACCTTAAGAGGGACGCCACCGATCAAGACAAATTCGTTATTATTCCCCGCAGTCGTATCTATATCGTCGGAGGTGTCCCGTGCGCCTGGAGCTTTACAAATGCCTTGTTCTGCACCGGTTGTGTTGCAGTTAGGGACGCCGGCCAGGGTAAATCCTGCAATCGAACACACATCAACCCCATAGTTGGCGTTTGTTGGAGGGAGCGCGCGATTTGACGGGCAGGGGTAGCGGATCGTTGAAGAAAGGGATATGGCGCGACCAGCATCTACGATACGTGTTTTAGTTGTTTCGATGTCTTTTTCCACGATGTAGTTGGCGTACATCTGGATCAAAGGTACCGAGAGGATGCCGGCAATCAGAATAATGATGGCCAGTTCGATTAACGTGAATCCCGCTGATTTATGATGAGTGTTCATGGGGTTTCTCATCTGCTCCTCTAATTATTATCGGCAGGGGTTTGACAGAATAGAGCCCCGCCCGCTGTAATTCCGCGTGCATACGTTCCAGAGACCGTACATGATCCTAATGTGGCCCTTGCCCCTGTGCTGATCCAGCTTGTGTTGTTACACGCTTCATCATAGTCAAACACCCCGTTCATGGCGCGGTCATTGACGCAGAGAATCCCGTTGCCCCGGTGAAACTGCCCATGACCTGATGCTGTTGTTATCCAATAGTTGTTGCCTTCAGGAAGTGGTACTCCACCAAAGGTCGGATCACCCAAAATGATTTCAGGCGTAAACCATGGCGGAATATTGGCGCTATTCCAGCTGGCGGCAAAGGACGGGCAGACTGACCCGATACAAGTTGTTTGATCCGCGCTTACGGTATTGACGGCTTTGCTGTAATCATCGACGCAGCTGTATGCGCCACTGTTTCCTGTGTCTCCCGAGCCGTTTCCGCGGTCGCAAATACGCGTCGTCAGGACATCATCGGCGCGCGCTGCCGGTATTGTTGATGCGCCATTGCCGTAAACATCAAGACGCGCGACCGGAATACACGGAACACGCCCATCGCAGTTGCCGATCGCAACGTTTCCGCCGATACGGTCGCGAATACTGAGGTCGGTACTTGACGAATCCGGGAGATAAGACCAGATCCCTGATGTGGTCGAGTTGCGTTCGGTGACGTAGTCGTCAAAGTGTGACGTTCCCGGGCCATCGAAAAACATGGTTTGAACTGTTCCAGCAATGATATTGCTCCGGAATGTTCCATCCTTGTTACAGTTCTCAAAATCATCCGAGTTCGCATTTGTAGGGCAAGCCGCAACACGGACGCCGTTTTGTCCATAGGATCCCAATCCATCCACACCATGGTTTACAACGACAAAGTGGCTGCGTGCTGCAGGCGCCGTATAAAGTGGGTTCCCCAAACTGTTTTGCACGATAATCCGGCCGCCCAGTTCCGAATAGGTTGTCCGGTCAGTCAAGGATTCGGTGATAGCGTAGGTCAGTTGCTGTTTATTGCTGCTCAAAATCGATGTAATCGGAACATTGAGTTCGGCAAAGGGAAGTGTTCCGATGAGAACCGAGTTTCCTGAAACTGTATTTACAACAGTGCTACATACATCGCCATCACTGGTCCCGCCGGATTGGCAGTCTGGCCAGCCACCGCCCGGTTTCACGGCCGAGTGCCCAAAAGTAGCTGTTCCCCATGTATCGCCGGGGGATGCCGGAAAAGGATAACGTCCGTGTAAGAGGGCGTATTTAGTCAGCGCCATCGTTGCGGTTTTAACTGCCGAATCGTTCCTGTTATGGATGAGGGTTTTGACTTTAATGTTGTACAGCTGAATAGCGGGAAGAAGCAAAAGGGCGCACACGAGCAAGGCGATAGAGACCTCGATCAGCGAGAAGCCTTTTGAGGTACAATTTGTACCTTTTCTACATCGTAGTATGTGCGACACCATAACTAAATTCCCCGAACCTACATTATAGCAGATAATATTAAAATTCGGATAATTTGGGATATATTCTCTTTGAAATTCAGACTTTTCCCCCAGAAAAGTGGGGGTGCGTCGAACCGCTATTTTTTACGGGCGAGGGCGAATTCCGCCAGAGCGATCAGAGTGGATTTCATGGCGCTGTCGGGGAGGGCGGCCAAGTTGTCTTGTGCCTTTTTGACGTAATCCTGTGCCAAGGCGAGGGTTTTCTGGTCGGCCCCATGGGATTTGATGAGATTTTGGGCGGTTATGAGGTCGGCGTCGGTCGCCATTTTGTTTTCGAATGTCCGTGTCCAGAAAGCTTTTTCTTCGGAAGAACCTGATTCGTATGCGAAAATGACCGGAGCCGTCATTTTTCCTTCTTTAAAATCGTCGCCAATCGATTTTCCAAGTTCGGCAGTGCTCGATTGGTAATCGAGAACATCGTCCGCAATCTGGAAGGCCATTCCAACATTATAGCCATAATCGCGAAGGGCTTGGCGGGTGGTTGTGCTCTGATTTGTAATGACAGGGCCAATTTCGCAGGCCGCGGCAAACAGGGCGGCGGTTTTGGCGCCGATTACCTCAAGATATTGATCCAGCGTGGTATCGAGGCAGTTCTGGATCGAGAGCTGGAGCACTTCACCTTCGGCGATAACGGCAGAGGCTTTGGACAAAATGCCCAAAACGTCGAGCGATCCGTCTTCGACCATCAACTCAAATGATTTGGAGAACAGGAAATCGCCAACAAGTACGCTGGATTGATTGCCAAATAAGGCGTTGGCCGAGGCCTGACCGCGGCGCTGGTCGCTCTCATCTACGACATCGTCATGGAGAAGAGTGGCGGTGTGAATAAACTCGACAGCGGCGGCCAAGCGGAACGGGCGCGGCGTGTCATTATCAAACAGGCGGGTCGAGGCCAAAGTCATGAGGGGGCGAATGCGTTTGCCGCCTGCGGCTATCAGGTAACCGGCTAGTTGGGGAATCAGCGGGACGTCTGATTGCATCCGTTCCAGAATAAGTTCATTGACCGATGCCATATCCGAGGAGAGCATATGGCTCAGTTCCTCAAGTGGGCTTGAGGAGGACGGGGTGGCCTTAAGAGCCATTTGGGAGGTTCCTGCGGTCATGAGGCTAGGATATAGACGAATTTCCGAGCATTGCCAAGAGATTGTCGTAACGCTATGAAAGGGGATGGTTGAACAAATTCCCCATGCTGTCCGGTCGTATTTGGAAACTTTGGCTGTTGGTCACACCAAAACAGCCGAGTTGGCCCAGTCCCAGAAAGCGGTTTCCGAGCGGTATCGCCGCGTTGCTCCTGCTCGTGAGGGTGGTCTGGGTATCCGTTCGGAAACCGAGGCTTTGGCCTATGCCGTTGCGCGGATGCCAGCGACCTATGCTGTCAATGCGGCTGTTTTGGCGAATGTTCGTCAGCTTTATCCGGATTTTTCACCTGTTTCGATACTCGATGTCGGAGCAGGGCCGGCGACATCGACGCTGGCGGCTTCGTCCCAATGGGACTTGGAGGCCGCAGCTTTGATCGAGCCGAACCGGTTTTTGTCCGGTTTAGGCGGGGATATCCTCTCCCGATATTCGTCTATTCGGTCGTCATGGCATCCTGCCGAGGTTTCGCGCCTGATCTCGGGCGACCTTGTTCCTGATGATCACGATCTGGTGATGCTCTCTTATATGATGAACGAGATCGCACCACATGAGCGTTCTAAACTGATTGCCAAACTCTGGAACCATTGCAGAAGCGTCTTGATTGTTATCGAGACCGGAACGCCGCTCGGGTTCTCGGTGATTAATGACGTACGGCATCAGGCATCGAGTTTGGGTGCGGCGATTATCGGTCCATGTCCACAGGAGGGGATTTGTCCTTTGTCGGTGATAGAGGGGCGGTGGTGTCATTTCTCGGTACGCGCCGAGCGTAGCCGAACCCAGAAAGCGCTTAAAGACGGGGCTACTCTTGGCTATGAAGATGAAAAATTTTCATGGGTAGCGTTATCGCGGCAGCCGGTTGCCGTTCCGGATTACCGGATTATCGGGCATCCGTCGGGAACAAAGGTGCGCGAACTTCAGGTGTGTACCAAAGGCGGGGAAGCGGCTACTCTTCCAGTGCCGAAATCATCGCCTCTTTATAAGAGCGTGCGTAAACTTGAGTGGGGAGACGGGTTTTCCAATGACTGATCCAGTTGAGATTCATGTGCTTGATAAAAAAGTCCAGCTTTTACAGCCTGCTGACGGCTCGTTCCGGACGTCCCTTGATAGTGTGATGATGGCGGCGGCTTGTCCGGCGAAGGCTGGCGATTATGTTCTCGATCTCGGGTGCGGTGTAGGCGGCGCATCGTTCTGTCTGACCTATCGTTGCCCGGAAATTACATTGCATGGGATCGAGCGTGAGAGCGTTTATTTTGAATTGGCGAAACGTAATGCGGATTTGAATGGCGTATCGGGGCGAACGGAATTTTTCTGTTCCGATATTCGTGATTTCGAGGTTCCCCAGAAACCTGTTTACGATCAGGTCATTATTAACCCGCCTTTTCGTGAGGCGGGGGATCATACACCATCCCCGCATGAGCTTCGCGCTGTGGCTCACGGGCATCAGGAGGATGAGTTATCGCTTGAAGATTGGGTAAAGGTTGCTCATCGACTTGTTAAAAACGGTGGCGGGGTCACGATCATTTATCCGGCCAGCGGTGTTGATCGGATTATCAGGGCATTCGGAAAAATGTTCGGGGCGGTCGAGATTATTCCGCTTTGGCCGCGTGCGGGCGTTGAGGCCAAGCGTGTGATTGTCCGTGCCCTCAAAGACCGTAAAACTCCGGCGCGTATTCATGCCGGTCTTGTCCTTCATCAGGATGATGGCACTTATACCCGTGAAGCCGATATGGTTTTGCGCGAGGGTCTATCTTTATAAGTTTAATTGACATATTTCTGGCGCTGATGTACTGGAATATATGCGAAATCTTAGAGATGAATTGGCCTATCGCTATTCCCCTGATGCCGCCTTACGGGCTGTCGACATATTGGGGCAGATGCGGCTTCCGCTTCCGATTGCCGGCGAGTTTCTGGCAGGGAAGGAATCTCTTCATCTTCCGCTTCATCGACATGGCATTACTTTGCGCTTTGGTGATCCGGCAAACCGTGTTCAATCCGATCATTTTCTAAATCCGTTTATTCGTATCCCTTTAGGAAACACTGCCGATTTTGAAATATTGCCGGGCATCCGCGTGGGTGATATCGGGGCAGCCGGAAAATTACGGCTTAAATTCAAGCTTATGGCCGAAGGGTATGATTTCCCGTTTGAAGAGTGCGTTCGCAGCAACATAGGGTCGATACAGTATGTTGATGGTGCCAGCGTTCGGGTGCACAAGCTGGTTCTTGATCGTGGCGCTGTTTCCGTGGGGGCAGGGTTATCCAAAATTTTCAATCGGCAGTCCCAAGCTGATACGCCGGTTCAAACCCGTGTCTTTTCTCCATTTTACGCGCTGACCAGTGGTGTATGGGACCAAGGCCGTTTCTTACTGAATGTTCCGGTTTTCCGCGATTTCATGAGGGCGTGTTTTGCGAATAACATTTTGGATCCATCCGATCCTCATCGTGTTTTGTTTAACCAGTGGCGTTGCCCCGATATCAAACGGCTTAAGGCCAATTGTATGCATCAGTCCGCCCTTCGTTACGAACGTGTTTATGTTTGAGTGTGGAGATGCGAGAGGTAAAGAAAAAAGGGCGTTTCGAACGCCCTTTTGGTTTTTCATCGGGTAAAGATTGATTGACAAACTTACACCCAGATAACTAAATACGATCAATGTTGTTCCCGTAGCTCAGTAGGATAGAGCACAAGTTTCCTAAACTTGGGGCCGCAGGTTCAATTCCTGCCGGGAACACCATTTTGTATTTCAATCACCCTAGCGAATATAGATATGGACTTCGCTGCTGTCGACTTCAGGGCTTGCGGCATGGGAGATGTCTGCGTTTGTTTATAACAATAACTATTTTTTTAATGTCTTGAAAAAATATGCGACTCGGCCTCCAATTGCGAAGGGAGGGTAGGCACGATTTTTGACTGAAGGTAGGTTTGTTGAATTTGAATTGAAGCCATGGTTCGTGGACGATCAAGTTGAAGTTATTCGAGAGAAGGTAATTGAGGCTGAGAAGAAGATCAGCGAACTCAATAGTGTTGTTGTAAGTTTTCAGAAAAATGGGATTGGGAAACTGGTGGAAATTGATGTTCCTAATCCTGAAGGTATGCGGGTTTATGCTTATAAATCGTCTCGAGGTGTGCCTGCTAAGATTTATGTGGCCATTGGCTCTATTTTACATTTGATGCGTAGCTCTTTGGATAATATTGCATGGTATTGCGCAGGTCAGAATGGAGTGGATTTGGAAGAAAATGGAAAAAACATATCTTTTCCAATTAGAGGGAGTAAAGAATCATTCGAAAGTGCAGAATGTCAAAAAAAAATGGCTTTTTTTTCATCTGACATAAGGCGGATAATAAGTGAGATTAAGCCATATCGTGGTGCTAATGAGCTACTTTATTTATTACATGATTTGAATATTAAAGATAAACATAAACGAGCACTTAAAATGGGTGTTCTTTCTGGCTTCAAAACAAGTTTTAAAAAGGGCTATGGTGGTGGATACATAAGAAGAATTATTCAGCCTCATTCACCAAAGGGTTTTTTTGAAGATGGGGAGGTGTGTATTTTAATTGATGCTGACTATGCAATTGAGCTTGAGGCTTATGATGAGATTCTTGTGTTCTCAAGTGAGTCTGGTTTTGCGTCGATTCCTGTTTTGTTTGCAATTAACCTCATGCTAGAGGAGGTGAAAAGAGTATCCAAGCTCCTCCTTTCCCTGTCATTTTAAATCCATTTTTAAAATAAGACGGAATTTTATCCGTCTTATTAAATCATTTTTAAAGACCTATCGAATATAGATATGGACTTCGCTGCTGTCGACTTCAGGGCTGGCAGCGTAAGAGATGTCCACTTTGTCCATCGGCAGGCCCATCTGGGTCATCGAGCGAAGCACTTCTTCAGCGTTACGGCGTGACTTGGTGCTTTCGATGGCGGTCATCGCAGCGTTGCCTTGGGATGGGTACACGGCCACGAGCTCAAAACGCGCGTTCGGGAATTTTTCCATGGCTTCATTGAGGGCCAGATAGACCGGTTGTTTGTAGTCGACGTTTTCACGGTCGAAACGGATCTTAACCAGCGGACGAGGGTTGGTCGGCGCCGGCGGTTGCTCCGCATTCGAGAGTTTTGCGGTCTCGACGGTATCGGTTTTCTTCGCGCTCGAGGTGAATGGACGGCTCGAGAGTGCTTTGCCCATCAGGTTGCCATCAGCAACGGCCAAGGACATCGTGCGCAGGTTGTTACGCTCGGTGGCGAGGTAAGCGCTGGAGCGGGTGATGTCATCGTTCACGTTGTTCTGAAGGCGTTCAACGATGATGATCGTGTTGTTGATGCTGTCTTCGAGTTGGGCCAGCTGGACATGGTCTTCTTCAACGGCGCCAGTCAGGCCATAAGCCGAACGTGTGCCTTCGAGAAGGTAGGATGCCACCGATCCCGATTTGGTGATT
Source organism: Alphaproteobacteria bacterium (assembly GCA_051715325.1). Taxonomy (GTDB): domain Bacteria; phylum Pseudomonadota; class Alphaproteobacteria; order Micavibrionales; family Micavibrionaceae; genus UBA1573. Next base: position 79,329 of record JBPXJO010000018.1, on the reverse strand, counting down.
TCAATCGCCAGTTCGTTCATGTCGTTGACGTTACGGGCCAGACGATCAAGGCTGTCTTGCGCGGTCGCCAATTTTTGCAGGAGGCGAGGGTTGCCCGGAGTGGTTCCGGATTGCAGCTGGGTGCTGATCGTTGCGGTGTCGGCGTAGTATTCGGCGGCGTTAGTCTGGTTGATTTTCTCGAGCGAGAGCATCCGTTCCGACAGTTTGGCCATATCGTTTTGCAAATTACCGAGGTCGCGGTGGATATCGCCAATCTTACGCGAGACGATGGTGTCCGATGTGCCGTAGTACGAATCGAGCAGGCTTTGTGGTGTGATGACTTGGGTCTGTGTTGGCTTGGTGTAAACCTGACCGGCCAGAGCTTCAGGCAGCGGTTGGTTGGTGATGACCAAGGCTGGCACTTTGTTGGCGGATTGCGCCATGGCGGCGGTGGCCGACAAAAGAATGGAGGTCGATGCCAACAGGCCGCAAATGAAACGGGATGAGAAATGCGTATTCATGTTTTGGGGGCGTCCCTTAAATAGCGTTTAGCCGAAAAAATACAACGTTGCGGGCCGATGCGCGAATCTGCACGCAAAAGCCACTGTAACTTATGGAATTGTATAGAAAAAATGTCAAGAACCTAGCTGGAGTTCTCCCGTTTTTTACATGTGATTTTTTGGCTTGCAATTCGGAAAGGCCTCAAGTATGTTCCACAAACTTTTTGGATGCACCCGTAGCTCAATTGGATAGAGCACCTGACTACGGATCAGGAGGCTTGGGGTTCGAATCCCTACGGGTGCACCATTCTCCTGCCAATTACCGCTGAACATGAAAAAAGGCCTGCAAAACAGGCCTTTAATTCGTTTTATTGATTCTATCTTTAAGCGTTGGCCGCACGGACCTTGTCAGCTTCGGCTGGTTCGCGCAGGACGTAGCCACGGCCCCAGACGGTTTCGATGTAGTTTTCGCCGCCAGTTGCCACTTCGATCTTTTTGCGGAGTTTACAGATAAACACGTCGATAATTTTGACTTCCGGTTCATCCATGCCGCCATAGAGGTGGTTCAGGAACATTTCCTTGGTGAGGGTGGTGCCTTTGCGCAGCGCCAACAATTCCAGAATTCCGTATTCTTTTCCGGTCAGGTGGATCGGCTTGCCGTCCACTTCAACGGTACGCGAATCGAGGTTGACGGTGACGCGGCCAATCTCGATCTTGCTTTGGGCGTGACCTTGGGAGCGGCGTACGATTGCCTTGATACGGGCGATCAACTCGGCTTTTTCGAATGGTTTGGTCAGGTAATCGTCAGCCCCGAAGCCTAATCCTTTGATTTTGCTATCAAGTTCGGCAAGGCCCGAGAGGATGAGAATAGGGATGTTGATCTTTTCGGCGCGGAGCTTTTTCAGCACATCATAACCGTGCATATCCGGCAACATCAGGTCGAGAACGATAATGTCATACTCGTAAAACTTGCCGAGTTCGTAAGCGTCTTCGCCCAGATCGGTGGTTTCGACCATGTAGCCTTCTGACTTCATGATCATCTCGATACTTTTTGCGGTGGAGCTGTCGTCTTCTACTAGCAGGACTCGCATGGTCTCTTCCTCTGTTCTGCCGTGGGGCTCACGGTCGTTCGGGTTTAGTGACGTTAAACTTTATTAACATCCATATTAACAAATATTAAAAAGGTTAACAAATGTTTTAGGCTTCCTTTTCGAGAATTTCTGCTATTCTTTCCTTTAGAGCCTAATTTCCCGAATCTTCCCTTTGCTATGGACCGTATCGCCCCCAAAGTTTCTGCCCAGATTTCAACCATCCCCGACCATCATGTGTATGGCGAGGTGACGAAGGTTTTGGGGCTTTTGGTTGAAATTGCCGGATTTGGCAAGGATTTGACGGTTGGCTCCATGGTTTATCTGCGCCCGAATCCGAATAAGGAAGTCCCTTGTGAGGTGGTCGGTTTCCGCGAAAATCGCGCTTTGCTTATGCCGTTCGGGACTCTGGAAGGGATAGGCCTTGGTTGTAAGGCTTATATTCAGGATCGTAAACCGGTGGTTTTTCCATCTGATCGCTGGTTGGGGCGCGTGATTGATGCTTTGGCCCGTCCGATTGACGGTCTGGGGCCGCTTCAGAACGGTGCCGACGGCGTTCCGCTTAAGAATGCCGCTCCGCTTGCCCATACGCGCCAAAGGGTCGGGGAAAAACTTGATCTCGGGGTTCGGGCGGTCAATTGCTTTACGACTTTGGTCAAAGGGCAGCGTATGGGGATATTTGCCGGATCGGGTGTCGGTAAATCGGTGCTTCTCTCGATGATGGCCAAATATACTGAAGCCGAGATTACGGTGATTGGTCTGGTCGGCGAACGTGGTCGTGAGGTTCAGGAATTTCTCGAGGATGATCTGGGTGAAGACGGTTTGGCGCGCTCTGTTGTGATTGTGGCGACGGGCGATGAACCGGCGCTGATGCGCCGCCAGGCAGCTTATCTCACTTTATCTGTGGCTGAATATTTCCGTCAGCAAGGCAAACAAGTCTTGTGTTTGATGGACTCGGTGACCCGTTTTGCCATGGCCCAGCGCGAGATCGGATTATCGGCGGGCGAGCCCCCAACAACCAAAGGTTATCCGCCGACGACGTTCGGGGAACTTGCGCGTCTCCTTGAAAGGGCCGGCCCGGGGCCGCAGGGCGAGGGGTCAATTACCGGTCTTTTTACTGTTCTCGTTGAAGGGGATGATCATAACGAGCCGATCTCGGATGCAGTGCGCGGGATTGTCGATGGTCACATTGTCATGGAGCGGGCGATTGCCGACCGTGGCCGTTATCCGGCGATCAATGTTTTGAAATCCGTCTCCCGTTCTTTGCCTCGGGCTTTTACCGAGCCGCAACGCGCGATCTTCCGCAAATCCAAGCAGGTTATTTCGGCTTACGAGAATATGGCCGAGCTGATCCAGCTCGGGGCCTATCGCCGCGGCAGTGATCCGAATGTTGATGAGGCTATTCTGGTATATCCCGAAATCGAAGAATTCCTAACCCAGAACAAAGGCGATCATTCGACAATCGATGAAGGGTTCGCCCGATTGGCCGCTATTTTGCGGATGGATTATACCGCAGAGCAATAAAGCTTGATTTGTCATACTATCTTCTGGCAGTATCCCATTGTCCAATAACAGGGGATGGTTAATGAGTATTTCAAGTAAGGATCACAAGGCTTTACTTCTGGCCTTTTTGCGTGCCCGCGATGCGGAAGATCCGATACCGGACTTCTTTGCCAAGATTATTCTTCATGTAGCGTCGATGTCCCGTCAGCTGGCCCGTTATGGGGTAAAGCTTTCGGAAAAATGGGAGCAAGGCGACCGTTTGAAGATCAAGATGTCGTATGGCGGCGAGAAGTTTGTCGTGCTTCACATCGGCTCAGCTGCGCGCGAGCAGGGGGAAACGGGCGGAGTTGTGCAGATCGCTTTAGGTGATAGCGAGCCCAAGAGTTTCTTTTTACCCGAACTTGAGGCCGAAGCGAGCAGCTTTGTCTATAACAGTCTTGTCGAAGCTCTTCCTGAAAATGTTTCCGAGCAGCTGTTCGAGCTTATTCCTGAAAATGATCCGCGCCTGATCGAAATCATCGAGAAAATGGGCAGTCGTGATATGGACCCGGCCGGTCAGTCCAAAGCGGTGGCTGTGGCGCTTGATAATCTGGGTTACGAGCATCCTTAAACCCGCCTGATTTTTGTGGTATCCTGAGCTTATGGCTGATCTCAATCCCCTTATTCGGCTCAGGAAGTTTCGTGTCGAAGAAAAGCAGAAGGTTCTGGCGGAGTTGTTTCGTCAGGCCGAGCTTTTGGAATCGCGTAAGCGGGTTATCACCGATGAAGTGGCCCATGAACAGGTGACAGCCGAGAATTCGGGGCGCGTTGAGGATTTGATTGCCTTTGCGGCCTATTCGTCCCGCATGGTAGGAGAGTTGGACCGGCTTGACGGGCAGCTCAAGAAACTCGATCTTAAAATTACCCGAGCGCAAGACGATATGCGCGAAGCTTTCTCGGAACAGAAAAAAGCCCAGATCATTCAAGATCGCCGTGACGCCGAAGAGCAAGCCGAACAGGATGCCAAGGAAAGTAAAAACCTCGATGAAATTGGCATCGAGGTTTTCAGACGTAATTCCGATCAATAAACCGGTCTTTATTTTTTGGTTAGGCCGAGCAAATCGGTGGCGCCTTTGAGAAGGTCCATCGGAAGCGGCAGAACGATGGTACTCACACTTTTGCCGTTGGCAAATTCACCCAAGGTTCCGAGGTAACGAAGCTGCATGGTTTCAGGGCGCTGGGAGAGAATCTCGGCGGCTTCGGCCAGTTGTTTTGCGGCTTGCAATTCACCTTCGGCATTGATGATTTTGGCGCGGCGTTCGCGTTCAGCTTCAGCTTGGCGGGCAATCGCGCGCACCATGCTCGGGTCAATATCAACGTGTTTGATTTCAACGCTAATCACTTTAATTCCCGAACCTTCGGTCTGGCCGTCAAGTTCAGCCTGAATGGCTTTGTTCAGTTCGGTGCGTTTTTGCAGCATATCATCGAGGTCGTGTTGGCCGAGGATGGAGCGCAGCGTGGTTTGCGCCATCTGGTTGGTCCGGAAGAGGAAGTCTTCGTTGCGGTTGATGGCCAAGCCCGGATCAACAACGCGGTAGTTCAGAACACCGCTCACACGCACCGAAACGTTGTCTTTCGAGATCAGATCCTGCGCCGGAATATCGTCGGTACGGACGCGAACGTCGACAATTTGCATTTGCTGGATGACCGGAAGGACAAGCTGGAAGCCAGCGCCGCGCATTCCGGTGTATTTACCGAGCGTGTAAATGACTCCGCGTTCATATTCCTTAATAATCCGGATACTTGCGAGGAATGTCACGAAGAGGATCAACGGGACAACAATAATCAAATTCATAGTGGACTCCTTTTTAGGGTTGAATGAGGTTCGTGTGGGATGATTTTATTTTTCGGCTTCAATCTGGAGCTTTAAATCGTTTGTGCCGGTGACGCGGACTTTGTCACCTTGCTTGAAATGGTGATGGGCCGCGCTTTCGGCTTGCCACAACTCACCTTGAATGGTGACACGGCCCGTTTTTCCATCCCAGTCTTCGACAACGGCATCTTTGCCGATCATAGCTTCGACGCCGCTGGTGTTCGGGGCTTTAAAGGATTTGAGGGCCACGCGGGCGAAAATAACGGTTACAATCGAAAGGGCCACCGCTATGCTGATAAAGAGGCTCCAATCGACGGGGTAGCCAAAGACCTCGCCCTGTTCGACCAAGATGTTTCCTCCGGCCAGCAGAGAGACCACCGCCAGCAGACCAAACAGTCCGAACGAGGGGACATGGGTCTCAATGATGATAAAGACAAAGGCGAGTAGTACGAGGGCTATTCCTGTCATGTCCTTACTCCTTCTATATAACTATTATGAAATATTATATATTTATATATAATTAATTTTTTTGACTGTCCATAGCCTTTTTACAGAGTCAATCGGCTTGGATTGCACCAGATAATAATAACCTTTTGCCAGTCGCCATAAGAATAAAATCGTTACCAAATAGACCATGGCAATGCCCACATAGAAGAGAATAGGTGCAATTTGGTTGATTATAACGGCTAGAATTATAAATACGGCAAACGAAATGCCTGCAATTAAGGTGTGAAGTGCCAGCGAAACGTATGCGTGAGATACCCAGATCAAATGAGTTACGGCCCATGGTTCGATTTTGACTTTGCGGTAGACTATATTCCAGATTGAAAAAAGCACGGTGAAAGCTGCTATTCCAACTGTGGTTGTTATGATCTCACCTATTGTAAAACCGTGTCCGGTGATAGCGGGGTATGGGAGCATAAAACGGGAGGCCGATATCCCGATCGCTATCAGCACGGGTATGAGGTAGAGGGCGTGGAGAATAACGCGTTCAATTACAGTCAGGGGAGCCGATGTTGTTTGCTCCCCTAACTTCTTTAATCCGGACTCTATGAGAAATCGAATCAGCATGCTGACCCGATTTTATCAACTATTTGGAGTTTTTGTAGCGTTCGATGCCTTCAAGGATCAATTGGGCAGCTTTAACGTTGTCGCCCCAGCCCAGAACTTTTGACCATTTGTTTGGCTCCAGATCTTTGTAATGGGTAAAGAAGTGGGAGATTTTGTCTCGCAGGATCGGGCGGATCTGCTCGATGTCGGTCACATTGTCGTGATAAGGGTACAGTTTCGGATGCGGGACCGCGATGATTTTCTCATCGACGCCGCCGTCATCTTCCATCAGAAGGACGCCGACCGGTATAGCTCGCATAACCGAGCCCGGCATAACCGCTTGGCGGGTGATAATCAGAACGTCGACCGGATCGCCGTCACCCGAGAGGGTGTGCGGAATAAAACCGTAGTTTCCAGGGTAGACCATCGAGGTATGCAGAAAGCGGTCAACCATCATCGCGCCGGATTCTTTATCCAGTTCGTATTTGACCGGCTCGCCGCCCATCGGGTTTTCGATGACGACATTGATGTCTTTTTCGTTTCTGCCGTAGGCAATCTTGGTAATGTCCATTTTATGCAGCCTTTTTCATTTGGGCGGTTAGGGCGTTGATTATGGCGTCTCCCATCCGGGAGGTGGATACTTGCGTGCATCCGTCGGCCATAATGTCGCCGGTTCGTGTGCCGCTGTCGAGTACGGCGCGGCAGGCGGTTTCTATATGGTCGGCAATCACCGGAAGGTCAAGCGAAAAACGCAGGGCCATCGCAAAACTCAGGATTGCGGCCAAAGGATTGGCTTTTCCTTGTCCGGCGATGTCCGGAGCCGAACCGTGGACCGGTTCATAGAGGGCGTTCTGGTGGCCGCTGGCGTCCCGCGCCCCCAATGAGGCAGACGGCAGCATACCCAAGGAGCCGGTCAGCATCGAGGCCTCGTCCGAGAGGATATCGCCAAAGAGGTTGTCGGTAACAATCACGTCAAATTGGCGCGGGTTTTTGAGAAGCTGCATGGCGCAGTTGTCGGCGTACATATGGCTCAGTGCAACATCACTATACTCGGCGTGGAGCTTGGTGATTTCCTCGCGCCAGAGTTTTCCGGATTCCATGACGTTGGCTTTTTCGCAGGAGCAGACTTTGCCCTGACGTTTACGGGCGAGTTCGAACGCCACACGTCCGACACGGTGAATCTCGCTGGTGGTATAGACTTGTGTGTTTACGCCTTGGCGCTCGCCGTTCGGGAGGTTGGTGATGCCGCGCGGTTCACCAAAATAAACGCCACCCGTCAGCTCGCGGACAATGAGAATATCAAGGCCGCGGATAATATCCGGTTTAAGAGTCGAGGCATCAATCAAGGCATCGAATACGATCGCGGGACGGAGGTTGGCGAAAAGGCCTAGCTCTTTCCGGATTTTGAGAAGTCCGGCTTCGGGGCGAATAGCATAGTCAACCTTATCCCATTTCGGGCCGCCGACCGCCCCGAGCAAAACGCAATCGGCTTTCTTCCCGAGTTCAATCGTCTCGTCGGTGACCGGAACGCCGTGCGCGTCAATCGAGGCTCCGCCAATCGGACGTTCGGTCACTGTAATATCGGTTTGTCCGCTGGTGTTGAGGTAGGTAATCAGTTTGGAGACTTCGGCCATTACTTCAGGGCCAATGCCGTCACCGGGGGTCATCAGGATCGAGTGTTTTACAGCCATGGTCTGTCTTTCGTGCGGTCTGTTTCGTAGGTGGTTATGAATTGTTCTTTTTCAAGCGTAAGCCCGATGTCGTCGAGGCCGTTCAGAAGGCAGTGTTTTCGGAACGGATCTATGTCGAAATTGTAGACACTGTTGCCGCTGACGATTTTCTGTTCGTCGAGATTGATTGTGATTTCTTTTCCGGCTTCGGCGTCTTTCATCAAGTTATCGACTTGCGGCTGCGGCAAGGCAATCGGCAGGATTCCGTTTTTAAAGCAGTTGTTGAAGAAAATATCCGAATAGCTTGGTGCAATGATGCAGCGGATGCCGAAATCAAGAAGGGCCCACGGCGCGTGTTCGCGGCTCGAGCCGCAGCCAAAGTTTTCTCCGGCAATCAGGATGCTTGATTTGGTGTAGGGTTCCTTGTGCAAAACGAAATCAGGTTTTTTGTTTCCGTTTTCGTCAAAGCGCATTTCATAGAAGAGGCCCGAGGCCAATCCTGTGCGTTTGATCGTCCGTAAGAACTGTTTCGGGATAATCATATCGGTGTCGATATTGATGAGCGGCATGGGGGCCGCAATCGATGTCAGGGTGCGGAAGGGCTGCATGCCAAAACCTTTTCTGCTTGTTCTGTTTGGACTGTTTCACGGAGGGCAAACACATTTTTTAATGATGCCGGAACAGGGGGGAGTTTAATTCCAATGATGCTGTCTTGCTCGTCGGCGGCCATCCACTGGAATTCGGCTGATGACATGGGCTCGAATCCTTCGGGACAAAAATCAATAGGCTGGTCGGGATTGTCACAGCGATAAGCGAGAACGAACATTGATCCGAAGTTTCTGACGATAGGAACTGTCATGCTTGCTCCTAGGCAACGATCAACTTGGTTTTCTTCGGCGAGAGAATGCGGCAGATCCAGCATCAACGGCTTACCGTTCAGATTGAATTGTCGTTGTCTCGAACTTTCCGCGGGAAGCAGCTCGCTGATGTCTTGCCCTTTAACGGATTTAAAGAAAATGTATGTCGATTGAGGGGACTGGATTCCGGCATTGAGCATACTATGGATCGATGTTTCCGGATCATAGTCTTCAGGAAGAGCAGTCCCTTCATCTTTCGGAAGGAACACATATTCCGGATCGGAATGGCCACCCGCGAACAGAAGGCCATTGATATTTTCTTCGTTTCTGCCGATCAGCAAAGTGCCTTTGTGAGGCATATAAGTTTGACCGTCATATCCGACCGGAGAGAACACATAAAAACGATCTTCTTTGATCGGATCGCGGCAAATGGTTGGCCAAGCCTTATAGGCTCTGGGTTCGCCACGATGAAAATGGTTGATGATCGTGACGGGCGGCATGACCTCACTCACAAAGGGCATGAGGTCCATCGGGGAAGGTTTGCGGTTTTGTTCGCCAAACATGAGGCGACCAATTTCGGTCTTAAGAAGGTTGATGGTTGCTCTGTCGATTTGATAAAGGTTGTGGTCTTTCTGTTTCATATTAGGCGGTCCAGTTTCTGATGTCGGTGAGTTTTCCGGTAATGGCTGCTGCTGCCGCCATAGCCGGAGAGAGTAGGTGGGTTCTGGCGCCGCGTCCTTGGCGGCCTTCGAAATTGCGGTTCGAGGTTGAGGCGCAGCGTTCGCCCGGATTAAGGCGGTCTTCATTCATGCCAAGGCAGAGCGAGCAGCCCGGTTCGCGCCATTCAAATCCGGCATCGAGGAAAATCTTATCAAGGCCTTCCGCTTCGGCTTGTTCTTTCACAAGACCTGAACCGGGAACGATCATGGCTTGTACGTTCAATGCGACTTTCTTGCCCTTGACCATTCCGGCTGCGGCGCGCAGGTCTTCGATGCGGGCGTTGGTGCATGAGCCAATAAAGACTTTATCAATAAGGACATCGGTCAAGCGTGTTCCGGCTTTAAGTCCCATATAGTCGAGGGCGCGTAGCATCGCGGCTTTTTTGTTGGGGTCATTTTCCTGTTCCGGATCGGGAACGATTCCCGTAATCGGCAGAACGTCTTGCGGGGAGGTTCCCCATGTTACGCTTGGGGCAATGTCCGCGGCGTTAATATGTATTTCTTTGTCGAATGTCGCGCCGTCGTCGGTTGGCAGAGTTTTCCACCATGCGACGGCTTTATCCCAATCATCGCCCTGCGGGGCCATCGGGCGTCCTTTGAGGTAGGCAAAGGTGATTTCGTCAGGGGCGATCAGACCAGCGCGCGCGCCGCCTTCAATCGACATATTGCAGATGGTCATGCGTCCTTCCATCGAGAGGGAGCTTATTGCATCTCCCGCATATTCGATGACATAGCCTGTGCCGCCAGCCGTACCGATCAGTCCGATAATATGGAGGACGATGTCTTTGGCGGTTACGCAGGGTGCCAATTTACCATTGACGTTAATCCGCATGGTTTTGGCCGGTTTTTGAATGAGGGTTTGTGTGGCCAGAACATGTTCGACTTCCGAAGTGCCAATGCCGAAGGCGAGTGCTCCGAAGGCTCCGTGGGTGGAGGTATGGCTGTCGCCACAGACTATGGTCATTCCGGGTTGGGTGAACCCTTGTTCAGGGCCGATGATGTGGACAATGCCCTGACGTTTGTCGGACATTCCGAAATAGGTGAGCCCAAATTCTTTAACGTTGTCTTCCAGTGTTTCGATCTGGAGTTTGCTTTCAGGATCTTTGATCCCGAGCGCGCGATTGGTAGTCGGGACATTATGATCCGCGACCGCCAATGTGGCTTTGACATTCCGGACTTTACGCCCGGCCATGCGCAGGCCTTCGAATGCCTGAGGGGAGGTGACTTCGTGTACAAGATGACGGTCGATATATATGAGGCATGTGCCATCATCCGATTTGTGGACTCTGTGGGAGTCCCATATTTTTTCAAAAAGGGTTCTGGACATCTCTAATTGCCGTATCTGTCTGACTGTAACTTTGTTTTAGGTTCTACTTCATAGCGAATAGGTTTCTTAGGTATCAAGGAATATTCTGCGGGTTCTATTTTTTTCTTGTCTTGCATTATGAAAACATGATCTAGTGGCGCTGAGGTTTTTATGAACGATAAGAATAAGTCCCGTCTCCGTATATTTGCATTGATAGTAGGTGGCGCCGTTTCCGGTTCAATGGCGAGTGATTATTATCAGGAACATGACCGTGAGCTTGTGTGCACTATTGATGCCCATAAACGGGATGGTGGGGCTTCCGAACTTGTTATGATCAGCCGTTATAAAACGCTTCCGTTTGCCGGCCGTGTTATTGCCAGCGCCAATTTTGACATGATGCGCCAGAATCCCGATATTCCGAATACCCTGACGGGGTATGGTGCTATCAACTATACCAGTGATGAATTCCGTGGGGCGGCTATGCTCGGGCTTGTGCACTTTATCAAAGATGAGGGGAAATGCACGGTTCAGGCCGTCAAGCCGTCCGGTAAAGTCAATAAGACCGGACAGATGGTCGAAATGCGGTACTCCGAGTTCCATACTTATCAATTCAACTAAAGCCCATTTTTTATTGTCATATTCTTAACCTTTCTTGGACATAATGTCTTGAACGAGTGAGGTAATATGGGCAAAACACCAGATATAAATGAAGCATTTTGCGCGGTATCCAAAGAGGATGGCCATCCGGAAATGTATGTGGGCGGCAAGCTTGTTGCCGAGATGAATTCTCCGGTTTCAGTTCGTCCGGGTGATCCGGTCAAGGTGGAAGGGGATGCAACCGTTTTCCGTCCGAATGCTTTGCCGGGTAAAATGGTGGTTGATGCCAAAAACGAGATTTGTACTGCTGATATTAAAGGCGGGGCAATGTTCGGCATGAGCGAGCAGAAAGCCAGATTCGTGGCTGAACCGCCTAAACCTGGCCCTAAGCGCTAAGTAATCGGTGAGGTTAAGGATTGGTGTGGCTAGTGGCCGCACCAATTTTCTTTTTAATATACATAATAATTCCTTGATTTTTGTTCCTGTATAGCCATATTGTGCCCAAAAGAAGAGGGTGACAATTATGATGGTAAATACAGAGCGTTTGGCGGGTTATTTGAAGGGCGGGGCGGTAGTGGCGGCTTTTGCGGCTGGCGTGTCCTTTGTTGGCATGCAGATTGTTCAGGGTTCACGACTTGCCGAGAACAAGGAGGCTATTCCTCCCGAGAAAGCCAAGTGCGTGGCCGAGATCAATCGTGACATGATGATCTATAAAGCCAAGATTACCGACGAGCAGGGACGTCTTGTGGCCAAGTTTACTCCCGCATCGAATCTTTTCGCTCCTCCGAATGTCGGGGATGCCTCTTTCCCGCGCGGGCAATATGCCGGTAGTCGCTTTGAAGGTTCGGGGACGTTCGAGGTTAAGGAAGAGGACGGAACCTGCTTGATTGAGGCGAATGGGCAGACCCGCGAATATGTTCTGGCATCCTTGTCCGTAAAGTAATCGGCTTTTGCTGCGATAGATCAAATTTTATCTTTTCGTAATCCGGTCTTAATTCCTCTTTGGTAGGCTGTCCCTGTGCGATGCAAAAATGTGGGCGCTGCACCATCGAGGAGGATTAAATGGCTGATATTTCTACAAGTTTCTGCGTTCTGGAGACCGGTTTGGCATCAATATTGTTTGATGACCCGACATTCGTTCGATCGGAAACTGTCCTGTTTGACCGCCAGAACGGTTACGTCGAGGTTTTGCTTCAAGGAAAGCTCCATCAGGTTGGGCAAGTCCCGAGCGAGTTGATGGCGCGTTTTGCCGAAAACAAGGATGTTTTGCTGACAGCTGTACGGATTGACGGGTCATCCCTTGAGCTCAAGTCGCGTCTCGTGATTGTCAGCTAACCGATTCTAAAATCAGGATAATAAAAAACCGGCTGTTTAGGGCCGGTTTTTGATTCTTTTCTTGAAGAAAAACTATTCAGCGTCTTGAGCTTTATAGTCTTTTTTCTCGGTAATACGGGCTTTCTTACCGCGCAGGTCACGCAGGTAGTACAGTTTTGCACGACGAACCGAACCGCGACGGATCAGCTCGATGCTTTCAATACGTGGGGAGAGGAGCGGGAATACACGCTCGACGCCTTCGCCGTAGGAGATTTTACGAACAGTGAAGCTGGCGTTAATGCCATGGCCACCACGAGCGATACAAACGCCTTCGTAGGCCTGAACACGTTCACGGTTGCCTTCGATAATCTTGACGTTCACTTTTACGGTGTCGCCTGGTGCGAATTCAGGGATGTTTTTGCCTTCGGTCAGTTTTGCAACTTGGGAGGCTTCAAATTTTTGAAGTGTATTCATAGTCTTAGCTCCTAATTTATCTTTGAACCCGTAATCAGGGTTGCCCCCGGCGGCTCATTTGTCTTTTTCAAGGTTGTGGGGTTATACCCTGATTTCCTCAGCAAAGACAAGTGTTTTTCATGATTTTTGGCAAGAAAACGTCGATTTCTCCAGCCTTTACAGGCCATTGACGGCAGCGATGGCGCGGCCTTAGCTGTTTGCCGGTTTTTCGAGAAGGTCGGGCCGCCGCTCTTTTGTGAGCTCTAAGGACTGCTCATGGCGCCATTTGGCGACGTTGGCGTGGTGGCCGCTGGTGAGGACTTCCGGAACTGTCCGTTCCTGACCTGTCGCGTCTGTCCAAAGGGCGGGGCGAGTGTAATGCGGGTATTCGAGTAAGCCGTTTGAAAAGCTTTCTTCGTCGGTGGTGGTGTCATTGCCCAAAACGCCGGGGAGGAGGCGCACGGTTGCATCAAGGAGGATGTGGGCCGCCATCTCGCCGCCGGTGAGGACATAATCGCCAATCGAGATTTCTTCGAAGCCGTAGGCATCCAGAACGCGTTGATCGACGCCTTCATACCGCCCGCAGAGAATGGTCAGGGCTGGTTCTTGGGCGAGTTCTTTGACCAGATTTTGGGTGAGAGGTGTACCGCGCGGACTCATGTATATGATGCGTCCTCTCTCGGGAATGGAGAGGAGGGCGCGTTCGATAATATCGGGCTTCAAGACCATTCCTGCGCCGCCACCAAAAGGGATGTCATCCACGGTCTTGTGTTTATCTAGGGCAAAGTCACGAATGTTGAGGGCGTCAATCGACCAGAGTTCTTTTTCCAATGCGCGGCCCGTGATCGAGTGTCCCAATGGGCCGGGAAAAAGTTCAGGGAAAAGGGTGAGGATGTGCGCCTTCATGGTGGCCACTATGCCATGAATTCTTCGGCGGGTTCAACTTCGATGGTTCCGGCGTTTACGTCAATTTTCCCGACATAAGGTTCGACCATTGGCAGATAGTAGGTTTTACCGCCATTCACCGGTTTGATCTCGACGAGATCGCTCGCGCCAAAATTTTCAAATCCGACAACGTCGCCGATTTTGGTGCCGCTTTTATCAATTGCGGCGCAACCAATAATATCTTCGATGTAGTATTCGCCGTCCTCAATATCGGGGAGTTGGTCGCGGCGAATGAAGAGTTCGATGCCGCGCAATTTTTCCGACTCATTGCGGTCGGTGATGCCGTTGATTTCGGCGAGCCAGTCGCCTTTGATCGAATTCTTGAGAGTGATTTTGTAGGCTTTGCCTTTGCTGTCGCAAATAGGCTCATAGTCAGCCAGATTATCTGCATCATCGAGATAGCAGCGCAGCTTGACCAATCCCCGTACCCCGTGGGCGGAGAGGATTTTGGCAATCGGAATAAGGCGGACGGTATCGTTCATTATGATCCTTCATGGAAAACAGCCCCCGAAAACGGGGGCTGTGATTTCCGAATGATTATTCAGCAGCAGGGGCTTCAGCAGCAGCTTTTGCGGCTTCGGCTTTTTCAGCTTTTTCTTTTGCGCGTTCTTGGGCTTTGGCTTTCGGAACGGCTTTCTCAGGGTTGTTTTTCTTCGCTGGCATCGGCGCAAGTCCGGCTTTAGCGATGATAACAGCTACGCGGTCGGTTGCTTGCGCGCCGGTTTTGAGCCAGTGAGCGATACGCTCGCCGTTCAGAATGACGCGTTTATCGCTGTCTTTTGGTTGACGAGGATCGTAGGTGCCTACTTTCTCGATGTAATTTCCGTCACGCGGTGCGCGGCTGTCAGCCACGACGATTGCGTAGAACGGGCTTTTTTTGCGGCCGTGACGGGCCAATCTCAGTTTAAGTGCCATGTTTAGTACTCCTTTCAACAATTGAACTGATAGTCTTTAGTAAAGTTCGTTAGCGTTTCTTTTTCGCGCGGTTCTTTTTGGAGCCGCCGTGACCGAACCCGCCCATTTGGCCACCAAGGCCGGGGAGTCCGAGCATTCCTCTTTGTCCCAATCCGGACATTGGTCCGGAGAACGACATTCCCGGCATAGTGCCGGATTCCTGTTGGAGGGCGGTCAGTTTTTCCTGATCGTCCTTACCCATAAAGCCTTTCATAGCGCCGAGCATTCCGGCAACGCCCATCTTTTTCATCCGGCGCATCATTTGTTCCATTTGCTCGTATTGTTTGATCAAACGGTTGATGTCTTGAACACTGGTTCCAGACCCCGCAGCAATGCGTTTACGGCGTGAGGCGTTGAGTAGTGCTGGATTGGCGCGTTCTTTCTTAGTCATCGAGAGGATGATGGCTTCTTGATGTTTCATGATGCTGTCATCGATATTGGCGTTGTCGATTTGATCGGCGTAACGGCCAAGACCCGGCAGCATTTTCATGAGCGAACCAACGCCGCCCATTTTTTTCATCTGGCGGAATTGGGAGAGCATATCATTGAGGTCGAACTTGCCGTCCTGAAAGCGTTTGGCCATGTCTTCAGCTTCTTGCTGATTGATGGTTTCAACGGCTTTTTCAACGAGGGAGACCACATCGCCCATGCCAAGAATACGGCCTGCGATACGGTCGGCGTGGAACGGCTCGAGCGCATCCCATTTTTCGCCGATGCCCATAAGTTTAATCGGCTTGCCGGTTACGGCGCGCATCGACATGGCGGCACCGCCACGGGCATCGCCGTCCACGCGGGTGAGCATCAGTCCGGTAATGCCGATTTTCCCGTCAAACGCTTTGGCGGTATTCACGGCGTCTTGTCCGGTCATGGCATCAACAACCAGAAGGGTTTCGGCCGGACGCGAGAGATCGCGGATTTTAGCGACTTCGCCCATCAGCTCATCGTCGATCGCGAGGCGTCCGGCGGTATCGAGCATCAGGATGTCATAGCCTTCGAGACGAGCGGTTTTGATCGCGCGTTCGGTAATTTGCAGCGGGTTTTCTCCAGCCACGATCGGCAAAGTTGTGATGCCGGTCTGGGTTCCGAGCTGAGCGAGCTGGTCTTGGGCGGCCGGACGATAGGTGTCGAGCGAGGCCATCAAGACTTTCTTGCGGCGTTTGTCGGTCAGGAATTTTGAAATTTTAGCGGTCGAGGTGGTTTTACCCGAACCTTGAAGACCAACCATCAAATAGACGAGCGGCGGAGTTCCGTCGGTTTTAAGATCGGTGTTTTCGGCGCCGAGCAGGGCGACCATTTCATCGTGAACGATTTTGACGACTTGTTGGGCTGGCGAGACGGATTTAATCACGTCTTGGCCTACGGCGTTTTCACGAACGCGCTCGACAAAATCTTTGACAACCGGAAGGGCGACATCGGCCTCGAGAAGGGCAACGCGAATCTCGCGAAGGGCGAGGGCGACGTCTTCTTCCGTCAGGCTGCCTTTGCCGCGGAGTTTATCAAATACGCCACCAAGTTTTTCCGTCAGAGACTGGAACATCGTCTAAAAATCCTTACAAGCATTTTCGCCACAGTGAGCGAACCTTCGCCAACTGTGGTGTACCCTCGGGCACATTTAATGAAAATGCGCGGGTAAATTTGAGAGTTTTATGCCCTATTGCGTTTGAGAGATCAAGGAAATATTCTCATAAAACGCATCAGGAGGCCAAAATGTCAGTCAAATTCCGTAAAATGCATGGTTTGGGCAATGATTTTGTCATTATTGACGGACGGACCCAGAGCCTTCCTGACCTGCCGACTTTGGCCCGAAAAGCGGCAAACCGCCATTTCGGGGTGGGGTGCGATCAGGTCATTATCCTGACGCCGGATAAAAATGCCGATATTCGCATGACTATTTATAATCCGGACGGATCGGAAGCCGGAATGTGCGGAAATGCCTCGCGCTGCGTTGCGACGCTGATTATGACGGAAACCGGAAAGGAGTCGATTTCGATTGCGACTGTTTCGGGGATTCTGGAAGCGGTTAAGAGCGGCGATGGTCTTGTTTGCGTCGATATGGGGGAGCCGCGCCTTGACTGGGCACAAATTCCAATGGCCAAAGAAACCGATACACGGTTTGTTCCGATTATGCTTCCGACGTCGACCGATCCTGAAAACTCGGAGAATTTTCCGGTGGCGGTCAGCATGGGTAATCCGCACTGCGTCTTTTTCCTCGAGAAGGGGATCGAAGACTATCCTGTAGCCGAATTCGGGCCTCTCATTGAAAAACATGTGCTCTTTCCGCAAAAGACCAATGTCGAATTTGTTCAGGTTCTGGATCGCGCCCATATCCGTATGCGCGTTTGGGAACGCGGAACGGGCGTTACATGGGCGTGCGGCTCGGGAGCCTGCGCTTCGGCGGTGGCCGCGATGCGCCGCTCCTATGTTGACCGGAGCGTTACGGTGCGCATGGACGGGGGCGAGTTGGTCATCGAATGGCGCGAAGCCAATAATCATGTTTATATGACCGGGCCGGTTGCGTTTGTATTTGACGGGGTTCTTCAGTTATAGCGCGGCGTCATTTGTGGTGACACATAGAACGCTCCACCTGCAACGGCTTTTTCAATCGCCTGATCGAAGCTTGCCCCTTTGTCGGCTTGGCGGGTGACGGCTTCTTCGGAAGCCAAGCGCAGCTCTTCTTCCAGACCGGCTTTATCGCGGTTGGCCAATATTTCAATTCGTTCTTCGACGTAAGGGAAGTTTTGCTGGTCGATCCATGACTGGAAATCGTCAATATCGAGAGAGTCGCCAGCGGCAATGGCGCGAAAGGCTTCGTCGGCGTAGCAGAAGGACGCCATCAGCGATTCAATATTGGTAGCGTGCGTGACCACTTCGCGGTCATCGGTCGTGCGGACACGGCAGATGGCTTCCTGAATAACCACAGAAGGTTTCT
The DNA here is from genome assembly GCA_051715325.1 of Alphaproteobacteria bacterium. Taxonomy (GTDB): domain Bacteria; phylum Pseudomonadota; class Alphaproteobacteria; order Micavibrionales; family Micavibrionaceae; genus UBA1573. The sequence continues at coordinate 61,613 of JBPXJO010000018.1, read as the reverse complement.
TGGTTTCCTTGTCTTCTACGAAATAGCCGCTGGTCACGAAAAACGGGGCGGCCGAGCCAAAGTTTTTGTCTTCGGGATCGTTGTGCATATGCGCGATAATCAGTACAAAGCGTTCTTGGTTCTTGTCGCGGAACGTATCCTTATAGCGGGCGCCCATAATAAAGCTGCCTTTTTCCTCGGCGCCAAAATAGATGTTTTGAATAGTGGTCGGTGCGTTGGCCAGAAAATGTTTGGCCGAAACTGATTTGACGGCACCTAAAACGCCTTCGAGAGGTGTTGTGGTGTTGTCGTCAAGCGTGACATCTTCCGAGATATGAAAGTATTTCGGATTCCCGAATTGGAATAGTTCCATCAAGCGGCTTTCTTCAATCGCCGGAACAAGATGTCCTTCTTCATTTTTGTAGACATTAAACAAAGGCATGGTGGTACTCCTATGGTCTAAGTTCGCGGCCGCTTGGTCGCAGCTGCGCTGTAAATTCGGCCATTTCATCGGCAAAAAAGGATGGTGCCCGGTGGGCCATTAAGAAGTGAAGTTTTTGGAACAGGCTAATCGGTGAAGCTTCGTTGATCTGGCGGGCAGCTTCACCGTGATCGAATTTTTCACCGGCAACGATAAACTGGAGCGGAATGGTGGCGTATCCCATGTGGAATTGGACAACAGACGGGTCGGATACGCCGTCGCTCACGAATTCGGTGAGGCCATCACTGGCTAGACGAGAACGCGAGGCTAGGGCAATCGGATGAACGGCTTGGCCTTCGGTGTTGTGTCTCAAGACGCCGAGCATCAGGAAATGCGGGATGATTTGCTGGGTTTGGGTTTCTTCAATCGCGAGTTCCGATGTCGATCCAATCACGAGATATTCGTCTCTTGATTGACCATTACGGGACGGACGATTGTAGGAGCCATAAAAAAACTGATCGTTATAGTCGTTCTCGGCGACGCCAAGGTCGGTCCATATTGTGTCTTTGTCCTGTAAATGCGCGGCTTCGGGAACGCTCATGCTTTTGAGAATACTGGCGGTGCGGCGTATTTGAAGAGCGTCTTTGCTTGGACTTTCATCAATTGCATAGAGAGTCTTATTGAACAGCTGCAGATAATGCTGGAGGCCAACATAGGAAATGGCGATTGGAGAAACAGGTGAATTTTTCGGTGCAGCGCCAAAAATAGATGAAAGTGAAAACATGATTTTAAACCCCCCTAAATATGGCGATCCGGTAAGGCGAGGCCTAGCTTCCGGTTGGCTTGGTAGCGCTGGATGTCTTCGGACAGTGAGCGCGGGTCGCGTTTGTTCAGATAAAGGACAATCTGGCTGGCGGCTTCAAGATTGGCCGGAGACAGGAGTTGCTGGTTTTGACGCGGCGTAATTTCCTCGCCGGAGAGGAACTGGAGGAAGGCCTGATTGGCGTAAGCTATTGCCCCGATCAGCTCTTCGTCATTTTCAGGTTGGGCAAAAACCTGTTCGTCCTGATCCAATGCGCGGCACAAGACTTCTTGCGGTACGACCAAAAGGCCGTGATCACCATCGCCGTCGGCGGTATATCCGGTCAGACAGAATTGCGGGTCAAAGGTAATGCCGTCGTCGTCTTGCAAGGCTCTGGCGATCAGGAGCGAGACCCATTGGATTTCTCCGGCCCCTTCCTGATTGTGCCAGTATTCGACATAGGTCATGAATGAACCATCTTCGCGTTGACGGGCGCACATATCGGTGATGCGGATATTTTTGGGGTTACGGAAGTGGTCCTGAGCCGGACTTTTTATCTCTTCGTAGATGGAGCCAAGAAGTTTTACATCATCCGCGTCGGAGGGGATATCCTTGCCAACTGTATATAAATGATCCTGAAACAGCTGGAAGGTCCGGAGGATGCGGACGAGGGGAATGACTGCGCAGGGGCGATCTTCTTGTACTTCAGGCTCGGTTGATCCGAAATTATTGGCCACGCGGCCCATCAGGTTACGCAGAAAAGACATAAAATCCCCGTTTAAATTTGATTTTTATGTCATTTATCATAATCAAATTGAATTCTGCAAGTATTTCTGGCATGACGGGGGCATGAATAATGGGGAAAAGTCACCACAGGTCCAAACGTTCGGCTGTCGTCTCAATGTCTATGAGAGCGAGGTCATGAAAACCCATGCCCGTAACGCGGGGATGGAGGATGCCATTATCTTTAATACCTGCGCCGTGACCGCCGAGGCGGAGCGTCAAGCCCGTCAGGCTATTCGACGTGCGCGGCGTGAAAATCCGGAAGCCAAAATCATTGTGACCGGTTGTTCGGCCCAGATTAAACCCGAAACCTACGCGGCGATGCCGGAAGTCGATCAGGTGATCGGCAACCACGCCAAGCTTAAAGCGGATACGTGGACGGGAGATACGACCGAAAAAGTCATTGTAAATGACATTATGTCGGTGCGCGAGACCGCGGGCCACCTCCTTGAAGGATTTGAAGGCCATGCGCGGGCTTTTATTCAGGTTCAAAACGGATGCGATCACCGCTGCACCTTCTGCATTATTCCTTATGGCCGCGGTAATTCGCGCTCGGTTCCGGTTGATGACATTGTTCGTCAGGTGCAAACCTTGATCGAGCAGGGCTATAACGAGATTGTTCTCTCGGGTGTCGATGTGACCTCGTACGGCAAGGATTTGCCGGGTGAGCCGAGCCTCGGGTATATGATGAAAGTCTTGTTCCGTGAGGTTCCCGAGCTTCCGCGTCTTCGCCTCTCATCGCTCGACCCTGTCGAAATTGATGAAGATTTGTGGGATCTGATTGCCCATGAGCCGCGTTTGATGCCGCACCTTCATTTGAGTGTTCAGGCGGGGGATGACATGATCCTCAAGCGGATGAAACGCCGCCATTTGCGTCAGGATGTCATCGATGTTTGTGCGCGTGCACGTGAGCTTCGTCCTGATATGGTGTTTGGAGCGGATATTATTGCCGGTTTTCCGACCGAGACCGACGAGATGTTTGCCAATAGTCTCAAACTGGTTGAAGAATGTGATCTGACGTTCCTTCATGTGTTCCCGTATTCGTCGCGTCCGCAGACTCCGGCTGCAAAGATGCCTCAAGTGGATCTTGATGTTCGCAAAGAGCGTGCCGCTCAATTGCGTGAGCTTGGCGAGCGTCAATTAGCCCGTTTCCTCGCCCGGCATATCAATAGCCGCCGTATGGTGGTGGTCGAGCAGGGTGGTGTTGGCCGGAGTGAGCATTTTGCCGAAATAGTTCTAAATGAACACCGGCCAATCGGCAGCCTTGTCGCTGTAGATACCGGAATCGTTGAAAATGGCCGCCTGAACGGGCGAATTGCGGCTTGATCCGTTAATTTCTTTTGTTGCGATGTGTCTTTTAATGCCACGGTCTTTTGTGCTAAGACATGGGGTATTCAATTCATAGCAACGGGCCGAGGTCTATCATGTTTTTCTGGCGCAAAAAAAATAATCAGGCAAGCCAAGAGCAAGAAGCTCAGGACGATCGTATTCTTCATCATAAAGATGATCCGGCGATTGAACCATCGACCGAGTACGAAGCCCAGATTGATCCTGAATTTGAAAAGCATGAGTTGAATGAAACTGAAGCTGGCGTGATCGACGGCATGGAAGAAATTCCGGTTGCGAAAGAAAGCCCTGCGACTCCAGTGGTCGAGACTTCTCGTGAGGATATGGGGGGTGGCTGGCTCTCGCGTTTGACAGGTGGATTGTCGAAATCAACTCATAAAATCGGAAGCGGCATCAGTGATTTGTTTTCGAAACGGAAGCCTGATGAGGACGCCCTTCAAGACCTCGAGGATTTGTTGATAGAAGCCGATCTCGGGCCATCGACAGCGGCACGCCTTGTGGAGGCCATGCGCGCACGCCGATTTGATAAAGATAATAATGTTCAGGATGTCCAAAAGGCTTTGGCTGACGAGATTGCCGCTATTCTCGGTCATACGGCCCGCGCACTGCCGCTTGATCGTCCTGCCGGCGGGCCGCGTACTATTCTCGTCTGCGGTGTGAATGGTGTCGGTAAAACGACAACTATCGGTAAGCTGGCTTATCAAATTCATTACAAAGACCACAAGAAAGTCATGATGGCGGCGGGCGATACATTCCGCGCGGCCGCTATCGAGCAACTCCAGATTTGGGCGGATCGTACCAAATGTCCTTTGGTCTCGAGCGAGATCGGATCGGACTCGGCGGCGCTCGCGTTTACGGCGTACGAACGCGCTGTGAATGAAAATATGGACGTGCTTATGATCGATACGGCTGGGCGTCTTCATAACAAAGCCAACTTGATGGCCGAGCTTGAGAAAATCTCGCGGGTGCTCAAGAAAAAAGACGAGACAATTCCTCACGAGGTTTTGTTGGTTCTTGATGCCACGACTGGTCAGAATGCAATTTCCCAAGTGGAGACATTCTCGCAAATCGTCAAGCTCACTGGCCTTATTGTGACCAAGCTTGACGGGTCGGCCAAAGGCGGGGTTGTTGTGGCTCTTGCCGACAAGTTTAAACTCCCGATTTATGCGGTTGGCGTAGGTGAGGATATTGAAGATCTGCAACCGTTCCATCCGGCGGAGTTTGCACGGACTTTGGTTGGTCTTTCGGCTTAAGAACGGGGCGTAGACGGGCGGGGCTTTTTCCAGTATCATATTGGAAAAAGGTCTATTGATGTCATTTCTGAAGTCTTTCAATAAAGTTTACAAATTTTCCGATGAAAATGAGGCATTTGATTGCCTTCAAGAGCTTTACGATGATGCGCGTCAAAAGCTTCTCGGTAAATTTGCCGAGTTTTCGGCGTCCAAGGATGTCCAGCAAGAGCCGGCCTCGGTTTATTATCCTTATATGCGGATCAAGGTCGATAATGCGCGCCGCGTCGATAGCCGATTGTCGTACGGTTTTGTCTCTCGCCCCGGCACTTATTCCACCACGCTGACCCGTCCCGATATTTTCGATCATTACTATAAGGACCAGATGCGTTTGCTGCTTCGCAACCACGGAGTTCCGATTGAAATTGGCGTAAGCGATACGCCGATGCCGATCCACTTTGTTTTGGGCGAGAATTACCATGTCGAGGGTGATCTTACTCCGGCGCATATGGAAGCTCTTCCGAACGTCTTTGACCTTCCTGATCTCTCGATTATGGATGACGAGATTGCCAACGGCACGCATTTCCCGGGTGATGGCGAAGATATGCCGCTCTCGCTTTTTACCGCGCCGCGTGTGGATGTTTCTGTCTTGCGTCTTCGTCACTATACCGGAACCAATGCGTCGCACTTCCAGAACTATGTGATTTTTACCAACTACCAATTCTACATTGACGAGTTTGTCAAAATTGCCCATCAAACGATGAGCCCATCGGATGATGCCAGCATCCGCGAAGGGCGTGCCGAATATGAGGCGTTTGTCGAGCCGGGTAATATCGTCACCTACAACAAGAACCTAAAAGGTTTGCCAGCGGATAGTTCTGGTGACGGTGCGCGCCGTATGCCGCAAATGCCGGCTTATCACCTCAAGCGTCCGGATGGGTCAGGCATCACGATGGTGAATATCGGCGTCGGGCCATCGAACGCCAAAACGATTACCGACCATATTGCCGTTTTGCGCCCTCACGCGTGGATCATGCTCGGGCACTGCGCGGGTCTTCGTAATTCGCAAAACCTTGGTGATTACTGTTTGGCGCACGGGTATTTGCGTGAGGACAATGTCCTTTACCGCGATTTGCACCCGTCCATTCCGATTCCGGCGCTCTCTGAAATCCAGCTTACGCTCGAAAAAGCCGTGAGTGAGGTAACGGGCTTAACCGGATATGATCTCAAAAAGATTATGCGGACGGGGACGGTGGCGTCGGTGGATGACCGGAACTGGGAACTTCGCCCGAGCATCCGCAAGAATGCCCGTTTGAGTCAGAGCCGCGCGATTGCGCTGGATATGGAATCGGGCACGATTGCGGCGAACGGTTTCCGTTTCCGTGTTCCGTATGGGACGCTGTTGTGCGTGTCGGATAAACCGCTTCATGGAATGCTGAAACTTCCCGGTATGGCTGAAAGTTTCTATCGCCAGAGGGTCGAGCAGCATCTTCAGATCGGTCTTTTGACGATGGCGCTACTGCGCGATATTGGAGAAGGTAAGCTCCATAGCCGCAAGCTCCGTAGTTTTAACGAAGTTGCGTTCCAATAGTTAGGGATATGGGGGCCTTCGCTCAAAAAAGGTTGCTGTTTTTTTCAGCTGTCTTTGCGGTAGCTCTGTCGGTTCTTTTGAGCTCAGTTATACTGTATTCGGAATTGAGCAATGTGAACGCCACGAAATATTGCTCGATAACATCTATTCCTGCGGCTTTACCCGATGCGGCAGGTGACACATATGTTGCTTCTCCCGAGAACTCGTTTCGGTTGTATGACCCTATTCAGGATAAAGATGAGCGTGAATTTCTTGTTCAGTGGCATGGGGCGGAATTTAAAATTTCTGAGTCGAATTGGGTGGTGCAGGGGGCTATGTGCAAACTGAAAACCGCGGCAATTTTTATTGATTTTTTGCCGATGTTTTTGTTCTATTTCTTTATTTCTTTTGTGCTTATGTCGTCGTTCGGCTTAATTGTTTCTTTTGCGGTCATGAGAAGAAAATGACAAAGTGTCTTTTGGTTTAATAGACTATTTAACGAGTGTGATGTGGCCCATCTTGCGGCCTGCGCGGACTTCCGGTTTGCCGTAGAGGTGGATGCAGGCGCCTTGTTTGCCAAGGTATTTCTCGGTGAGAAGAACATCTTCACCAATCAGGTTGAGCATAACCGCGTCCGAGTGACGTCCCGCTTTGCCGACCGGAAGGCCGCACACGGTGCGGACATGGTTCTCGAATTGGGAGACCGGGCAGGCGTCAATCGTCCAATGTCCTGAATTGTGGGTGCGCGGGGCGATTTCGTTCGCGAGGATTTTTCCGTCTTTGGTTACAAACAGCTCGAGGCCCAGTACGCCGACAAGATTGACGTGCTTGGCGAGCTTGCGTGCCATTGTTGTTGCTTTGGCGAGTAGGGCGTCATCCAGTGGTGCAGGCGCGGTGGTTTTGGAAAGGATATGGTTTTTATGTTCGTTGAGGACCGGAACATAAGATTCGGTTTTTCCGAACTGGTCGCGGGCCACGATCACCGAAATTTCAAATGCGAACGGGACAATCGACTCGATGATGGCTTCGTCGGTTTTAAGCGAGGCCCATGCTGTGGCGGCATCGTTTTTCGGTGATACTTTGGCTTGGCCTTTGCCGTCATAACCAAAACGAGTTGTCTTTATAATGCAGCTGGTTGCGCCCCATTCTTCGAGTGTTTTTTCAATATCGTCAGCACTTTTGGCTTTGGCCCATTTGGCGGTCGGGATGCCGATATCGTTGAGGAATTGCTTTTCTTTCCAGCGGTGCTGGGCAATCTCGAGCAGCTTTTCATCCGGATAGACCGGCTTGAATTTTTTCAGGAAGCGAACGGTTTCGACCGGAATATTCTCGAATTCGTACGAGATCACATCTACCGATTTTGCAAATTCTTCGAGCGCTTTGCGGTCATCATAGGGGGCGACGAAAGTTTTGGCGGCCACGTGAGAAGCGGGAGCGTCGGTTTCAGGGCAAAAGATGTGGGTTTTAATGCCAAGGCGGGCGGCGGCCATGGCCGACATACGGCCTAATTGACCTCCGCCAAGGATTCCAAGAATTTGTGCTGGTTTCTTATTTCGGGACTTCGGCGACATTCTGGGTCTGTTTCTGGCGATAATCGTTGAGACGTGCGGCAAGCTGTTCGTCATTTAACGCCAGAATCGATGCGGCGAGCAAGGCGGCGTTAATGGCACCGGCTTTTCCGATAGCGAGCGTGCCGACCGGAATACCGCCCGGCATTTGTACGATCGAAAGTAAACTATCCATCCCTTTAAGGGCGTGGCTTTCAACCGGAACGCCCAAAACCGGAAGTGGGGTCATGCTGGCGGCCATGCCCGGCAGGTGGGCGGCGCCACCGGCTCCGGCAATGATAACTTTCAGGCCACGGGATTGTGCTGTTTTTGCATAATCAACGAGGCGATCGGGGGTGCGGTGCGCTGAAACAATGCGCGTTTCATGCGGAACGCCTAATGTATGCAGAATCTCGTGGGCGTGGGCCATTGTTTCCCAATCGGACTGGGAGCCCATAATAATGCCAACTTGAGGGTTTGGATCGCTTTCGCTCATGCCAAAATGTCCGGTATCAACATGCTCTCAATGCGGGAAATCATGTCTTTCATGCGCAGTTTCTCTTTTTTGAGCTTGGTGATGGTCAAAAAGTCGACAGGCTGGGATTTTGCCAAAAGATTGATTTGATCGTCCAGAGCTTTGTGTTGGCGAGCTAACTCTTCCAGTTGCTCCCGCAGTGAATCTTCATCAACCATATTTACTTAATTCTTCTTATTTTAAGATTTTCGGTTCGAACCTTCTAACAGATTTAGCCGGATTTGATAAGTCTGTTTTAAGGGTAGGGGAATTTACTCACTGATATTTTTAAAAAATTTCCCCGTGTGGGGCATTTACGTTTGAACGTTTCCAAAGTAGTCTGTCTCCGCCCTAGAAATCGGGGACTCTTTATAATTATTGTATTTGTGATCGTTTGAGGAAAAATGAAGAAAAGAATTGGAATTCTGACAAGTGGTGGTGATTGTGCCGGTCTTAACGCAGCTATTCGTGCTGCCGTTCATCGTGCGGATCTGCTCGGATGGGAAGTGTATGGTATTCTGGATGGAACGGCTGGCTTGCTGTGCAACCCGCTTCAGTACCGTGTCCTGACACCGGATATGTTCGATAATAATGTCATGCGTATGGGCGGGACCATTCTTGGAACCACCAACAAAGGTAACCCGTTTGCTTACCCTATGCCTGACGGATCGATCAAAGACCGTACGCAGGAAATTATCGACGGTTTCAAAACTCTTGGTCTTGAAGCTGTGATCGGTATCGGTGGTGACGGTAGCTTTGCGATCCTTCGTAAGCTCGCGATGCAGGGCGGTATTCGTATGGTCGGCATTCCAAAGACCATTGATAACGACATCGGCGAGACTGAAACCTCGATCGGTTTTGATACCGCTGTTTCTGTTGCGACTGAAGCTCTGGATCGTTTGCAGCCAACGGCTGCGTCGCATGATCGCGTGATGGTTCTTGAAGTGATGGGCCGTGACGCCGGACATATCGCTTTGACCGCCGGTATCGCTGGCGGCGCCGACGTTATCCTGATCCCGGAAATTCCGTACAAAATCGAAAGCGTTGCCAAGAAAATCGCGCAAGTGAAAGCCGGTGGCCGTAACTTTGCACTGGTTGTTGTATCCGAAGCGGTTAAAACTCTGGATGGTGATGCATCCCAGATGAAATTCTCGGACGGACAAATGCGTTATGGCGGTATCGGTCACTATGTCGGCGACCAGATTTTCCGTGCAACCGGTTCCGAAACCCGCGTTACTGTTCTGGGCCACGTCCAGCGCGGTAGTTCGCCAACTTACAACGATCGTCTGATTGCTTCGGCATTCGGTGTTCGTGCGGTTGACCTTATTTCCGAAGGTAAATTCGACCGTATGGTGGCATGGAAAAACCGTGAAGTTGTGGATGTGCCTATCGAGGCAGCGATTGCAGCTTATCAGGCTGTTGATGTGAACAGCTCGCTGGTTCATACCGCTCGCGCTCTTGGCATTTCGTTGGGAGACTAGGGTTCATGTTGTATGTTCAACAGACACTGTCATCGGATGAAGATCTGATCTATGTCGCCCGTTTTCACTGGTTCTATGACGTTCAGGCGATTATGGCCATCGTATGGGGGCTGTTTTTCGCCGTCACGTTGCTGGTGTCTGTTGAGCAACTCATTATTTACCTGCCGACCAATTTTGCGAATATGGTTCTGACCGCTCCACTTATGATGGACGATGGTTGGCTCTCGATTATCCGCAAGATGCACCCTGTGATTAAATTGGCGGCTTTGCTGATTTTCTTGATGGGTGTGCTCCGTTTTGCCCACATGATGGTGATCAAGGTCACAACCGAGATTGTTGTGACCAGCAATCGCGTGATTTTTAAACGCGGTCTGATCGCCCGTGATGTCGGCGAAATGAGCATTGACCGGATCGAAAGCGTTTCTGTGCACCAGTCATTCTGGGGTCGTATCTTCGATTTCGGGCGCTTGATTATTCACGGAATGGGCGTTGGCGAGATGGTGATGCCGAACCTTGCTCAACCGATTATCTTCCGTAAGGCTATCGAAAAGGCCCGTAACGGCTAACCTTCATTTGCAGGAGTGACTGACATGGAACCGAAACAAGTTATGTCTGCCAGAGCCGGTGATCTTCCCGCAGCTCTTCGTGAAGGGGAGCAAGTTCTCATTCAAGGTCGCATTTCCGGTGCTATTTTCTGGAAGGCGTGCGCCGTTCTTGTGATTGCTCTCTTGATCGGGCTGCTTGCCCCACCGCTCGGATATTTTCTGTGCCTCGTGTCGGTTTTGACGTTTGCTTATGCATTTTTGCTCAAGTCTATTCTTCTTATTATTGTAACGAACCAGCGCGTGTTTTTCCGTTCGGGACTCATCAAGGTTGACACGGTTCAGGTGCGTTTGGAACGTATCGAAAGCGTCGAGATCCAGCGAACCCTGATCGGTCATATGATGAATTACGGTACGATTGTTCTTACCGGAACCGGTTCGCGTTTTTCGTATATTCCGTTTTTGGCGAATGCCGGTGAAATCCGTAATGTTCTGGATGACTTGCTCTACAAACGTGACAAGAGTTCCGAAGCCAAGCGTGATGGCGGCGGGAACTAGTCCGGACTTCTTTTCTTTTTCTACTTCACTATTTTTCGAGGTGTGTCATGCCGTGGGATAAATCCAAACTGGTTAGCCGTTACGTTACAGAAGGACCGAAAAGCGCGCCGCACCGTTCTTATTATTATGCGATGGGCATGACTGAAGAGGAAATTCACCAGCCTCTGGTCGGTGTGGCAACCTGCTGGAACGAAGCAGCCCCCTGTAATATCGCTCTTCAGCGTCAAGCGCAGTCGGTTAAAAAAGGTGTGTCACAAAATGGCGCAACTCCGCGTGAATTTACAACCATCACCGTAACCGATGGCATTGCCATGGGACATGAGGGGATGCGTTCCTCGCTGCCATCACGCGATGTTATTGCTGACTCGGTTGAACTGACCATGCGCGGGCACTGCTACGATGCCTTGGTCGGTCTGGCCGGATGCGATAAATCTCTTCCGGGCATGATGATGGTGATGGTTCGTCTTAATGTCCCGTCGGTCTTTATGTATGGAGGATCTATCCTTCCCGGCAAATTCCGCGGGAATGATGTGACCGTTATTGACGTCTTTGAAGGCGTTGGCAAACACGCTACGGGCGAGTTTTCGGATGCCGATCTCAAGGAAATGGAATGTGTGGCGTGTCCGTCGGCGGGGGCTTGCGGCGGCCAGTTTACGGCCAACACGATGGCCTGCGTGTCCGAGGCAATCGGTCTGGCTTTGCCGGGATCGGCTGGAGCGCCAGCGCCTTATGAAAGCCGCGATGAATATGCTTTTGCATCGGGAAAAGCGATTGTCGAGCTGATTAAAAAGAATATACGTCCGCGCGATATCGTTACCCGAAAATCCCTTGAAAACGCAGCGATGATCGTTGCGGCAACCGGAGGTTCGACCAATGCGGCGCTTCACCTTCCGGCGATTGCCCATGAGGCCGGCATCAAGTTCGACCTTCATGATGTGTGCGAGGTTATGCGCCGTACGCCATATCTGGCCAGCCTGAAACCGGGCGGAAAATATGTGGCCAAAGATTTGTTTGATGTCGGCGGGGTGTCAGTTGTTCTTAAAGAACTGCTCAAGGGCGGCTATCTCCATGGCGATTGCCTGACCGTGACGGGCAAAACAATTGCCGAAAATCTCGAACATGTGACATTCCCGGACAATCAGGATGTGATTGCGCCGATTTCCAAACCGCTTTCTATGACGGGCGGCGTTGTTGGTCTTCGCGGCAATCTGGCTCCCGATGGCGCTATTGTGAAGATCGCCGGAATGGAGACTTTGAGCTTTGAGGGGCCGGCGCGCTGCTTTGACTCGGAGCAAGCCTGTTTCGATGCGGTTCAGAACCGCCAGTATAAAGAGGGCGATGTTCTGGTGATCCGCTATGAAGGTCCAAAAGGCGGCCCCGGTATGCGCGAGATGCTGTCAACGACCGGTGCTTTGTACGGTCAGGGGATGGGCGGAAAAGTTGCGCTCATTACCGATGGGCGGTTCTCGGGCGGGACACGCGGTTTTTGTATCGGCCATGTCGGGCCGGAGGCCGCAATCGGCGGGCCGATCGGATTGCTTCAGGACGGGGACATGATCCGGATTGATGCCGCTCAAGGGACTTTGGATGTTCTTTTGAGTGATGATGAATTGGCGCGGCGCAAGTCCAAATGGGTTCCGCGTAAGAACCGCTATCAGGCCGGAGCTTTGTGGAAATACGCGCAGCTGGTTGGTCCGGCTGTTAACGGTGCGGTTACACATCCGGGCGCCGAGGCCGAGGAGCATGTGTATGCCGATCTCTAAAGTTCGTACGTTTATTGTCTCGGCGGCGGCGTTCTCCGGTCTTTGCTTTCCATCCTTAGCCAGCTCGATCCAAGATGAAGTTCTGGAGCCCCGGACAGCGCGTTACGAAGAGAACATCAAGGGGGCGTCGGCCTCTCCTGATCTATCACCTGCGCCATCAACGACTTCATCTCCGCTCCCGTCATCCGCATCGGCGCCAATGCCATCTTCGGCGGTTGTCCGCGATGATAAGGCCGTTCTTTTATCGCTTCTTAATAATGATTTTATAAGCGGTGAGCGTCTTCAGTTTAAAGCCGATATGAAAACATTTTATCAGGCTGACGGGCAGGGGATGTTGTGGCTGGATGGGGATCATTATTCCGATAAAGCACGAAAAGTCATCGATCTGATTGCGTCATCGCGCCTTCATGGTCTTAATCCTGCGAACTATCATTCCAAAGTTCTTGAGGGGATTAAGGATAAAGAGTTTGCAGATGCGCGGCTATTGGCCGAGGCCGAGATCGTTCTGACGGATGCGGCAGTGCATCTTGGTGATGATCTCTCGGGTATGCGGGTTAATCCGAAAGATATTGGTGAAGATCCTACATCGTGGTCACGCGGCGTTTCTTCCCCGTCGCTGCTTAAAGCGTTGGCGAACTCCAACGATCCGGACAAGATGCTGGCGCATCTGGCCCCCAAGGATGATGTATATAAAGCCTTGCAGGCCGAGCTTAAATCTATTCTGGAGCAAATCGAAGCCGATAAGGATGCCGGAAAACCTGCCGCTCGTGTGTCGCTTGCGGGCGGCGTTATTCGTCCGGGGCAGCGTTCGGCGATGGTTCCGGTTCTGCGCGAGAAACTGGGGACCGAGCTTGCCGCCGGAGCGGCGGCCGATCACTATGATGAGGCTCTTGTTCAGGCGGTTAAGACGTTTCAAAAAAATCACGGACTTAAAGATGATGGTATCGTGGGGCCACGTACGGCGATTGCTCTCAATGATGGTTTGAAAGAACGCTTGATTAAAGTTCTGGCGAACCTTGAGCGTCGGCGCTGGGTGCGGCATCCGCTTCCGGATCGCTATGTTGAGGTGAATGTTCCGGCGATGCAGTTGTGGGCCGTTGAGTCCGGCGAAACCTCTTTCACGATGCCGGTGATTGTGGGGCGCAAAAAGCGCCATACAACCAGCTTTGTCGACGAAATTGTCGGGGTGCGTTTCAATCCGTCGTGGTATGTTCCGGACACGATTAAAAAGGAAGATTATCTTCCCGAGCTTCAAAAAAATCCGCAAGCTTTGGCCGAAAAAGGCATAGCGTTCCGTGTGTGGGATGCCGATACCCAATCGATGGTCAATGTCCTTCCTGAGGATATTGATTGGAGTAAAGTGACACAGGCTGGACTGAAATCGATCCAGATGGTGCAGGGGCCGGGTGAGCATAATGCGCTTGGAAAAATTCGTGTTTTGATGCCGAACCAGTACGATATTTACTTGCATGATACCAACACGCCGGCGTTGTTTGCCAAGGATGATCGCGCCTTGAGTTCGGGATGCGTGCGTCTCTCCGAACCGCGCCGGATCGCTGAATTTGTCCTTGGGGCGAATAAAGGATGGTCGAGCGACCGCCTTGAAACCTACCTCAAAAAGGATAAAACCCTCGAAATCCGAGCCGAACAGAAGCTGCCGGTATATATTTTCTACTTTACGATCTGGGGCGAAGGCCGCGATACGGGTAAACTCATATTTGGTAATGATATCTATGGGTTAGATGCTGATTTGGTCAGGGCTCTCAAAAGTAAAGGGCAAGTCGATTTTCCATTGATTTAAGCCGAATTTGAATAAATAAAAGTAAAACCAAAAATTCTTGAATTGGGTCTGTAGTTTTCCTAAAATAAAGGAATCGGGGGATAATTCTTGTTCCTCTTGCGGTGGACGTTTTTTCAGCCGCTATCTTTTGCTAGAAATCCTTTAGTTTACTTTTCGGTTCGAGTGTTGTACTGAAAAGGACTTCGATTGAAACGTTCTGACAGGTGATGAATGTCATTTTTCCAGCTTGGCTCCAAGTATGACTCAGTTCTGAGCCGCCGCAGCTTTCTTCAAGGCGGATTAACTCTATCCCTTTCGGCTTTTATTTCCGCTACGGCGGTAAAGCCTTCTCTTGCGATGCCATCGGGCGGCGCTTACAGCGTATCGCTTAAAAACTCCCACACCGGCGAAACCTTTAGCGGCGTTTACCGCGTTGGTGATAAATATCTTCCGGAAGCGTTCGAACGCATTAACTATGTTCTTCGCGATTTCCGTGCGGATGAAATTTTCCCGATGGACCCACGCGCTATTGATATTATTTCGGCGGTTCACCGTTATGCCGGCACGCAGGAATCCTATTCCGTGATTTCGGGTTATCGTTCGCCGCGTACAAACGCAAACCTTCGCTCCCAGTCGCGCGGCGTAGCCAAGCACTCACTCCATATGTCGGGACAGGCGATTGACGTTCGTCTGGGCGATGTGCCGGCCCGTCATATTCGTGAAGTAGCAACCAAGCTTCGTGCGGGCGGCGTTGGATATTACCCTCGTGAACAATTTGTTCACCTCGACTCCGGTTCATTCCGTACGTGGTAAGTTCAGTTCTGCGTAATAAAAAGAGGCCGGAAGGCCTCTTTTATTTTGGGACGGCGTTGCGGGCCAGTTCATCCACCCGCTCGTTTTCCGGGTGGCCTGCGTGACCTTTGACCCATTCCCATGTGATGGCATGGCGGTTTACTTCGTGATCGAGCGCTTCCCACAAATCCTGATTTTTGACCGGTTTTTTATCGGCGGTTTTCCAGCCGCGCGCTTTCCAGCCCACTAGCCATTCGGTGACGCCTTGAAGGACGTATTTGCTGTCGGTGTAAATGGTGAGGGCGCAGGGGCGTTTAAGGGCTCTTAATCCTTCGATCACAGCGGTCATTTCCATGCGGTTGTTGGTGGTCTCGGCCTCGCCGCCGGAGAGTTCTTTCTCGGTGCCTTTGTAGCGAAGCAGGGCGCCCCAGCCGCCGGGGCCGGGATTGCCGGAACACGCGCCATCGGTAAAGAGTTCGACGCCAGAATTAGAAGAGTTTGTGGTCACGGTGGAAATCCAGTTTGGTGATGTATTCTTGCGGGTTTTTGGGGGTCACGAGATTTTTCGGGTCGTGGAATTCGAGATCATGAAGGCGTGAGGAGAGAAAGCGCATGGCGGCTCCGCGGCCCATGATCTGAAAGCTGTTCTTTTCCTCTTGGTTTAAGGGGCGCTGCTGTTCGTAGTGTTCAAGTAGTTGTAACCAACGAGCCTCGACAAAGTTATGATCTTGGTTAAAACACCATGCGTTTAAAACAATTGCAAGGTCATAGGCCAAGAAGTCGGTTGCGGCGAAATAGAAATCAATCACCCCGTCGATTTTCCCGTCCCAGATAAACACGTTATCCGGAAAGAGGTCGGCATGAATGGCTCCGGTCGGCAGGTCTTCGGGCCATTTGCAGACAATATCTTCGAGTTCCTTTAGAAAGGGAGCGGCCTTGGCTCCGCCCACGCGGTCGAGCCTGATGCGCCACGCATCGTTACTCATCGAATTCTTTCGCGTGGATTTTAGGGTTTGCCCTGCGGCGTGCATTTTGCCGAGGATATGGCCGAGACCTGCGCAGAGTTCCGGCGTAATGTCTTCCGGCGTAACGCCATGGCCACGAAGGAATGGAAACAGGGCGGCGGGGCGTCCGGCTATGGTGTGAACGATGCGGCCGTTTTTATCGGCGATTGGTGCAGGGCAGTTTATCCCATTTTGAGCCATGTGGCTCATGACATCAAGAAAATAGGGGATGTCTGCGGGATCTATCCTCGTTTCAAACAATGTCAGGATATACGGGGCGGACGCCGTTGTAACTTTGTAGTTGGTATTGTCTACCCCTTGCAGAATACCTTCGGCGGCCTTGAGTTCCCCCAAATCATACTGGCGCAAGAGGCTGCCGATGTCATCAAGAGTGAGGTGGGTGTAAACGGCCATCGTGCGGAACTGATTTATCTGTTCAGGTTTCGCTGGCGGTACCGTCCTGATCGTGCAAATGAACCTTGCGGTAATGGTGCTTCAGAATGCTGGCCAGCAATGATCCACAGTTTAGCAACGTTACAAAAAATGGCAAATATAATCCGTTAATGATGTGGTAGGCCATCCATGGAAGTCCTGTAACCAGATAGATAATCCGGATGTTTTGGGATTTGCTCTGGAGTTCTCCGAAGCGACAAATAATGACCATCAAAATAGGCAAAAGGTCGCTCGGCTTGTTATAGCTCAAGAAAATACAGACAATTGATAGAATGACGGCAACGCTCATCCGTAGCCAGACTGTTTTTTTGAGGTGCCTTTGGGGGGTAAGGGCCTGAACCAACGCGCCGGTTGATGCAATCATGGCGCCGTAGCCTCCGGCTTGAGCGCCGAGCAGAAAATAGTAGATCGAGCCGAGTGAATCCGCTCCAAATTTGAACGCCATCATTTTACGGCGTCCATGGAAATGGGGGCCAATTACGCCAAGGCAAAAGGATGCAAGAAACAGCAGGGAATAGGGATGCAGAATGGATTCAAAGGTCACGATGCCTTGATCGTACGCGCTTCTTCCGCTTCCCGCAATATGCGCGGGATATTAAATGTGACATTCTCTTTGGTGAGGACGACTTCTTCGACCGTGATGTCGAATTTATCGCGAAGTGCGGCGATTACATTCTCGATCAGGATATCGGGGGCCGATGCTCCGGCGGTCAGGCCGATTGTTGCGGCATCGCCGATAGAGTCCCATGGGATATTCCGGTCGTCTTGTACCAGATGGGCGTTCGGGCAACCGTAGGACTTTGCCACTTCGACGAGGCGATTGGAGTTGGACGAGTTGGGCGAGCCAATCACAAAGACAATATCCGATTTCGGGGCAATCGCTTTGACGGCTTCCTGACGGTTGGTCGTGGCGTAGCAAATATCTTCTTTGGCGGGGCCGATGATGTTCGGATATTTGTTTTTGAGAGCGGCAACGACATCCGATGTGTCATCAACCGACAAAGTTGTTTGGCTGCAGAAGGCGAGGGCGTTCGGGTTTGGAACCGATAAATTCCTAACATCCTCGACCGTCTCCACCAGAAAGACGCTTCCTGCCGGAAGCTGGCCCATCGTGCCAATGACTTCCGGATGTCCGGCGTGGCCGATCAGAATAATGTCGAGGCCCATACGGTGGTGGCGTGCGGCTTCGTTATGGACTTTGGTCACCAGAGGGCAGGTGGCGTCGATATAAAACATATTCCGGCTTTTGGCATCGGCAGGGACGGATTTCGGAACGCCGTGAGCCGAGAAGATCACCGGACGGTCGTGGTGGTTCTCGGGGATTTCATCCAGTTCTTCGATGAAAACGGCACCTTTGCTCCGGAGTGTTTCGACAACGAATTTATTATGAACAATCTCGTGGCGCACATAGACGGGCGGGCCGTAGCTTTCGAGCGACTTTTCAACAATCTGGATGGCGCGGTCTACGCCGGCGCAGAAGCCGCGCGGAGCGCACAATAGGACAGTAATCGGGCGTTTTGGATCAAGCATGCCTATTGGTTAGCAAAAAGAATGAGGGCTTGCCATGTTTTTTCTTTCCGCTATTGTTTGTGTCGTTCATATTTTTCATCTCACTATGAGGTTGTGATGGCTCGTTCATCGGCTTACTTGTTTGCGCTCTTGCTTCTTTCCGGTTCCTTATCCGGTTGCGAGACGTTCCAGTCTTTAGGTGATAAAATCAAATCGATCGACCTAAGCCCGTCGGCTGCCAAATCCGAAGCGCCCGCAGGGACGTCGAGTGCGGCTCCTGAAACCAAAACTTTGGCCGCCGAGCTTCCGGAGAAATGCCCGCAGCTCAAGATCTTGGGGGATTTGTCCCAGATTACCCAATTTGCCAATCCGAAGTCTCCGCTTGACGGGACCATAATCGCCAAAGCCACGTTTTCGGGGATAGATGCCAGCTGTCAGGTGACGCCAAATGCGGTTATACTTGATATTGCTCTCGATTTTGACGGAACATTAGGTCCGGTCGGACTTCGGAGCAGCGGGAATGGCGAGGCCAACTATACTTACCCATACTTCCTGAGCGTTGTAACACCTGATGGCAATATCATGTCTAAAGATGTGTTCGCTTTGACTATGGTATATGAGGCAGGAGTTCCGACCCTTCATAAGCAAGATCGTCTTCGCCAGACTATTCCTTTGGCTCAAGGCCAGCTTGCCAACCAGTTCCAGATTGTTGTCGGGTTTCAACTGAATGCCGATGAGCTTTCTTACAACCGTTCGGCAAAACAATGATGATCCCAAGTAAGAGTGCTAACGATTTTGAAATTCGCTCCCTTTGGGATAGCGAAGTACAAGGCCATATTGATGTCTCAACCAAAACGTTTGCAACGCTGCTTCCTCAACTGGAAGCATGGGTGGAGCGCGCCGAAGCGGTTATTCGTTCCGGCGGCAAGATCATGTTTTGTGGGAACGGCGGTTCGGCTGCCGATGCCCAACACATTGCGGCGGAGCTTTCTGTTAAGTTATGTAAAGACAGGGCGCCGATAGCTGCGCTTTGTTTAAGTCTTGATCCATCGGCCATGACCGCGTGCGGCAATGATTATGGATATGATCAGATCTTTGCCCGTCAAGTAGCGGCTTTGGGGCAGGCGGGGGATATGCTGGTCGGGATTACCACTTCGGGCAACAGCAAAAATATTGTTCAAGCCATTGAAGTAGCAAAGAAAAAATCGATATCGGTTGTTGTGTTGACCGGTGAAAGCGGGGGGCTTGTTGGTGTTCAATCCGATCTGGCGCTTAAGGTTCCTTGCACCGATTCGACCGCACGCATCCAAGAAATGCATATTTTTCTTGGCCATGTCTTTTGCGGCGCACTCGAGAAGCGATTGGGGTTGTTGTAACCTCAAGTTTTCTGCGGCATTTCGGCATAGATTTCGGGCGGACTATTTCCCTTGCTTTGGCGGTTCCACTATGCTACGCAACGGCAACGAAACCAAATAAATACAGTAATTCTGAAAGGATCAGGAATTGACTCAATCCTCCTCCGTCTCGGGTGCTGGGAACATGCTGGCGAACCGTTATGCATCGTCCTTGATCGATGTCGCAGTTCAGGCCGGTGTTCTGGAAGCTGTCCAGAAAGATATGATGTCTCTCGAGGCATCCTTGGCCCAATCCAATGAACTTCAATCCCTTGTCATGAGCCCCGTTTATGGTTCGGCTCAGCAGATGAGCGCTGTCAACGACATTGCTCGCGCCGCGCGTTTTCAGCAGGTGACCTCCAACTTCCTTGGGGTGCTTGTACGGAACCGCCGTTTGGCCGCGCTTCAAGTCATTATCCGCGCGTTTTATGCCGAAATGGCGAAGCGCAGCGGTGAGATCGAAGCTTATGTGCGTACCGCGCATCCGCTTAGCGCCGAACAAGAGCAACGTCTGGCCCAGACACTTGCCAACAAAACCGGCAAAGCAGTTCGTCTGTTTGTGACGGTCGAGCCTGAACTTCTTGGCGGTATGGTTGTCACTTGCGGTTCGCAAATGATCGATGACTCGCTCAAAACCAAATTATCACGGCTCAAAAACGCCATGATTTCGAATTCCAATCAAAACGCATCATTGAAAGAGGTAGGATAATAATGGATATCCGTGCAGCAGAAATTTCTGAAATCTTGACCAAGCAAATCGCTAATTTTGGCGCTATGGCTGATGTCGCCGAAATCGGTCAGGTTCTCTCCGTTGGTGACGGTGTGGCCCGCGTATTCGGTCTTGATAACGTTCGTGCCGGTGAAATGGTTGAATTCCCGGGCGGCATCAAAGGGATGGCGCTGAACCTTGAAGCCGACAACGTCGGTGTGGTTATTTTCGGCAACGACCGCGCGATTAAAGAAGGCGATATCGTTAAACGTACCGGCGAGATTGTTCAGGTTCCGGTTGGTAGAGAATTGCTGGGCCGTGTTGTTGACGCCCTCGGTAATCCGATTGACGGTAAAGGCCCGATCGGCGCGAAAGAATTCCGCCGCGTTGAAGTTAAAGCCCCGGGTATTATTCCGCGTAAATCGGTTCATGAGCCGATGCAGACCGGTCTTAAAGCGATTGATGCGCTCGTTCCTATTGGACGCGGCCAGCGCGAGCTGATCATTGGTGACCGTCAGACCGGTAAAACCGCTGTGGCTATGGATGCGATCATCAACCAGAAATCGGTCAACAAATCGGATAACCCGAAAGACCATATGTTCTGCGTTTATGTGGCCGTTGGTCAAAAGCGCTCGACCGTGGTCAAACTGGTTAAAGAACTCGAAGAAGCTGGCGCGATGGAATACTCGATCGTTGTAGCTGCTACCGCTTCCGATCCGGCCCCGATGCAGTTCCTTGCTCCGTACACCGGTTGCGCGATGGGCGAGTTTTTCCGTGACAACGGTATGCACGCTTTGGCGATCTATGATGACTTGTCCAAACAGGCTGTGGCTTACCGCCAGATGTCCTTGCTGCTCCGTCGTCCTCCAGGACGTGAAGCTTATCCGGGTGACGTGTTCTACATTCACTCGCGTTTGCTCGAACGCGCCGCGAAAATGAATGACGATTTCGGTGCCGGTTCGATGACCGCTCTGCCTGTGATTGAAACTCAAGCGGGTGACGTGTCCGCGTACATTCCGACCAACGTGATTTCGATTACCGATGGCCAGATCTTCCTTGAAACCGGTCTCTTCTATAAGGGCATCCGTCCGGCGATTAACGTTGGTCTGTCGGTGTCCCGTGTTGGCTCGGCTGCCCAGATCAAGGCGATGAAACAAGTTGCCGGTAAGATCAAACTCGAGCTTGCCCAGTACCGCGAGATGGAAGCGTTTGCGCAGTTTGCGTCTGACCTTGATGCGTCGACCCAGAAACTCTTGGCGCGTGGCGCTCGTCTGACCCAGCTCCTCAAGCAGCCTCAATACTCGCCGCTTACAGCGGAAGAGCAAGTTGTGGTGATCTTTGCGGGTACCCGCGGATTCCTCGATGGTGTTCCAGTGGCCAAAGTCAGCGCATACGAAGCCGAACTTCTTAGTGAACTTCGTTCTGCTGGAGCGTCTATTCTGGCGACGATTAAAGAGAAGAAAGCCCTCAATGACGACATCGAAGCGCAAATTTCCGCGTTCCTTGATGGCTTCACCAAAGGTTATGCTTCCCGTTTGGCGGCTTAATTCGTTCGATTGAAAGGAAACTAACGTATGCCTAGCTTACGTGACTATCGCGACCGGATTGCTTCTGTGAAGTCCACTCGTAAAATTACGAGTGCGATGAAAATGGTGGCGGCATCCAAATTGAAAAAGGCACAGGAAGCGGCTGAAGCTTCCCAGCCTTACGCCAAAGCTATGGCGGGCATGATTGCCCGTGTGGCGGATGGTGTTCATGGGGATGCTGGCCCGAAACTTCTGGTCGGGACGGGGAGCGATAAACGCCATCTCTTGATCGTTGTTTCGTCGGATCGTGGCCTGTGCGGTGGTTTTAACAGCAACCTTGTGCGTTTTACCCGTAACGAAGTTCGCCGTTTGCGTTCCGAAGATAAAGACGTTCAAATCGTTTGCGTTGGCCGTAAGGCGCGTGACGTTCTGAAACGTGAATTTGCGCCGCTCATCATCGAGACCATCACTGGTCTTGGCGGAAAGAAAAATCTCGGCTTTGCGGATGCCCGTAAAGTTTCGGATTTGATCCTCTCGATGTTTGGCCGCGAACAGTTCGATGTATGCACGCTGGTTTATAACCAGTTTGTGTCGGTTCTGGCGCAAAAGCCGGTGACGCAGCAGCTCATTCCGTTTGTTCAGGCTGCGAATGAAAACAAAGCGGCTCAGACGGTTCCATACAGCTTTGAGCCGGAAGAAGACGTCATTCTTGCGGAACTTCTGCCGAAAAACATCGGGGTTCAGGTGTTCCGTGCGATGCTCGATAGCGCTGCCGGTGAACAAGCCGCGCGTATGACGGCAATGGATAACGCAACCCGTAACGCGGGCGATATGATTAAGGGCCTCTCGATCAAGTACAACCGTGCGCGTCAGGCTTATATTACCAAGGAACTGATCGAGATTATCTCGGGTGCCGAGGCTGTTTAACCGAATTTGATATGAATAGTTAGAAGTTAGAAGGAAGAAAAAATGACACAACAAAACGGAATTATTACTCAGGTACTGGGCGCTGTGGTTGACGTTCAATTCCCGAACGGAAATGTTCCAGCCATTTTGAACGCGCTTACAACTGTGAACGAAGGCAAGACACTGGTTCTCGAAGTGGCGCAGCACCTTGGTGAAAACACCGTCCGCTGTATCGCGATGGACTCGACCGACGGTCTCGTCCGTGGTTCGGCTGTTGCGGATACCGGTTCTGCGATTTCGGTTCCGGTTGGGGTTGAAGTTCTGGGCCGTATTACCGACGTTATCGGCCAGCCTATTGACGAGCGTGGACCGATTGATGCCAAGAAATCCTATCCGATCCACCGCGAAGCTCCGAGATTCGAAGACCAAGCGACCGAGACCGAGCAGCTGATTACCGGTATTAAAGTTATCGACCTTCTTTGCCCATACGCAAAGGGCGGTAAAATCGGTCTCTTCGGTGGTGCCGGTGTGGGCAAGACTGTGACCATTCAGGAGCTCATCAATAACATTGCTAAAGGCCACGGCGGTGTGTCGGTGTTTGCCGGTGTGGGCGAGCGTACCCGTGAAGGGAACGACCTGTACCACGAAATGATTGACGCCGGTGTTCTGGTTCCGGGTGATGCGGCCGCTTCGAAAGTGGCGCTTGTGTACGGCCAGATGAACGAACCTCCGGGAGCTCGTGCCCGTGTGGCGCTGACCGGTCTTTCGATGGCCGAATATTTCCGTGACGAAGAAGGTCAGGACGTTCTGTTCTTTATGGACAACGTGTTCCGTTTCACTCAGGCTGGCGCCGAAGTGTCCGCGCTTCTGGGCCGTATTCCTTCCGCTGTGGGATATCAGCCAACCCTGTCGACCGACATGGGCGCGCTTCAGGAACGTATTACTTCGACCAATAAAGGCTCGATTACTTCGGTTCAGGCCGTGTATGTTCCTGCGGACGACTTGACTGACCCGGCTCCGGCGACAACCTTCTCGCACCTTGATGCGACGACCGTTCTCAGCCGCCAGATTGCCGAGCTTGGTATTTATCCTGCGGTTGACCCGCTTGACTCGACCTCGCGTATTCTTGATCCGCGCGTTGTCGGTGAAGACCACTACAAATGCGCGACCGATGTGCAGAAAATCCTCCAGACCTATAAGGCTCTGCAGGACATCATCGCGATTTTGGGTATGGACGAACTTTCGGAAGAGGACAAACTCACTGTGGCCCGTGCGCGTAAGATCCAGCGCTTCCTGTCGCAGCCGTTCCACGTTGCCGAAGTCTTTACCGGTTCCCCGGGTGTATTTGCATCACTCGAAGAAACCATCAAGGGCTTCCGTATGATTTGTGACGGTGAACTTGACCATATTCCTGAAGCCGCCTTCTATATGGTCGGCAATATCGATCAGGTGATTGAAAAAGCCAAGAAAATGGCAGCTGAGGCCGCTTAATCATGGACAGTGCGCTCTTTAACTTTGAACTCGTCTCTCCGGAACGCAAACTCGTCTCCGAGCCTGCGTTTCAGGTGACTATTCCGGGTGAGGAAGGTGATGTCGGTGTTCGCGCCGGTCACATGGCTCTCGTGATGTCGGTTCGCCCCGGTGTGGTTGAAGTCATCCGTTCGGAAGGCGGCGCGAAGGAGAAAATCTTTATCGCGGGCGGCTTTGCGGATATCTCCCAAACCCAGTGTACGCTGCTAGCGGAAGAGGCCGTTCCTTTGGCCGGTCTTCAGCCGGATCGTTTGAGCGCCGAGCTTGGACGCCTCAATGAAGACATGGGCTTTGCCGAAACCGATGAAGATAAGGCACGTATCGCCAAACGCATCGCGGTTGTCCGCGGAATGCTGGACGCTGTCAAAGCGGCTTAGAGATTATATATTCCGTTTCATAAAGCCCGGCAATCGCCGGGTTTTTGTTTATAAAATCGATGTAGTATGTTTTACTTATCAATCTAAGGTGTGTTTTCTACGCGATAAGATACTGGGTTGCGCGCTTTGTAATTTGGAGAAGATAAAATTTTAATTCCTTTGATATTTTTTATTCTTTTACCTTGTGCGCTTGCATACTTAGATAAAAATCTGAAAAGCTCAGTATTGTCATTTCTGGCTGGGGTGACTTGTCCAATTCTTTTATATTATTGCATGGTTTTAGTCATGGCAGCTGAAATTCAGATGATTCTGAATTTCTTGGTCATTCTTATATTTGCTTACTTGCTGTCCGAAATTAAGTTTGGACAGTATAGGATGAAGACTTTAACTACGACATCTGTATGGTTATCAAATATTATCATTTCTCTTTTTGCAGTAGCGTCCCCGCTTCTTGGGGGGCTTTGGGGGGGGATGTTTCACGGGGAAAAAGATTCAACACCTGCTTTATTGGTTCTGTTTGTATCAATCCCTGTGGGATTAATATTCTTTATATATTTCTCTTTACGAATTTTGACATCTGCCGAAGAAGAGGATTCTAGCCCTTAAGAAAATCTTTTGACTTTCTTAGCGCCTCGGCAATGCCGAGGCGTTCGACGGTGACGCCTTCGGGGAAGGCGGTGAGGAGGCGGGACGGGGTGGCGCTATCGAGCATCACGAAGACGCCTTTATCGCTTGCGGTGCGGATCAAGCGCCCGTAGGCCTGTTTGAGTTTAAGGCGGGTTTGCCGCTCATCGAAATCCTTGCCGCCGAAATGTTTGCGGCGTTCCTTTTGCAGGATGGTGGCGCGCGGCCATGGTACGCGGTCAAAGACAATCATCCTTAGAGATTCACCCGGTACATCCACACCGTCGCGGACGGCATCGGTTCCGAGCAGGCAGGAATGTGTATCATCGCGGAACATATCGACGAGCGTTCCGGTATCTATTCCGTCAATATGCTGGGCATAGAGTTTGAGGCCGGCTTCACCGAGCGGCCCCGCGATTTTATGATGCACCGAGCGCAGGCGGGCAATCGAAGTGAAAATGCCGAGCGCGCCGCCGCCTGCGGCTTCGAATAAGGTGCGGTAAGCCGAGGCCAGTTGCTCCATATCGGTCTTGGTGACATCGGTCACGACAAAGACGCGGGTTTGCTCGGCGTAATTGTAAGGCGACGGGATGGAAAAGCGGATCGGCTGGTCGTCCATGAAACGGCTTCCGGTCATGGTCTCGGCCGATGTCCAGTCTTCTTCTCCGCCATCGCGCAGTGTGGCTGATGTGAAGATGACGCTATGGGCGTGGGATTTGAGCGATTGGCCCAGAGGTTCGCTCGGGTCGATATAATGGCGATGGATTCCAATATCGAAAACGGCTTTCTCCAATTTATCGATCTCCATCCAGTCGACAAAGCGAGGATCGTTTTTTTCTTCGGTAATATCCTTAAGCAGATTGACCCATGGGGTCAGCATCGTGTTGATGCGGCGGTCGAGCGATGCGGCGACGGCCTCTAGTCGTTTACGGTTGTCGGTCGAGAGCGTTTCGGTTTCCTCGGAGATTTTTTGCTTGAGGCGAGCCGACAGACGCTCGACCGGAGAGCGGAGGCGTTTGATGTGCTCGAGCAAATCGGCGGCTTGCGCTTTGAGAGCGTTTGGTGCGGGGTATAATCCGGTTTCGATGGAATAGGGGCCTTCATCGCCTGTGGCTCTGGCGGTGGTTGTCGCGGCAACTTGCGCCAGAAACAATTCGGCATTGGTTTGCACTGTATTTGACTGGATGCGTTTTAACCAGTCATGTTCCGGGAGGAAGCGGGCATGATGGACGGCATCTTCCATCAGTTTCAGGCTGGTTTGATCGTTTTCAATTAGGTCTTGCAGACGTTTTTTAAGGCCGCGTGCGCGCGATTTACGCGCGCCTTCGGGGCCGATAATCCAGCGGCGGAGGTCATGCATTTCAACGCCGGTCAGCTCGGCGCAAAAGGTGGAATCGGCGGCATCGAAAATGTGGTGGCCTTCGTCGAATACCACGTGGCGAGGCAGGTCGTCATCGTGGTGGGCGGCTTTAATCATCACAATCGCGTGGTTGGCGATCACTATCGGGGTGCGGGCCGATTTGCGGATGGCGTGTTCGCCAAAGCAGCGGTGGTAATGGTCGCAGGCCGAGAAAATACATTCGCCGCGTTTATCGGCAAGGCCAAGCGTTGTCGATTGTCCCGTGAGACCTGGGAGCCAGCCATGGAACTGGGCGCCGCTTAAATCGCCGTCTTCGGTGTCCATGATCCAGCGCGCCATGAGTCCGGCCGATATGGCGTGGCCGATGCTGCGGGTTGTGGCTATGGATGCGGCGAAGTCTTCGAAATTAAGAAGGCAGACATAATTTTCGCGGCCTTTGCGGATGGTGACTTTGCGGTCGCGCAGGTCTTTATCGGGATAGAGGCGTTTGATCTCGGTGCTGATCTGGCGCTGAAGGTTTTTAGTGTAGGTTGAAATCCAGACGCTGCTCTCGTTCTTCTCGGCCCAGAGAGTTGAGGGGGCTAAATATCCCAAGGTTTTCCCAATGCCGGTTCCGGCTTCGGCGAGGACGACCGTCGGGTGGTCGGGCGTTTCAATCGGGGCGAAGGCTTCGGCAAGGCGTGTGGCGTAATTGGCTTGTTCGGGTCTTTTCTCGGCGTTTGGTTTGCTTAAAAGAATTTCGTGGAGGCGCTGGCGGACTTCATCGCCGCTCACGGGGAAATGCGAAGGCGGCGGTTCGGGCGGCGCTTCCGTCCATTCCGGCAGGTCGTTCCAGATATTGAGGAGCGCCCGAGAGGAATTTATAATTTCGGCTTCGTTATACGTCGCGCCCAAGGCTTCGAGAACAGGGCGAGTCCATGCCCAGCCCTTGCCGTTCATGCCCATCGCGCGGGCGATGTTTTGGAGGCGATCCTGTTTTGGCAATTTGCTTAGGTCATCAAGCAGGGCCTCGACACAATCGAGCATCAGCATCGGCGTGTCGGATGGATCATCGGATGGGGGAAGTCCAAGGGCTTTGGCTATACCGCTTGGGGTTGGTGTTGCAAAGCGTACCGGATAGACAAAGGCATAGAGTTCGAGAATGTCGTAAGCCCGTAAATCATTCAGCCCCAATTTTTGCCGTGTGTAAGGAATGTGGCACACCAGAAGCGGGCTATCGCCACGAATGGTCAGAGCGGCTTTTTTGTAGGGAAGGGTTTTAATTTCGCCGCTGCTATCCAAAAAGTAAGCGTCTTTGGCCCCAAGCGTCAGGCAGGGGCAAAAGAATTTTGCTTTTGGTTGATTCACGGCGATTTGCGACATTTTTTCAGTCTAGCGGATCAGATAATTATCGCAAAGTAGATTGATTGGACTTGTCTCTAAATGCTGTTGGTAATAGGCTGGAAGCTCTTGGAAAGGCCTTTTATCATGCGTTTTACTCAACTTAGCACCAAAACCATTAAGGATGCGTCGCAAGCCGATGTCAGCCGCAACGCCCAGCTTCTTATTAGGGCTGGATTTGTTGATAAGCTGATGGCGGGGGTCTATTCCTACTTGCCGCTTGGCCTTCGTGTTCTTTCCAAAATCGAGAATATTGTTCGTGAGGAAATGAACCGTGTTGGTGCTCAGGAAATACTCATGCCGGCACTTCAGCCCCGTGAGGTTTGGGATACGACAGGCCGTTGGGATAAGGTCGATGTGTTGTTCAAATTGGTCGGGGCGGGAGACCGTGATCTGGCACTCGGGCCAACCCACGAGGAAGTTGTAACACCGCTCATCGGGAAATATATCCAATCCTTCCGTGACCTGCCTAAAGCGGTTTATCAGGTTCAGACCAAATTCCGTAATGAAGCGCGGGCTAAATCCGGTTTACTTCGCGGGCGTGAATTTCGCATGAAGGATATGTATTCGTTCCATGCTACTCAGGCTGATCTTGATGCGTTTTATGAACAAGCCATTGAGGCGTATAAGAATGTGTATCGTCGCTGCGGTCTTGGCGAACTCACTTTGGTTACTTATGCGTCGGGCGGGATCTTCTCGAAATATTCGCATGAATTCCAGACGATAACTCCTTATGGCGAAGATGTTGTCTACCGCATTCCGGGAACCGATATCGCGATCAATAAAGAGATTATCGAAGAGCGCGAAGCCTTGGCCGGAATTATTCCAAATTACAAAGATGGTGACGAAGCCAAACTTGAAGAGCTGAAGGCGATCGAGGTCGGTAATATTTTCAAACTCAGTTCTCGGTTTTCGGATGCGTTTGATGTGACTTATGCCGATGCCGAAGGCAAAAAGAACAAAGTGGTCATGGGCTGCTACGGTATTGGCCCGAGCCGCGTCATGGGTACTGTGGCCGAGGTTTTAAGCGATGATAATGGTTTGGTCTGGCCGGACGAGATTGCGCCGTATCATGTGCATCTGGTTTCACTTTGCCGCGATGAGTCCGATATTGATCGTTGCGAGCAGCTTTATAGCCGTTTGATCGACTTAGGCATTGAAGTGATCTATGACGATCGCGCCGGTGTTCAGGCCGGGCAGAAACTGGCCGATGCCGACCTTATCGGTATTCCGCGCCGTGTTGTGGTCAGCCCGCGGACTTTGGCCAATGATAGCGTCGAATTCAAGCCGCGCATTGACAAAGAGGCAACCTCTATGACCATCGAGGAATTCGTATCGGTCCTGACTGAGAATTAGTCTCTAGTTTAGTCCTTTCAGGTAGTTTTCAACCTTGCCGAATTCGGCGTAAAGGTTGGAAAGGACGATTGATTTTTCATCAGAGCTTAGGCTGTACTGATGCTCGGCCTCGGTGCAAAGTTGGTGAAGGGCCATGGCTCCAAGGTTGCCGCTTGCTCCTTTAAAACTATGCGCCGCTTTTTTCCATTCCTCTTCGGAATTTTGAAGTTGGGCATTTTTAAGCATATCAAAGGACTCGTAGGCGGTATCAAGGAACAGGTTAATCACCATTTTTTCGGTATCCTTGTCGCCTTCGGTAAACTCGTTGAGGCGAGAGAGGTCAACCGGAACACTGTCATCCAGAAGAGCTTCCAAGGTGTTTTGCTCTTGCTCCGAGACTTTGGCCCCAATCCATTTGGCGATACAGGATTCGAACTGGGCATAGTTCAGAGGTTTGCTCAAGTAGTCATCCATTCCGGAGGCAATGCATTTCTCGCGCTCGCCGAGCATGGCATTGGCGGTCATTGCAATAATCGGGGTGCGGGTTTGTGATTGTTTCTCCATATCGCGAATAAGGCTCGTGGTCTCGTAACCGTCAAGTTCCGGCATCTGGCAATCCATCAGGATAAAGTCGTAACTGTTGTTCCGGAGGAGTGTGATTGATTCAAAGCCGTTCAGGGCGCTGTCGATATGTTTGAGGCCCAGTTTTTTAAGCCAGCGCTGTACGAGCATCTGGTTGATCGGGTGGTCTTCAACAACCAAGGCTTTAACTTCCTCGAGATCGATACCGAGAAGGGCGTGCTCGGTGCTGATCGGTATGGCATTCAGATCAATCGATTCTTTTTCAGCTTCCTCGATCGGGATCGAGACGTAGAATGTTGTTCCGTGGTTCTGCTTGCTGGTAAAACCGATGGTTCCGTTCATCATCTCGACCAGATATTTGGTGATGGCAAGGCCAAGGCCTGTGCCGCCGAATTTTCGGGAGATTGATGTGTCGGCTTGCGAGAATTTATTGAACAGGCGTTTCTGGAATTCATCCGGTATACCGATCCCCGTATCCTGAACATGAACCAGAAGAAGCGGTTTATCGCCGTTCATTTTGTAATCGATCATTAAGGAAACGCCGCCGGTTTCGGTGAATTTGATCGCGTTTCCGATGAGATTGAAAATGATCTGCTGGATACGTTTACCGTCACCCATTAACCATTCCGGAACGTTCATGTTGACGTTGATGTCGTAGCTCAGATTTTTTCTGGATGCGGAGAGAGCGGTCAAATCACGGATATTACGCAGAATATCTTGCGTCTTGAACGGGTATTTTTCAATTGCCAATTCTTCGGCTTCAATTTTCGAAAGATCAAGAATATCGTTCAAAATCGATAGCAGGGATTGTCCGGAGCTGTGAATGGCGTCGATGCATTCGCGGACATCATCGTTGAGGTCCATGCTTTGGACAATCTCGGCGAGCCCCAAAATACCGTTCATCGGCGTGCGGAGCTCGTGGCTCATGTTGGCCAGAAAGTCGCTTTTGGCTTTTGTTGCGGCTTCGGCGTGCTGGATTGCACGGATCAGCTGGCGCTCGGCTGTTTTGCGTTCGGTAATATCCCGCTGTGTGGCAAGGAAATATTGGCATTCGCCAGTGCTTTCATTGTAAATCGGGTTCAGGATCATCTCGACCCAGTATTCCTGACCTTCTTTGCTGTAATTAAGCAGCTCGACGGTTACCGATGTTTTGCTCTCAATCGCGCGACTAATGCGCACCATGGTGCGTTTATCGGTTTTTGGCCCCTGAAGAATGCTGGGGGTCATCCCAATGGCTTCTTCGGCGCGGTAACCGGTCAGCTCGGTAAAGCTTTTGTTGACGTAGACGATTTCCGGGCCGCGGTTCCGGTCGACGACTTCGGCTTTCGTAATGACAATCGCGTCCGTCGTATAATCAGCCATCTGGGAGAGGATATATTTAAGTTCCATGACGATCTACTTTCGATGCCGAGTTGCTGTTTCGTTTGCTCATGAATTTATCAGCGGCGTCAACCAGTCTCTGACGGGTAAACGGTTTGGCGATAAATGATTGAGCGCCGAGCGACTGGCATTCGAGGATTTTTTCTTTCTGGGTGTGAGAGCTTAGCATCACCACATAGGCGTAAGGGTCGGCATCCTTCATTTGTTCCAGAAGGTCGATGCCATTGCCATCCGGTAACTGGATGTCCTGAAAGACAAGGTCCGGCAAGTGGCGTTGGTAGAATGCCAGGGCCTGGCGGGCGGTTTCAGCCGAAATAACATCGTATTTGTCTTTCAGGGAGAGGCGGACCAATTGCTGGGTAAAAGGATCGTCTTCAACCAGAAGGATCAGCGGTTTGGTTCGGGCTTGGCGTGTTGGCGTCATTTGCATGATTTTTTCCTTTGTGAGTTCAATTTTAAAACCTACCGATGTGTCGGCGGATTGATCAGGGGTTTGGGAGGTGTTTGCTACAGTTTTGATCTTGACCTTGGTCAGGCGTTCACGGAGCTGCATCATGTTGGCCCAGTGGACCGAGAGGTCGAGTATGTCAAAGAACCGTCCGAAGCCTTTAAATTCGGTAGCCTTAAAAAAATCCTCCACGCATTTTTCAATCGGGAGGGCTCGGCCTTGGAAGAAGATCAGGATGAATTCTGGTTTAACCCAGAAGATGTGGCATTCGGTTTGTTCAAAGCATCGCTCGAGGCTTTTATGGCAGATATTCTCGAAGATGTGGGAGTTCAAAATATCGCTGCTTTGAAACTCGATGCTGATGAGGCGCCACGACGATGGTTTCTCTTTTATTCCGTTCAGAAAATGGTCCAGATTGCCTAGGCTATTCTCGTGGGATAAATGCATGGTGTCTTCCTTTATGTCATAGTTTTTATCCTATTACATTTTAGGAATATTATTATTAAATTTGTTTTGATTTTGCTGCGTTGAAGCAAGCAAATCCGCGGGTTATAAGGATATATCCTTTTGATTAGCGTACAAGTATAACGTGGTAAAACACGTTGGATCCGGCCCATGTGCCGGCCCCTATGCTAAAGCAACCGGTTGCGTGGCGAACCAGGGCGGTTCCTGTTCCGGTATCCCCAATTATTCCGTCAGATGTGCTGAATGCCCCTGTATATTTTGAAGCCCCGGATATGGCTTCGGAGGGCGGAACTTCGTTTCCGGATACCACTGGGTTGGTAATGCCGTTCATACGGTTGATTTCAAGGCAAACGGCATCATTGATATAAGGGGCCATAATCATAAGTTCGGATTCGGATGTGTCCGGACAGGTTGTTTCACCCATCCCGAGTTCAAGGACGCAGGCAGAGGATTTCCAGGACCATTCGCCGTAGTCGGCTTTTGAGGCGTGCGTGTCGTCAAGAGCTGGGGTATCGGGCGCGGTATATTTGAGGCCGGCTCCGGCGACATCGAAAACATCACAATGTCTATCGGTCGGGGCTCCGGCGTTCGAATAATCGACCGAAGTGTCGGTGTTGTCGAAATTGAATTCGTTTTCGCTGCATTTGTTGAAATTGACCAAGCGCTGCAATGCGCCTTCGTAAGATTGAGCGGTCCGCATTAGCGATTCTGCCGACATTCGGGCTTTTTCACCCGATACATTTCCCGATGTTTTTGACGACATACGGGTTAAAGTCAGGGTTAATCCAGCCAAAAGCCCGATAATAACCAGCGTGATAATCAGGGCGTTCCCGCTTTGGGCATAGATTTTTAGGGGTTTTACCTGATTTTTCATTGTTTTTTCGCCTGTTTTCAGCCAATAATCGAAGCTCTTTCAACCCTAATTTTAACACATAGTTTGGATCATGACACAGAAAACTTCGGCAGCCGCCGCTCCAGAACCGAATCTTCCACAGGACGATAATATTCTGAAAGCCGCCAAGCTGAAGAAGCTGGCAGCCTATGAAGAGGCCGGTCATAACGCTTTCCCTCATAAATTCGAGCGCACCCATAAGCAAGGCGAGCTTCAGGGCAAATATGCCGATCTGGAGTCCGGAGCCGAGACCGAGGACATTGTTCATATCGCTGGCCGGATTATGGCTATGCGTAACAACGGGATGTTTATCGATCTGGTTGACCCGAGCGGAAAAATTCAGGTGTTCAGCCACAAAGATTCTTCTCCGGAAGAGACAATGGCGCAGCTCGAATTTCTTGATTTGGGCGATATTATCGGTGTAACCGGAACTATCCGCCGTACTCCACGCGGTGAACTTTCGGTTCGCGCCAAAGAGATTACTTTGCTTACCAAGTCGTTCCTGCCGTTGCCGGAAAAGTATCACGGTCTCACGGATATCGAGCAGCGTTACCGCCAGCGTTATCTTGACCTGATTATGAACGAGGAAAGCCGGAATACTCTTCGTACCCGTACGATTATTATCCGTTCCATCCGCGAGTTCATGAACAATATGGGCGCGATGGAAGTCGAGACTCCGATCCTTCACCCGATTATGGGCGGCGCTTCGGCGAAGCCGTTTGTAACCCATCACAACGCGCTCGATTCCAATTTCTTCCTGCGTGTTGCTCCGGAACTGTTTTTGAAGCGCTTGATCGTTGGCGGCTTTGCTGATGCTGTTTACGAGATTGGCCGGAACTTCCGAAATGAGGGCGTTTCGATCAAGCACAATCCGGAATACACCGCGATTGAAGGTTACCATGCCTATATGGACTATTACGACATCATGACCCTTGTTGAGGATCTGGTGCGTTATGTGGTTCTGGCCGTACATGGCACCACCAAAGTCCAGTATGGCGACAAGATCATTGATTTCGGGCCGGCATGGCAGCGTAAGAGCATGGTCGATCTGGTTAAAGAAGAAACCGGATTTGATTTTCTCACGCTCACTACTCCGGAGGAGGCTCGTGCCAAGGCTGCCGAGCTTGGTTTCAAAGTTGATCCGAAGTTTAATTGGGGCCAAGTGGTCGAGTATATCTTCGCCGAGACGGCTGAGGCCAAGCTGATCCAGCCAACCCACGTTATCGATCATCCGTATGATATTTCGCCACTGTCGAAATTGCACCGTGATAACCCGCGTTTGACCGAACGTTTCGAGAGCTATGTGAACGGATGGGAAATTTGCAATGCCTTTACCGAGCTGAATGATCCTCGCGATCAATTGGCCCGTTTCCAAGAGCAAGTGGCTCAGCGTGAGAACGGTAACGAAGAAGGTATGATGCTCGATGATGATTTCATCACGGCGCTGGAATACGGACTTCCTCCGACCGGTGGCTGGGGCGTTGGTATTGACCGTCTGGTCATGCTGCTGACCGATAGCTCGAATATCCGTGATGTGATCGCGTTCCCGACGCTGAAACCGCGCGGATAAGGAATTCTAATTCAAAAGCCCCTGACTGGTTCAGGGGCTTTTTTTCTTTAGCTCGCAATGCCGCTTGACGGGTAGCCTTTGCCGATCTGGCCGTAGGTGTCGCCTTTGTTAAGGGGCTGCCCTTCACTTGTCCAGAATGTAGTAATGGCTTCCAGGGACGGGCGTTCGCGTTCTTCATTTTTCTCGCTTGGTGTGCCGATATAGATGATTCCGGCGATATTGTCGCGGCTATCAAGGCCCAAAAGCGAGCGTAGTGCGGGCGAGTAGGTATGCCACTCGGTGACCCAGTTGCTGCCAAAACCTAAAGCGTTGGCGGCGAGGTTGATATTGTGGCAGACGGCTCCGGCTGAAAGATATTGCTCCCATAACGGGTTTTTGCCTTCGCGGATGCGCGAGACCACCATAATGACGGCAGGGGCGCGGAGGAATTGCTCGGCCTCATAATCAAGCTTAGCGGGTGCTGCGTCAGGGTTCTCGAGCGCATAGGCTTTACGAAGGAGTTCACCGGCTGTGCGGCGGGCGTCGCCTTCAAAGACGATGAAATACCACGGGTGGTATTTGCCGTGGTCGGGAACGCGGGCGCCGATGGTCAGGATGTCCTGAATTTGCGCGGATGTGGGGCCGGGTTCTTTCAGGGTGGCAATTTTACTGGAGCGGCGTGTTTTAAGGATTTCAAGCAAGCTGGCCGTCATCATGTCCGATTTTCTGTTAGATGTGGAAGTTCCCGAATAAAGACTATATATCTTTTCTTATGAGTGACAACCGTTTCCGCATCGACTCTCCGTTCCAGCCTTCCGGTGATCAGCCGAAGGCTATTGATGCGCTTGTGCGTGGTTTGGGGGATGGGCTGAGCGATCAGGTTCTGCTCGGGGTAACAGGATCGGGTAAAACCTTTACTATGGCCCATGTCATTGAAAAAACGCAGCGTCCTGCGCTTATTCTGGCGCATAACAAGACGCTGGCGGCGCAGCTGTATGCCGAGATGAAATCCTTTTTTCCGGATAATGCGGTTGAATATTTTGTCTCGTACTATGACTATTATCAGCCTGAAGCCTATGTTCCGAAATCGGATCTTTATATCGAAAAAGAATCGACGATCAATGAGCAGATTGACCGGATGCGCCACGCCGCGACGCGGGCGATTTTCGAACGGCGCGATGTGATTATTGTGGCGTCGGTGTCGTGCATTTACGGTATCGGCTCCAAAGAAGATTATTATGCGATGACCTTCGAAATCCAGAAGGGGCAGATGATTAATCGTCAGGAGCTCATCGCCCGTTTTGTCGAGCTTCAATATAAACGCAATGATTTGGCATTCGAGCGCGGTGCGTTCCGCGTGCGCGGGGATACGGTCGAATTGTTTCCGGTGCACTATGATGATCGTGCGTGGCGCTTTTCGATGTTCGGCGACGAGATCGAGGAGATTTGCGAATTTGATCCGCTCACGGGCCAGAAATTTATCACCATGAATGCGGTGCGCGTTTATGCGAACACGCACTATATTACGCCGGGGCCAACGGTGGCGCAGGCGATTGACCAGATCAAGAAAGACCTCAAAATCCGGATTTCCGAATTTGAAGAGAGCGGCAAGCTACTTGAGGCGCAGCGTATTTCCCAGCGCACCGGATTTGATCTTGAAATGCTGGCCGCAACCGGAATGTGCCAAGGGATCGAGAATTATTCCCGCTATCTGACGGGGCGCGCCGCCGGAGAAGCACCGCCGACCTTATTTGAATATCTGCCCAAAGATGCGCTTTTGTTTGTTGATGAAAGCCACGTAATGATCGGTCAGCTCGGGGCGATGTATAACGGCGACCGTTCGCGCAAGACCACATTGGCGGATTACGGGTTCCGTCTGCCATCGGCGCTGGATAACCGTCCGCTCAAATTTGATGAATGGAACAAGATGCGCCCGCAGACGATCTATGTCTCGGCAACGCCGGGGCCGTGGGAGCTGGAGCAGGCTAACGGTCAATATGTCGAACAGGTGGTTCGCCCGACCGGACTTGTTGATCCGATCACGGAAATTCGCCCGACTGAATTCCAGATTGATGATCTGATGCATGAATGCCGCAAAGTGGTCGGTGAGGGCGGGCGTATTCTGGTGACGACGCTTACCAAGAAAATGGCCGAGGATTTGACCGAGTATCTGGCGGAACATGGGCTTAAAGTCCGTTATCTCCACTCCGATATTGATACGCTCGAGCGGATTGAAATTCTGCGCGATTTGCGCCTTGGGGAATTCGATATTCTTGTCGGGATCAATTTGTTGCGGGAGGGGCTTGATATTCCTGAATGCCGTCTTGTGGCTATTCTTGACGCGGACAAGGAAGGGTTCTTGCGTTCGCAGACCTCTCTCATTCAGACGATCGGACGCGCCGCGCGTAACGTTGGCGGTAAGGCTATTTTGTATGCCGATACGATTACAAAGAGTATGAAGGCGGCTCTTGAGGAAACCGAGCGTCGCCGCGCGAAGCAGGAAGCTTATAACCTTGAGCATGGTATTACGCCGGCGAGTGTCAAAAAGGCTATTGGTGCGTCTATGTCGCAGGATGCGCGTGCTGACGGGCAGGATGATGTTCTTCCGGAAGGTCGTCTGGTTATGGGGATGAGCGATCAGGAGCAAGCGCTTTATCACGATCCGCAAAGTTTGTTGCGTGATATTACCAAGCTTAAAGCGCAGATGCTCAAGGCGGCGGGTGATCTCGAGTTTGAAGAAGCCGCGCGTCTTCGCGATAAAATCAAGCATCTTGAATCGCTCGACATGGCTCTGTCCGGAACCTCTTCCGAATAATTCATCTAAAACTTGATCCAAACTTATTCTTTTGGTTAGGGCTTGTTAAATGTTGCGGCCCACAATTAAAAGATAGGGCCATATGCCGCATGTCAAACTTATGCAATGGCCCGAATTCAATATCTCGAAAAATGTGGTACAGGAAGGTAGGGTGCTGGAATGCCTGAAATATATGTTGTTGTCGCATTGGCATTTGCTGTGTTTGCAGCGGTGTCGGCGATTGGCTCGGCGATTGTGCTGGGCATAGGATATGAACGCCTCAGGGCGGGATTGGAGCGTGTGAAGGAAGGTCTTGACCTTGTCGGTCGACAAGCGGGATTTTTCAGTAACGAGCTCTACCGCATTGACCAAAAGGTTGATGAGCTGAGCGCGCCGAAATCCAAACTCACGTCGACGAAAGGAAAAGGACGTGCGAAGAAAACCAAGCTTCCAGATGTCGTTCGTGAGCCTGTTCAGCAGGAAGGCGGAACCTTATCGGTGCCAATGTCCTTAAAGCCCAGCAATGACTGGAAATCCTTGCAATCTCTAGCTCGTGAAGAGGCGTTAGCTAACTTTGCGCAGATGGGATCGACAGGGACGGATAGCAAGATCCGCTATATGTAAGCCCTATGTCGTCATACCTTGCGGGGGGAGCTTTCTTCCCCCGCATGTTTTGTTACTGGGTGGCAGGAGCGCTCTGATGCGTCTCTGCTTTGCCTTCTTTTCTCGAATAGGCAAAAGCGAAGAGCGTTTTGGCCGGTTCAATTGCCCGTTTATAAACACGGTGATCAAGTCGTATGGTCGTTATATCGCGGCATTCCGGACGCGGCGACATATTGGCTTTGAGCCGCGCAAGATAGAGTGCGTGCATGGCTGCTTTGAGCTGCGCGCCATCGTTGTTCGTTAATGATTTCTGCATAGTATCGAATGCGGATTTAACTTCCATCTTTTCCAAAACCAGATGAAGCGCCCGTATTCCGGAGGCAAAACCTTTTCCAAGGAAGTATGTTTCGAGCCGAAGGGCGTTGTCGATCATCAGGACGTCGGAGACGTGCTGCTGTAAGGAATAAAGGGTGCAGGCTGCGGCCGTGTTATCGTGGTTTTTGTACTCGACATAGTCTTCGAGCGATCCGTTTATATGCTGTTCCCGGTGTGCGCTTTCGTTGGCCAGAGACAAGAGGATGAGTACCGTCATGTACTGGTCAAAGTCCGGTTTCTGACTGCGGTCGTAGATTGTCGAGAGGTAGTTATATTCCTGTTTGTATTGTTTGATGCGGGTTCCGATCGTCAGTATTCCATCATTCGGATCGCTTGATTCAAAAAGGGGCTGATATTGGGCTAGGGCGGCAAAGCTCTCATCTCCGGCCTGCAGCTGCACCTCGTTCGGCTTTGTAAGGGCGAGAATGTTTTTTAAACCCGCTGCATAGCCGAGCTCAACCGCGGATGATAAATACGGAATAGTATGGGATGATGTCGGCGGTATATTCGACGCTAAAGCTTGTGTTCGCGGGGCGTGCGCGAGTAGGACTGCCCACAGGGCGACGGCCAGAAAGATTGGCCGCGCCGCAGGCGGTCGTTGGTTAGGTTTCAATTCGCGGGCATTGAAGCGCGGTTTGTGCAAGTTGTGTGTCATTGGTGAGTTGCTTGATCTGCCCCATTCGTTCGGGAGTGGCGTCCTTGAACGACATATTTTGTGGAGTAAAGATAAGCATAATTTGGAGCTTGTCCAAGTCTTTGCAATCCAATTGCATGACTTTTCCGTCGGGGGTCGCAAAAATTCCATACAGTGGGCGCTTTTGCCCTTTAATGCCGAACATTCCGACCAGACTGAGCTGCGAGATTGGCGCTTTGGATTTATCGGCATCCGGTACGATATTGGCTGAGGGGCGATCACTCCCGTCCGGAGAAAATTGCAAGATCGGGCCTGCATGGGTGGGGTAGGTTGCGGCCATAAAAAGTGCGGTGGCCAGTCCGGCCATTCTTTTGTTTTTCATATTGAGCTCCCTGTATTTTTTGTTTTATTGCATGAGCGTACGCCCAACAAACGTGATTTTCAAAGAAAATATGGCTATATTAGAAAAACCGCTTTTAGGGTTGGTTGCTAAAATGCAACACGTTGATTTTGCTGCGACATTCGGCCCTATACATTTTTTGGTTTTGGTGGGTATAGTTGCCCAGGTTAGTTATTCCTTCTTTAGAAAATTCATTCAGGTGAACATTATGAACAAACTTCTTCTTACCGCGGCTATCGCTGCTCTTATTCCGGCTTCCGCTATGGCTCAAGACGGCGCATTCAAAAAATCCGCTGGCGATATTCTCCTGCGTGGACGCGCTATCGCTGTTATCCCTAGCGAAAATGCCGATCTGTCCGGTTCCGTAACCGGCAATGACCAACTCTCGATCGACAACACTGTTGTTCCTGAACTTGATCTGACCTACTTCCTGACCGACAATATCGGTATTGAAGTGATCGCTGCTGTTACCCCGCACGATATCACCGGTAAAGGTGCTGTTGACGGTGTTGATTTTGGTCGTGTCTGGCTCTTGCCTCCAACCGTTACCCTGCAATACCACTTTGATCCGATCGAACAAGTCGGCGGTATCAGCCCATACGTTGGTGCTGGCGTGAACTACACCCACTTCTTCAATGCTGGCGGATATGACCGTTCGGTTATCTCCGACATGGACTTTGGTTCCAGCTGGGGCGGCGCTCTGCAAGTCGGTGTTGACGTTCCTCTGACCTCGAATTGGGTCCTGAACGCTGACGTTAAGAAAATCTGGATCAACTCGGATGTTGATGTCACCTTGGCTGGCGGCGGAACCGTTAAAGCTGATACCGATATCAACCCATGGGTTGTCGGTGTTGGTGTCGGTTACAAATTCTAGGACCGTCCTCATAAGAATATATAAGCTGCCCGGTTTGACCGGGCAGTTTTCTTTTTGGGGAATTCAAGCTTTCTGCTATCTTGTTGCGAGATGGATTTATGAGGGCGGGGATCTTTGCCCCGATAGGAGTGTCTGAATTGAATATCTGGTTCATGTTGTGGGTTTTCTTTTCAGTTTTTGTCCTTGGCATCTTCTTTTGGACAATCCTTATTCTTCTGCGCCAGAAAACGGCGTGGCAGGAGTTTGCCAAGCGAAATAGCCTCTTTTTTACCCGTAAGGGGGTTTTGGACTCGGCTGTTGTGAATGGCCTCTATAAAGGCTTTCCGGTAACAGTTTTTTCTGAGGCCCAGAGCGATGATAGTGCGCGCGGACGACGTTTCCGTACAATCGTCCAGTTTGATCTTCCTCCGGGAATGCCGACTGAAGGTGTTGCGGCATCGCCTGCGCTCGAGCTGTTTGTCAAGAATCTGCCTTTGGCCGAGTATTATGTTCCAACGGGCGAGTGGGATAAGCGGTCTTTGGTGAAAACCATGAATCCGAAAGCGCTCGGCGAGTATTTTACCCCTGACCGTGTGCGCGTTTTGAATGGCCTGATGTCGGTGTCAGGGCTTAATACTTTATTTGTCTTTAATGAGCGCGAAACGTTACTTCGTGTTGAGTCGCCGGATCCTATGAGCGATTCCGCCAAGCTGGACCGTTTGGTCAGCAAGGTGGCGGATGTGGTTCGGGTTATGTCCTTGCCGACAGCTTAAGTCCACGCCGATCTTTTAGAGCGCGCATAGCGAAGCGCTAGGCCGAGCTTTGCTCTTTCGGGGCGTGCTTGGCCAGAATGCGCTGCAAGGTCCGGCGGTGCATTTTAAGGCGACGAGCCGTTTCGGACACGTTGCGGCCACACAGCTCGTAAACGCGCAAAATGTGTTCCCATTTTACGCGGTCTGCGGACATCGGGTCGATTGGCGGTTCGGGCAGCGATTCGTCTCCGGTCTGGAGCAGGGCGCGTTCGATGGCATCGGCGTCAGCCGGTTTTGCCAGATAATCAATGGCTCCCGCCTTTACGGCTGCGACAGCGGTTGCGATGTTGCCGTAGGCCGTCATCATGATAATACGGCAGTCTTCGACATATTCTTTGAGCTTGTCGACGACTTCGAGCCCGTTCCCGTCGGCCAGTCTCAAATCGACGACTGCAAATTCCGGTTCGAATTCGCGCGCGACTTCAATGCCGTCTTTGACCGAAAAGGCGGTGCGGACTTCGTAGCCGCGTTTTTCCATGGCTTTTGCAAGACGGGTGCAGAGCACTTCATCGTCATCAATAATCAGGAGATGGCCTTTAAAGTTGATATTGAGGTCGTCGGTCATGAAATTCCTCGCCTTTGTTCGTTTATTATATGAAATCTATATTATAAATAGCGAATTTATCAAACTTCTTTCTGACGGGTTATGGACAATATCCTTAGATTTTCCATTCAATCGCGACGCGGGCGCCGCCGGAGTCTCTGTTGTCGTAGGACAGTCTGGCTCCGGTTTCTTCTAACAGGGTTTGAGCGATGAATATCCCCAATCCCATGTTTTTTCCCGAATGTTCGCGGGTTGAAGTGTAGGGTTCTCCCAGGCGCGGTAGAATTTGCGGTGCAAAACCGGGGCCATCATCTTCGATGACGATCGAGAGTCTTTTTTGTTTGCTAATCGAGATATCGACGCGCGATTTGGCGAACTGGATAGCGTTCTGGATGAAGACGCCAAGGCCATGGGTGAGTTCGGGATATTGAGGGAGCTCGATGGGCATTTCGGTTTTTTCGCAGGCGATGACAAAGCGGATGTCCGGACGGTCGAGCAAGAATCCTTCGCTTATATTCTGGACCAGTGTTTCGGCAGCGAGTGGGCCTGATTGGTACGTTGGATCGGATTTGAGGCTTTTGCCAAAGTTACCGAGAATGCTTCGGCATCGTTCGGTTTGCGAGATCAGGATGTCGATATCATCCTGTACGTCCGGATTGTCTTTGAGTTCAGTTTTTAACTCTTTGGAAATAATGGTGATGGTTCCGAGCGGGCTGCCAAGTTCGTGAACGGCTGCTGCGGCTTGTGCGCCGAGGGCGTGCAGTTGTTTTTGTTTAAGAAGGGCGGTTTTCGCGGCGAAGTTGGCTTGCTGCATATTGCGGTTCTCTTCGGAAATGCGCCAAGCATAAAACGAGGCGAAGACCAGAGTGATGCCGAGAGCCAATGTTTCTCCAATGAGATGCAACTGTTCTTTCGAGATGCTGTTGCGCGGCCAGATCAGCGGCGTAAAAAACAGGGCCAGATACAAAGTGCAGGCGAGTCCGAGCGACAGCAAAATGGACATTTGCAGCCGTGGTAGCAGTGACGCTCCAATCAATATCGGGGCAAGGAGCAGAACGAAGAACGGGTTGGTTAATCCTCCGGTCAGAAAGAGCATGACCGTGAGCTGGATCACGTCAAAAGAGAGGTAAGCGAGATAAGTGGTCGGATTAAGCGATCGGTGATGGTTGTGGATCATCGCATAGTTGTTGATGAGACCCGAGAGCACGATAAAAGCCATGCAAGGCATGACCGGAAATTCGAACCCGAGGCCGTAATAAGCCACAAGCACGGTGACCGTTTGGCCCAGAAGACCGATCCAGCGAGCGGCAATCAGGGACTGGCCACGGATGTAGGCTTCTTCCGTTTTGTAGGCGAACAGTTTTTTGATCAATTCCATGGTCGGGTCCTGTTCGTTTCGCGGTTATGGTCTTGGCGCTTTGAGAATAAGCTCGTTGCGGAATTGAGGAATAAGGCAGGCGCTGCTGTGCCCCGGTTCGGTTGCTTCTTTGTAAGGGGCCGGAATATAGAGCAGGTCAGCCGGCGGGCGCAGGTCTTCGTTTGCGAAGGCACCGGTGAAGGCGCAATGCTCGGTGATGTGCGGGCAATGTTGCTTGAGAACGAGCGCGGCTGCTAGTCCGCTTACGCCTTCAAGAAGAATGGGCATACGCGCTAGCCTTGCGGCGACAATCGCGCCGCAGAGCGCGGCGATCGGAGCTGTGCCGATGGCTTGGAGGCTATCAAGGCCGGTCCGGTTTTGATTGGCCGAGAGGAGGGCCGCTGTAATCATGTTCTCGGCAGGCTTATGGCTCTGGTTTGTATGCGCTTTGACGAGAGCGGCCGCGATTTCATTTTGTCCGGAGCCGATCGCGGTGGCCGCATAAAAGTCGGTTTCCGGTTCGATGGTCATCATGCCGTAGGAAAAGGCTATCGCAAGTTCTTCATCTTCCATCGGGGGGATGCGGCTGGTTGTGTTTTGGGAGGGTGGGAATGCCGGCATTTCATAAATGCGCAAATCCGTGTTGGCTTGCTCGGTCAGGAGATTAAGGCGGTTGGTCCCTTCATAGGACGATTCGATAAATCTTTTTACATATTCCGAATCGGCGTTTAAAGCCGGAAACGTCGAGGCGAGGGGGCTGATTCCGCCATAGATACCGATTCTGGGGCCCTTGAAAGAAATCAGGTCGTGCGTGAAGAGGCGCAACCAACCTAGGGCGTCGTCGGCACTCGCCGGATCGCTCAGGCCGGATGCTTTTTCTTCGGTGGCTCCGGGGGCTTGTTCTTCAATTTTTTCAATTAGATCAATTAATTGAACAATTTCTTTGATGTGGGGGTTGGTGGTGTTCGCCACGGTGGTCATAGGTGGTGCCTTTGTTTTCGTAGGGTTATACAATAAACACTTGACGCGAGGGCCTTACCTGCACTATGTTCCGCGAGCTTCAAGGCGTTATTGGATTTAAAAAATATATATAAGTCATACAAGGATTTTGCTATGAGCCGCAAGTGCCAGATCACAGGAAAAAAAGTGATGTTCGGGAACAACGTTTCCCACGCTAACAATAAAACCCGCCGGACATTCTTGCCGAATATCCAGGACACCAGTGTATTTAGTGATGCACTTGGTCAACTCGTTCGCATTCGCGTTTCGACGGCTGGTCTTCGTACTCTTGATCACAATGGTGGTTTGGACAAGTTCTTGATGTCCACTCCGAATTCCAAGCTTGATCCTGAGCTTCATGATGTGAAAGCCCGTATCGAGAAAGCTGCTGCTGCCAAGCAAGCATAGTCTCGGCCGTGGCGTTTCCCTCGTCCCTTACTTATCCGAATTTCGGTTTCGAGATCCTGTATCGTGATACAGGATCTTTTGCTCGTCTTGGCCGGATCGATACGCCGCATGGCTCGATCGAGACGCCGAACTTTATTTTTGTCGGCACCAAAGCCACGGTTAAAAATCTGCATCCGATGCAGATGCGTGAAGCCGGTGCCGATATGATCTTGTCGAATACTTACCACCTCTATATCCAGCCTGGTCCTGATCTGGTTCAGAAAATGGGTGGGCTTCATAAGTTTATGGGGTGGGACGGGCCGATGCTGACCGATAGCGGCGGATTCCAGATTTTCTCGCTCGGGACCGGAACCGGAGCCGATGAGATCAAAGGCAAGGGGAAGGCAGGAAATAAATCCCTGATCCGTATTGATGAGCAGGACGGGGCGATTTTCAAATCTTATAAGGATGGCAGTATTTGCCGTCTTAATCCTGAAATCTCGATGGATGTGCAGCGTAAACTCGGTGCGGATTTTGTCGTCCAGATGGATGAATGCACACCGCACAGTGCCGAGCGCGAGTATACCGAAGCGTCGATGCATATGAGCCATCGTTGGGGCGACCGTTCCTTGACGGCA
Organism: Alphaproteobacteria bacterium; assembly: GCA_051715325.1. Classification (GTDB taxonomy): domain Bacteria; phylum Pseudomonadota; class Alphaproteobacteria; order Micavibrionales; family Micavibrionaceae; genus UBA1573. Next base: position 16,686 of record JBPXJO010000018.1, on the reverse strand, counting down.
TTTGAGCAAAGTCATGATGGGACGCAGGCTGTTTACGGTGTTGTTCAGGGCGGGATTTATCGCGATCTTCGTGAAGAGAGCGCCGAATACACCAAGAGCCGTCCGTTTTTCGGTACGGCCATCGGCGGTTGTCTTGGCGGAACGAAAGTCCATTTTTATGAAATTCTCTCGTGGCTTCCAACCCGTATTCATCCGGAACGTCCGGTGCACTTGCTCGGGATTGGCAAGATTGAGGATATTTTCGAGGGCGTAAAGCAGGGGATGGATACATTCGATTGTGTTACGCCAACCCGCGAAGCTCGTCATGGGCGCGCTTTGATGAAAGGTGTTCCGGGCGGTTTTATCAATCTGCGGAACAGCCGTTATAAGGATGATCCCACGCCACTCGATGAGCGTTTGGGGCTTTATTCGTCGGCGCACTATTCCAAAGCCTATATCCAGCATTTGATGAAAGCCGGAGAGATGCTGGCCTTCCAGATTATCAGCCAGCATAATGTGGCGGTTATTGCTTTGCTTATGCGGGAAATCCGCCAAACTCTGCGCTCGGGCGGTAGTCTCGATGAATTGCGTAAAGAGTGGCTTCCAACCTAACCTTGCCCCTTAACCTTGGCTCGAAAGTGGGATATAGTAGTCGCCATGAATAAAGACAGCCCAGCCGTTGAAGCCTTTACAAACCTTGCTGCCGACTACGGCGTTTGGTTTGCCCAGATCATCCGAATGATGATGTATCCGGAGGCTCGAAACAAAGAGGTTGTCTATCCGCGCATGGCGTCCAAACTTCCGCATATTCATGAAACGTTGGTTCGCGGCGGTAAGCTCTCCCAAATCGAAGTTCTTCAAGTCGAGGTTCAAGAGAAAGCAAAAGTTCTTATCAGCGTGAACGGAGTTGCGCCGATTGCCGAGTTTGATGCCTTTTATGAATCTTATGAAGGTTTGCTGACACTCATCCAGAGAGTTGAACGCGACATGGTCTTGTCGGATTTTGGCCTTGATATGGCGACCGGCTTCCGCAGCTCGACTGTTATGATGTCGGAGCTTGCACGCGAGCTCGAGCGCCGTTCACGTCGTGGCCAGCCGTTTAGTGTGGCGCTTTTGCGCATTGATGATCCTCTGCTTCGTACGAACGAATTGGCGGTCGGGATTACGGTTAAAGCGATCAATAAAACTATTCGCACATTTGATGATCCTTATGTATCGGGGGATGGCGAGTTCTTGATTTCGCTCAAACATTCGGACTCGAATGGAGGGCTGCGCTTTGTAACGCGGTTCCGTCAGGCTTTGGCTGATCTTGATCCTCATTTTACAGTGTCGTCTTGTGTGGCTGAGCCTTTGCCGGGAGACGAGCTTCCGGATCTGTTGCGAAATGTCCGTGCTGATCTCGAGGAGATGGCGGCAAAAGCGCAGGGCGTGACCGGGCAATATGAAGAAGTCAGTCCGCTCAATCGCTTCTTGCAGGGCCTTAAGGGCAAAGACGAATAAGTTTTAAATCCAAACATTCTATTTTAATCGAGAGTTGTGTATGAAAACCTTTCCTGAATTTCCAAATCTTTTTGTCTTTGATCATCCGTTGATTTCGCACAAGCTTTCGCATATGCGCGATGTGAATTGCTCGACCGGTTTGTTTCGCGGGTTGCTCAAAGATATATCGGCACTGATGACTTATGAAGTCACGTCCCGTTTTCCGATGACCACCAAGAAAATCAAGACTCCGCTTCAGGAAATGGACGCCCCGGTTCTGGCGTGCCGCGAACCTGTGATTGTTCCGATTTTGCGTGCGGGGCTCGGGCTTGTTGACGGGCCACTCTCGGTGTTGCCGGATGCCGTGGTTGGTCATGTCGGTCTTTATCGTGATGAAGAAACCCATATGCCGCACGAGTATTTGGTCAAGATGCCGAAAGAGATGCCGATTGATCGTCATTTCCTTGTGGTTGATCCGATGCTGGCTACGGGGAACTCTGCCGTTCATGCGACCGATGTTTTGGTGAAACGCGGTGTCGATCGCAACAAGATTATTTTGATGGTTTTGGTTGCGGCTCCGGAAGGGGTAAAAACCTATCATTCCCATTATCCGGAAGTGCCGATTTATACGGCATCGCTTGATTCCCACCTCAATGAACATGCTTATATTGTTCCGGGGCTCGGGGATGCTGGCGACCGCATTTTCGGTACGCTTTAGCGCTTTAACAGCTTATTTATCTATTTTTGGTTATGTAGTTATGGGCGAGTCTCGGTTTCGCTCGTGAGTTTTATTGTTTTTCAAAGGGTTACATAACCATGCCCCATCTAAGCGTCGATCACAAAGCATTGTTTCAGACGATGCCTGTGCCGCGTTTTCTGGTCTGCTTGAATAGCGGAGCGGGGTATATTGTTCAGGAAATCAATCGACGCGGTTTTGAATATTTCAACCGGAAAGAAGACCAGATTGTTGGTTTTTCCATATCCGGACTGATGGACAGCGAGAATTCCCGCCATTTCGAGCAAGCATTCGAGGTGTGCGCCCGTCAGAAAGTTCCCGTCAGTATTCATGCACTTCCTAGTTTTCCGGGTGGTCTTCGTGTGTACGGGTTCTGGATCAATCCTGTTTTTGACGAGAGCGGCAAAGTTGTCATGCTCGATGTTATGGCCCAGCCGGACTCGGCGGATGACTCGGTCTTGCAGCGTGAGCGTGATGACGCGATTTCGCTTTTGACATCGATTTTCGATGCGTCCAACGTGGGCATTATAGTAACTGATCGCAATCGCCGGATCGTCCGTGTGAATGATAGCTTCGTCCGTATTTACGGATGGACCCGCGAACAGATTGTCGGCGAAGATTTTATGTTCCTTTTGAGCTCGGACGAGCAAGAGGGGGCGATTGAAAATTACGAGCGTTATCTCACCAGTTCGATACGCAGTTCGGGCGAGATGAAGCTGATAAAGAAAGACGGAAGTGTTGCCAATACGCTGTATACAACGGCAACGCTCGAGCTGTCGCAGCGCCGTAAATTTCAGGTGACAACCCTCATGGATATTACGCTGCGTAAGCAGATGGAGTTGTCTCTTCGTGTGGCTAAAGATCAGGCGGATGCGGCCAACCACGCCAAATCCGCGTTTCTGGCCAATATGAGCCACGAACTTCGTACACCGCTCAATGCGATTATCGGGTTTTCCGAGATCATGATGAATGGCACATTCGGAAAGATAGATAATCCGAAATATCAGGAATATATGATCGATGTGCATTCGAGCGCGCGTCATTTGCTTGAGATTATCAACGAGGTTCTCGATATGTCGAAGATCGAGGCGGGGCGTGTCGAGCTGGATGAGCATGAGGTCAATATTGCCGAAGCGATTGAGTCTGTTTCGCGCATGATGGCGTCGCGTGCCTTTAGCGGGAATATCGAGATCAAAACCCATGTGGATGTAGATCTTCCGTCAATTACAGGTGATCCGCGTTTGATCCGTCAGGTCTTGATCAATCTGGTCAGCAATTCGGTCAAGTTCTGCAAGGCTGGCGGAATAATCGACATTAGCGCGACCCTTCAGACGGATGGCGATATCCAGATCAAAGTAAAAGATAACGGGATTGGCATTCCGAAAGACAAGATTTCTTTCGCTCTCGAGCCGTTCGGGCAAATTCACCACGATGCGTCGGTGACGGCGCAAGATCATGTGGCCGGAACGGGGCTTGGCCTCCCGTTGGCGCGGGCGATGGTGGAGCTTCATGGCGGCATTCTCTCGCTCAAGTCCGAGTACGGAACTGGTACTACGGTTGAAATCATGCTGCCGCGCCAACGCGTTCTGCGTCGCCCAATTACGGCTCCAGCCTATTAATCCACCGCTTTTGGCTTGTTGCATCCCGACTTGTCGTATAGGGACGGAATGTGTATTATTTCAGGGTTATGGGAGCAAATTCTATGAAAACACTTGAGTCACGGTGTCACGAAGCCGGTTTAAAGATGACCGGTCAGCGCCGGACGATATTGAAGATTTTAGCCGAGACGGACGACCATCCATCGGTTGAAACGGTCTATGAACGCGCCCGCCAGATGGACCCATCGATTAGCCTTGCGACTGTGTACCGGACCTTGAGCCTTCTCGAGGAAATGGATTTGATCGTTAAACGTGAGTTTAACGAGAGTTTTGCACGATATGATACGAATACCGATCACCATCATCATTTGATTGATCTCGAGACGAATGAGGTCATCGAGTTCAAAAATGAAGAACTCGAAATTCTGAAAGAGCGGATTGCCCGCGAGCTTGGCTATGAGCTTCTCGACCACAAGCTCGAACTTTATGGCCGCAAGATCAAGGTTCGAAAATGACCTCCCATCCCGTTGATGCCCGTTTGCCCACTGCGCTTTGGGTCGATAGCCATTTGCGGCGTCTCAATAGCCTCGGGATGGGGTATTATGTTGCCCAAAAGGGAGCTTATGCCGGTGGCACGGTTCTGGTTAAAATCAATCTTCTCAATGGTTTTGTTAAGGTTTTGAGCCAAATCCGCGATGCGGACGGGCAATTGGGCTGGATGAATGCCCTAAAGGATGAAACGGTTGCAGAAAGTGACGGCGACCAGTATATTCGCCGCGCTATAGACCGTGACCCCGATTTATGGGTCATTGAGATTGAGGATAAAAACGGGGTTAATCCGTTTGAAGGAAAGTTACTGTTATGACGTCGCCTGTTGATTCACGACGCACTTTTGCGATTATTGCGCACCCGGATGCCGGTAAAACCACACTCACCGAAAAACTGTTGTTGTTCGGAGGTGCTATTCAGATGGCCGGTATGGTGAAGGCACGCGGGGAACGCCGCCGCGCCCGTTCGGACTGGATGAAGGTGGAACAAGAGCGCGGGATTTCCGTGGCGTCCTCGGTGATGACGTTCGATTATAACGGCAACACGTTCAATCTTCTCGATACTCCCGGTCACGAAGACTTCTCGGAAGATACCTACCGTACCTTGACCGCGGTCGATAGCGCGATCATGGTTCTTGATGCGGCTAAGGGTATTGAAACGCAAACGCTCAAACTCTTTGAAGTGTGCCGCCTTCGTAATATTCCGATTATCACGTTCATTAACAAAATGGACCGTGAGGCTCTTGATCCGTTTGCGCTGATGGACGAGATCGAAGACAAGCTTCAGATGCAGGTTACTCCGGCGTCATGGCCGATTGGTATGGGCCGCGAGTTTCGCGGTTGCTATGATTTGCTCAACGATCAATTGGTTCTCTTTGATCGCAGCAAGGGCGAGACACTTTCGGACAGTTTGACGTGTTCCGGCCTCAACGATCCGTTGATTGACAGCAAACTTCCGTCCGATCAAGCGGCGAAGCTGCGTGAAGATGTCGAGATGATCCGCGGTGTATGTTCGCCATTTGATCTGGAGGAATATCTCGGAGGTCATATGACCCCGGTGTTCTTTGGTTCGGCCGTGAATAACTTTGGTGTGCGTGAACTGCTTCAAGGGATCGGAACGTTTGCTCCAAGTCCTAGGGCGCAAAAGGCTGCCGAGCGGGTTGTGGATCCGCATGAAGATAAAGTGACCGGATTTGTGTTCAAAATTCAGGCGAATATGGACCCGAAGCACCGTGACCGTATCGCCTTTACACGGATTTGTTCCGGTGATTTCAAACGCGGCATGAAACTCTTTCATAATCGCTCGCAAAAACAAATGGTGATCCATTCGCCGCTCATGTTTTTTGCTCAAGACCGTGAGATGGTCGAAGATGCTTATGCGGGCGATATCATTGGTATTCCGAACCACGGTAACTTGCGGATCGGCGATGTGCTGACCGAGGGCGAGAAATTGACCTTTACCGGTATTCCGTCGTTTGCTCCGGAATATTTGCAGCGCGCCATGTCGGAAGATCCTCTTAAAGCCAAACATCTTGGCAATGCTCTCCAGCAGCTTGCGGAAGAGGGCGTGGCCCGCGTGTTCCGTAATCGCCTGGATAACAGCTGGGTGGTCGGGGTTGTCGGTATGCTTCAGTTTGATGTGTTGGGTGATCGTATCCGTACGGAATATAATTTGCCGGTCAAGTTCGAGCCGACCAGTCTTTATACGGCGCGGTGGGTGTCGTCGACGGACAGCGCAAAACTCAAGGCATTTCTGGATTCAAATACCAGCGCGATTGCCGATGACCATGACGGTGATCCGGTCTTTATGGCGCGGAATGCATGGCATCTCAACGATACGCAGGATAAATATCCGGACATCCGTTTTACGGCGACCAAGTAATCCCTAATTGATGGCCTACTCGGTTTCTTTCTGGTTGCTGTAGAGAAATTTCAAGGCGCGTAGCGGATTGGCGTAGCTATCGGTCCACGGATGCACGTTTGATTTTTTTGTGTCCTCGGCCCATCCGTTTTTCTTGAGATGCTCAATATAATCCCGATTTTCCGTGATAACAGAGACAAGCGTTCCATCATAGAAATAGTCCGTTCCGGTGATCTCTCCGGCCTTGGATTCCTTGGATAGTGATGGTACGCCGATGGCTTGGGCGATGGCCTTGACCTCGGGTTGAAGGCGGAAATACCGGCTCGACAAGTGGAAAACCAAAATGCCGTTTTCTTTGAGTTTGGAGAGATAGAGTTTGGCCGACTCTTCCGTTATCAAATGCATCGGGACGTTATCGGAGCTGAATACATCCACGAGAATGAGATCGTAACTTTTATCCGGTTGGTTCTTCATCTTGAGGCGAGCATCGCCCTCGATAATCGTTGTCTCCGGATGGCAATCGTGCAGATAAGAGAATATCGCCGGATTGGTGGCGATACGGATGATGTCCGGATCAATTTCAAAAAAGGTCAATTGATCTTCGGGGCGCAAGAGGCAGGAAATACTGCCTGTGCCTAGTCCCAGTCCGGCAATGTTCAATGCTGTCTTCGACTTTTGGGCCAGACGAAATGTTTCACCTATTGCTGTTTTCTCGTTGTAATAGGTCAGCGGTATGGTTTTGTATTTCGGGTCAAGCGGCTGTGCACCGTGGAGCGTTGTGCCATGGGCTAGCGTGCGGAGGCCGTTGTTATCGGCGGCTGTCAGCGTTCCGTAGTAATTGCGTGAAATATCCACCAGATTGGAGCTGAGCGACCATGGAATAAGAGGGGTCGCCAGCATAAAGAGCGTGGCAAGGGCAATATAATAGGGCCGTTTGTCCATAAGGGAGATCAGGACGGCTATTGCAATCAAGCCAATTAAAGGCAGGGCTAAAACGAGGTTGCTGTTGAAGACGAATTGCTGAATGTAGAGGGCAATTCCGGCCAGTATAGCTCCAAAGGCAGTCAAGCCTATGCTTTTGGCTTTCTTCGGATCATCCTTGAAGCTAAAAGGGCTGCCGAAATTCCAGCACAAGAGCGAGAGGGCGACAACGATTGAAAACTCGTGGGCTTTGTTGAAGAGAAGCGGCGCCAGAATGGCGTTGAATATTCCGCCCAAAGCGCCGCCGCAGGACATCACAAGAAAAAAGAGGGTGAGGTGGCGTGTGTCCGGTTTGCGGCTGCTGAGTTCCTGATGGCACATGATCGCGGTGATAAAAAACCATAGGCCCAGAGCAACGCCGAGTTCTAACTTGAGAAAAAATGTGCAGCTCATGAGCGCCACGATCAAACTTGTGACAATCACAAAGGTGATGCTGCTGGTTTTAAGGCTGATGATCGGATTTTTGGCAAAAGCGATCACGAACGAGAGAATATAAAGAGTAAGAGGTATGACCCAGAACAGGGGGAGCGAGCCGATGTCGGTGGTGATATAGCTGGTGTAGCCGATCATGAGCGATGACGGGACGAAGGCCAGAAACATCCAGGTTAGAATGGTGCGTACGCCAACGCGTGCGGCTTCTTCATTATCCTTCGGCGGGTCATTTTCGGTCTTTTGATCCGATATGGATTTGAACGCGGTGATGGCCGAGCTGGTAATCAAGGCCAGAAGAATGAAAAATCCGGTTTGCCAGAGACGTGATTGATCGGCGAGGGGGAAGAGCTGCTCGACGACAATAGGATACAAAAGAAGCGCGAGAACCGATCCGACATTGCTTGAGGCATAGAGAAAATAAGGGTTGGAAGCGTCGGGGTGGGAGGTGTGCGAAAACCATTTCTGGAGAAGCGGGGCGGTTGCCGAGAGGAACAGAAACGGGAGGCCAATTGCACCCATCATCATGGTGATTTGCCACCAGAGCGGATTTCCCATGTCATCGGGTGGGGTAATGCTGGTTGGCATTGGCAGGGTCATGAGCCCCGCTGCCAAAAGAACCAGAGTATGAAGGGCAAATTGCCATTTGGTTGCCGGAATTTTGCTCAGGATATGGGCGTAGAGATAGCCGCCAAGGAGTAAAATCTGGAAAAACAGCATGGTGGTGTTCCAGACCATCGGGGTTCCGCCAAGGGCCGGAAGCATGACTTTTCCGATCATGGGCTGGACGACAAAAAGCAGGTAGGCGCTTAGAAAGACGGTGGTTGTGAATATAACCGTTTGAACTTTATACATAATACATTCCAGGGGGCGGGGCCGAAATAAAGTTTATTAGGAATTTCAGATTGTTATCCTAACATTGTTATCCTTGAAATTACAGGGGCATTGTGACATATAAATCGTACAAAAAACGTACGGATTTAATGTGATCAAGCTTTCGAAATTGAGCGACTATGCGATTGTGGTCCTGAGCCGCCTTGCGACCGAGCAAGGCGAGCTGCAGACCGCATCCTCGTTGTCCGAAGGAACGGGAATTCCCGAGCCGACGGTCGCCAAGGTTTTGAAACTCTTGTCACGGAGCGGCATTATCCAGTCGATCCGCGGCGTTAAGGGCGGGTATTTGTTCAACCGTTCCCCGAGCGATATTACGATCACCGAATTGATCGAAGCGCTCGAAGGGCCGGTGGCGATTACCTCCTGTGCTGATGAAGAACTGGAGAGTAATTGCGCAATGTCGGGGTTGTGTCCCATCCATGGGCGCTGGGTTCCGGTGAACAAGGCGATTAAATCCGCACTCGATCAGGTTTTTCTGGCGGACTTGCTTATTCCAAAGCGTCCGTCCATACGGAGGGCAGGTCTATGACCGAACCGACAACAATTGCCAAACAAGTTGAAGCTCTCGGCACCTATAATGCCGGATTTGTAACGGATATTGAATCGGAGAAAGCTCCGAAAGGCCTTAACGAAGATATCATCCGTTTTATTTCGGCCAAAAAGAATGAACCGGAATGGCTCCTCGAATGGCGCCTTAAGGCGTTTGCGCGCTGGAAACAGATGCCGGAGCCGGAATGGGCGAAATTGTCCTATCCGCCGATTGATTATCAGGATGCCTATTATTTCTCGGCGCCGAAACCCAAACTCAATTCAATCGACGAAGTTGATCCCGCGCTGCTCGAGACATTCGAAAAGCTCGGCGTGCCGATGAAAGAGCGTGCGCGTCTCGCCGGTGTCGCTGTTGACGTGGTGTTTGACTCGGTGTCGGTGGCAACCACCTTCAAGGAAACGCTCAAAGAAGCGGGCGTTATTTTCTGTTCGATTTCGGAAGCAGTGCGCGAACATCCCGAGCTTGTTAAAAAATATCTGGGTTCGGTCGTTCCTTACACTGATAATAAACACGCCTGCCTTAATTCGGCGGTGTTTACCGATGGATCGTTTGTCTATATCCCCGAGGGCGTGCGTTGCCCGATGGAGCTATCGACCTATTTCCGCATCAACGAGATGAAAACCGGACAGTTCGAGCGCACCCTCATTATCGCCGACAAAGGCGCGTATGTTTCCTATCTCGAAGGATGTACCGCGCCGATGCGCGATGAAAACCAGCTTCACGCCGCTGTGGTGGAACTCGTGGTTCTCGATGATGCCGAGATCAAATATTCGACCGTTCAAAACTGGTATCCGGGCGATGAGACCGGTAAGGGCGGCATTTATAACTTTGTGACGAAGCGCGGCCTGTGCGCCGGAAAACGATCAAAAATATCGTGGACGCAGGTTGAAACCGGCTCGGCGATTACGTGGAAATATCCGTCCTGCATTCTGAAGGGCGATGACTCGCAAGGCGAATTTTATTCGGTCGCGATTACCAACAATTTCCAGCAAGCCGATACCGGAACCAAGATGATCCATATGGGCGAGCGGACACGTTCGCGTATTATTGCGAAGACGATCTCGGCTGGAAAATCGGATTCCACCTATCGCGGTTTGGTCAAAATTCTGGCTGGAGCTGATGGGGCGCGGAACTATACGCAGTGTGACAGTCTGTTGATCGGCGATCAATGCGGCGCGCATACCGTGCCTTATATCGAAAGTAAAAATCCGTCGGCCAAGCTCGAACATGAAGCGACGACCAGTAAAATATCGGACGACCAACTGTTCTATTGCCAGCAGCGCGGCCTCTCGGAAGAAGAAGCGGTGGCGCTGATCGTCAACGGATTTTGTAAAGAAGTGATGCAAAACCTGCCGATGGAATTTGCCGTCGAAGCCCAAAAACTCGTGGCGATTAGTCTTGAAGGGAGTGTGGGGTGAGTATGACGAAAAATATAGATGAGCCATTAATTTCAGAACTTGGCGAATTGATTCAAATCGGAGAACAGTTGTGTTTGCCAGACTCTGGCTCTGATCAACGTGGAGATAAATACCTAAGTTCACATGCCCAATATTTTAAAATATTTGGTTGGGTTATTAGATCTTATCATGCGGTTAAAAATCTAATGGGTTTTGATGATAATAAATTTTGCGAGCAGATAGAATCTCAGCTCAAAAATCTTAATAACTTTTACAATCATTCATATGTTGTTGCGGGGGCTGTTTTAAGCGTTTTGCAGGCAGTAAATGATTTGGCTCAAAAAGGTTTATTATATGATTTAGAAGGCAAGTATACCTCGGAGACCTTTGATGATTTTCTTGTTCACGCCGAAGAATACTATAAACACGGAAAAAAGATGGAGTCTGGGGTTATTTCAGGGGTTGTTTTCGAAGATACAATAAGAAAAATTTGTACCAAGCATGGTATTGAGACCGAAGGAAAACAACTTGAGCATTTGATTAATGCATTAAAATCCGAAGGACATATAGAAAAGACCAAAGCATCAAGATGCAAGGTGGCCTCTATGGTTCGTGGTACAGCCGCCCATGCTAATTGGGATGAATTGGATATTGGTTCTGTGCGAGACACTATTGCTCTTACGCGCGAATTGCTTGGTGAGTTTTTGGAAAGATAATTATGCTCAACATTAAAAATCTGACAGCCTCGATTGAGGATAAGCAAATTCTGAACGGGCTTGACCTTGAGGTGAAGGCCGGAGAAGTTCATGCGATTATGGGGCCGAACGGGGCAGGGAAATCGACTTTGTCGTATGTCCTTTCGGGCCGCGACGGGTACGAGGTCACGGCGGGTTCGGCGGAACTGAACGGCATTGATCTGCTTGACCTTGATCCGAGCGAGCGGGCGGCGGCGGGGCTTTTCCTCGCGTTCCAGTATCCGGTTGAAATTCCGGGCGTGCAGATGACCAATTTTCTCAAGACCGCACTCAATTCGGTGCGGAAGGCGCGCGGCCTGAAAGAGCTTGATGCGCTTGATTTTCTCAAACTGCTCAAGTCCAAGCAAAAAGAACTCGGCATTGCTGACGAAATGCTCAAGCGTGCGGTGAATGTCGGATTTTCGGGCGGCGAGAAAAAGCGCAACGAAGTGCTGCAAATGGCGATGCTCGAGCCGAAATTCTGTATTCTCGATGAAACCGATTCCGGCCTTGATATTGATGCACTCAAAATCGTGGCGGATGGTGTCAATCGTTTGCGTTCGCCGGATCGCTCGTTTTTGGTGATTACCCATTACCAACGTCTCCTTGATTATATTGTGCCGGATGTGGTGCATGTTCTGGCGGGCGGGCGGATTGTAAAAACCGGCGGGCCGGAACTTGCGAAAGAACTGGAGGCGAAGGGCTATGCCGAGCTTGTTGCCTGATCTCGATAAGGAACATTGGAAATATTCCAATATCAATGCCGCGCTTGGTAAACTCGATATCGAGCCGCAGGCGCCTTTGTGGGAAATGAGCGGAGCTTATAGTTTCCTCAAGGTCGATGCGTTGCCGCGTACCGCCGATGTTCATCTTGTTATTCCTCGCGGGCGGACGGTCGCGCTTCCGATTGAACTGATGCTGGCCGGACGTGACGGCGGCGAGATTCAAAGCCTGATCCGTATCGATGTCGAGGACGGGGCTTCGGCCACTATTATCGAGCGTCAGGGCGGCAGTGGGGCTTACTGGAAAAATATTTCGGCAGATATTCGTGTCGGAAAAAACGCCCGTTTGAAGTATTTCCGTTTGTGCGAAGATGATCCGTTTTGCGTTACCAGCATGTTTGCCAATGTTGAGCTTGAGCGTGACGCGCATTTTCAAGCCTTGATTATCAATGGCTGTTCCGGTTTCGGGCGGCATGAATTTACCGTTAATCTGAACGGCGAAAACAGCGAAGCCGATTTGTCAGGTCTGTCGCTTCTTCGCGGGAAGCAGCATGCCGACACGACCGTATGCATCAATCATCTGGTTCCGCATTGCCGGTCCTCTCAATTCTTTAAAACCATTCTCGATGGTCAATCGCGCGGCGTTTATCAGGGTAAAATCCATGTTCATAAGGATGCCCAGAAAACCGACGGGTATCAGCTTTCGCGCAATTTGCTCCTTTCACGTCAGGCGGAAATGGATGTGAAGCCCGAGCTCGAAATTTATGCCGATGACGTGAAATGTTCGCACGGATCGACAACGGGCGATCTGGACGAGACTCCGATGTTCTATCTGATGTCGCGCGGCATTCCCGAAGCGGATGCGCGGCGGATGCTGATTTCGGCTTTTGCCGAAGAGGTGCTTGATAAAATTCAGTCCGACGACGTGCGTAAGCTTTTTGAAGAGCGGGTGAAGCTATGGTTGATCTAGAGCAGAATATCTGGCGCGATGATTTTCCGGCGCTGTCACAAACGATACGCGGCAAGCGCCTTGCGTTCCTTGATAGCGCGGCGAGTGCCCAGAAGCCCGCAACAGTCCTCGACGCTGTACGTGGCGCCTTTGAAACGCAGTATGCCAATGTGCATCGCGGCCTTTATACGTTCTCTCAGGCCAAGACGCTCGAGTTTGAAGCGGTGCGCTCGAAAGTCGCCGATTTTATCGGGGCGCCCGATGTGTCATCGATTATTTTTACACGCAACAGCACCGAGGCGATCAATATGGTTGCTCAAAGCTGGGGGCGGAATTTCCTCAAGGCCGGAGACGAGATTCTGGTCAGCGAGATGGAGCACCACGCGAATTTTGTGCCGTGGCATATTCTTAAAGACCAGATTGGCGTTGTTCTTAAATTTATTCCTGTGACGGATGACGGTCAGCTTGATTTGTCCGTTTTGCCCCAGCTTGTGACCGAGCGCACCCGCCTGATTGCGGTCACGCACGTATCGAACGTTCTCGGGACAATCAATCCGCTGAAGGAGCTTATTGCGTTGGTTCGCAAGCTCAATCCCGAAAGCGTGGTTCTGGTTGATGGCTCGCAGTCGGTCGTCCATATGAATGTTGATGTCGCCGATCTTGATCCTGATTTCTTTGTCTTTACCGGACACAAGCTTTATGGCCCGACGGGAGTCGGTGTTCTCTATGGCCGGAAAACACTGCTCGAAGCTATGCCGCCGTGGCAGGGCGGGGGTGATATGATCGATTATGTGTCGCGCGAGCGTGTGAGTTTTGCGCCGCTTCCGGCCAAGTTCGAGGCCGGTACGCCGGCGATTGCTGAAGTGATCGGTCTCGGGGCCGCGATTGATTATGTTCGTACCGCCGGAATTGATGCGATTTGTGCTTGGGAAAAGGCTCTTTATGAGTATGCTCTTGAGCGCTTTGCCGATGTAGATGGTGTCACCATGTACGGGATGTCTCCGCATAAGGCGGGAATTCTGAGCTTCACTCTCGAAGGCTGTCCGCCTGCGGATGTCGCGATGATTCTGGATCAGATGGGTGTCGCGGTTCGGACGGGGCATCATTGCTGTATGCCGCTTATGTTGCGATACGGGATCGAAGGAACGATACGGGCCTCGATTGCCTTGTACACGGATAAAAAAGATATAGATCAATTGGTAGAAGGCCTGCACAAGGCGCGAGACCTTCTGGCGTAAAGGATGTAGATGATGCAGCACATGGCTGACGAGCAAATGGTACGGAATGCGTTCGGCGATGATTACGATGAGCTCGCCGAGCCGCCAAACACGACCGGAGACCGCGAGCATCCGCTATGGAATGCGGTGGTTAAAGCTATTCGCGAGGTCTATGATCCCGAGATTCCCGTCAATGTTTATGAGCTGGGTTTGATTTACTCTATTCGCATTGTGGATGCCGACGACGGAACCAGCGATGTCGATATCCAGATGACCCTGACATCACCCGGTTGCCCTGTGGCGCAGGAAATGCCCGGTATGGTGCAGGCTGTTGTCTTTCCTTTGACCGGTGTCGGGCAAGTGGATGTCGAGATTATCTGGGAGCCTACTTGGGACCCATCCTATATGGCCGAGACGGCCAAACTTCAACTCAATATGTTTACGTGAGGTGCTTCCATGGAACTTAAAGCCGAACTTCTGGTGACAGATGCTGCTAAAGCCCATTTGAAAAAAGTTGGCGCGGCTCATGGTTCGCTTCGTCTTACTATTCGCGGCGGCAAAGGCTGCGGCGGGAGCGAGTATGATCTTAATCCTGTGTCTCAAGATTTTGATTTAAGCGCCGACGATTATTATGATTTGGGCGAGGGTGTTCGCCTCTATATTCCGGCATCCGATTTGCTGAAGCTTTTTGGTGCGCGGGTTGATTATATCGAGGATGAGCTCGGAAATCGCCGTCTTGATATATCGAATCCGAACGAGACCGGACGTTGCGGCTGTGGAAAGTCCGTAACCTTTTAATGGTTTATTAAACTTTGAGGCGTAAAAACACAAAAGGCCGCGTCCGCGGCCTTTGAATTTGCTTAGAAACTATAATCCAACTATCTGACGACTACTTGGCGTAGAGGCTGATACCAGCGTGCTGGGTCGGAGCTACAGATGGTTGCCACATGGTTGAAGCGGCGGCTTTTTGTGCGGATCTCGAAAGTTTCATGGTACACACTCCTTAAGCTAATTTGTTAGCGTCTTTTTTAATGTTTCCCAAAGCTCTTGTTGGCTTTTTCCGGCTACATAGTCTCTATAGAACTCATATTGTCCTAATTTCTTCACAAGGTCAAGAAATTTAGGGAAGTTGTCCGCATCCCCGTTCTCGAACTCTGTCACTATTCTACACATTTCCATATTCAAGTCAAGAAAATAATCTACCAGAACCTTTTGGCTGTGATCCGCAGGAATCTGAAGGTTTGGCTGGATGATTCCTAGTTCTTTATGCTCGATTTCGCGAATTGACATGGCCAACGCCAGAGTCATTTCCTGAATATCGACGGCTTTTGTGTTGCTTGGACAAAATATCGCAGCTTTATTTTGTTCGTGATTCACCTGCCAATCAACTTTTTTGCCGGTGATAATTTCAACAGTGATTCCTTTTGACTGTTTGTAAGAGAGCAGTCGGGCTCCTTCGGGCACTTTGGCAAGCAGCGTCGTGCACTCGCTGATAATTGCGTCAGCTAGAGGGTGGGCGTATGACATGGCCCCGGACGCGATGGCCGCGCCTGTATCACCAAATTGTTTCAACATATCATTCATAATCGTTATGGCCTCTTATATCCGGTTTACTGGGCCCGTCCCAAGGTCAGCATACGCTTGGGTTGTACAGTGACTTTCCCGCTGGTATCGACCGAGATCAACGCTTCCATCGGGCTACTGTCATACAGAATCGGCACAATCACATTGATCAGGCCGCTCTCGCGCGCTTCTTCGATTTTGCACGGGGTCGGAATTGCATCAAAGGCTTCGCGGCGTTCGTCGTCATAAAGATCAATGATGGCGGCTTCTTCCGGGCTTTTGAGAATGATAATCTCGCCCTCAGGCAGGCGCACAAAGCAGAAGTAAAAATTCAAGTAGGAAAGGACGGTCTGCTCGTTCAAAACGAATCCGGAATTCTGATTGAGCTTCATGATCGGGACGTCCGATCCATCCATATAATAGTAGGCTTCACCATCACTCAGAAAATCCATCGAGAATGTCGGAAGGGCCGAGTAATTCGTCAGGCGGTACAGCGCGTAGTTCTGGTAAAACGGCAAATTAAGACATTTGGCCTCGCTGGTCGTCGGGGTGAACAGCATGGATTGAGCCGCGGATTTCACACGGTTAATCATCGAGACAGTTTTGTCGCGGTCGAGTCTTTGCCAAATCATGCTGCAGAGTATACCAGCTTTTTGAAAAGGAAAATGGGAAATTATTTTGTCTTTCAATATTTTCCGTACGCAACTTCGTACGTTCTTTTTTCCCAACTTTGTCCAGTTCGTTTTGCGTGGTTTTTCTATTTTACCCGTTCTTTCGGGGTGAAAAGCCTGTTTGGGGGCCACGAAAAAATCCTGCCGTCTCCGTTCAGGTGTAAAGCGGTGTTGATGTACGCTGTATATTTATGCCGGAAAGTTTGAAAAAAGTAAAGGACTATATTCCTACGTTTGTTTATGCGGTCGAAGACAGAACACCACGGCTTTAGCCGTGGATGAATGAGCCCGAAGGCGGTATTGTTGTTTCCATTATGGAAGTAAGAATAGCAGCGCACACGGCTTACCGTTTGCAATATCATGTGGTGTGGGTATGTA
>JBPXJO010000017.1:0-1924 GCA_051715325.1 Alphaproteobacteria bacterium | reverse complement strand
GAAATGGTTATGCCAGGCGATAACATCAACCTGACCGTTAAACTCATTGCTCCAATCGCAATGAACGAAGGTCTTCGTTTCGCTATCCGTGAAGGCGGTCGTACCGTCGGCGCAGGCGTCGTTTCGAAAATTATTGAGTAGTCGCTTTTAAGCACATAAAATTTCATAAAAGCCCTGCCTTTGGCGGGGCTTTTTTCTTTGAATATTATACGCCTCTAATTGTCATAAAATTAACCTTTCTACGGCTAAAATGGGTACGATAAAAGGGGATGTTTCTTATCTATGAGCCGTACTATCTCACTTCCTACGAGTTTATCCGAGCAAGACAAGAAGGCCTTTCAGGAAGCCAGGGAAGTTGTCCAGCGCCTCGAGTCACGTCATCCGGGTGACCCCAATCGTGTGATGGCCGAGATCAAGAAAATGACACCGGAAATTCCCGATAAAGTCGGATTTATCAGCAAAGATGTTATCTACCGGACTCGTGTCGGCGAGATAGCTTCGGCCTATGCCAAGGTTAGCGATGGTGCAGGCGGCATAGCTGGTGATGCCCATAAAGCGTCGATCGGAAAACTCCAGAATGTCCTTTCTGGAATGCACGCCAGTGGCGAAGGGTTTTCAATTTCCCAGCGGCTCGCGATTATGGCGGGTAAAGTCGAGCATCTGGCTGAAGGGATTAAGGGCAGTAATATTTATGCCCGCGTTGGCGTTGCAATTCTCGGCGCTGGTGGCGCGGGTCTTGCGGCGGCGGCCGAACCAAATGCTACCCCGTCCAGTGTAGCCAAAGCTACGGTTCACGCGGTGGCCGAACAGGCGGTGCCCGGATCAACGCAAGCGGCTAAAGGAAATTTGTGTAAAGCGTTTGGCGAGTTTGCCGGTGCAACGACCGAAGGTGTTGTCACGGGTGCAACCTTTACCAGCGGCATTGTGTTTGGGGCTTCGACCTCGTGGAGCGGTGTCGGTATTGCAGGCGGCGCGGCTATTGCCGCAGCGTCACCTGTGGTTGGAAAGGCCAGCGGAACAGTGGCGCAGGCCGGTGTTGAAAGTGGATGCAATCTTGCGTCGTCGGCATACAAATCGATGTCGCAAAAGCTCGCCGAGTTTCGCGATAATGCGTCCGAACTCTTTGACAAGCCCAATAAAGCGATGGCGGCGACCGTTACAGCGCGGCCATCGGTTGGCGCGGGGCTTTCCCTCTAACTTCTTATTTTTATTATATAAATTCCCTGAATTTGCATTTGTGCGAAGCAAGATGGTATTCTCGCTCCACTATGAGTGAACGG
Source organism: Alphaproteobacteria bacterium (assembly GCA_051715325.1). Lineage (GTDB taxonomy): Bacteria > Pseudomonadota > Alphaproteobacteria > Micavibrionales > Micavibrionaceae > UBA1573. Next base: position 644 of record JBPXJO010000017.1, on the reverse strand, counting down.
ATCTATTAATGGCCTCTTTAACCACCACCCTTTTGGGGAACGGCGCGGAGGTATGCACATATGACGAGATCATGCAGTGCTATTATGCCTCGTCTCTTCATGCCCATGAACTTTACCGCGAACGGATGAAGCTTCCCGATGACGTGCGTAATGCCGGTCTTCGCCCGCTTCAAAATACCGAGGCACTGCACTGCGCGCATCTGGTGTCGTTTATCCGCCATATGAAACTCAGTTCCGATCTTGGTCGCCAGTTTGCGCCGCTCGGGCTCAATCCGGTTAAGTTCGGGTTCACGGTGCATGCGATCCCTGAATTCGAGCGTATCCATCAGGTGCTTAAAACCGAGGGTATTTCGCTGATCCATAAGATCAAAACCCACCCGCTTACGGCGCGGCGTTTTCTCTATGGTTATGATCCATCACCTTATCCCTTGGCCCCTCCTGAAGTCGAGGCGGCGGCCGATCAGGTGGCCGAGCTTGGTCCGGCGCCCCGTTTTGCCTAGTTCTTTCGTGTTTTTTCACTGGTCAAAGCCGAAAAAATCGGTTAGAACTTCGGCCTGTCACGACATAGGGGTATAGCTCAGTTGGTAGAGCATCGGTCTCCAAAACCGAGGGTCGTGGGTTCAAGTCCTACTGCCCCTGCCATT
>JBPXJO010000016.1:0-9803 GCA_051715325.1 Alphaproteobacteria bacterium | reverse complement strand
AGCCTTCAGATCGCGCTTTTCTCCCTCGGGAGTGTTATGTTTTTGTCTCATCTTCGTTCCTTTTGGTAGACTACGATGAGCCAAAAACACTACCTTAACAATACCCCTCTATTTGTCCAACTTCCCCTGACGGGGTACAATCTAACCCGACTGAACGCTGATCGCCAGCGCCTTACCGCCGATATGACTGAGGAGCACCATGACTTCCTGAGTAGCATCATGAAGCGGCGCGTTTTCTGTTGAGCGAAGAACAATCGAAAGCCCGAGTTCACCAGCACGGAAATGCGGATAACTGCCGATATCAACCACGCCGATATAATCATTCTGGATCGCGGCTAGACCTTCGGCAATCGCGCTCTCGGGAAGATCGCAAGTAACCGTATTCGAAAGAATGGGGTGCCCGTGTTTAAGTTCCGGCAAAATGCAATCGAGCATCGCCTGCATAATCATCGGCACACCGGCCATCACATAAACATTCTCGAGACGGAAACCCGGGGCCCCCGAAACCGGATTGGCAATCAAAGTACATCCTTCCGGAACCTTCGCCATGCGAAGACGCGCGGGCGTCAGCATCTCTTCCGAACGATAATGGCGGAGCAGCGCTTCGCGGGCATCCGGATTAAGCTCAAGAGCAAGACCAAAAGCTTTTGCGACGGATTCCGAGGTAATATCGTCATGGGTCGGGCCAATGCCGCCGGTTGTAAATATATAAGTATATTGGGACCGAAGGGCATTGAGGGCCTCGACAATCCGCCCCTCGATATCGGGAACGACGCGAACTTCGAGCAATTTAACCCCGATTTCCGCCAATTTTCCGGCAATCCACGAGGTATTCGTGTCTTTTGTCCGCCCCGAGAGGATTTCATTACCAATAATCAGGATCGCAGCAGTCAAATTTTCGGTCATAAGGTTGCCAAACGAAGCTCTATGGATTAAGTCTAATACACCAAACTTAAGGATGAGCAGGAGAAACGTCAAGTGACCGACGCCGCAGTAAAGAACAAATTTTCGCAAGGGATCGAGCTGCACGGGCAGTCCGACATCGAAGGAATGCGAAAAGCAGGCCGGTTGGCCGCCGAAACGCTCGACATGATTACCCCCCATGTCGTACCGGGCGTTACCACCGAAGAACTGAACACTTTGTGTCATGACTTTATTATAAAAAACGGAGCCATTCCTGCCCCGCTCAATTATCGCGGCTTCCCGAAATCAATTTGCACATCGATCAACCATGTGGTCTGCCACGGCATTCCGGGCCCGAAGAAACTCCTGCACGGGGACATCGTCAATATTGATGTGACCGTTATTCTGGACGGATGGCACGGCGACACCAGCCGGATGTATTACGCCGGAACCCCGAACGTAAAAGCCAAAAAACTCGTGGACATTACTTACGAAGCCATGATGGCCGGAATTGACGTGGTCAACCCCGGAGCAACGCTCGGCGACATTGGCCGCGTAATCCAGAAAATTGCCGAAGGCGCGCGCTTCTCGGTGGTTCGTGATTTCTGTGGCCACGGCCTTGGAAAAACCTTCCACGCCGAACCGCAAATCCTGCACTACTACCATCCGGTATCGGATGAAACCGTGCTGGAGCCGGGAATGTTCTTTACAATTGAACCGATGATCAACACCGGAACCTTCGAGACTAAAGTCTTGCAGGATGGATGGACCGCCGTCACGCGCGACAAGGGACTCTCGGCCCAGTTCGAGCATTCCTTGACCGTCACGGAAACCGGGTACGAGATTTTCACGCTCTCGCCAAAAGGACTGGATCGTCCGCCCTACGCGGCTTAGTCACATCGATCTATTCAAAGTGTCCCAACGACGATTTTGAAATCCGGTCACGCGACCTGCTCGGTGACGCTGAAACGTTGCGGCGTTTGCCGATTGCGATCACAGCCGCCACTTCGAATTCCTTGGGAAGTCCCAGCAGTTGCCCAAGACGCTCGCTATCATAATCGTGGCTACGCTCGGCCATAAACCCGAGAGTGCAAGCTTTTGCAATTGACGCCCCGGCCGCAATCCCGACCGAAATCATCGCCCGATCACGTTGAAGACTTGAAGAGCCGCGCTGAATAGAAAAATGGTCATCCAGATAACGGGCACGTTCGGAAAATCCGGCATTTGACCAGAAATCCGGATGGCTCTTATCCCATGCCGTCGGATTGACACAAAAAACCGCGACCATGTCGGGAATTGGTCCATCGCGGAATTCTCCGGCCTTGCGGATAGATTGGCCAGTCACCAGAACCATATGCCAATTGCGGATGCCATGAACGAACGGGACCTGCTCGACCGCCTGCTCGATGGCGTAAGCTTGCTCACGAAGCGCTGTCGGTGCATCCGACCATTCGGATTTAAATGCCCCGTTATGTGGCAGACTGATGGACATCGGCTCCTCCCGTAATTTGTTGTTAATTTAAAAATAAAAAGTCGGTGTCTGGAATAACTATATAAGCTAATCTGAAGTTCCCCCAGAAAAAAACTTCTTGTCCTGCACAAAAAAACCGATACAACTCATAAGGATAAGATATGCAAAACATCGCCACCAAAAACGAAGATCAGGAACCGCACTACACCGGACACCGCGACCGGTTGCGCGACCGTTTCCTGAAAAACGGAACCGATGGACTGGCCGACTACGAACTGCTTGAACTTGTTCTCTTTAGTGCCATTCCGCGCCGCGATGTGAAGCCGCTGGCCAAATCCCTCCTCCAGAAATTCGGCTCCTTTGATGCCGTCTTTGCTGCCTCACCCGAGGCCTTGGAAGAAGCAGGCCTCTCGACCACCAGCGCAATTGCCATAAAAGTTATTCGGGCCGCCGCTTTCCAGTTTCTGAAACACGACATTATGAATAAAACCATCCTGAACAGCTGGTCGCGCCTTCTGGACTACATTCAGGCCACCATGAAATTCGAAACCCGCGAGAATTTCCGACTGCTCTTTCTCAACAAGAAAAACGAGCTGATTGCCGATGAAATCCAGCAATCCGGTACCGTTGACCATACGCCCGCCTACCCGCGCGAGATCGTGAAACGGGCTTTAGAACTCTCGGCAACCGCGGTCATCCTCGTTCACAACCATCCAAGCGGCGACCCGACCCCGAGCCGCGCCGATATCGACATGACCGCGCAGATAATTGCCGCAGCCAAGCCTTTGGGGATTGTCATTCATGACCATCTTGTTGTATCGAAAAACGGCATAACCTCCATGCGCAACAAAGGACTGATGCCGCTATGATTCCACGTTACACCCGCCCCGATATGGCCGCCATTTGGGAAACCGACAATAAATTCCGTATTATGCTGGAAGTCGAGACCTTGGCCGCCGAAATTCAGGAACAGATCGGCATGATCCCGAACGGTGTATCGAAGGCCTTACGCGAGCGCGGCAATTTTAACGCCGCCCGCATCGACGAGATCGAACGCGAAGTCAAACATGACGTCATCGCCTTTCTCACCAGTGTTGCCGAATATGTTGGCGATGAAGCCAAATTCATGCACCAAGGCATGACCTCGTCGGATGTCCTCGACACCACCTTCGCGGTTCAACTTCAGCAATCAACCGACATTCTTCTGGCCGACCTCGACAAAGTTCTCGCGGCGCTTAAAAAACGTATCAATGAACACCGCCACACCATCACGATTGGCCGCAGCCACGGCATCCACGCCGAGCCGACCACCTTTGGCGTCAAACTCGCAGGCCATTACGCCGCCTTTGCCCGCGCCAAAAAACGTCTACTCGCGGCCCGTGAAGAAATCTCGGTCTGCGCTATCTCGGGAGCTGTAGGAACATTTGCAACTGTCCCGCCAACTGTCGAGGCCTATGTCGCCGAAAAGCTCGGCCTCACTCCGGAAGCCGTCTCGACACAAGTCATCCCGCGTGATCGCCACGCCATGTTCTTTGCCGTACTCGGAGTCATTGCCTCGTCGATTGAAAATCTGGCGATTGAAATCCGTCATTTGCAGCGCACCGAAGTTCGCGAAGCCGAAGAGTTCTTCTCCCCCGGCCAAAAAGGCTCCTCGGCCATGCCGCACAAACGCAATCCGGTCTTGACCGAAAACCTGACGGGCCTTGCCCGTGTTGTGCGCTCATCGGTCACTCCGGCGCTCGAGAATGTCGCCCTCTGGCATGAACGTGATATTTCCCACTCCGCCGTTGAACGCTTTATCGCGCCGGACACCTGCGTGGCCCTCGATTTCGCATTGAACCGTTTGGCGAATGTCGTTGAAAATCTCTTGATCTATCCGGATCGCATGATGGCGAACCTTGAACGCATGGGCGGCCTCGTCTTCTCCCAGCGCACCCTCCTCGCGCTGACCCAAGCCGGAATTTCGCGGGAAGACGCCTACCGGATTGTCCAGCGCAGCGCGATGAAAGTTTGGGAAGCCGACGGAAAATCATCCCTCCGTCAAATGCTCGAAAGCGATGCCGATGTCACCGCCAAACTGGATAAAGCCGCACTCGATGCGATCTTTACGTTCGAGCCCTACACCAAGCACGCCGATACAATTATCGACCGCGCCCTCGCCTCATAAGAAAATAAGAATTGATCGGGCCAGCTAGTGCCCGATCACGCCGCCACTCAAAGGTTTGATCTTCAAAACCGAGTATGGTGCTGTGGCCGCTGTGACGGCATACATATGTCCGTCTTTGCCGAACACCAGACTGCTGATCCCGCTCAAACGCGCATCGCTCATATAAACCGAGTATTTTCCGGTCTTGTCGATAACACCGATCTCGGCCTTGTCGGCAAGCGCAATATAGACATTACCGGCCTGATCGACGGTCATCGCAGTCCCTTTAGGTTTGCTGCCGAATTTTTCAATCCGCGCACGAATATCATCAACCGAGTTGGTAGGATCTTCGAGCATGGACAAAGGCACGCGGAACAAAGTCCCGCTTCCCTTTGGGCCGAAATAAAACCAGTCTTGCTGGACATCAATGGTCGCAACCTCAAGGCCGGTCGCTCCATCCTTGGACGCCATAAATTCAGGAAGTGCCGGAAGAATGCGGCGAACCCATCCGCTGGCCGGAGCCACATCAAGAAGCGCCGGAGTAGACACTTTCGCCGGATCACGATCACCGGAGTCGATCACCATGACACGGTTCTGTTCCCAGTCATACGCGAATCCCGCAAGATCCGACTGCTCGGTCAGGAAATTCATCGGAATATAATTCACATTCCCCGGTTGATGGGCATCAAGGTTAAATTCAATCATACGTGCGGCGTGATGTTCATCGCCGAGATCAAGAACCAGAACCGCATTACTGAGTTTGGCCCGTACCATGGCAATGCGCGAAAAACCGACACCCGATAAGGTCGTCTCGCCATTCCACTCTTTGGTTGGAAATGGCTCGGCCACTCCTTCATCGTTAATGCGTAGCAATTTGTTGGATGAACCGGACGACGGGTCGACTGAAACGATCACATCACCTTTAATTCCGACAGCCACAGATCCCGGTTTATCTTGAAGCTGCGCAATCACCTCAACCGGACTGGCTTCAGGAGGCGCCATCATTTTGGCCGAGCCAGACTGCGGCCAGAGACAAATACCAAGCACCGCAACGGTAAAGAACGCAATCCACGAACGCATATCGACTCCTGTCAGATGGTTATGTTACAGTCTTTTCATTTAGGAATAGGTCACCGATCGAGAATGATCGGCTTGTTCAAAAACCGACGACAACGTACATTTGGGTACTTTGAAGAGGTTTTTGAAAAAACGGCTTCATTCGCAGATGTGTCCTGTTCCTAAGGGGAATGACTGTCTATCTCGAAACCATAATGCCTGCCACACGAAAAGGAAACCCCATGCTGAAATCTTTATTCTGTGCGTTACTTTTAAGTTTTGCGGTTTCGATCCCCGCGCACGCCGCCGCTCCCGATGCTCGGCCCAATCCACGCCTGATTATCGAACTTCCCGAAGGCAAAGTAATCGTCGAGCTGCGCCCCGACCTCGCGCCGAAAACAGTTGCCCAGATCACAACTTTGGTCAAACAAGGCTATTACGATGACCTCGCTTGGTTTCGCGTGATCGACGGATTTGTGGCCCAAACCGGATATAAATTAGGAACCAACGGCAAATCCGACCTCCCCGATCTTCCGGCTGAATTTTCGAAATATAAATTCAAACGCGGCACCTTGGGCATGGGCCACGGCGACGACCCTGATTCTGCAAATTCCCAGTTCTTCATTTGCTATACGGATGATGGCTGCAAAGACCTGACCGGAAAATACACGGCATTCGGGCAAGTTCTGCAAGGCATGGAGGCCGTAGACCGGTTAAAGCGCGGCACTCCACCGGATAATCCCGATGAAACCGTCAAAATGACAGTCGAAGGGCCAAAATAAGCAGTTGCCAAGCCCAAAGAGAGGTCATAATCTGTCGCCAGTTTGACCGTAGCCATGAAAGGAACCATGATGCGTCACCTGTTACTTTTACTCGGGAGTTTATGCCTAATGACTGCAATGACACCAAGCGCCGCAAATGCGGACGATTTGAAAATTGATCCTGAAAACACCATTTATATGGATGTTCCGTACGGACGCGTCGTCATCAAATTGATGCCGGACGTAGCCCCAAAACACGTCGAGCGTATCAAGACCCTCACCCGCGAAGGATTCTACAACGGGATCGTCTTCCACCGCGTGATTGATGGCTTCATGGCGCAAACCGGAGACCCGACCGGAACCGGTATGGGCGGATCGAAACTTCCGAACCTTCCAGCTGAATTCAACAGCACCAATTTTGGTCGCGGTACCGTCGGCATGGCCCGCAGCCAAGACCCGAACTCGGCGAACTCGCAATTCTTCATCTGCTTTGATGATTGCAGCTTCCTGAACAAACAATACACTGTTTGGGGCCAAGTTGTGGAAGGTATGCAGTTTATCGACCAGATCAAACGCGGTGAACCGCCAGCCAATCCGGACAAAATCGTGAAAATGGTTGTCGCCGCTGATGATGGCAAAACCGAAGCTCCGGCAGAAGCCGCTCCAGCCGAACCGGTCAAAGCCGCTCAATAAGAGCCGCCAAAAGTTCAGAACAGAAAACCCCGCATCAGTGCGGGGTTTTTTTCATGCGCGGCACGCAACTACATGGCCGTAAAAACTTTCCAGGCCAGGATGCCTGAAATCATAAAGGCCGCGACCAGAACATACGCCATAATGCCGAGATAAACCGCATGGCGTAAATGCACACGCTCCAGACGTGCTGTTGAATTGGATGGCCCCACCCAAGAGCGTTTCAGTACACTGCCGCTAATATCCTCCACCGGACCGCCAATCGAAATATTCATCGCATAAGCCAATGCCGTCACCGGCAGCCCCCCTTCAGCATAGGGAGCATGCCCCTTCCCGCGAATAAGACCGATAAAGGTGCGGGTCATACCGGAAGTCGGTGTCAAAAGAGCGGCAAAAGCTATCAAAATGGCCGAAAGAATTTGCGGCACCACCCCGAACACAGCCTCCAGTTTCAAAGCAAGAGTGCCAATACCTTTGGCAAAACCGTCTTTGGACAGGCTCCAGCGCGCAGCCGCAATCCCGCAGTAAATATAAGCACCGGGAAGTCCGCCGATCAGATACCAGAAAAGCGGCGCCACCATGCCCTTATCAAGCGAGGTCGCAAGAAAGCCAAGGCCCACGCGAATAATGCCGTGATCGTCCGTCGAATTGAGATTGGTTTTGGTCGAGATCGCGACCTGATAGTAACTGCCTTTGCTCAAATGGTCGCTATTGCCGAGACAATGATGAAGTTTAATCAACGCCGACCAAGTAGCCCCGCCGGATAGCGTCAACGATAATAAGAACGGATCAGCCAGTCCGGCCATCTCGAAACGTCGCTCGATCAAGATGGCAATTGCCGCGACGATACCGGTAATCAAAAGATACAGAGAGAGTAAAAGCGCACCGCGAAATTGCAACGAGGCGACCGAACGATCAATATTATACGTCTTATGAACAAGACGACCGCAGATGCGATCGAGAAAGCCCCATAAAAACGGGTTGGCATTGCCTCCGGCCGGTCCCGTCATCATGCCGACGAGCGACACCATAATAAGGGCCACCATCGCTGAGTTGAAGCGGCCAACCGAAAGAATATGGGAAAAGAAAAGATCAAACATAGAGCGGTGACCAAATCTAAAAAATGATGTAAACTCTGAAAACGTTGGAATTCAAACCAACATCCTGAGTAAAACGATATCCGAAAACAAAACTTCTAAAACTATCTTAACACATTTGGTTTAGATTTTATATCTATGCATAAGGATTTTTAAACGTGCTCTACCATCTGTATGACCTGCAGCATGCCCTTTTAACTCCGGCCCGCCTTGGCGCCGAAATGGTCAAAATGGCATTCAAAAACCCGATCAACCCGCTGTCCTACACTCCGGGAGGCCGTACAGTCGCGGCCTCGGCCGAACTGTTTGAGCGGATGACCAGCCGTTTTGGCAAACCATCCTTTGATTTGCCGTATACCATGATTGGCGGCAAAAAAATCTCGATCACTGAAGAATTCGTAGTTGAAAAACCGTTTTGTAACCTGCTGCACTTCAAGCGGGCAACCAAACGCAAAGACCCTAAAGTCTTGATAGTTGCGCCAATGTCCGGCCACTTTGCCACTTTGCTGCGCGGCACCGTCGAAGCCCTCCTGCCCCATCATGATGTCTACATCACCGACTGGGTGGATACGCGGATGATCCCGTTGTCCTCGGGACGCTTTAACCTTGATGATTATATTTTGTATATTCGCCAGTTCCTGTCCTTGCTCGGACCGGATTCGCACGTCATTGCGGTATGCCAACCGGCTGTTCCGACTTTGGCCGCCGTGTCTTTGATGGCCGCTGAAAACGATCCGAACCAGCCGCTCACCATGACACTGATGGGTGGGCCGATTGATACACGGATTTCAAAAACACAGGTCACCCAGACTGCCGAAGAGCGTCCGCTGTCGTGGTTCAAAACCTCGGTGATCGACAGTGTACCGTTCTACTATCCGGGCGCGTACCGCAAAGTCTATCCGGGCTTTATCCAGCTTGGCGGATTTATGTCGATGAACCTCGACCGTCACGTCGGCCAACACCTCAACTTCTTTAAACATCTGGTTGTGGGCGATGGTGAATCCGCCGAAGGTCACCGTAAGTTCTATAACGAATATAACGCCGTCATGGACCTTCCCGCCGAGTTCTATTTGCAGACGGTCGATGTTGTGTTCCAGCGTCACCTCCTGCCGAAGGGCCTGATGAAATGGCGCGATCCATTGACCGACATTCTGCATGATGTCTTGCCGAATAAAATCCGTCACACCGCCATCCTCACCGTCGAAGGCGAACTGGATGATATTTCGGCCCGCGGTCAGACCACCGCCGCGCACGACCTCTGCTACGCACTGGCGCAATCCAAACAATATCACCACTTCCAACTTGGTTGCGGTCACTACGGTATCTTCAACGGCAGCAAGTGGCGCACCCAGATCATGCCGCGCATCCGCCACAACATCCGCAAATTCGACACCAATGTTGATTCGATTCCGGCCGAAGACCTCGCCCAAATTCCGGACATCGCGCCGGAACGCTACGACCGCGACCGTCACGGGATCGTCGCGATCCGCCGCTGGTTGAAAGAGCGGGATATCAAGGCCCAGAAAGAACGCCTGACCTATAGTCACTTGAGATAATAATCGGACGATTTGATGATATTGATGATGGGGTCATTTGGATTGGATTGACGGATTTTTTTGAGAGTGCCAAAAGCCTTTTCGATGGGATTAAAGTCTGGAGAATACGGCGGTAACGGCAAG
>JBPXJO010000015.1:0-11670 GCA_051715325.1 Alphaproteobacteria bacterium | reverse complement strand
AGGTCATGCGCCAGAATGAAATTGCCGAGCGATTTCGACATCTTCTCGCCCTCGACGGTCAGAAAACCGTTATGCATCCAGTAACGCGAGAATGCGGCAAGGTCATCATGACCGTGCGCGCAGCAGCTCTGGGCAATCTCGTTTTCATGGTGCGGGAATTTGAGGTCGGCCCCACCACCGTGAATATCAATCGGAAGGCCGAGATGTTTCTCCGCCATCGCCGAGCACTCGATGTGCCAACCCGGACGGCCAAACCCCCACGGACTATTCCAGCCCGGTTGATCGCCGGTCGATGGTTTCCACAACACAAAGTCAGCCGGATCTTTTTTATAAGGAGCCACTTCAACGCGGGCTCCCGCGATCTGGTCGTCGCGCGAACGTCCGGATAATCCGCCATAAGCAGGGAAGGACGGGACGTTGAACAGAACGTGCCCGTCATTTTCATAGGCATGACCACGCTCGATCATCGCTTCAATCAGGGCAATCATTTCAGGGATGGTTTCGGTGGCGCGCGGTTGAACGGTAGGGAGGCTTACACCGAGGGCAGCCATATCCTCGTTGTAGATGCGTTCATACTTACGCGTAATAAACTCGATACTCGCTCCGGCTTCATGTGCCGCAGCAATAATTTTGTCTTCGATGTCGGTAATATTGGAGGCGTAGGTGACTTTGGGGTATATCTGGCGGAGCACGCGCGCGAGCACGTCAAAGACAACCGCCATCCGCGCGTTCCCGATATGAGCGAAACTGTAAACTGTTGGTCCGCAGGCGTAGATACGCGCATGGCCAGCCTCCAGCGGAACGAAATCTTCTTTCGTTCGGGTTAAGGAATTATAGATTCGGTAGGTTGTCTGGCCCATCGCTGGTTGCTCCGCTTGAATTAACGGAAAACAGCCTAACGTCTCTTGCGGGCCCTCGCAAGCACTCTTGCGGCTTGTCTCTGACGAACCATAAAGGCCGCCGCCGCTACGCTAGCTACAACACTGGTCAAAAATACTGACATCATCAAATTCACCATAACCACCAGAATACCATGGGAAGAGTGAATAAAATCTTACCATATTATAAAGGAGTGAAATAAAATTATATCGATGACGGAATTCGGCAAGGGCTTCTATTGTAATATCGCCGCAGTGATTTAAAGTAAGGGGTATTACTGTTTTGAGGAGACTACTATGCCTGATCCCGTCCCGCAGCCCCAATCCTACGACCTCGTTTTGAAGAACGGGACAGTTGTTCTGCCTGGCGTAACGTTAAAGACCGATATCGGTGTTGCTGGCGGGAAAATAGTGCGGATTGGCGATTTGGGAGCTCTTCCGGCCCAAAAAACCATCGATTGCGCCGGTCTTCATGTCTTGCCGGGGGTTATTGACTCACAAGTGCACTTCCGCGAACCGGGAGCCGACCATAAAGAAGTTCTGGAATCAGGGATGAAATCGGCGGCCGCAGGGGGTGTGACCTCGATTTTCGAGATGCCGAATACCAACCCGCTGACTATTTCGCCGGAAACCATAGCGGATAAGCTCGCCCGCGCCGCCAAAACCCCATGGGTCAATTACGCCTTTTATCTTGGGGGAACCGCAGGGAACGCCGCTCATTTAGGTGAATGGGAAAATTTGCCCGGTGTCTGCGGGATTAAAATTTTCATGGGGGCCAGTACGGGGGATTTGCTTTCTGCGACCGATGAGGAAGTCGAGGCCGTTGTCGCCAATGGCCGCCGCGTGATTGCTGTTCACGCTGAAGACGAAATGATGATGAACGAGAATAAAAAGACCATCCTCAAGGATAGTCAGGATGTCCGTCTTCATCCGGTCTGGCGCTCGGCTGAATCGTGCTTGTCGGCCACCCAGCGCCTTGTGAAGATTGCCCGTAAATATATGCGCCGCGTCCATGTGCTTCATATTACGACCGCCGAGGAAATGGATTATCTAGCTCAAAACAAGGATATTGCCTCGGTCGAAGTGCTGGCCAACCATCTGACCCTGTTTGCGCCGGACTGTTACGAGCGTTTGGGCAGTAAAGCCCAGCAAAACCCGCCGATCCGCGAAAAACATCATCAGGATGCCCTCTGGCGCGCGATTGCTGATGGAACAGTCGATATTATTGCTTCCGATCATGCCCCTCACACGCTCGAGGAAAAAGCCAAGCCGTACCCGTCTAGTCCGAGTGGAACACCGGGTGTGCAGACCATTGTGCCGATCATGCTCAACCATGTGCACAACGGGAAGTTGACTCTGGAGCGTTTGGTCGAATTGATGTGCTATGGCCCGCAGCGTGTCCACCGCATGGTTGGCAAAGGCCGGATTGCACGCGGCTATGACGCTGATTTCACGATTGTCGATCTCAAGAAAACAAAAGAAATTACGAATGCCCAGCAGCATTCGCGATCGGGCTGGACCCCTTTTGACGGTATGACGGTAACTGGGTGGCCAGTGATGACCATCGTAAATGGCCGGGTTGTCATGAAGGACGACGAGTTGGTCGACGGGCAGGCTGGGGCTGCGATCTTGTTTGCTGAAGCTTTGTCATAATTTGAATAAACAAAACAAATACTAAAAATTGTAAATGCGTCAATAGATTAGGAATATACGAAGTCTTAATTAATCCCAATGTATTCTGGAGTGTACGGAAGGGTGAGGGGCCTTTCCTGGGGCATCTACTACGGGCGAGAAACGCAAATGGATATTGGTATAGGGACAGAATATAATACGACTTCTGTACCAAACACAGAGGAACTGGGGAGAAAGTCTGGATTGTTTTCCTGGGCATTAGATAAAAAGTCGTCCTATACGGTCGGGATGTGGCGCAGTAAATTAAGCTGGAAAATCGTCATGGTCGTTTTCTTGACCATCATGACAGTTCAGGCCAGTCTTATGGCTTTGACCCTTAAGAATTACGAACAGGAACAGCTGGCCGAGCTGAGCTATGGCGCACGCAATACCGTTGTTGCGCTCTCGTCGGATAAAGTAACGGACCGCCTGATGCCGCCGTTCACCAAAGAACAACTTAACCGCCTGGTTTCGTTTACAAGTATCACCGGTCTTACAGTTTACTCGATTGATTTTCAGTTGCTGGGTATGGCGGGTGAGAACGTCGTCACCACGCTTTTCAGCGAAAACGATCTCAATAAAACCTATCTTAGCGCCGATCATAAAAACTATGAAGTCGTCCTGCGCCCGAAAGATATAGACGGTATGCCGTATTTTATTGTGATGCGCCTTGATTCAAGCAAGGCCGCCGCAAATGTCAGCTACTACGTCCACCAGAATATTCTGATCATGTTCCTGATGTCGGCGTTTGTAACTTCGGTTCTGATGATTGCTTTGGCTAAATGGTTGCTGGAACCGATTCTATTCCTCCGCAACAGCGTGACTATGGCGATCACCAATCCGGAATCGCCGAATATGGAACGCTCGCCGTTTAACGAGACGGATGAAATCGGCGGAACGATTGCATCGACACAGGAACTTATTCGCCAGAACGCGAAAAACATTCGTCAGGTGCGAAGCGCTGCCCAAAGCCAGATACATAAGCTGGCCTATTACGATTCGTTGACCGGGCTTCCGAACCGGACCTTCTTCATTCAGAAGCTGTCCGACCACGTCCGCTCCAATGATGGCAATCAAGACAGTCTGACCCGATTGGCTGTTGTGGCGCTTGATCTTGACCACTTTAAGGATATCAACGATTCCATGGGCCATAATGTCGGGGATGCGATTCTCTCGGCGGTTGGAAAACGTCTTAAGGCCGCGTTGCCGGACAGCGCCGTTGTCGCGCGTACCGGAGAGGATGAGTTCGCCGTCACATACCCGCTTAAAGCGGATAACGTTACGCCGAAAGAAGTCGGTGAGAAAATTCGTAGCATCATTTCGCACGAACCGTTCCGCGTCTTTAACGAGACGTTCCAGATCCGTTCGTCAATCGGCGTGGCCACTTTCCCGGATGATGCCCTTGATCCGGATCAGGTTCTCAAGAACGCGGATATTGCATTGAACCGCGCAAAAGAAGATGGGCGTGACTGTATCCGCGAGTACCTCGAAGACTTCGATAAAGCCGTTCAGGCCCGTTTCCAGATGCTGCGTGATTTGCGCTCGGCTCTTGAAAATGATGAGCTCACTCTTTATTACCAGCCGCAGCTTGACCTTCGTTCCGGCAAAATTATCGGCGCTGAAGCCCTGATCCGCTGGTTCAAAAAAGACAACAGCCGCGAAGGTGGAAAATTTATCTCGCCAGCTGAATTCATTCCGGTTGCTGAACAGTCCGGTTTGATCGTCCCAATCGGCGAATGGGTCATGAGCCATGCCTGTAAAGAGGCGAAGAAATGGCACAACGCCGGACACCAGATCCGTATTGCCGTCAACGTTTCGGGCGAGCAATTCCAGCAAAGCGATCTTGTCGACTTCACCCGCAAAGTGATTGCCGAAACTGGTATCAATCCGCACTTCCTTGAGCTTGAGGTTACAGAGAGTGCCTTCATGGAAGACATCCAGCAGACCGTTCGCATCCTCAAGGATTTGCACGCTCTTGGTGTTGAACTTGCAATTGACGACTTTGGGACCGGTTATTCATCGTTGGCTTACCTGCGCCAATTCCCGATCGACCGCTTGAAAATTGACCAGTCTTTTATCCGCAACGCTCTCAATAATCCGGATGACGCCGCTATTGCTCGTACGATTATTGGTCTTGGACGTTCCCTGAACCTCAAGATTATCGCGGAAGGTGTGGAAACCAAGGAACATGAAACATTCCTGTTGGCCGAAGGCTGCGACGAAGTTCAAGGGTTCCGCTATTCCCGTCCGATCCCGGATTACAGCATGAAGGATTTCATGGCGCGTTATACCGGTGATCTCGGTTTCTTTGACTAGAACGACGCTGAATTCCTGTTTCCCTATGCCCACTCATGGGATATGATGCCCGGAACAATCGGGAGCGGGCTGTCGTTTGGCCGCTTCATGCTATCGATGAGCGACAGGACCGTAACGGAATAGAGGAACGCATGGGAAAACTAGCCGCCACTTTTAAAATCACTACTCTATTGATCCTTTTGGTTGTAGCGGGAGCTGCGCCGGTTCTGGCCGAAGAAAAATTGCCGGATTTACCGGAGCCGCTCCAGAATATGGTCTCGGAAGGGGCTCAGATACGCTATCTGGGCCGCGAACATGGCCTCGACGGCTGGCTCACCATCCAGAATGGACAAGAGCAGTATTTTTATGTGACGGCAGATGGTCAGGCTATTCTTCTTGGCATTTTGTTCAACAACAAAGGTGACGCAATCACGCTCCAGCAGGTCAATGCCATCCGCCAGAAGGAAGGCCCGGCGATTGATCGTCTGGTGGGGTTCACTCCTCGTGAAGAGGCAAAGCCGTCGATTTCGGCGCCATCCTCCGTAAATTCGGTTGTTCCGGACCTCTCCAACCCGCAAGCCATGGTCAAAGCTGCCACCAAAAGCAAAGCCGAACAATTGTACCAGAGCGTTGAAACCGCGAACTGGATCACGATTGGCCAGAAATCCGCGCCAGCCATTTACAGCTTCATTGATCCGGAATGCCCGCATTGCCACGATTTAATCGAGGATTTCCGCAAGTCAGGAGCTTTGGACCGTGGTTTGGTTCAGCTTCGCCTGATTCCGGTTGGTGTTTTGACCGATATCAGCTTGAAGGAGGCCGCGTATCTTTTGGCGTCCCCGACGCCTGAAAAGGACCTTTTTGACCACTTGGACGGCAAAACCAATGCTCTTTTGGTGAATGATAACGCCAACACCCAAGGGGTTCAGCGAAATATGCAAATAATGCAAGATTGGAAGCTGGACGCGACACCATTTTCCGTATATAAGGATATGTCCGGAAATATCAAAATATTACAAGGCCGTCCGGAAGATGTTAAGAGGCTGATAGCAGAGTTGCGATAAAATAAAAGAGAGTGTAGAAGACCTGTCCATGGAACAACGTTCGGCATTTTTGTTACAAGTTTTGGAAAAGCTCGCGGCCCCGCTGGTCGCGGCGATTAGTGAGGTTGCGGTGCGTCAGCAAATGGCGCCAGACCCGTCCAAACACGGCAGCATGAAGCCGGAAGCTGAACAAGTCGCCGGTCTTTTGACCAAATCGACCCAAATGAGCATTGGTCTCGCGGGTCTGGTCGATATGAATATGCCGGAAAACGAAGCCGATTCGATGCGCCTCGCCTTGACATCGCTCGCATCACCTTTGATTGCAAATATATACCGTCTGGCTGGGCGTTCGCCAACCGATCAGGAAATCGAACGTGTAACGGCGGCCCTCAATGCCGTTATCAGCTATGCTGATGGATTCTCTCCGGCAGGCGACGCGACAACGCGCTTGACTAATCTTGAAAATGACTTTGCCCCGAGTGATCCTTCTCAAGTCAGTATTCTTTATATGAGCGCTCTGCTTCCGGCGATCAATTCGGTGATGTCCTACTCGTTCGGCGTACCGGAAAAGCGTCTGGTTCAGGATGTGGGCGAGCGTCTGGTCCGTGAAGCCAAGGTTCTTCGTGGCCGTATGTTCCCGATGATGAGCGATGAAGTCGAGATTGCCAAAGCCGATCTGGCATTGCTCCGTATCGTCGCCTCGATCTACAGCCAATGCCACTTCGCCGAAATGGCCAAGTTGATGGCCACCGAAGAGCAAACCCGCCAAGGGATGGCTCCGGCGATGACTAGCCTGTGGCAAGCATTTATCCTCCGCATCCAGATGATCGAAGTTCTTGGCGACGTCCTGATTCCGGGTATTCGCGGCGAAGAACGCTTTAGCGGCGGATCGGGCGGGGGCAAAGCGCCGGTCGCCTTGAACACCGCAAAAGATTCTGGAAATAAGGCCGGAACCAAACCTCAAGCCGCGCCGAAATCTGACCCGATGTCATTTTTTGTTAAGAAAAATACGGCATAAAGGCGGGGAGCGTGCTATGCTCCACCCCAATAATAGAGGAATCAATCCATGAGTAAAATTTTGGCGGCATGTTTAATGTTGGCCTCGCAGACCTACTCGGTCCCACCGGCTGTAATGGTAGGGATTCTTCAGGTCGAAGGCGGCAATGTCGGGCAGCAGGTCCAAAACAAGAATGGAACCTACGACCTTGGTCCTATGCAAATCAATACGATATGGGTCCCTCAACTGGCGGATTACTGGGGGGTAGACTACGGAACGGCCGCGCGGTGGATCCGTGATGACGCTTGCACCAACATGGGTGTCGCGGCCTGGATCCTCCGGTCGCACATGGAAGAAACCGGATCATTGTCGCAGGCAATCGCCCATTATCACTCCAAGACCCCGAGCAAGGGATATGCCTACCGTTCGAAAGTTGTTGAGGCTATGCGCCGCAACGGGTTAATCCGAAGCGCGTCCCGCTAAATTTTCCTGCAAAATATATACCGAATTGGCACAGGAGGGCTTGTCTCGATTCGGCTAACCAGCTAATGTGTTATGACTTTTTAGCTGTGATTCCGGTATTCCGGCCTCCGGCTTCTTTGAAGATTTTTTGGAAAAAGATGTGGGTGCTCAATGTCTCCTTTAGTACGTATGGCAACTGTTTTGGCTTTGGTGTCGTCTCTGGCAGCGTGTGAGACATCCGCGCCACTCAAGGTAAAAGATCCTCAGTTGGTCGCGCAACCTGATAAAGTATCCATGATGTTGGCCCAAGCTGCCGACCGTGCGTCGAACGCTTTGGAAACTCTCGCGGCTGTCGAACAGAAACGTACACCGTCCGCTTCGGTTGCGGCTATCAACGATGCCCCTCCTGAATTGCGCCGCGCGATTACCGTTAACTGGATCGGTCCGGTTGATCAAATCACCAAGCTTCTGGCCGACCGCGCGGGATATCAGTTCCTGACGCTGGGCGCTGTGCCGGCAACTCCGGTGGTTGTTTCGGTCAACGTAACCAATCAACCGATTATCGAAGTTATGCGCTCGATTGGCCTCCAGCTTGGGGCCCGCGCGGATGTTCATGTGAACTCCGATTCGAAAATGGTTGAGCTGAATTACTCGCCGGTAACCGGCCTTGGCGATGTCGCCAACGGGAATACACGTTAGAAAACTGACAGGGGATTTGAGATGAGCCATCTCGCTGCCACATCACTTACGAATAAAGTCGCCCTGACCGTTGTTCTGGCGTGCGCATTGCTCTCGGGATTGACCGCGTCGCAAGCACTAGCGGCAACCGACGATGATATCATTAAAACATCGCTCTCTGACGATAATAGCTTGAATGTCCGCAGCTACGCAGCTGAATCCGACACCCCGCGCCCCATGGAAGACCTTCAGGAAATCCCGGGTTATGTCGAGCGCGCTGGTGATACCAAGCTCCCGATCGATATTCGCCGCGAAGCTCTCAAAGAGGCGGCTTTGTCCTTTGGCGCGCGCGGAGGCCTTGCAGCGCGTAGTTACGAAATTCGCAATGAACTCGGAACTCGCTCTGCTTCTCTCGATAAGGTATTTAATTTTCGTCAACTCCTGATTGCGGCTCCGTCGGGGTTTACTATTGAACCGCCGATTATTTCCGAATCGCTCAACAGTCTTCTGATTGAGGGCGACGGGCAGTCGGCTGCTGTGTCGGATGCGATTTACCGCATCCACGAAAACGTCAAAATTGTTTCGGCTCCGCGCAATTGGCGCACCTATCTCGAGCGCGGATGGGGGAAAGTTGAAGATCCTCCCGAAATTCTTCGCCCTAAAAATGATGATGAGCGCAAATTGTGGCGCGACATGGTCAAAAAAGGTTGGGCCGAAGGATATTCGCAGGCCGATGAAGTCTTCGAAGAAGATCTGAACCGACTGGTTGCCGATTTTGACGGAATGGTTCGTTATCGCCAACTTTTGGCTCAAGGCATGGTCTCTCCTCCATTCGCCCAACAAATTGATCGTGGCGTAACCGGAGAAGATGGAGCCATGCGCGTAGGTGATCGCGCTGTCGTGATTACTGGAACTCCGCAGCTCATTTCGTCAGGAACCGCAGAATGGCAGCCCGCAAGCCGGTAAGTCTGGTTAAGGGGGATCAAACCCTCGTTCAAACCTGGCCAGATGAACCGCATCGTTTTACCGAAGAGCATGTTGATTCTTTTTTGATGTTTTGCGTCAAAAAGGGAGCGTCGGATATTTCGATTCAAACCGACCGTCCGGTATATTCCGAAGTTCATGGTGTCTTGTACCCATCGACATACCGTCCTCTGGATGCTGCCGATATGAACGCGTTTTTGACCAAGATCTATGGACCGGACGCGAGCGCACGTTTGGCGTCGGGCCGTGACCTTGATATCTCCTATGAAGTTCGTCCTGATCGTTATTCACGTTCGCGCTTTCGTGTGAATATTACCGCAATTCTGGCCCGTGGCCGGGATGCCGCGCAGATTACGATGCGTGTTATGCCGGCAGAGCCGCCGCGTATGGACGATTTGAATATCGAGCCGCAAATTCGTGAAAACTGGGCCCCGCGTCAAGGTATGGTTGTGATCACAGGTCCAACCGGATCGGGGAAAACAACATTGCTTGCCGCCGGAAACCGCATGATGCTTGAACGTCCGCACGGATGCGGCAAAATGCTGACCTACGAAGCGCCGATCGAATTTACCTACGATACGATCCACTCTCCGCGCTCTCTAGTGTCCCAGACCGAAATTCCGCGCCACCTGCCGGATTTTGCTCACGGTGTCCGAAACGCTCTGCGCCGTAAACCGCAGATTATTCTGGTGGGTGAGGCTCGTGACCGCGAAACGATTTCAGCTGCGATCGAGGCCGCACAAACGGGCCACGCCGTGTACACTACAACCCACACCACGGGTGTCGCCTCAACCGTCCGTCGTATGATCTCGGCATTTGAAAAAGAAGAGCGGGCGGAACGTGCCTATGCGCTCATGGAAACGCTCCGGATGATTGTGACGCAAGCGCTTGTTCCGAAAAAGAACGGTGGCCGTATTGGTGTCCGTGAATGGATGGTGTTCCCTGACGAGGTTCGCGAAAAGCTTCTGGACAGAGAATTCGACCAATGGGGCGTCGAAATTCAGCGAATGATTCCGTTTTACGGGCAAACTATGAATAAATCGGCCACCCTGGTTTTTGAAAAGGGATTGATCGACAAACGCTTCTACCTGTTGTTGACCGCCGGTGGCGGGGCAGGTTGATCTTAACGATCTGGATATAATTTAAAGGTACACTACCAGAATGGCCAATCGCGTCGGAGATATACAAGAGCAGGTAAATTGGCACTGGCGCAACTCGATGCGTCCGGTGCGGTTTTTCTCGTTCGACGTGAAGGCGATTATCCCGTTCTGTTTCCTGCTATTTTATGCGCGTTTATCGACCTTGATTTTGGCGATTGTCGTGACCACGTTCTTTTGGATTCTGGAAAAGAAAGGTCTGACGTTTGATGCTGCTATGCGATCAAGTCGTCTTTTTATCTTTGGCGATTATCGCCCGGGCCTGACGAAATTCCGTCACCGGAGACTCAAGGATTTTGGGCGCTAACGCAATCACATCCGGCCAAGCCGGATTTTTTGTGTATAGCACCTCCAAATAATGAAATTTCTTGCCAATCCATGTTGAGTTTTCCAATGTGTCTCCGTATAAGAGAAGAACCTGCGCAGGTTCTTTAGATAGAAGGATCATAGCGCGGCTGATTGTGCGCCGGATGAAAGATGGCGATTTTTTTTGGTAGGGTAACGGGAGTTCATATGTCTCAATCAAAAGTAACGATTTTGTCCTTGGGTCTAGGCGTTGCGGTGCTGCTGGGATCGAATACGGCGCAAGCCGGTTTTGACTGGACGCCATCACCGAAGGCGCAGGCGCCAGTTGGAATGCATACCCT
Source organism: Alphaproteobacteria bacterium (assembly GCA_051715325.1). Lineage (GTDB taxonomy): Bacteria > Pseudomonadota > Alphaproteobacteria > Micavibrionales > Micavibrionaceae > UBA1573. The sequence goes on along the minus strand of JBPXJO010000015.1, from coordinate 858 downwards.
GAAATCGGGTCAGCCAACAGCGGATCAACCGGGCCCTCTCACTCCTGATCCTGATTCGCCATCTGCAAATTCTCTTCCGGTTCCGGTTGGTGATGTGCAGTCAGCGCAACTTCCCGAAAAGGCAGCCCCTGTACCGGTCATGCCGGAAGAAAAAGCAGTCGAGCCTTTGGCTCCTGAAGATTTGACGAACACAGCCCCAGTGGCTCCGGCCTCCGAGCCTGTAGCGGTTGCAAGCGCTCCTGCGTCTCAAGCACCGGCCGATCAAGCCCCCGTTGATTTGACAGCGGAACAGGCTCCAGTGGCGGACGCATCGCCAAATGCTCCTGCGGTTCAAGCTGCACCATCGGTTCCGACCGAAGAACCGGTTCTTGAGGGCTTTGGTAAAGACATCGCGCTTGTGCTTGCTCTGCGTGACATTGTTCCAGCGGGTTACGCCCTCTCCTTCAGCAACCCTGCCGATGCCGGAAAGCGTATTTCATGGCGTGGTGGTAAAGTCTGGCACGACGTTCTGAATGACGCCCTTGCGCCAGTCGGCCTTACCCATGTGATGGCCGGTTCGGCTGTTGTCATTCAGCCAATCGGTGCAGCTGCCCCGGCTCCGGTAGCCGAAGCCCAGCCAGTGCAGACATCATCCCCGACTCCGCCTGTGATGGTTGAATCCAAACAGGAATGGTCGGCGCGTCCGGGACACACGCTTCATGAAGTGATTGAATCGTGGTCAAAAACCGCGAATGTTGATTTGCAATGGATGTCCCCGTACGACTACCCGATCAACAACACGTTTAAGTATGTTGGTAGCTATCAAGAAGCCGTATCGACCCTTCTGGGGCAATATGGCCGCGAGAACCCCCGTCCGCG
>JBPXJO010000014.1:0-57352 GCA_051715325.1 Alphaproteobacteria bacterium | reverse complement strand
CATAAATAAAGCGCAGGAGGTAAGTGATAACATGGAGAAAAAAAGCAGAAAAAGTAACGTCAATATTTTGTTTGTACACATCTTACGCATCCCCTGCTGTTTTTGGTCTTACTCGGGTACGAGACGGATATCTACTCCCACCCGATGGTTCCTGGAGGTTTCGAGGTGATGTCATAGACGACGCGGTTGATGCCGCGCACTTCGTTGATGATGCGGTTGGCTACGCGGCCAAGGAACGCATGATCGTACGGGAAGTAATCCGCCGTCATGCCATCGGTCGAGGTCACAGCGCGAAGGGCGCAGACATGATCGTAGGTGCGGTCATCGCCCATCACGCCAACGGTCTTGACCGGAAGCAGAACGGCAAAGGCTTGCCAGATCGTGTCATAGAGTCCGGCATTCTTGATTTCTTCAATGTAAACTTTGTCGGCATTGCGGAGAATATCCAGTTTCTCGCGCGTGATGTCGCCCGGAATACGGATCGCAAGGCCGGGGCCGGGGAACGGGTGACGGCGAATGAAATCTTCGTTCATGCCAAGCTCGCGGCCAAGGGCGCGCACTTCGTCTTTGAACAGCTCGCGCAGCGGCTCGACCAGTTTCATGTTCATCCGCTCCGGCAATCCGCCGACATTGTGGTGCGATTTGATTGTCACCGACGGCCCGCCGATAAAGGAAACGGATTCGATCACATCGGGGTAAAGAGTTCCTTGGGCGAGGAAATCCGCACCGCCAATACGTTTTGCGCACTCTTCAAACACTTCGATAAACAGGCCGCCGATAATTTTGCGTTTTTGCTCGGGGTCCGTGACGCCCGCCAGTTTACCGAGGAACAGATCCGAAGCATCTTCATGGATCAGCGGAATATGGTAGTGGTCTTTAAACAGCTTGACCACTTGCTCGCTCTCGCCCGAACGCATCATGCCGGTATCGACATAAATACAGGTGAGTTGGTCGCCGATCGCTTCGTGGATCAGAACAGCCGTAACCGAAGAGTCAACGCCGCCCGAAAGACCGCAAATAACGCGCTTGTCGCCGACTTGCTCGCGGATACGGGCAATCGCTTCCTGACGGAAAGCATTCATGCTCCAATCGCCTTTACAGCCGCAAATCGAATGGGTGAAGTTGCGGATGAGTGCCGCGCCATGCGGCGTGTGCGCGACTTCAGGGTGGAACTGGACGCCGTACATTTTCTTGGCGTCATTGGCTACTGCCGCGCATGGAGCACCCTCGGATGTTCCGACGATTACAAATCCTTCCGGCAGACGGGTGACGCGGTCGCCGTGCGACATCCACACCATTTCTTTTTGCCCCTCGGCCCAGACACCGTCAAAGAGAGCACAGCTTTTGGCAATCTCGACATAGGCGCGGCCGAATTCTTTATGGTCGGAGCCTTCGACTTTACCGCCGAGCTGCTCGCACATGGTTTGCTGTCCGTAACAAATCCCGAGGATAGGGCGGCCCATAGTAAACACAAAGTCCGGAGCGCGGGGGCTGTCTTTGGCGGTAACCGAACACGGCCCGCCCGAGAGGATAATGCCGCGCGGAGCAAAAGCCTTGACCCGTTCTTCGTTCGCCTGATTGAACGGCCAGATTTCGCAATACACACCGCTTTCGCGAACGCGGCGGGCAATCAGCTGGGTAACCTGTGATCCGAAATCGAGGATCAGGATATGGTCATGGGACATATCCGGTGAAATTTGGGGGGCGGAAGCGGTTTGGGTCATGATTTTGGGTCCAAATCTAGTGCAATAAGGTTATTTTATTGACATATTATGGCAATCCAATTAGGATGCCGCTGCTTTAAATATAGCGTGTTCATTGCAGTTAAGCGATAATCGCGCCCTAATCAAGATAAAACGACAGAGAATTTCAAAGCCGTTATGCCAAGCCTCAAAAACCTGAACCAATCCCCGATTATTGACCAGATTCAAACCAAAGCCCGCGAGTGGCTGGACGACGTGGACAGCTTCGCGCTGGCTTCGGTACAGAATGGCGTTGGCGGGCCGTTTGGCGCTGCGCTGTTCCTCTATAATGCAAAATCAGGCGCGTCCGAAATGATCGGCGAACCGCGCGGGAACGCAGTCCTTTCGACCGGTTGCGGCAGCGCGCACGCCGAAGACCGGATTTTAGGCGCGGATACCATGGAAAAGCTCAGCGCCCGCCTCAAGGAATTGGCGGATGATCGGGATAATCTCTATGTGGTGATGGTCTCGAGCGCTGAAAGCTGCCCCGCCTGCCACACCAAAGAGCAGATTGTCGCCCGCGAGCTTGATTATATGGGACTGCTCCCGTTGGGGCACTTTATTGTCTTTTTCGGCGCAACCTATAAGGATACCGCTGAAGTGGCCGGATTCCATGATGCTCCTTATTTTGAAGATATCGGGCTGGGCATTGGCGAAGGGCTGATAAAAGTCACCCCCAAACACTCGGATGAATTGAACGATGCGGTTCGTATCCTTTTCCGTGGATCGCCTGATCCGGTGAGTGCCGTGGTGCGTGATGGGCATATCCTCGCGGTTTCCGCTGACCATCGCAGCAAAGACGCCCTATTTGCCAGCGCAGATTACACCGCCATACAGATGGCCGCAAAAGACCAGAAAGACAAGAATATCCTCCAGCCGTGGAACCTGCGCGAGGCGACGCTTTACACCAGTTCGCTTGAAGTCGGGCCACTTGCATATACCGAATGCCAGTGGGCCAATATCACACGGATCATTCCGGTTAAGGATGCGCGTTCCCGCACGGCCAATGATGCCAAAAACATCTCGAATGACGTCTTGGGGCAGGTTGTCGGAACCGCAGGCTACAATCATCCGCAATCCGCCGTGGTGATGGTTCACCTCGATGGGTTTGCCAATAAAGCCCAGAACGGCTGGCGCGAGCGCATGGAAAAGCTAGGAAATTCCATCCTTTACAACGGAATTAACGCCGCCTAGTGTGGGGCATTCCTTTTTTTAAACGGGAGTTCCAAGAATGTCCGATTATACATCCGCCCTCTATGTGTCGTGGGATGATATCCAGATGATGTGCCGCGATCTGGCTGTCCGTATTCATCAGGACGCTCCCGAAATCGATAAGATCCTTGCGATTACACGCGGGGGTATGTTTCCGGCCGGCATTATTGCCCGCGAGCTCAATATCCGTCAGATTGAAACGGTCAGTATAGCGTCCTATGACGAACAGCAGCGCCACGAGCCGAAAATTCTCAAAATGTGCGCGGAGCAGTTCCGCTCCAATGTCTTGGTGGTCGATGATCTGGCCGATACCGGAACCACTTTGCGGCTTCTCCAGAAAGAATTGACCAATGCCCGCTTTGCGACTTTGTTTGTAAAACCGCAAGGGGCGGGCCTCGTAGATTGGAGCGCCCGCGAAGTGCCCCAGTCAACATGGGTGCGTTTTCCGTGGGATACAATACGTCAGTACACAGCGCCGCTCGTTCGTGATACAGTCACGGGGTCATGAGCGATCCGCACAGCAAAACAACCATCAGTTTTGAGTTCTTTCCCCCCAAAAATGACGAAGGTCGGGAGGCCTTGGTTCGTGCAGCCAAGGCCCTTGCTCCCTTAAATCCGGAATTTTTAACAGTCACGTTCGGGGCTGGCGGCTCGACAAAATCGGGAACCTTTGAAACGGCAAAACTGCTGAAAACATTAGAAATAGGGCCGGTCGGGGCGCATCTCAGTTATTTCGGCACCCCGAAAACCGAATTGATGGCCTATGCGGACGAGCTGTGGAACTCCGGTATCCGGCACTTGGTTGCGCTGCGCGGCGACATTCCTCCGGAATTACGCGGAGCCAAACTGAAAGAGCCCGATTATTTCGAATACACCAGTGAATTTGTCGAAGCTCTTTTAAGTCGCCATCCTTTTGACATATCGGTGGGGGCCTATCCCGACAAACATCCGGATGCTCCATCACTTGAAGCGGATCTGATCGCTCTCAAGAAAAAATGTGACGCCGGAGCTGCGCGGGCGATCACCCAGTTTTTCTTTGATGTCGATAAATTTTATGATTTTTTGTCGAAGGCCCGGGAAATGGGGATAGCGACCCCTGTGGCGACCGGCATTTTACCTATCGCGGATTTTGCAAAAGTCCAGAGTTTTGCCGCCAAATGTCAGGCCAGTTTACCGCCTGATTTTTCCAAGCGGTTTGAAGGGCATGACCCTGTCGCGGTAGGAATCGAAATTGGCAGTGAAATGATAAACAATCTGAAATTGAACGGAATCCGTCATTTTCACTTCTATACGCTTAATAAGAGCGATATGATACTGGACATCTGCCGCCGGACAGGCTTGGCGGAATAGGTTTCTTTTGGGAGAATTAGGATATGGTACTGGCTACAAACTTGGGATTTCCTCGGATCGGCGCTAAGCGCGAGCTTAAAAAAGCGACGGAGAGTTTCTGGAAACAGGAGCTCGATGAAAACGGTCTTCGCGAAGTTGGAAGTATGATCCGTAAGACCAACTGGATCATGCAAAAGCAAGCCGGTATCGACCATATTCCGGTTGGCGACTTCTCCTATTACGATCATGTCCTTGATATGAGTGCTCTTCTTGGGGCTATTCCGGAGCGATACGGTTTCTCGGGCGGCACCGTCGATATGGCAACCTATTTCGCTATGGCTCGAGGAAATAACCAGCAGCCGGCGATGGAAATGACCAAGTGGTTTGATACCAATTACCACTACATTGTCCCGGAATTTCGCACGGACATGACTTTCCGGATATCTTCGAGCAAGATTTTTGACGAGATCGAAGAAGCCAAGTCGCTGGGGATCACTCCGCGTCCGGTGCTGATTGGTCCTGTAACCTATCTATTGCTTGGCAAATCCAAAGATGGCAGCAAACCTCTTGATTTGCTCCCCCAATTGTTGGGAGTTTACGCTGAAATTCTCAGCCGATTCAAAGCCCAAGGGCTTGATTGGGTGCAAATTGACGAACCGGTCCTCGCGCTTGATCTCAAATCCGATCAAAAGAAAGCGCTTGAAACCAGTTACGCCTCCTTGTCAAAGGCAGGGACACGAATTTGCCTTGCTACTTATTTCGAGGGTCTGCGCGATAATATGGAACTGGCAACAAGCTTGCCGGTGTCCGCCCTTCACATTGATCTGAAACGTGCTCGGGCCCAGCTTGAGGATATTTTGCCGCTCATGGGCGAGCAGATGATCCTTTCTTTGGGGGTGGTCGATGGCCGTAACATCTGGAAATGCGATTTGCGAGGAGCTCTCCACGTGGCGCATCAAGCCGTTGACGCTTTAGGGGTAGACCGTGTTTGGGTTGGCCCGAGCTGCTCGATGCTGCATTCCCCGATTGATTTGGTGAATGAGCATAAGCTTGATAACCAGCTCAAAAGCTGGATGGCGTTCGGGCATCAAAAACTCCACGAAATTTCAGCCCTGGCCAAGGCGCTCAACCAAGGTGATGCCGCGATTGCCGCTGAGCTCGAAGACAGTGACCGTGTGGCCGCCGACCGCAAAACATCGCCGCGTATCCACAATACGCTGGTGAAGTCGCGCATGGCGTCCTTGAGCGAATCTATGTTTATCCGGAAGTCACCGTTCACGGTACGTCGGAACACTCAGCATACCAAGTTGGCGTTGCCGCTTTTCCCGACCACTTCAATCGGATCATTCCCGCAAACGTCCGAAATCCGAGAGGCGCGCGCGTCTTTCAAACGCGGAGATCTTGATCTTGAGTCCTACGAGAACGCCATGCGTGATGAAATAATGCGCGTCGTCCGTTTTCAGGAGGATGCTGGTATTGATGTTCTGGTGCATGGCGAACCCGAGCGCAACGACATGGTGGAATATTTCGGCGAACAGCTGCAGGGCTATTGCTTCTCGCAAAACGGCTGGGTGCAATCCTATGGATCGCGCTGCGTTAAACCGCCGATTATTTTCGGTGATGTATCGCGCCCTACACCGATGACAGTGCGGTGGTCGGTTTATGCCCAGTCTCTGACCGAGCGTCCGATGAAAGGGATGTTAACAGGCCCGATTACCATGCTCTTCTGGTCGTTTGTACGGGATGACCAGCCGCGTTCGGAAACCTGCAAACAGATTGCCCTCGCTATTCGTGACGAAGTGCATGATCTGGAACGTGAAGGTATAAAAGTCATCCAGATTGACGAGCCGGCGATCCGCGAAGGGTTGCCTCTTCGCAAGTCCGATTGGGATGCTTATCTGGATTGGGCGGTGGACTCGTTCCGTCTCTCGTCCGCGTGTGCGGAAGACGGGACCCAGATTCATACCCATATGTGCTACTCGGAATTCAACGACATTATCGACGCGATTGCCGATCTTGATGCTGATGTCATTTCGATTGAAACCAGCCGCTCTCAAATGGAATTGCTCGAAGCCTTCATCGAGTTTCGCTACCCGAACGAAATCGGCCCGGGTGTCTATGACATCCATTCGCCGCGCATTCCGACCCAGCAAGAAATGGTCGTTCTGCTTGAAAAAGCGGCATTGGTGCTTGATCCCGCTCAAATCTGGGTGAACCCCGATTGCGGCCTTAAAACCCGCCAATGGTCGGAGGTGGAACCATCACTCCACCATATGGTCGCGGCAGCAAAAACGATGCGCTCGAAGGTTGCTTAGGCTGAGTTCGCCGTCGCGGAAACATAGATTGCAACAAGGCGGCGTATTTTATCGTCAAGTGTCGACTCCCCGTCATCGGGGAGTTTTCCTGTAAGGGAGAGATAGGTAAGTCCGTGCACGGATGACCAGAGAATTCGGGCATCAATGCGCCGGGTTGTATGTTCTCCCAATGATCCCAGCAGAGTTTCAAGCGGCATGAAGACCGCTTCAATTTTGGCGCTATACCAGTTTTCAATGTCCTTATGTCCGCTAAGATCGGTTGCAAATAGAGCCAGCCAATGCGGACGGTGTCGTTCGGCAAAGGATACGTAGGCAAGAGCCATGCGGGTTAAAAGATCGGCGCGCTCGGACTCTGGTGCGGGGGCGGAAAAAGGAGAGAGTGTTCCAAACAACAAATCCATTGTTCGCCCGTTGATATGAAGAAGAACCTCGTCCATGGATGCAAATACGTTATAGATTGTTCCGGGAGCATAACCAATCATTTGACCGAGGCGGCGCGCGGTGAGCGCCGGAATGCCGTCCTCGGCTATTAACGTCCATGCGGCATCGAGTATAAGGGACTTAAGCTCCTCTCGGGTGTGGTCCTTACGGCGGGCCATGGCAGATACCTTCCTTTTAACTATTTATTATTAAATAATATTTTATTTATGAACATTGTTCAATATTTTATTGCAGGGTATACTATTATGTGCCATACTAAATTTTGAACATTGTTCAATTAAATGGAGGACGATATGGAAGGTTTTGCAATTATTTTGGTGATATTGGGCGTCGCAGCCCTGATTTTGCCATGGATCAACCTGTTTCGTCTAAATGGCTTGTTTGCCGAAGTAACCCGGCTAAAATTCGAGCTTCGTGAATTAAGCGCCGAGCTAGAAGCGGTTCGTGCCGCGCCACAGCGAACCGTAAGCGCCCATGCTGTATCACTGCCGTCATCCGTACCGCTCACGTCACCATCTGCGATTGTTCAAGATCAACCGGCAGAAAACCCGCCCGCAATGAAAACCGCAGTTGAAAGTGGCGGCGACGATTTTGATTGGGATGATGGAGACACGCAGCCGGTTGCAAAACAGGCGGATCAACACATAACCGCCAATGAAGATTTTGACTGGGGCGAAGAAGCAGAGCAGGTTGCTGCAAAACCTAGAAAAGTTATTCAGTATAATACAACCGACTTTCCCGTAGCGTCATCGGGCCTCGAGTTTAACCTGAGCACGAAACTAACTGTATGGATCGGCGCGGCATCCGTAGCTCTCGCGGTCTTCTATCTGGTTCAGTACAGCATCACTCAAGGTCTTTTGGAGCCTCCTGTCCGTATTGTTCTCGGGTTGCTCTTTGGTCTGGTTTTGTCGATTGGCGGATATTGGGCCCATGAACGCGGACGGTTCTCGAATAACGTCCGTGTGGGGCAGGGCATAACGGGTGCAGGGCTTGTGGCTCTCACTTTCAGCCTCTACTCGGCAACGAATATGTACCATCTGATTACGCCGTTCACAGGCTTTATCGGAATGGCTGCCGTCGTGGCATCAACGGCAATTCTCTCGCTGCGCATGGGGCCACCGATTGCGGCATTTGCGATTGTCGGCGGATTTGCCGCTCCGGTCCTTTTTGCAACCAATACGCCAAACTACGTCGCGCTCTTCACCTATTTGCTTATCCTTTCGAGCGGTCTTCAATATATAGTCGTCCGTCAGAAATGGTGGGGGCTCTCGGTCGCATCGCTGGTTATTGCCTTTTTGTGGGCGGTGTTGATAACCCTGAATGGACTGTCGTCGGATTTGGGTTGGGTGGTCTGCCTTTATGTTCTTGGCCTCTCGAGCGTCACGGCCGTACTCAATATGATCTATCCGGACGATCAACCGTGCGATAATTTCGAGTTCACGAGATCCCAGTTTAGCACATTGCTAGGCTTGGCTTTGGGCGGAATCATGCTTCTGGCGATCTATAACCAGATCGGCTTTGGGGTGTATGAGTGGACGATGAACGGCCTGATGACCGGCATGATTATGCTCCTTGCCTATCTGCGCCCGAAACCTTACACGCCGGCTCTCTACGGAAAAGCAGGTCTGGACGTGCTCCTGGCCGTCGCCTATTTTGACCAAACGCCGGACCGGATTTTGCCGCTTCTGGTTCTTCTTGGCGGAATGGCAATTTATGGCGGCGTACCATCATTTATTTCGCGTACACTCGGCCAGATAAAAATAAACCCGTGGGTGATTATTCAGGCGCTCGGTATGATCGGCGTCTATGTTGCGGGAATTACGCACACATCACTGTTCCCACCCGAGATCATCAGTATCCATGGATGGGGAATTGCCGGCCTTCTCGGAAGTGCTTACTTTATCAAAGAAACCGCATACTGGCATAATACCGGAAATAAACTCTCTGTCGCCTTCACTTCGATCGCGGCCACATCATTTCTGACGATCGGTCTTGTCTATGAACTTCCGGCCGATTATATCGGCGTCGTATTCGCTCTCGAGGCAGCAGCGCTTATCTGGCTGTCTTCGCGCCTGAGTATGGATTTCCTGATCAAGATTGCCTATGCCCTGACCGCCATCTTCGGTGTCACCATGCTGCCTCATGTGCTGGAACATCTATCTCGCATTGTAGACAGTATTCTTGCTTCGCCAAAAGGCATCGCGGCGGAACAGCTAAAAGTGTCGGACATGATTTCGGTGTACGTTATTCCGTCACTGGCTTTTATAACCGGATTTGCGTTCTATTCTAAATCCGTGACGAAATTGAATGCATTCCACCATATTCTCTTTGCTGTGCCTGTTCTAAGTGGAATTGGACTCCTGTATTTGGTGATGTCGGCCTTGTTGTTGCAAGATGGCATGATCCGCACCGCGCCGTTCGGATTTATCGAGCGCGGAGTTTTTAGTCTGGTCATTGCCAGTTTTGCGGCGCTCCTGATTGGAATCGCCCAAACCTGTAAAAGCGAGCTGGTTAAAGAGGTTAGCGCGCTATGGGGAAAACTGGTCTTGCTCCTTGCCCTTATGCGTATTGTATTCTTCGATATGATAATCTATTTCCCGATGGAGCATGGAGAGCAAGAGGTCGGAGTGCTCATGATATTCAACGGGGTAACGCTGACTTATGGTCTTGGGTTGGCCCTTGCCATGAGCGCCCGCCGTCTTAAGATCGGCATAGAAGAGCACCCATGGATGAATACCGCCTATAAAATCCTCTCGCTGCTATTCCTGCTCACCCTTGAATCGCTAACCGTGCGTCAGGCCTTCCACGGCAATGTGCTATACACATCGTGGAGAGAGCCAATGGATAACGTCGAACTCTACGCCTATTCAGTGGTTTGGCTTTTGAGTGGTCTTGCTCTGCTGGCTTACGGAATCAGGAAATCGGATAAAAGTCTCCGTTTGGCGGCACTGGTGTTTATCGCACTTACGATCGGGAAAGTATTCCTGATTGATGCGGCCAATCTTGAGGGACTTTACCGTGTCTTCTCGTTCCTTGGTCTCGGGGTCAGCTTGATTGGCCTCAGTGTATTTACAACGCGCTATATGGATCGCTTGACCAATGAACAAAAGTAACGGTGAAACGGTCATTTTGCTGCACGGGATTGCTTTATCCCGTCACAGCCTCTATCCGCTAATGTGGTATTTGAGGAAGAAAGGCTATAAAGCCGAAGCCATCTCCTACCCGTCGGTCAAAATGAATCTGAACGATTTGGCAAGTTGGCTCCACACCCATCACTTGCACGATAATTTTTGGAGATCATCCGAAAAAGTTCATTTTATAGGACATTCGATGGGGGGGCTTCTGGCACGTCGCTACATCTCGAATTATAAAGATCAACTGGATGGAAAAAAATTCGGGCGTATGATTATGCTCGGCTCGCCCAATAGTGGCAGCGGCGTAGCGGATGCCTTGCGAAAATTTCCGCCGTATCGCTGGATGTTCGGGCCAGCCGGATTGGAGCTCGCGACAGATGAACAGTTGAAGTTCCTTAGCGCTCCGCCCGTCGAAACCGCAATCATCGCGGGCACAGGCGGATGGCTTTATCCGATATCAGGCATATTTCTGGAAAAACCACATGATGGCCGCGTTACCGTCGAGAGTGCCAAGTTGCCGGATATGAAAGATTTTCTACTGACGCCCGCCTCCCATACCATGATGGTGTACCGTCCGGGATTATGGCGCCAGATATCGAATTTTCTAAAAAATGGAGTGTTTAACCATGGCCACTAACCAATTCCTCTTGATGAAAGATCGTCGCTTTTTGCCGCTCTTTATCACCCAGTTCTTGGGAGCGTTCCATGACAACCTCTTCAAAAACGCCTTGATAGTCATGATTCTTTATCATGTGGCCACGCGCACCGGAATGGATGAACAAACGCAGGCGCTCCTGACGACAGCGGCGGCAGGAACGCTGGTTCTTCCGTTCTTTATCTTTTCGGCGATGGGCGGGCAACTCGCCGATAAATACCCCAAACATAAAGTTATGTCGGCAATCAAATTGGCCGAAATCGGCATTGCGGTGATCGGCTCGGCGGCTCTGCTGACGGAATCTCTTGTGCTCTCTTTCATCAACCTCTTTCTCCTTGGGACGCACTCCGCGTTTTTCGGTCCGTGCAAATATTCGATATTGCCGGAGAAAATTAATAAAAACGAACTGATCGGCGGAAATGCGCTCTTAAACACCGGAACATTTCTTGCCATTCTCCTCGGGACCATCGCCGGTATGACCGTAATGACAGCTTCAAGTGGAGCTATTGTTATGTGTGTCTTTATGCTGGCTGTTGCCGTAAGCGGGTATTTATCTTCACGCCGGATTCCTGAAGGACGGGCGGCAGCGCCGGATATCGTAATCAACAAGAATCCAATATCCGAAACCTTTACGGTTTTAAAATATACATTCCGTCAGCCGCGCGATATCGTCCTCTCCCTTCTGGGCAAGGGATGGTTCTTCTGCGCCGGAAGTCTGTATCTTTCGCAGTTCCCGAACTACGTCAAAAACACTTTGATGGCTCAGGAAACCGTCCTCACGCTTTTTACGGTATTGTTCTCTGTTGGAATTGGGGTGGGTGGGCTTTTGAATAACCGCCTGCTGCGCGGTCAAGTCAACGCTACTTTTGTCCCGCTCGCGGCTTTAGGGCTTAGCCTCTTCAGTATTGATATTTACCTCTCGACCGCGCATGTGGTTATGCCGCCCGAAGGAACCCTGTACGACATATCCGGATTTATCGCGCATCTGGCGCATTGGCGGATTATTCTCGATGTGGTGATGATTGCGGTCTTTGGCGGGTTGTTTGTTGTGCCGCTCACCGCGATCCTGCAAGACCGTACGCCTGAAAATACGCGGGCTCAGATCATGGCCGGAAGCTCGATCACTGACTCGATCTTTATGGTGGGATCGGCGGTTGTATCGGGCACTTTGATCTCGAGCGGCTGGGATATCCGCGAACTTTTCCTCGCCTTTGCGTTTGCCAACGTGGCGGTCGCTATTTATATCTGCCGCTTGCTGCCGTCTTATCTGTTTAAGACAGTGCTGCAGATCATCTTCAAATGCTTTTATCAAGTCGAGATTCACGGGTTCGAGAACGTCGAGAAAGCCGGAAAGCGCGCCGTGATTGTCGCCAATCACGTCTCGTTTTTGGACCCACCACTTCTGGCCGCATTTTTGCCCGGACAGCCGATGTTTGCCGTGAATACGCAAGTCGCCGAATTTTGGTGGGTGAAACCATTCTTGAAACTGGTCGATGCATTCCCGCTCGATCCGACTAACCCGTATTCGATCAAATCCCTGATCCGTAAGGTAGAGGAAGATCGTCATATTGTCATTTTCCCCGAAGGCCGCTTGACCGCAACCGGAAGCCTGATGAAAATTTACGATGGCCCGGGCTTGATTGCCGATAAGGCCGATGCGATGGTGCTTCCCGTCCGCCTTGATGGTGTACAGTACAGCCGTTTTGCGCGCCTCAGAGGGCTGATGCCGTTTAAATCGTTCCCGAAAATTACGATTACAATTCTGGAGCCGATGGCCTTCAAAATCGAGCCGGAACTAAAAGGACGCTCGCGCCGCCAAGCCGCCAGCCGTCAGTTGTACGATGTCATGGAAGATATGATGTTCCGCACCACCGAGCGGGAACAGACCTTATGGGATGCACTCCTTAAAGCGCGGTCGATGACAGGCGGTTCATTCGTCGTCGCCGAAGATGCCCGCTTTGAGCCAATGACCTATTCCCAACTGGTCCGTAAATCACTGGTGCTTGGACATTATCTCGAACAAAGGAGCGAGGTCGGCGAAGCGATTGGTCTACTCCTTCCAAACAGCACGACAGCTTTGGCCGCATTCTTTGCGCTTCAGGCCAAAGCTCGCGTGGCGGCCATGTTGAACTTCACCATGGGTCTTCAGGCGCTTTCATCGGCGTGCCATACCGCTAAAATCCAGACAATTGTGACCTCGCGCCGTTTTGTTGAAATGGCGAACTTGGGTGAACTTGTCAATCAATTGGCGATTGACCGCCGTGTCATCTATCTCGAGGATGTTGCGAGTGAGATTACGCCATTTGATAAGGTCGCCGCTCTATGGCCAAGGGTACAGCCTGGCAGCAAGCTTGTGTCGCACCGCGACCCGTCCGTTATTCTCTTTACCTCGGGATCGGAAGGAACACCAAAAGGGGTGGTCCTGTCACACACGAATTTGCTCAGTAATATTGTACAGGTTGCAAGCCGCGTAGCGTTCAACCAGCGCGATGTGGTCTTTAACTGTTTGCCGATGTTCCACTCGTTCGGATTGACGGGCGGAACGCTTCTTCCGGTTCTCTCGGGCGTGAAGGCGTTCCTCTATCCAAACCCGCTTCATATCCGTATCGTACCGGAATTGGTCTACGCCACGAATGCAACGATCTTGTTTGGAACCGACACGTTCTTGTCGGGTTATGCGCGTGTGGCGAACCCTTACGATTTTTATGGTGTCCGCTACATCTTTGCGGGAGCTGAAAAGGTCAAGGATCAAACACGCAAAACCTACATGGACCGTTTTGGGGTTCGTATCCTCGAAGGCTACGGCGCAACTGAAACGTCTCCGGTGATTGCGGTGAACTCGCCGATGCATCAGAAAGAAGGAACGGTTGGGCGATTGCTCTCCGGTATGACCGTACGCCTTGAGGACGTTCCGGGAGTAACCGAAGGCGGGCGCCTTTTCGTCAAAGGTCCGAATGTCATGCTTGGCTATTACAAGTCAGACCTTCCTGGAGTTTTACAGCCTCCGGAAGAAGGTTGGCATGATACCGGTGATATCGTGGCGATGGATGAGGATGGATATATCCGCATTCTGGGGCGGGCCAAACGTTTTGCAAAGATTGCCGGAGAGATGGTCTCTCTCAGTCAGGTCGAGGCAATGGCGGCGTCTTGCTGGCCGGAATTCGAACATGCGGCAATTAGTCTCCCCGACCAGAAGAAGGGGGAGCAGCTTGTTCTCTTTACAACCTATAAGGATGCAAGCCGAAGTTCTCTGATTGCCTTTGCCAGTGAAAAGGGCATTCCGCCGCTGGCTGTTCCGGCCACTATCAAGGCTATTTCCAAGCTACCGCTTCTTGGAACAGGTAAAACCGACTATGCCTCTTTGAGTACGCTGCTCGTTGAAAAAGAGGGGTTATAAATATTATGAATAAACACCGGTGGTAGAATGGAAGGGTATTAGCGAATTGTAAATTAGCGGCAAAGTGGTATAACTTATGTACCATTTACTGAGTTGTTGAATTTTTTTACCGGAGAAACTTATGCTGGGTTTTCTGAATCGCGACAAGTCAGCCAAGCTGCAAGCAATCGACAAGTCTCAAGCCATTATCGAGTTCAAACTTGATGGAACAATTCTCCATGCCAATCCGAATTTTCTGAGAGCAATGGGGTATACTTTGGCGGAAGTCAAAGGGAAGCATCACAGTATATTTGTCGAGCCGGACTACGCGAAGAGCAGGGAATATGTCGAGTTCTGGAACAAACTGCGGCGCGGCGAATTTGATTCCGGCGAATATAAGCGGGTTGGAAAAGGGGGGGCGTGAAGTATGGATCCAGGCATCTTATAACCCGGTTATGAATTTTTTCGGCCGTCCGTACAAAGTGGTCAAGTTCGCGTCCGATATTACCTCTCAAACACGTACATTTGCTGACTTTAGCGGCCAAATTGAAGCCATCAACAAAGTACAGGCCGTCATCCATTTCAATCTGGATGGCACGATCATTGCGGCAAACCCTTTGTTCCTCAAAACAATGGGATATACCGAAGCCGAAGTTTTAGGGCGTCATCACAGTATGTTTGTTGACCCCGAGTATTCCAAAAGCCAGGACTATAAAGATTTCTGGGAGCGTCTCCGCCAAGGGAAATATGAGGCCAAAGTCTATCAGCGCTTTGGCAAGGGAGGGCGCCAAGTCTGGATACGCTCGTCCTACAATCCTATTTTCGATTTGAGCGGGAAGCCGTTCAAAGTTGTAAAATACGCAGCTGACATTACAGAGATTATCGATCTCAGTGAAGAAACAAACTCCAACGTACGCAGTGTTGCGGCGGCAACCGAAGAGATGTCGATTTCAATCGCCGAGATCAGCAAAAATATGGCTATAACCCGTGATGAAATGCAGCACATTATGGAGGTTACGCATCTCTCGGGCCAGTCAAGTGAGCGGCTGATCGAGAAAACAAAATCTATGGAAAACATTTTGGTTCTGATCAGTGATATCGCCAATCAGGTTAACCTTCTGTCTTTGAACGCAACGATTGAAGCTGCGCGTGCCGGAGAGTTCGGCAAAGGTTTTGCTGTTGTTGCATCGGAAGTTAAAAATCTGGCCAATCAGGCGGCAGATTCGACCAACAAAATTGCGGCGGAAATATCCGGTATTCAGAAAATATCGGCGGATGTAGCCGAAGGGGTCGGCGATATTATCAAGGCGGCTGGATCGGTAAATAGCTACGTGGGTACAGTCGCGAGCGCGATCGAGGAGCAAAGCGCCGTCACAAACGAGATATCCCGAAGCTCCCAGCAGGCTTCGGAAGCCGTCGCGTCCATTGAGGAGTGCGTGCGCCGCGTTTAGATGATGTCGGGCTAAGCGGGGGGGAATGGCGACGGTCTTCGTTAATTTGGTGTAAACACCGCAACAGACGGAGAACCAAATGGATACGCTCACGACTACACACCCGCAAAGAAGCGGCGGCTTTCGTGCCGGACTGGCTTCAGCTTTTATCACCGGATTTATGCTCTTTGCCCCTTTAGGGGCCGCACAGGCCAATGGCTGGGATGGTGATCGCTATCAAACACGCCATTCGGACCGTTTTGATCGCTATGAGAATGGTCGCTACGCCTATAGCGGATATTGCCGCGACGGGTTTATCTGGAACGAGTACAGGAATGGCGTCTATTTTGGGTCGCGCTGCGTGAGTTCCAGAGATAATGGCCGTCCGCACTATTACCAATCATCGAACCGCAAGCCGTACCGCGTAGGCTATAGTTTGCCGGAATTTGTAGAGTATCGCCCGGTTCCAAGGGATACGCTCCGTTACCTGCGGTCAGCCCCGCGAGGATACAGTTACGTTCGGGTCGGATCGGATATTCTCTTGATTAACAACCGATCGAATGTCGTAAAAGAAATCATTCCGCTCACCACATCAAGATGGTAATAATAGGGAACTGGTTTTAATCTGGACCGTTAGTATAATATAAATTTGTAGGAGGCATAAAGATGCCGGAAAAAAGCACAACAAAATTGGTTTTGGCGTTAGCGGCAATTGCAATCGGAAGTATGACGTTTGGCGGTGCGGCGTACGCGGACTCCGATAAAGGTAACGGCAAAGGCCGCGGCCATGGATCAGAAGGATATTCGGCCTACCGCTACAATGGTGATGACTATAAGCGGGATTATTCGCGTCAGAATGATGATAATAAAGTGTATCTCCGTATTGGTGATGACGATCGCGTGGTCTTGAAACGGTACATCGAAGAGGATTACCACAAGAGTTGCCCGCCGGGCCTTGCCAAGAAACATAACGGCTGTACCCCACCGGGGCAGGCCAAAAAATACCGGATCGGATACCCTCTCCCTCGCGATGTCGAGTATGAGGTTGTGCCGGGATTTATCCTCGAGACCCTTCGTCCGGCTCCGCGCGGATACGAGTACGTAAAGGTCGATAAAGACGTGCTCCTTGTAGGCGAAGCCACCAAGAAAGTGATCGATGCCGTGACTCTTCTTTCGGCTGTCGGTAACTAGGACTAAAAAGAATAAGATAAAGGGGCCATTTGGCCCCTTTTTTATTTCTCGCGGGCGACCATTTTTTTCTGCGTGACGTCATGAAATCCGTACTTGCCATTCTCGCGGCCAACGCCGGATTTCTTATAGCCCCCGAATATATTTTCGGCGCGGCTGGTATTGGCTTGATTGGTTTTGACCATACCGGCTTGAAGCGCACGGGCAGCTTTTTGCGCTGTCTCTTTGTTCTCGGTAAAGACCGAAGCGGCAAGGCCGTATGGTGTATCATTCGCAAGCGCCATCGCCTGATCGAAGGTATCAAACGGAACAATAGGAAGAACAGGCCCAAACACTTCTTCGTGCCAGACCCGCATATCTGGCGTTATATTGGTCAAAAGGGTTGGAAGGTAATAAGATCCGTTAAGTCCTTCCGGCGATGAGCCGCCGCAAACGGCATGAGCGCCTTTGGCGATAGCGTCGGCGACTTGATCTTCCAGTGTGGCCAGTTGCTTCATTGACACCAAAGGACCGATGTCGGTTTCGACCAGTAGCGGATCGCCCACCTTTTTACCCTCAAGAAGAACGGAAAGGCGCTGGACGACCTCGTCAAACACAGGACGCTCGACGATCAAACGTTTCATCGACTGGCACACTTGCCCGCAGTTGGTAAAACGCCCTGCGTAAAGAAGCGGAATAATGCGATCAAGATCAGCATCGGCAAATACGACCCCGGGGTCAGAACCGCCAAGCTCCAGAACAAGCGGAATAAATTTTTCGGCCGCTTGCTTATAGAGAATTTCTCCGACTCGGGTGCTACCGGTAAAACTGATAAAATCAATATCGTCGGAAATCATCATCTGCGCGACAGCGCCATCACCGTAGATGACATTCAGAACGCCTTCTGGAAGAGCGGCTGCGGAGACCATCGCCTCGATCGCTTTGGCAAAGAGTTGAGTCTCTTCGGAATTTTTGAAGACCACTGTATTGCCGGCCAGTAAAGCTTGAAAGGTGGCCCAGACAAAATTGGACGCCGGAAAATTCCAAGGAGAAATACAGGCGGCCACGCCGTGTGGCTCTAAATGAATCTCGTGAATCTCGCGCTCGTCCTCATAAGTAACCTCAGGCGCAAGATACGTCGGTGCATTGGAAAGGCTCCAGTTCATATAACTGAGGGCGCGGTCCACGGTAAACAGTGATTGGGTAATCGGCATACCCATTTCAAGGGACATTAGTTCGGCAAGCTCGGCGCGGCGCTCGGTAAATTGGTCGCGAAGGCGCGAAAGGTGGGATATTCTATCGGCAAGCGGCAATCCGGCCCAAGCCGGAAATGCGGTGCGGGCCGCGATGACTTTGGCCTGTACGTCGTCTGGTGTGGACATCGGAATCTCGCCAAGAGACGCAAAATTACGCGCCGGGCTCGTGGATACAAGAGTTTTGGGTATAGGGGAGGTCGACATGGCTGGGCTCCTTCCGGAAAAGTCTTGATTTTAAGATAGTGGCGTTCCCGCCCAAAACAAAGAGAAAATAGGAAAAATGCGCGGAAAATAAGGGGATTGCCGCTAATCCCGTGAATTTCCTTTACATTTGGACAAAAGACTCTATAAATACCCTGCAAATTCCGGCGAAGACGAAATAATCCTCCGCCAACGACAATGACACCACTTAAGAAGGGATTTGCGCCATGCTGCTTCAAGATAAAATCAGAGAAGGTCTTACATTTGACGACGTGCTGTTGTTGCCGGCAGCGTCCGAAGTCCAGCCGACCGATGTTGATCCGTCAACGCAGCTCACCAAAACAATTTCCCTTCGTATACCGCTCCTTTCTGCTGCGATGGACACCGTCACTGAAGCGCCGATGGCGATTGCCATGGCCCAGCAAGGCGGCCTTGGGATCATTCACCGTAACATGACCATCGAAGCGCAAGCCGAAGAAGTGCGCCGCGTAAAACGTTTTGAATCGGGAATGGTGGTCAACCCGATGACCGTGCGCCCGAACGCGACTTTGGCCGAAGCGCTTGATCTGATGCGCCGCAATCATATCTCGAGTGTTCCGGTCACGCTGGAAAACGGGAAGTTGGTGGGCATCCTGACCAACCGTGATGTACGTTTCGCCGAAGACCCGAACCAGCCTGTGTCCGAACTGATGACATCCGAAAATCTGGTCAAAGTGATCGGCTCGGCCAGCAAAGAAGAAGCGCGCCGCCTCCTTCATAAATACCGTGTCGAAAAAATTCTGGTGGTCGATCACAATGATGTCTGCACCGGATTGATTACGGTGAAAGACATTGAAAAATCACAGACCTACCCGCTCGCGAGCAAAGATACCCAAGGCCGCCTTCGGGCCGGAGCCGCTGTCGGAACCGGAGAAGTCAACGGATACGAACGCGCTATGGCGCTATGCGATGCCGAACTGGATGTGGTGGTGGTTGATACCGCGCACGGACATTCCAAAGGCGTTCTCGATATGGTCGCCCGTATCAAGAAAGCCTGTGGCGACAAGATGCAGGTCATTGCCGGAAATATCGCAACCGGATCGGCGGCTCAGGCCTTGATCGACGCCGGAGCCGATGCAGTCAAAGTCGGAATTGGCCCAGGCTCAATTTGCACCACGCGCGTAGTGGCGGGTGTCGGCGTACCGCAATTGACCGCGATCATGAGCGCTGCCGAAGTGGCCATGAAACACGGCGTTCCGGTTATTGCCGATGGCGGGATAAAATATTCGGGTGATCTGGCAAAAGCTATCGCGGCCGGAGCTTCGGTCGCGATGATGGGCGGCGTATTCGCCGGAACCGACGAAGCGCCGGGTGAAGTCATTTTGTATCAGGGCCGTTCGTACAAATCTTACCGCGGCATGGGATCGGTTGGCGCTATGGTTGAAGGATCAGCTGACCGCTATTTCCAAGGCAAAGTGTCCGAAACCAACAAACTGGTTCCGGAAGGGATCGAAGGCCGCGTTCCTTACAAAGGATCAATGGCTCCGGTTATTCACCAGATGGTGGGCGGACTTCGCGCATCCATGGGCTATACTGGTTGCCCGACTATCCCCGAGATGCAAAAACGCGCCGAGTTTATCCGGATGACAGGTGCGGGTTACCGCGAAAGCCACGTCCACGACGTGACCATCACCCGCGAAGCGCCGAACTACCGCACCGAAAGTTAAGTTGACATAATGTATATGTTTGTTGTACTGTCGTCGGAAATCAGGAGTGACCGATGCGGAGTTTGACACCTGCCTTTGTGATTGCAGGATTAGTAGCCATAGGTGGAAACAATGCCGATGTTTCCCGCTTTGTGGCCCAAGTAACGGGGCAAAAGCAAGAAGAGAAAAAGCAAAAAGAGAAAAAGCAAAAAGAGCCGCCGAAGAGCCGCGAACAGCTTGCTAAGGATGTCGCAATTTCTGTGGGTGTGTGCCTGGTTTCAGCGGCTCGTGAGCAAAGCGAAAGCCGTTTGGTCGGATGTGTCGCGCCGCTTCTCGGACTTGTTCCGCAGCCGCGTCGCTACCCATCATTTTAAATGAAAGTCCCGCAGTTCGGCGGCATCATCAACACGCATGACCGTCGGATAAATAAATCCGTCTTCAGCTGTGAGGGATTTCTTGGCCTCACGCAGCCCTTCATCCGAGTTCGAGAAGGCTACCATCAGGCTGACATCTTTTTTGGAAGAGGGTCCGCTAACGATGAATGGCCGTTCACCTAGCCCCTCAAGAGCCGCGGTCAATTGCTCAAAGGATTGGTCGTTGGTACCTTGAACCATCAGCATATGCGGACGTCCGGCAACTTTAGAAAAAGTAAAACCGCACCCGTGTGCCCGTTCAAGCAGCGCTTCAAACGTTGGGACCGGTTGATTAACGGAATAAAGAGTATATCCAGCCATTTGCCACCTCATTACAAAGTTTTATGAAAAAAAGAGAAAAGGGGCAAGAAAAATATTATGGCTGGGTTTGGGCGGTGTCTTCTCCGGAAAGAAATTGCCCCGCGGCTAAAACAGTGCCCTTGGATGGTCCTTCGGTGCGGAGGACCAGAACAGCAAAACCAAAGGCATCAGGGGATAAAGCATCTTTCGGGATAGCCATGGTTTGGGCAATGCCGTTCCATTTATTTGGAAGAACCGAGATTTTTTCAACCGGACGCGTATAGGTTATGTTCAGTCCTGAATTTTCGCCGCGCCCGATGGGAACCGTGACGTCCCGCCCGAATGAGATCACCTCGATCGAAACAGGGTGGTTCTGGGCTGCGGGATGGTCAGGGAGAGCTACGCTATAAGGTCCATCCTGTGAAGAAGGATGGATCGTAATTGGAAAAACACGTCCGTCATAGCGCTTCAAAAGATCGCCAATATCCGCGCCGCGCGAGCCGATCACACTGGCCATGCCGTTCACGACAATTTCAGGGGTAAACGCGCCGCGCCCATAGCGGATATCAGAGTAATTGCGCTGCCGGTCGGTGCAGAATTGCTGGGAAAACGTATCGTTCCATCCCAATTGGTTCCAATAGGTTACATGACAGGATAAACCGATAATGTTGGGGCGTTTCGCCAGAGTCGAGAAAATCTGGTCAGCCGGAGGGCAAGACGAACAACCCTGACTGGTGAAAAGCTCGAGGACCACAGGGCCTTTCAGTGGAACATCCGGAACGTCAATGGTCGTCACCCGCGCACGGGTCATATAAGTACCGAGTACGGCAATCAGAATGCTTCCGGCAATCAAATAAGCATGGGTTTTGGCTTTCATACCCGTATTATACGGGAGAGGTAAGGCTAAGACAATAAACCGAATGATAACGGAAGAGACGGTATTAAAATAAATCCGCAGGAGAGACTGGTTAGAGAGATCGTTCTGCTCTATTGTCCTTGCCAATATCAAGGGCTCTCCCATCATGTCAAAAGAAGTATTCCTTACCGGCGTCATGTACGCCCTCGCTTCGGCGCTGTTTCCGGCGCTCAGTCATGGACTGTCAAAACTTTTGACCACCCACTACCATCCCGTCGTGATTGTCTTCTTCAGGTGTTTTATATCGCTGGTACTCTTGTCGGCATGGGCCGTCTACAAGAAAGACTGGGCCATATATAAGACAAAAAATCTGACGCCGAACCTGTTTCGCGGCGCTTTGGGAACACTATCGGTGATGGTCATCATCTGGGCCTATTCGGTACTTCCGGTGGGGGATGTTGCGGCTCTTCTGAACGCGGCACCTTTAATTTCAGTCAGCCTTGCAATGGTTTTTCTCGGCGAGAAAGTAGGTTGGAAACGGGCTGGTATTTTATCGGTGGGGTTCGTCGGTGTTATATTGATGGCCCAACCCTCCGGCCAAATACCGTTTGAGGGTGTATTGATCGGACTTCTGGCAGCGCTCGGAATTGCCGTTGTAACTGTGTTGATCCGCCATCTTGGCAAAACGGAATCGCCCCTGACCATGACATTTTATTTTTCCCTGATCGGGACCTTAATGACCGGCGCTATGCTGCCGTTCTTCTGGTCGGGGTGGGACCAAAGCCTAATATGGATTGCACTGGCCGTTGGCGTATTCGGTTTGTGGGCTCAGCTATCCCATGCGCAGGCGCTAAAGTTTCTTCCGGTCGCGATTAAAGAGCCGATTGGTTACACATTCTTCCTCTGGTCGTTACTGCTCGGTTTCATCATATGGGGAACGGTTCCGGCATCAATTGTCCTGATAGGAAGTGCGCTCGTGATCGCCAGCAATATGCTGCTCGTGTTTATCGAGTTTCGTAAAAGCCGTAAGTTGCAGGATGATGCGGAGCTTATCATTCCGTAGAAGTTATGTCAATTTTCTCAGGGGAAAAATGACAGCAAATTTTTAACCTTTTTCTTTGATACTGCGTGCTGAATATATCTCATCTCCAAGGGGGAGCTTTTCTCATGTCTGCACCATATAAAATCAACGGATCAATTGTCGATATGACCGGCGACGGCGTTTGGCCGCATATGTCGAGCGAAATCCGCGAAAGCCTGATTGCGCCGTTCTTCAATGTGGATTGGAAGGTGCATGACATCTCGCTTCAAGCCCGTGATAAAACGAACGATGAGGCGTTGAATAACGCGATTGCCGATCTCAAAGCGCATAGAGCCGCCGTCAAGGGGCCGACCATTACCCCGACCATGGAAGAAACCAAAAAATTCGGTCTTTCGCAGAAATGGGACTCGCCGAACGGAATTATCCGCCGCGCAATCAACGGCGCTGCAATTCTCAGAAATACAATTGAAATTGAAGGGATCGGAAAATTTGCTCCGCTGATGCATGACGTGACGATTGTTCGTCAAGCGGTCGGCGGAATTTACGGAGCCCCGAACGTCGCTATTCCGGGCCGCGGAAAACTCAAAGTGATTTTCGAAGGCGATAACGGCGAAACGGTTATTCTTGTTGAAAACCGTAAAGTGGATAGCGGTGTCGCTCTCTTGACCACTGAAACCGATAGTTCTATTCGCGATTATGCCCACGCAGTATTCCAACAGGCTCTGGCTATGAACAAGTCGGTGATTTTCGCAGGGAAAGACACGATCAACCCTGTGTATGACGGACGCTTTATTGACCTCTTTAATGAAATCTTTAAAGCAACCTATGCCGAAAAATTCAAAGAAGCTGGCTTGAGCTTTAATGACAAAGTCCAGTTGATTGACGCCGTCGTCTCGAAGATTCCGCAAGGGAAAATGAACGGCATGATTATCGCGCTCAAGAACTATGACGGTGACGTGGTCTCCGATCAGGTCGCAGGTGAGCATAAATCACTGGGGCTGATGGATTCGACGCTTGTTTCCGCCGATGGAACCTTGTTGGCGGACCCGCCACACGGAACCGCGCCGGATCTCGAAGCCGCATGGCACGAAAAGAAGATTCTGCTCGCCAATCCGGCTGCCCATATTTTTGCCTATGCCGAAGCTATCCGCCACAAAGCCGAAATCAACGGTCAATCAGAAGGCGTAGAGCTTGCTAAAAAATTGAAATTGGCTGTTGTTGAAACCATCGAAGCCGGATTGAAATCCGGAGCATTAACGGGGGATCTGGCACCGGATCGTTCCAAATCGATCAGCGGTCAACAATTTATCGCCAATGTACGGGATACCTACGCCAGAATGATTGGCGCCTAGTCGGGGAGCGGGCGCGCTACCAAGCGCGCTCGGCCTTAGTCACCCAGATCAGTTCGCACGCGCCCCAGCCTGTATCGCCGCGGGTTGTCGACGATCGCCAGGAAAAACCGTCATCTCTGTTGGCTTGAATCAAGAAGCCCTGAATATGAACGCCGCCATTAACCGGAATATCATCAAGCTGGCTTTCAATTTCTTTGGTGGAAGGAACCAAATGCATATTGGCGCTTTGGGTTTCAATACTTTGACGCGGAATGGGGAAGTCGGATGTATACCAATGATAGAAACGGCCACCTTGGGAAATATCAATCGCCGATAGAATTTTGGAATCAGACATGGCTTGCCAGCCCATAGCAAAATCAATCGGGGCAAGGTCGGCCCCTTTATCAAAGCGATAGCGCTCCTTGCCGAGAACGCGCGCGGTAATATCAAAACTCGCGAGCGGGGTGATGATATAATCTTTATACGGGAAAGGGCCGGCAGTGGTCGCGGTTTGAATAGGATCTTTATAGGCCAGCACACCATTTGC
Organism: Alphaproteobacteria bacterium; assembly: GCA_051715325.1. Taxonomy (GTDB): domain Bacteria; phylum Pseudomonadota; class Alphaproteobacteria; order Micavibrionales; family Micavibrionaceae; genus UBA1573. Next base: position 32,920 of record JBPXJO010000014.1, on the reverse strand, counting down.
GGGAGTAATTGAATCGCTGGAAAAAGCATACCAGCCGATGGCGAGAAGAGAAATGACAAGAACAAGTAATTTGGGTGACATATAATCTCTATAAGAGTGGGCGGAATAAAAAATAAGATGTTCTATAAAAATGAAGTTTTCACCATAGATATTAAATTTTATTATATATCCTGATTTAATGTTAGAATATTCAGACTAAATACTTATGAACAATATCCCGCCGTACTCATAGAGGAAACCAACCGCTCATGAATTTACACGATATGCCGTTATTGACCACTGTAGCCATGGGCCTGAGCACGGCGTTTGTCTGCGGAATAATTGCCAATAAACTGAAATTATCGCCGATTGTCGGGTATCTGCTCGCCGGTATTCTGGTGGGGCCGTTTACACCGGGTTTTGTGGCGGATGTGAAGGTGGCCGAACAACTCTCTGAAATCGGCATCGTTCTTCTGATGTTCGGTGTCGGTCTTCACTTCTCTCTCAACGATCTCTTCGAAGTTCGTAAAATTGCACTCCCCGGTGCCGTTGTTCAAATTACAGCAGCAACGCTTCTCGGGGCATTGGTCACATCGGCGTGGGGCTGGCCTTTGCATCACGGTTTGATGTTCGGTTTTGCCTGTTCGGTAGCAAGTACGGTAGTTCTGATTAGGGCGCTCGAAGATAACCACCTTACCCAGACGGCTAATGGCCGGATTGCAATCGGATGGTTGATTGTCGAAGACCTCTTTATGGTTCTGGCGCTCGTTTTTATTCCGGTTCTCGCCAGCTTGAACACCCAGTCGGCTGACTTGCCGTTGTCGCAGATCGGCACCATTCTTGGGACATCGCTGGTCAAGCTGGTTTTGTTTGTCGCCTTTATGTTGATTGTCGGTAAGAAAGTCCTTCCGTGGGTCCTCAGTATGGTGGCCGCAACCCGCTCCCGCGAGTTATTCACCTTGGCGGTGTTCGCAGTAGCGGTCGGCGTGGCTTACGGTGCGGGACAGATTTTTGATGTGTCGCTCGCGCTTGGGGCATTTTTCTCCGGCATGATGATCCGCGAGTCGCATCTGAGCCACGAAGTCGCCGAGCGGGCCTTGCCGTTTCAGGATGCGTTTGCGGTTCTGTTCTTTGTATCGGTCGGGATGCTCTTTAATCCCGAGGTCATCTTGACTCATCCGCTAGAGGTTCTGGCTTGTGTTCTGATTATCATGGTCGGAAAATCGGCGGCGGCTTTCTTTATTGTGATGCTTTTCCGTTATCCGATCAAAACCGGCCTCTTGGTGTCGGCAGGGCTTGCCCAGATTGGAGAGTTCTCGTTCATCCTGATTACGCTTGGGGTCACGCACGGGCTTTTGCCGCCGGAAGGACGGGATATTATTCTGGCCGGGGCGATGATCTCGATCACGCTCAACCCGCTGACCTTTGTTGGATCTAAAATCATTTACAGTGTTCTCGAGCAATACAGCGGAAAACTCAAATTCCTTGATATGAGGGATGATGACGAGCTGTCCCACTTGAGCGAGAAGGAAATGAAAGAGCTGCGTCACACGGTCATTCTGGTCGGAGCTGGTCAGGTGGGCAGTTATATCTGCGAGAACATTGAAGTTCGGCACACCGAGCTCGTGATTGTCGAGACCAACCGCGAACGTGTCGATGATTTGCGCCGTCAGGGCTACCACGCCATTGCCGGAGATGCCGGATCAGCCGAAACCTTGCAGGAAGCCCTGATCCATAAAGCCAAGGCGATGATCGTGGTTATTCCGGACCCGTTCGAAGCCGGGCGAATTGTGGATGCCGCGCGGGCCATACGCGAAGACATCAAGATCATTGTCGTCGACCGCTACCACAACCATGATGACGAGATGTTTGACCATCATCTTGTCGATCTCAAGGTGCGGAGCTTTGAGGAGGTCGGTCGCCGGATTATCGACTATGTCGGGCATCTGCATACAAAGGGTCATTCATAGAATAAGAAAAACTCCCCGAAAGGGGAGTTTTTAACGCAGTTACACAAAACTCAGCTTACTGGCAAGCGAGGCATTCCTCGTACTTTTTAGGTTCGGTTCCAAGCTCGAGCTGAACAGGTTCTTTGTCATTCGCTTGCTTGGTCCGGTGCCAGCTAGCGGCACTTTCGGCACGCTGGATGGATTTGGAACGGCAGTAATAGAGGGATTTAACGCCCTTGGCCCACGCATCCCAGTGGATGCGGTGCAGTTCGGTTTTATGAACGTTCGCTGGCAAGAAGACGTTGAGCGACTGAGCTTGGCAGATAAACGGCGTCCGGTCTCCGGCGTGTTCGATGAGCCAGCGTTGGTCAATCTCGAATGCGGTTTTAAAGACGTCTTTCTCTTCATCGCTGAGGAAATCGAGATGTTGCACCGATCCTTCGTTGGTAAAGATGGCTGACCATACATCTTCGTTGTTCTGGCCTTTTTCAGCCAGAAGTTTCTCGAGATACGGGTTGCGAACCGGGAACGATCCGGACAGGGTTTTGTGGGTGTAAGCGTTCGCGGCCGAAGGCTCGATCCCTGGGGATGCGCCGCCGCAAATGATCGAGATCGACGCGGTCGGCGCAATCGCGATCTTGTTCGAGAAACGCTCCATAACGCCATAGTCGGCAGCATCAGGGCAAGCGCCACGTTCATGGGCGAGCTTGACCGAGGCATCATCGGCTTGACGTTTGATATGTTGGAACATCCGGCGGTTCCAGACTTTGGCCATTACGCCTTCCATCGGAATCATTTTCGACTGGAGGAACGAGTGGTAGCCCATAACACCAAGGCCAACCGAGCGCTCGCGCATTGCGGCATATTTCGCGCGCTTCATCGAATCCGGAGCCTTGTTGATAAAGTCGGTCAGAACGTTATCAAGGAATCGCATGATATCTTCGATAAAGGTCGGATGATCCTGCCATTCTTCAAAGGTCTCGAGGTTGAGCGAGGACAGGCAGCACACAGCGGTGCGGTCATTGCCCAAATGGTCGCGTCCGGTCGGCAGAGTAATCTCCGAGCACAAATTCGACATCTTCACATTCAGGCCGGCCATTTTGTGGTGTTCCGGAATCCGGTCATTCACGTGGTCGATATAAACAATGTACGGCTCGCCTTGTTCGATACGGGTGGTCAGCAGACGAATCCACAGATCACGCGCCTTAACGCGGGAGATAACGGCCTTGTCTTTTGGCGAGCGAAGCGCCCATTCCTCGTCGGCAGCAACCGCATGCATAAAGGCATCCGGAATCAGAACACCGTGGTGGAGGTTCAGGGCTTTACGGTTCGGATCACCACCGGTCGGGCGGCGGATTTCAATGAATTCTTCAATTTCCGGATGGTCGATCGGCAGATAGATGGCCGCCGAGCCACGACGGAGGGAGCCTTGGGAGATCGCGAGGGTCAAGCTGTCCATCACACGGATGAACGGAACGATCCCTGAGGTTTTGCCGTTACGACCAACTTTTTCGCCAATGGAACGGACGTTGCCCCAGTAGGAGCCGATCCCGCCACCCAAAGAAGCCAGCCAGACATTCTCGTTCCACAAGGAAACGATATCTTCGAGCGAGTCATTGGTTTCGTTGAGGAAGCAGGAAATCGGCAGACCGCGATTGGTGCCGCCGTTCGAAAGAACCGGAGTAGCCGGCATAAACCAGAGGTTCGAAATATAGTCGTAAAGACGCTGGGCGTGAGCGGAATCATCGCCATAATACATCGCTACGCGCGCAAAGAGGTCCTGAGGACCTTCCTCCGGCAAGAGGTAACGGTCCACCAGCGTGGCAATTCCGAACGGAGTTAATTTGGAGTCACGGCTCTTATCGATCGTGATCCGGTTACCCCGTTCCATTTGTGCAACATCAAACATACCCAGTCTCCCTAAAAAACGCTTTATTGGGTGATTATACAGAATTATAGCAATTTCCAATTTGAGGACAGAAAGTGCAGAAAACACAATCTGTAGTGATCAGTACACCTAACAACCTACTACATCTCGTATCCGAGACACAACAATTCTTGAAAGAAAAAAAACGATTCTGCAAGTTGGTCAACGCAAGGACTCTCCGTAAAAGCTATGCTGAATCAAGAAGATATTTTTTTTATCCCCCCTGTGGGAGAATCGTGGACAAGTCAAAAACGTACAAAAATTTCAAAATTACATCTATTCCGGTTCCCAGAATCAGGTGAATCGTTTTCCCTAAGCGAAGCCATGCGAAAGAGGGATAGCTCCGATTCGTGAATGACGGGGCCGATTCGCGAATCACGCAAAGGTCGGAAAGAGGTAAACATTCGAAATAATCAACATGATGTTGTTAGTATGATTGATGGGCACAATAGGTTGTGGCTTTGGAATATTTTTATTTGGTGGATGCGTCCCTTTTTCACTTGCACGCAAATGAGAATCGGTTTTGATTGGAGCGGCCAAATCGAGTTAAAAACGAACGTTGAATGTGTAAATGAAGGAGATACAAGAATGTCGGATGTAGCAAAATCAACCCTGATGGAAGAATTGACTGATGACGTAACCCAATCGGCCTCGCCGCTTCTGGTCGAGCGTCACGTTTATAAACCGTTCCTCTATCCATGGTGCTACGAAGCTTGGCTGACCCAGCAGCGCATCCACTGGCTTCCGGAAGAAGTTCCTCTGGCGGAAGATGTTCGCGACTGGAAACAGAAACTGACCCCGTCCGAGAAGAACCTGATGACCCAGATTTTCCGCTTCTTTACGCAGGCGGATGTTGAGGTCAATAATTGCTATATGAAGCACTATTCCCGCGTGTTTGGGCCGGTCGAAGTCCAGATGATGCTGGGAGCATTCGCCAACATGGAAACCGTCCATATCGCCGCCTATTCGCACTTGCTCGATACAATTGGTATGCCGGAGATCGAGTATCAGGCGTTTATGAAATACAAAGAGATGAAGGATAAGTACGATTTCCTCCAGACCGCCAGCATGAAGTCCCGCCACGATATCGCCAAAACCATGGCAATGTTCGGTGCCTTCACCGAGGGTGTGCAGCTCTTTGCGTCCTTCGCAATTCTGATGAACTTCCCGCGCTTTAATAAAATGAAGGGCATGGGGCAGATCGTAACATGGTCGGTGCGCGATGAAACCTTGCACTGCTTGTCGATGATCAAGCTATTCAAGTCCTTTATTGCCGAAAATCCGGACATCTGGACCGAGAAGCTGCGTACGGAACTGACCGATACGGCAAAGAAAACCATCGAAATTGAAGATGCGTTTATTGATCTGGCGTTTGAACAAGGCGGAGTGGAAGGTCTCGAAGCTCAAGAAGTGAAGAATTATGTCCGCTACATTATCGACCGCCGCCTGCAGCAGCTCGATCTCGAGCCGGTCTATGGTATCGAGAAGAACCCGCTGCCGTGGATGGACGAAATGCTGAACGGCGCCGAGCACGTCAACTTCTTCGAAAACCGCGCGACCGAGTACTCGAAAGCCTCAACCCAAGGATCATGGGAAGATGCCTTTGCCGAAGACGCGTTCAGCGGCGAATACCACAAGAAATCAGCCTGATTATAGAGGGCAAAAGTGAAAAACCCCGCTAACGAGCGGGGTTTTTCCTATTTAATGACATAAAGAAAAACCGGAATGGAGACAAACAGGCTTTTGACCGAGTCGGTTCGCTCCGCTCTCCATCCGTCAATTGGGAATGAACAAGAAATTACGACGCTCCCGGGTTTCATCTTTAAAAAGTGGTCTTTCAGTTCGTTCATGTGCCACGGCGAGAGGTAACAAAAAACAATATCAAAAGCGGAGATATCGGCCTTAAAGAAGTCGGACCGATGAACCGAGATATTGCTGGAAAACAGGGAGCTTCGTAGCCAACTCAGTAAAAACGGAAACGGAGAGATTTCGTAACCGGTAATCGAGGCTTCGGGAAATAAGCGGGAGAGCTTAAGCACAAGGCTTCCCCATCCGCATCCGAGGTCGGCAATCTTATAGGTCCCGCTTGGAATAAAGCGGGAGGGCAATAGGGTCAGAGCTTTAAGCCGGACATGGGGTAAGACGGGGGTGGGGGAAATACGGGCCTTTTTCTCATAGATAAAGCTGATACCGATCACCAGAAAGACAAAAATAATAAAAACGGAGTAGATCGTATCGAATATACTCATGAGTTTATTCTGTCTTTCGGAAACCTGTGGCGAGCAAATATTTCTCGGAGCTGTCCGAACGGGAGGCGGGCGGCTTAACGTGACGAACCGTTTTGAAATCTAACTTGATCCGCGCCAGAAGGTCGGATTCGGCCCCACCCTGAAAGGTCTTGGCTAGAAACGTACCGTCCTGTTTCAGAATGCTGACGGCAAAATCATACCCGGCTTCGACGAGAGCCATAATTTTAAGGTGGTCGGTACTCTTGTGTCCCGTTGTGTTATGGGCCATGTCGCTCATCACCACATCGGCAAGACCGCCCAAAGCATCGGTCAGTTTTTGCGGGGCGTCATCTTCCATAAAATCCTGCTGCATGAAAATAACGCCAGGAAGTTCGTCAATCGGAAGAAGGTCGATAGCAACGATATTCGTGCATCCGCGTTCAAGGGCAACCTGACACCAGCCTCCGGGGGCCGCCCCAAGGTCAACGACCGACATTCCGGGTTTGAGGAATTTATGCTTCTCGTCCATTTCCAGAAGTTTGTAAGCCGCGCGCGAGCGCCATCCTTCCTTTTGGGCTTTCGCCACATAAGGGTCGTTGAGCTGGCGTTCGAGCCATCGGGTCGAGGACGTTTTCCGTCCTTTTGCGGTTCTAATCTTTTTCATGTCAAATGATGAGTACTATGGATGAGACGGTAAACGCCATGAAAAAAATGGTGAGCGAGGCGGCTAAATAGATCACCCCGCGTGTAAATGGCGATAAAAACGACAAAAGCAGGTACAAAAAAGCAAAAAATCCATAAACCGCATAGCCGCGAACCATTAAAGGCCAGTCCAGAAGTCCGGTAAAGCCAAGATCAAAGCCTGTAGATTGAACGATTTCGACCTGAAGCCGGAGAACAATCATGCATAAGAGCATAAACGCCAGAGCTTTGAGGCGTTGACCTTTATGGACAATCAAGGGGGCGATCAGGATCCAGACAGCATCAAGCCACTCGGTCACAAAAAGATGGCCATAATAATAAAGAGTATCATTCAAAGGGAAACGCCTTGGCAAATCAGGGGAAAAACGCCACATTACCGTTATATATAATGTGACCCCAGCATACAGGTTTTTAAAGGATGCTTCAATTCCGCTTGTCCCCAGATTCTGTAGAGCGCCGCATTTTGCGCGGCATTTTAAGTGCCGCCGTAGCGATGCCTTTGGTTTTTGGCTCAATGCCGATTGCCCCGGCTTACGCGAATTCAAGCGGCCGAACTATTATCCGTGACGCCGAAATCGAGGCAGACCTCCATCTTTGGACGGAAGACTTGTTCCGCGCAGCGGGCATGAGCTCCGATCAGGTGAATATCATTCTGGTTCAAAGCTCGGATGTGAATGCTTTTGTCGCCGGGGGAGCCAATATCTTTGTCTACACGGGACTGATCGATAAAACCGAGAATGTCGGGGAAGTTATTGGAGTTATCGCGCACGAGCTTGGTCACATTGCGGGAGGTCATTTGACCCGCACGGGTGAAGTGGCGAAAAACGCGAGTTTCGAAGCCATCATTGGTGCCTTGATCGGGATCGGAGCTGCGGTTGCGACGGGCGATAGCAGTGCGGCCGCTGCCGGAATTCGCATTGGTCAAGGGCAGGCGATGAACCATTTTCTGGCGTTCAGCCGCGTTCAGGAATCAAGCGCCGATCAGGCGGGGTACCGTTTTATGACAGGGGCAGGCTATGATCCGGAAGGCCTTCCGAGCTTCCTTGAGAAGCTTGCGTCTCAGGAGCTCTTGACCTTGTCCGAGCAATCCCAATATGTAAGGACACACCCGCTTTCCCAAGACCGCGTGGATGCTCTTGAAAATAAAGTCCAGTCATCCTCGCTTAAAGGCAAAGCGTACCCTCCGGGATGGGCCGAGAATTACAAGCGGATGAAAGCCAAATTATTGGCGTTTATCTCTCCTCAGCAAGTTCTCTATGTCTATCCGTCATCCGACACGTCGATGGCCGCGCGCTATGCCCGAACTATTGCCGCCTACCGGACCAATCATGTGGATGAGGCGATCAAGCTTGTAAACGGTCTGTTGGTCGATGAGCCGAATAACCCCTATTTCCATGAGCTCAAAGGGCAAATGCTGTTCGAGTTTGGCAAGGTATCGGAATCAATACCGAGTTACGAAAAAGCGAGCGCGATGGTTCCTGGATCTGGTCTGATCCGCACGGCTTACGCGCGCTCGTTGGTTGAGGGGGCGCGTAATAATCCGGATATGCTCCAAAAGGCGATCGGGCAGCTCAAACGTGCCGAACAGGACGAGCCGCGCTCGACCGAGATCAAGCGTCTTTTGGCAACGGCCTACGGAAAATTGGGGCAAGAGCCGCAGGCCCGTGTCTTTCTGGCCGAGGAAGCCCTGATGAAGGGGCGAAAAAGCGAAGCTGTCCGCATGGCAAAAGTAACGTTAAAGCAACTTCCTCCGAATAGTGCGGAAGCCCTTAGGGCAAAAGATATTATAAATACGGTTGGAGACGCGGACGAAAAACGCTAAACTCGCGGCGTTAAGCTTCGCTCGCGCCGGCATGGAACGGTTTTGGTGTAACCCACAATAAGGAGAACAACGTGGATTTTATTAGTGCATCTTCAGTAAAAAAACTTATGGTTTCGGCAATTGCCATCGCCGTTATGGCGGGTTCGGCTCCGGCACAAGCCGCCGAAGCTACAAAAGCTCCGTTTACCGAGGATCAAAAAGCCGCGCTGGAAGATTTTGTTCGTGATTTCATCATGAATAATCCGGAAGTTCTGATCGAGTCGGTCAATAAAATGCGTGAAGCCGAGGTCAAAAAACAGGACGAAGACGCCAAGGTCGCTCTTCAGACCAAGAAAGATTTTTTATACAATAATCCTCAGTTGCCAAGCGTCGGCAACCCGAAAGCCGATATTACTGTAGTCGAGTTCTTTGACTATAACTGCGGATATTGCAAACACGCGCTTGAGTCTGTGAAAAAGAACATCGAAGCCGATAAAAACCTCCGCTTTGTGTTTATTGATTTGCCGATCCTCTCGCCGCAATCCGAAGCGGCCGCCAAATGGGCGCTGGCTGCAAACAAACAAGGAAAATACTGGGAGTACTATCAGGCTCTGCTCGAAAGCTCGGCTCCTAAAACCGACGAAAATCTGGCTGATATCGCCAAGTCCGTTGGCCTTGATGTTGAAAAACTCAAGAAGGATGCCGCTGGTGATGATATTGCCACGCTGCTTGCGGCCAACCACGAAGCCGCTCGCGCTTTGAATGTCTCGGGAACTCCGGCCTTTGTGATCGGCGACCAGATTATTCGCGGATACATGGAATTTGAAGGCATGAAGAGCGTTATCGCGGATCAGCGCAAAAAAAACCAAGCAGTAACCGCAAACGATAAGCGATAAGACCATGGCCATTCGTGCAAAATCGGTTCTGAAAGTCCTGTTGGGACTGTTGTTGGTTGTTCTTCTGGCGTGGGGAGGGCTGGTGGCGTATTTCACCACCCAATCCTCTTGGGCTGTCGAAACACTCATCAAACCGGTTGACGGAATGGTCATGGGTAATCCGGAAGGGACGCTGACGATCGTCGAGATCGTCGATTATCGGTGTCATTATTGTGGGCGTATGAACCGCACCATGAAAGAGGTTCTGAGTCTCGAGCCGGATGTCCGCGTTATCATTCGTCCGGTCGCATGGGTGGATGATCAGTCAGCGCCAATCGCCAAGTTTATTATGGGTGTCGCCCGACAAGGAAAAATGGCCGAGCTCCATAACAGGATCCTGGGTACCGGAACGGTTCCGGATCTGGCTATGGTGAAAGATGCAGCCAAAGAGATTGGTGTGGATATCGGCAAAGCCGAGTCGGCGGCCAACAGCGTCGAGGTTGAAAAACTCTTGGACCAAAACCGCAAGGATACGGTGAGTGCAGGCTTTATGGGTGTCCCGGCCCTTATTATCGGCGGCTGGATGTACCAACCAAAGCCCGATTCTCTGGATAGCGTCAATAATCTCCGTTTAAAAATTTCCGATAGCTTTGAACGTTTGCAGCAAGAGCGGGAAAAAGACACGAAAGGTAAGAACTAAAATGGCTCGAAAACTCAATGCAGTAAGTATGGTGGCGCTGACAGCGCTTACGGTTCTGTCGATTGGCGGCGCGTCAACGTCCGCCAGAGCTGATGTGACGATCGAGAATCCGAAATCCTATGAAACATCAAAGGGGATGTATGTGGGCTTGGGGCTTCTTGATATGACCAACACCGGAACCGATACGGAAACCTTGGTCAAGGCGTCAACCGAAGTGTGCGATCATGTCGAGATCCATGAAATGAAAGTCGATGGCGATGTAATGCAGATGCGTAAGGTCGAGGGTGGGCTTGATGTGAACGCCGGACAGACCGTCAAACTCGGGCCTATGTCCTATCACTTGATGCTGATCGGTTTGAAAGAACCGTTGGCTGTAGGTTCAAGCTACGATCTTACTCTTGAATTTTCGTCAGGCTTGACGAAAACTATAAAAGTTCCGGTGATTTCGCGAATGAACGATGTGAAATCGGATGAGCCGCCTCTGGTGATAAAGCCGCCAAAAGGCGCTGAAGCGGCGACACCAGTGGAGCATAAGCACTAGAATGATCCGCACTGTTGTTTTCGATCTGGGTGGAGTTCTGTTGGATTGGGACCCGCGCAACCTGTACCGCGATCTTTTTAATGATGACGAGCGTATGGAATATTTTCTCGGCTCGGTTTGCACATCATCATGGAACCATACCCTTGATCTTGGTCGTAGCTGGAGTGATGCTCGCGATGAATTGATAGGGCGTCATCCGGAATTCAAAGATTACATCGATATGTATTGGGATCGGTGGCTGGATATGTTTTTAGGGCCGATCCATGAGAGCATCGATCTGCTGATGTATTTGAAGAGAAAAAAAGTGCCGCTTCTGGCTCTCTCCAACTGGAATGATGTGAAGTTTCAGGTGGCTCTCGAAGAGTTTCCATTCCTTCGTCTCTTTGATGGGCGAATTGTCTCGGGTGAAGTGAAACTTGCCAAGCCTGATCCGGCCATTTATCAGTTGTTGCTGGACACCTATAAGCTTAATCCACGCGAAACGTTCTTTGTCGATGACCGGATCGAAAATGTCGAGGCTGCACGTAATCTGGGAATCCACGCTGTCCAGTTTATATCTCCCGCGCAGCTCGAGAAAGATCTGGCGGCGCACGGACTTATTCCGGAAGGTGATGAGGGTGCTGGCGGCGAATGTCATGTGCATGGAGATGAATCGTCCGATTGCTGCGGCGGGGGGTGCTCATGCCACGCCCGCTAATATTGGTTTTGAATGGACCAAATCTTAATCGTCTGGGAACACGCGAGCCGGAAATTTACGGTGCGACGACTTTGGCGGATATTGAGGCAATGTGCCAGACCGCGTGCGATGAGCAAGGTTTTGAACTTGATTTTCGTCAGTCCAATCACGAGGGTCAGTTGGTTGACTGGATACAGGAGTTTTGCGATCGTAAAGGGGCTGGCGTCATTATCAATGCGGCGGCCTATACCCACACGTCGGTGGCTATTCATGACGCCCTAAAGCTTCTAGGCAAAACGCCGATTGTCGAGGTCCATATTTCAAATCCAAAAGAACGCGAAGCTTTCCGCCATTTCTCCTATATCGAAGCGGTCGCGTGCCACCATATTCTGGGGCAAGGCGCAAGTGGATATGTTATGGCAATAAATGAGCTGGCGCGCCGTCTCGTTAAAAATTGAGGAAAGCGCGACCTGATTATCGCTCTTGTTTTGACTTTTTCCTTATATTTGAGTAATCAGATGCGTTGTGCAAAGTAATGTAATTGCCATAATAAATTAGAAAGTAAAAGCGTATGAAAATTGATTCCGATGCTATTCGTCAGTTAGCCGAACTTCTCGATGAAACCGGACTGACCGAAATCGAAGTTGCCGATGGCGAAAAAATGATCCGCGTGAACAAAGGCGGCCCTGTAGCCGCTTCTCACGCCCCGGCTCATGCTGTGCCAAGCGCACACGCGATTATGCCGTCCGATCCAACCATTCCTCAAGCCGCGAGCCTTGCTGCCCCGTCGGCAGTGGCCAGCAACCACCCGGGCGCTGTGACCTCCCCGATGGTTGGCACCGCCTATATGGCGCCGGATCCGAACTCCGCGCCATTCGTCAGCAAAGGATCAAACGTCCGTGAAGGCGACACGCTTCTTATTATTGAAGCGATGAAAGTAATGAACCCGATCAAGGCTCCGAAATCCGGAACTGTAACCCAGATTCTGGTATCGAGCGGACAGCCGGTCGAGTTTGGTGAAGTCTTGCTGGTCGTGGAATAGTCCCTAAGGGATTTTTCCATCACAAACCGACAACGATAGGAACGACGATGTTCAAGAAAGTTCTGATTGCCAACCGTGGAGAGATTGCTCTCCGTATTCACCGCGCCTGTAAGGAAATGGGAATTCAGACGGTGGCAATCCATTCGACTGCGGACGCCAATGCGATGGCCGTGCGCCTCGCCGATGAAAGCGTTTGTATCGGCCCGCCGCAATCCAAAGACAGCTATCTGAATATTCACGCGATCTTGAGTGCGGCCACCCTGACCGGAGCGGATGCTATTCACCCGGGCTATGGGTTCCTGTCGGAAAACGCCCAGTTTGCCCGCATGGTCGAGGAACATGGCTTTACCTTTATCGGACCAAAGCCTGAGCATATCGATTTGATGGGCGATAAAGTATCGGCCAAACAAACCGCCCAGAAACTCGGCCTTCCGGTTATTCCGGGTTCACCGGGTGCCGTTGAGGACGAACAAAGCGGACTCAAAATGGCCGTTGAAATGGGCTTCCCGATTTTGATTAAGGCCGCATCGGGCGGCGGTGGACGCGGCATGAAAGTTGTCCATCACGAAGATGAATTCGTCGAGCAATACCGCACCGCCCGTGCCGAGGCCAAAGCAAACTTTGGCGATGACACGGTCTATATGGAGAAATATCTCGAGAAGCCGCGCCATATTGAAATCCAGATTTTCGGTGATAAGCACGGCAACGCGATCCATTTAGGCGAACGCGACTGCTCGAGCCAGCGCCGTCACCAGAAAGTCGTTGAAGAAGCGCCGTCACCGGCACTCTCCGAAGAAGGACGCGCCGAGATCGGCACACTGGCTGCGGATATGATCCGTCAGATGGGCTATGTGGGCGCCGGAACCATCGAGTTTCTCTGGGAAAACGGAAAATTCTATTTCATGGAAATGAACACCCGTATTCAGGTGGAACATCCGGTAACCGAGATGCTTACCGGGATTGATTTGATCGCCGAGCAAATTCGCGTCGCTTACGGCGAAAAACTCTCCCTCAATAAAGATGTGATCCGTTTCCGCGGTCACGCGATGGAAGTGCGTATCAACGCTGAAGATCCGGAAACTTTTATCCCGTCACCGGGCGAAATTAAAATGTTCCACGCCGCTGGCGGCCTTGGCGTTCGCTTTGATAGCGCCGTCTATAGCGGCTACCGTATTCCGCCTTATTACGATTCTATGGTGGGTAAACTGATTGTTCATGGACGCACCCGTGAGGAATGTCTCACCCGTATGCGCCGCGCCATTCAGGAAACTGTTGTGGACGGAGTGAAAACAACGCTCCCGCTACATTTGTGGATTTTGGATCAGCCGGAATTTATTTCAGGCGAGTATAATATTCACTGGCTCGAGAAAAAACTCGAACTTAAAAAACAGCAAGCCGCAGCCCAAGCCAAGGCAGCCGAATAATGAGCGAACCTCCGGAGTTTTTAACGCCGGAGGATCTGATTGACCTGTACCGTATCGGCCTTTTTCCTATGGCCGAGTCAGCCGACGATCAAGGTTTTTCGATTGTCGAGCCAAGAATCAGGGCGCTTCTTCCGGTCGATAACCTCCATATCCCCTCGCGTCTTAAGCGAACGGTGCGCCAGCATCCGTTTGAAATCCGCATCGATACCGCTTTTGCCGATATTATCGAAGGCTGCGCCACCGCTCGGCCTGAAACATGGATAAACCACGATATAAGATCCCTTTTTATTGAGCTTCATCAACGCGGCATCGCCCATTCGGTTGAATGCTGGAAAGAGGGCGAGCTGGTGGGTGGGCTATACGGCTTGGCTCTCGGGCAGGTTTTCTGCGGCGAGAGCATGTTCTCCCGCGCGACCGATGCCAGTAAAATTGCCCTGATTCATCTATGCGCGCGCCTGAAAGCGGGAGGATTTAAACTCTTGGACGCCCAGTTCCATAACCCGCATCTTGACCAGTTTGGCGTCTATCAGATGCCTCAAAGCGAATATACCGCGAGCCTGATGCGCCTCAGGGATAACCCGGCTGATTTCAAGCTTGAGGGAAAATCAGCCGCAGCCTTACTTGCGGCCTATCTGGGGGCGTAAACAAGGTTGGAGTTGTCGGTCGGCTGGTGTATGGTACGAAAATAGCATCATGATGAAACATATTACACTCAATCAAAACGCAGATATTCCGGTGGATCATGTCGTGGCCATCGGTAATTTTGATGCGGTTCACCTCGGCCACAAGACCTTGATCGAAGAAGCGGCAAGGCTCGCTAAATCTCAAGGCAAAAAACTTGGAGTTCTGACTCTTGAGCCGCACCCGCGCCGTTTGTTTCGTCCGGACGATCCGCCATTCCGTATCACGCCGCTCTCTGTTAAAGCTCGCCGTCTAGCCGACCTCGGCGTAGATACGCTGTATGTGCTGCCGTTTGATTGGACCACAGCCGAACTTCCGGCGACGGCTTTCGTCGATAAAATTATAAAAGACCAAGTCAAACCGGCGGCTATTATTATCGGTGAAGATTTTCATTTTGGCCACAACCGCAGCGGCGATAAATCAACCATCGAAGCAGCGGGAATTGTCTGTCACGAGGTTGCGCTCCGTACCGATCCCCAGCATGGCATCATCTCGGCCACCCGTATTCGCGGATTAATTCAGTCTGGTCATATCGACGAAGCCAATACGTTGTTGGGCTGGGAATGGGCGATAGAGGGGTGCGTGGAGCATGGCGACCAACGAGGCCGCGAACTCGGCTACCCCACTGCAAATATGCCGCTCGGCGAGACCATCCACCCGTCTTATGGTGTCTACGCGGCGCTGGTGCAGATCGAGGGAGAACATATCTGGCGCGCGGCGGCCACCAATATCGGTATCCGTCCGATGTTCGAAGCCAGGGTTGCTCTGGTCGAGGCGCATATTCTCGATTACAGCGGTGATCTCTACGGAAAAGGCCTCATAGTAAAACCGCTGGCCAAAATCAGGGATGAGCAGAAATTTGAATCTCTGGACGATCTGATCGGAGCGATTGAGCGAGATTGCAATGCCACCCGCGCCCGTGCGGCCTTAAAACCAGCTGCGTAGATTGGCCACGCGGTAGCCAAGCCAAGCCCGCGACAGACCTTTATAGACACGCCAGACTGCATAAACCTGCGCCGGAGCCAGCCAGACTATTGTTGTCCGGAACATCATATCAAAATTGGTATCCATGAATTTTTGCATCATGAGATTGACGTCCGTTTCGGTCGGAATGTTTCCGCCATTGACGCTATTGATCAGGTCGTCAACAGCGGTCATGTCAGCTTTCATTTGAATCATCAATGCCGATCCGATCGTGCCGATAAGAAGAAACAGCGACCATATCCAGATTGTCCGGATCACGAATGTCGAATGGTGCCAAACCAGATCATCCTCTTTGGCTTTAGAACGAATACCGTAAGCAGCCAGAAGGGCAATCAAATCAATCAGGAATGAAATGCTTTGCATGGACGTGGCGGGAATACATCCGACGATGACGCCAACTAGCAAAAGTCCATAAAGGAGAGTGTTTTTATGTTTATCGGAGACGGCGGACATAGTGGCTTTCTTTCCTATTTTCGCCCGAAGAGCGACTCAATATCGCTTAAAGATAGCGCGATAAAGGTGGGACGTCCATGGTTGCATTGTCCGGACAGGGGGGTTTGCTCCATTTCGCGGAGAAGCGCATTCATTTCGGCAGGGCTAAGGCGCCGCCCCGAGCGCACCGAACCATGACACGCCATGGTTGCAAGGACTTTGTTAAGACGCGCTTCCAGCCCGTCGGCACGGTCTTGATCCCGCAAATCATCAGCCAAAGAACGAAGTAGGGATGCTGCGTCAATCTTTCCAAGAAGAGTGGGAATTGAGCGTACCGCAATCGCTTCGGGGCCGAACGGTTCGATCTCGAGGCCGAACGAAGCAAAAAGATCACTGTGTTCCAGTAAACGGGCGCAGTCCGTATCTTCAAGCGTTACAATATCCGGAGTCAGAAGCCGCTGCGATGGCGATTGGCTGAGGTCACGAAGCTCTTTAAGCTTTTCATAGACAAGCCGCTCATGTGCGGCATGCTGATCGACAATCACAATCCCGTCGCGGGTCTGCGCGATAATATAATTTTCATGAAGCTGAGCCCGCACTGCGCCAAGCGGATAATGAAGCGCGGCTTCGTCCATCGTCTCTGGCGGTGTAGGTTCGCTGCGTGCCGAAGGCACAAAATCAAGACCGGATTGAACAGCGGCGGCTTCGCCCATTGGATAAGGACGGTAAGCATTAGTTTGCGCTTCGGATAAATAGGAAGCTGGCGCGGAATAAGAACCGCCCCGCGATCCGGCATAAGGCGTCAAATACGCGCGTGGATTAAAACCGGACGGCGGCATCGGACTTTCTCCGTTGGCCGGAGACAGGCGGTTCATTAAAGCATCAGTCAAAGAACTGACCGGACGCAAATCCTGCTCGTGAACGGCATGGCGAATGGCACTCACAATCAAACCGCGGATAAGGGCTGCATCCTGAAACCGCACTTCGGCCTTGGCCGGATGGACGTTGACATCGACAATATCTGCTGGGCAATCGATAAAAAGCGCCACAACCGGATAACGGTCATGGGCCAGAACATCCATATATCCGGCCCGCACGGCGCCAAGGAGCTGCTTGTCACGCACGGCGCGGCCATTAACGAACAAGAATTGTTTTTGAGCTGTTCCGGTATGAAAAGTTGGAACCGAAATACGGCCCGAAAGACGGACGCCGCCACGCTCGGCCTCGAGTGTCAGGGAATTAGCAACGAAATCATCTCCTAAAATTGCTGCCATGCGCCGCGCGCCGCGCGCAGGGCGTTCATCATCGAGAACCGGAGTATGAAGCGCTGTCGAGCCATTATGGGTGAGACGAAACGCAATATCCGGAGACGTAAGCGCCAAACGCTGCACCATATCTTTAACGGCGGCATATTCGGTAGCCGATGTTTTGAGAAATTTAAGGCGGGCTGGAGTCAGATAAAACAAATCACGAACCTCGACACTTGTCCCTTCGTTTTGCGATGAGGGGCGTGGAGATTGCTTGGTGCCGTCTACAACCTCGATCTCGTAGGCATCACCGCCGCGCTCGCGCGTAGCGATTTTAAGACGCGAGACCGATGCAATCGACGGAAGAGCCTCACCGCGAAAACCGAGATAATGAATAGCAAGTAAGTCATTATCGGGAAGTTTGGAGGTCGCGTGACGGTCAAGCGCAGCCACAAGATCATCGCGGTTCATACCGCAGCCATTATCCCGCACGAGGATTAGGGATTTTCCGCCATCCTGAAGCTCGATATCAATCCGCGTTGCTCCGGCATCAATCGCATTTTCGACGAGTTCCTTGACCGCAGCCGATGGCCGCTCGACAACTTCGCCGGCGGCAATCTGGTTGATCAGGGTGTCGGGAAGATGGCGGACTTTCATCGCGCAAGCGCCTCCACCATCGAGCGTGTATGCGCCGAGAGATCATCCAGTGTACCCCGTTCGGTGAGTTCAACAATACGCGATCCGGTGATAACCCCGTCCGCACCCGAAGCAATCATCTTCTTTGCCTGATCCGGAGTGGAGATACCAAATCCGGCCACAGCCGGAAGAGTAATATGGGATTTGATTGACTTGAATAGGCCAGCGAGCTGGTCGGAATAATTCTCGGTCGTACCGGTAATGCCCATGCGTGTGACAACATAAACAAACCCGCCTGCGACTGTCGAGATAATCCGGAGGCGCTCTGGGGTCGTGGTCGGAGCGGCAATAAAGACGAGCTCGATCCCGTTGGCTTTCGCTGCTGGAAGAACTGTATCGGCGCGTTCGGGCGGCATATCGGGAATAAGAACCCCGTCCACTCCGGCGGATTTACAGTCGGCAAAGAAATGATCCGCGCCGCGAGCCAGAACCATATTGTAATAGAGCATCAGTGTGAGTGGAATATCCGGCGAGAGGGCGCGGATACGGGCAATCAAGGCAAAGCCCTGATCGGCGTTAAAGCCGTTATCAAGGGCGATATTGCCGGCCCGCTCGATCACAGGCCCATCCGCCACCGGATCACGAAACGGAAATCCAAGTTCCAAGCCATGCGCACCGTTTTCAATCACCGTGCGGGCTACATCAAACGATGTTTCGATGTTTGGAAAGCCAAGAAGTATATACGGCATATATACCGATTGGCCGGAAGAGATGCGGGAAGTTAGAAACGAATAACGGCTCATCAGGAATGTTCCTCGACATAGGCTTTAACATGGGCAAGGTCTTTATCGCCGCGCCCCGAAAGATTGACTAAAATCTGGGCACCTGGGTTGGCTTTAGCCACTTTGAGTGCGTGGGAAACAGCGTGCGAGGATTCAAGCGCCGGAATAATGCCCTCGGCACGGGAGAGAATGTGGAATGCCTCTACCGCTTCATCATCATCAATCGCAACATAGGACGCACGGCCACTATCGCGAAGATAGGCGTGCTCGGGGCCGATGAGCGGGTAATCAAGCCCCGCCGAAATGGAATGGGTTTCAAAAATCTGCCCGTCCTTATTCTGAAGTCCAAGCGTTTTCATGCCGTGAAGAACGGCCACCGTTCCCTTGCAAAGAACTGCGCCATGTTTATCGGTCTCGATGCCATGCCCACCCGGCTCAACACCGATCAACCGCACATCCTTATCATTCTCGAATCCGCTGAATAGGCCTATTGCATTCGACCCGCCGCCGACACAGGCGAGGGCAAAATCAGGAAGGCGGCCAGTCTTTTGTAAGAACTGCGCCCGCGCCTCGCGTCCGATAATCGCCTGAAAATATTTGACCATCGTCGGGAAAGGGTGAGGGCCAGCCGCCGTACCGATCACATAATGGGTGTTTGCGCAGGAGGCAATCCAATCGCGCAGCGCTTCGTTGATGGCGTCTTTAAGTGTTTTGCCGCCCGATTGAACCGCTACAACTTCGGCGCCCAAAAGTTTCATCCGCTCGACATTGGGGGCCTGACGGGCAACATCAACCGCGCCCATATAAACGACACAGGGCATCCCCAGTTTAGCACACGCCATAGCGGTCGCAACGCCGTGCTGCCCCGCGCCGGTCTCGGCTATGATGCGGGTTTTTCCCATGCGCTTGGCGAGCATGACCTGACCGATCGCGTTATTGGTTTTATGCGCGCCGCCATGCATCAGATCTTCACGCTTGAGATAGATCGAAGCGCCATAATCGCGCGAGAGGTTCTCGGCGAAATAAAGCGGCGTCGGACGTCCCCCCCAGCTTTCAAGCGTAGCAACAAAGGCCGGATAAAAATCAGGATCGGCTTCCGCCGCCCGAAACGCGAGGCGAAGCTCTTCCAAAATCGGCATCAGGGCTTCAGGCGAATAGGTACCTCCATACTCGCCAAAAAAACCTGTATCTGTCTGCTCTAAAGCGTGGGCCATGTGTGTTATCCGAATAAAAAGAAAGGGAAGTTTTCTTATAGCGGGAAAAGCCGCAGGAATGGATAAAAATAGTGCATCTGTCTACAAAAACATCGTTTTTTACGTATGAGAAAAAAGGAATATAGTCACAAGGGTTTGGAGGATTTAATGTAGGACTGAGCAGGTGCAGCATCTTACTCTACTGAAATCATTTGATTTCGCATGGTACAATTATAGATCAGTAGAGCAGTAAGGCACCTATAAAAACAATAAAAGCCCAGATGCTTAATGAACGACCCGCCCAAAGCCCAGGAGGCCCGACTATGCGTTACGCCAGCCCGAATACACCGGACGCCATTTATAAACACAAAGCCAAATACGACAATTTTATTGGTGGGAAGTGGGTTCCGCCTCTGGATGGGGATTATTTCGACGTGATTACCCCGATTTCGGGAAAAGTCTACACCAAGGTGGCGCGGTCAAACGCCAAAGATGTTGAACTCGCTCTTGATGCCGCACATAAGGCGTCCGAAAGCTGGGGCAAAACATCGGCGACGACCCGCTCGGATATTTTGCTCAAAATCGCTGACCGTTTGGAAAAAAATCTAGAAGTTCTCGCCTATGTCGAAACCGTTGATAACGGCAAACCGATCCGCGAGACACTCAATGCCGATATTCCTTTGGCGATTGATCATTTCCGTTATTTCGCCGGATGTATTCGCTCGCAAGAAGGAGCGCTAAGCGAGATTGACGAGAACACGGTTGCATACCACATTCACGAGCCTTTGGGCGTTGTCGGGCAGATCATCCCGTGGAATTTCCCGATCTTGATGGCGGCGTGGAAAGTGGCCCCGGCTTTGGCGGCGGGGAACTGTATTGTCCTGAAACCAGCCGAGTCGACACCAATCAGTATTCTGGTTCTTCTTGAACTGATTGCCGATTTGCTCCCGCCGGGAACAATCAACATTGTCAATGGCTATGGGCGCGAAGCCGGTATGCCGCTTGCTACCAGTAAACGGATTGCCAAGATTGCCTTCACCGGATCGACCACGACAGGACGCCTGATTGCGCAGGCGGCGGCCAATAATCTCATTCCGGCCACTCTGGAACTCGGCGGTAAATCACCGAACATCTTCTTCGAGGATGTAATGGCGAAAGACGACTCGTTCCTCGATAAAGCCGTCGAAGGTTTTGTTCTCTTTGCTTTCAACCAAGGAGAGGTTTGTACCTGTCCGTCGCGCGCTCTTATTCAGGAATCCATCTACGACAAGTTTATGGAGAAAGTTCTGAAACGTGTGGCTCTCATCAAACACGGCGATCCTCTGGATACCGAGACGATGATGGGCGCTCAAGCCTCGGTTGAACAGCTCAACAAAATCAAATCCTACCTCGAGCTTGGAAAGCAAGAAGGAGCCGAGCTTCTGGCTGGCGGCGAGCAAGCCCATATGAAGGGTGAGCTTGAGGGGGGCTACTATATCCAGCCGACCGTTTTTAAAGGTCATAACAAAATGCGAATTTTTCAGGAAGAAATTTTCGGTCCGGTTGTGGCCGTCACGACCTTCAAGGATGAAGCCGAGGCCTTGGCAATCGCCAATGATACACTTTATGGATTGGGCGCTGGCGTGTGGAGCCGTAACGGAAACGTCGCATACCGCATGGGCCGTGGCATCAAGGCCGGACGTGTATGGACCAACTGCTACCATGCCTATCCGGCACACGCGAGCTTCGGAGGATATAAGGAATCCGGACTTGGACGCGAAACCCATAAAATGATTCTCGACCACTACCAACAGGTCAAAAACCTGCTGGTCAGTTACAGCGAGGAAAAACTGGGATTTTTCTAGAATGACCGAACGCGTCGTTGCAACACCTGCTGCGATCGAATTGATCGAGGAACTGCGAAAGAAGCACGGTGATGGATTAATGTTCCATCAGTCGGGTGGGTGCTGTGACAACAGTGCGGCCAACTGTTACCTGCTTGGAGAGATTACAATCGGGGCAGGAGATGTGTTTCTGGGCGAGATTGGCGGCGCACCGTTTTATATCGGCAAAGCCCAATACGAGTACTGGAAACACACCCAGTTGATTATTGATGTGACCGAAGGTAACGGCGGCACATTCTCGCTTGAAGGCGGCACCGGAAAAGCATTTCTCACGAGGTCACGTGTTTTTACCAACGACGAACTCGAAGATATGAAAATTGAATAGAAAAAAGCCCCGAAAATATCGGGGCTTTTGAATTCTAGTACTAAGGCCGATTAAGCAGCGAGGCTCGACAAGTCGATCTTGATGCCAGGACCCATGGTCGAGGACAGCGAGACTTTCTTGATGTAAGCGCCTTTGGCACCGGTTGGTTTTGCACGGTTGATCGCGCCAACAAACGCACGGATGTTTTCCGCAAGTTTCGTGGCTTCGAACGATGCTTTACCAACGCGGGCGTGAACGATACCGGCTTTCTCGGCACGGAACTCGACAGCGCCGCCTTTGGACGATTCAATGGCTTTCGCCACGTCCATGGTAACGGTTCCGAGTTTCGGGTTAGGCATCAATCCACGAGGACCGAGCACTTTACCGAGTTTAGCCATCAGAGGCATCATGTCCGGAGTAGCGATACAGCGGTCGAAGTTGATGACGCCTTTAGCGACTTCATCAGCCAGCTCTTCCGCACCAACAATGTCGGCACCGGCTTTTTTGGCTTCTTCGGCTTTTGCGCCTTTAGCAAACACAGCAACGCGAACGGTCGCACCGGTTCCGTGAGGAAGCTCGGTCACGCCGCGAACGACTTGGTCGTTCTGACGTGGGTCAACGCCGAGGTTCATCGCAATTTCGATGGTCTCGGAGAACTTGCGTTCTTTTGCAGCTTGCAGAAGGATCGCAACAGCGTCTTCGATCGTGTACAGTTTTGTACGGTCAACGAGAGCGTTGTTCTTTTTAACTTTCTTACCAATAGCCATGATTAACCTCCAACTACTTCGATGCCCATCGAGCGGGCCGAGCCCTCGACCATTTTCATGGCGCCTGCGATGTCGTTTGCGTTGAGATCCTGCATTTTAGCCTGAGCGATTTCCTCGACTTGTTTCTTGGTAATCTTCGCAACGAAACCGTTTTTACCCGGGGTTTGCGAGGCTTTTTGGACCTTGGCGGCCTTCTTGATGAAGTAGGTCACCGGAGGAGTTTTCATGATGAAGGTAAAGGAACGATCCTCAAACACGGTGATAACCACCGGAATAGGCATGCCTTTTTCCATCTCTTGGGTTTTAGCGTTGAATCCTTTACAGAATTCCATGATGTTCACACCATGTTGGCCGAGTGCCGGACCAATTGGTGGGGACGGGTTCGCAGAGCCAGCGGCAACCTGCAGCTTGATATAGCCTTTAATCTTCTTGGCCATGGTTCAAACCTTCCTTAGTTAGAGTTGAAGGGCTGTGGTGCGGCTCGAGTCTGGCTCCAAAAGAACGGAATTTGACCGACAACCTCCCACAAACTGCGCTGTTTATAAGGATAAATGACCAAATAGACAAGGAAAAATATATTGACATAATGTCTAAAAGAGTGGAAAGAGGGGCTAAGTCACTAAAAAATGTCCGAACAACAGCGGACAAGGGGTGTAAACATGACAAAATTCGTAAAATTGATCGAGCTGTGGCGTCAAAACAATCCCGACCCGAATGCTATAACCTGTCAGGTGATAGCACTGGATGCCTTTAATGAAATGGGGCTGGGAAATCTTAAAAAGGCCCAAGGTGGCCTATCGCTGGAGCAGCAGCTCATCGACCTTTTTCAAGGTGGGGCATGGGGAGATGAAAACTATATAGCGTCGGACATTACCCGCGATTATCTGCTCGCACGCGAGGCGATCAATAAAGAGTTAGAACAGCACGGCCTTCAAATCAGGGTTTATTAGGATAATAAAAAAGGCGGGATAAATCCCGCCTTTTCCTAGAGAATGGGAGAGACTAGAACTTGAGGTTCGTGCCGAGCATCAGAGAGGTCGCGTTGCCGTCAACAGTTCCCTGACTGATATCGTAGTAACCAACCGAAGCGTTAAAGGTCATGCCCGGGCCATAAGTGTATTGGGCACCAACCGAATAACGGTCGAGATCGTAATTATCAACATCGTTGTCTTTATTGTAGTACGACGCGCCATAGACAACTGTACCCATCGTGTAGTCAACACCGACAACGCTGTATTTGACGTCATCATTGGAATCGCCGAGATCGTCCACTTGATAAGCGGCACCGATACCGAACGCGCCAATGTCGAAATCAAGGCCGACGTTCCACGCGTGACGGTCATCGTTCGTGCCGGTTTCAACTTGTCCAACGGTGTAGCCCGCGCCAATGCGATAAGTGAAGTTCGCAGTTTCGTTTTCAAAACGAGCGGCAAAGTCCCAGATATCGCTGGTGGCTGCGGTGTCGTCGTTATCCGGAGCGTTCCCGCTCAAAGCGCGGGAGGTGTCGCTATCAGGGGTGTAGGACACACCGGCCTGAAAGCCCGAATAGAGCGGCGACAGATAAGTCAGTTTGTCAACTTTGGCCGATACGTCATGGTCGTAGTCGGTTTCAGGATTGGTAGCGCTGATACCGGTAATGCCCATTGCACTATAATTAACAGGGTTCAACAGCTGCAGGCGACCATCAATGTTGGTGTCCGCTGCCGGTGCCATAACCTGAAGAATGTAAGGCGCACCATAAGTGCCGCCCAAATTAACGCGGCCCCAGTCACCCGAGAAGAACAGATAGGTCTCATCAACCGCAAAATCGTCACCAGCATCGGCGCGGCCTTCGATGTGAGTGCCGACAGTCAGGCCGTTATCAAGGGTAGTTTTGCCGTCGAAGTGCACTTCGGTCTGGCGCAGAATATCAACTGCGTGAACGTCGGACCCGGCAGTCTCGTCTTGGCTGATTGCGTTAACGTAGCCTTTGAAATAACCGCCGAGTTTGAGCTTGACGCCCTCCGCAGCATCATCAGCGTGGGCCGGTGCGGCAAACGCGAGCACAGCACCAACAGCAGCGCCATAAAGGAACAAATGTTTCATTTAGCTTCTCCTGAAAGAGTTTTTAAAATTATTGGGTGGATTAAATCAGTAACCAAAGCCCAAAGCCCCAGTAGCGTAATTGTCATGATTTAGGTGGCGATCGTCAAGGTAAGTGCAGCGCAATATTTGAGGTTGTGCGCAGCCAGTTGCAGAAATACGACATAAGATTGACGAAGCTTTAAAAATCGCTGCGGCGCAAATATTCATAACAAAAAGGCCGCTCGAAAAAAGCGACCTTTTTATAAAAACTTTTAACACGCCATCATTAAGCGGTTTTTTCGACCTGCGAAAATTCCAGTTCGACCGGCGTGGCGCGTCCGAAAATGGACACGGAAACTTTGACGCGTCCTTTTTCGTCATCGACTTCTTCAACCATGCCTTCGAAGCTCGCAAACGGTCCTTCCATGACTTTGACTTTTTCGCCGATGTCGAAGGTAATGGTCGAGCGTGGTTTGTCGATACCTTCTTGCAGCTGGGACATCAAGCGTGCAGCTTCTTTTTCGCTGATCGGGGATGGCTTGTTGCCGGCACCGAGGAAACCGGTGACTTTCGGAGTGTTCTTGACCATGTGCCAGACTTCATCCGAAAGATCCATTTTAGCGAGAACATAGCCCGGGAACACTTTTTGTTCGGACGAGACGCGCTGGCCGCGTTTAATTTCGATGGTTGGTTCACGAGGAATAAGAATGTCCTCGATGCGTCCCTCGATGCCTTGTTTTTGAGCTTTGTCACGAATAGCTTCGGCGACTTTGTCTTCGAAACCGGAGTAAACGTGCAGTACATACCAACGAGCAGCCATTTTTTACATTCCTTCCGCTGTAATAAACCTAGGCACCAAGACCGAGAGCGAAGCGCACGACAAACGCCAGCACTTGATCGGCCAGAAACAGAAACACCGATGCAATCACAACCATAATGAACACGGCGATCGTGCTGGAGATTGTTTCGGCGCGGGTTGGCCAAGAAACCTTTTTCGCTTCGGTCTTGACCTGTTTAAAGAATTCCATCGGGGCAAGTTTTGCCATGTCAGTGTAACCTTTTTAAATATGTTTTTGTCCCAACCGCTCGTAACCGCTCGGGGCGGAAGAAAGCGTTAAATTTTAAGGGAGATGTAAGGTTTTTACATCTCCCTTAATCGAATTGCAAGCGGAAAAGAAGTCGGATTAATAGAGATTGCGGACAAACAGCCCTTGGGAACGGCAGACAGCAAATTGTTGTTGCCCGCGAACGGTTTCAGGGCAAAGTTCGCCGTTGATATTGGTGGTTCCGGTTTGGGCCGAGCAGAAATTATCGAAACAAACACTCGGCACTTGCGGCTGCGGTGGGTAATAAAGTGGTGCCGGGCGCGGCGCAACGTAGACTGGCGCAGGTTCGACATAAACGCGTGGGGCGACAGCGCCAAGAGCTATAGCACCGGCAACCCAAGGCCAAGGATTAATATCGCGGCGCGGGGCAACATAAAGAGGCGCACGGTAGCCATGGCCATACATAAGGGTTTGTGGGTGAATTCCCATGTTCAGGCGCGGTGCTCCGCCATGATGCGGGCCGTGTGCTTCGGCAAATTGCGGTGAAAGGCCGGCAGCTGCAACTCCGGCGGCAAGAACAAAAGCGGATAGGCGAGACGAATTCTGTGACATGGGCTTCTCTCTTTTGATGGAATGATGCGGCGACTATATACCTCTATAGAAAAATGTGCAAATAAATCGCTGGAAAACAACGGATTTGCCATCCCGTATCCCTATCTGCCCACCAAAAAATTCTCTAGAATACTGATTATGAAGATGAATCTGGTGTTATTAGGTATAATGGGCGCGGCCCTCCTGATTGGAGGCGGCGCAGCCTATGTTATCTCGGCCCCTCCTTCCGTCGAGGTCGTCACCCCGACCCGAGGTACGGCGACCGAAGCGGTCTATGCAACCGGAACCGTCGAGCCATCGCGGATGCTGACCTTGGCGCCCAAAACCACCGGCCGCATGGCGGAATTATTGGTCGATGAGGGGCAGACGGTGAAAAAGGGCGACATGATGGCCCGCTTCGAGGATTCCGATACCGCCGCGCGTATAACGCGGCTGACTGCCGAGCGCGATCTGGCGCAGCGTGAATTTGACCGCAAGAAGAAGCTCTTCGACCGTAAATTCATCAGTGCCGATGCTTACGAGAATTCGGAAACGGCGCTCGCCTCGGCCAAGGCTCAGCTTGAAGAAGCTAAAGCCACTCAAAGCTACCAGCACTTGATCGCGCCGGACGATTCAACGGTAATCCGCCGTGATGGTGAAGAGGGCGACATTATCCAAGCCGGACAGCCGGTCTTTTATATGTCCTGTTGCGCACATATGCGTATCACCGCCGAAGTCGACGAAGAAGATATTCCGAAAGTCAAAGAAGGGCAGGATGTGGTCATCCAGTCGGATGCGTTCCCGAACGAAGTTTTTCACGGCTCTGTCACCAGTGTAACGCCCAAGGGCGATGAAGTCGCTCGCTCGTTCCGTGTGCGGATTTCCATTGATGATTACGCCCCGCTTATGATTGGTATGACCGCAGAAACCAATATCATTATCTCGAAAAAAGAGCAGGCGCTCCTGATTCCGAGCGCGGCTATAGGTAAGAATGGAATGGTTGAGATTGTCGTTTCAGATAACCGTATCAAGCTCGCTAAGGTCAAAACCGGTATAGCCGATATGGAGCAAACCGAAATTCTTGAAGGACTAAGCGATCAGGATCGAATTGTCAGCCCGTTTGCAGAATCCGTGACCGACGGACAAAAAGTTAATGTGCGCTCGACCACGTCTGCGCCGGTGCCGCAATGAGGCTTTTGATTGCCATTGCTTTCCGGCATTTGCTGGCCCGCAAGCGGCAAAGCATCGTATCCTTGATGGGGATCGTTCTCGGTGTAGCATTCTTTCTCGCGATCTCGTCGATCATGCAAGGGTCCGAAGATGATTTTATCCGCCGCCTCGTAGACAATTCACCTCACATTACAGTTTCGGATGAATTTCGTAATCCGCGAATCCAGCCAGCCGAAAAAAAATTCGGAGCCAGCGGCGTAGTATCTATTCATGGCGTAAAGCCGCTCACGGAAACTCGTGGTATTCGTAATTTTCAAGAGGCCCTTTCGTATTTGAAGGGGCAGCCGGATATCAAAGCCTCCCCTGTCATGGTTGGGGAAGGGATTGTGACTTTCGCAGGGCAGGAGCGGGGTGTAACCATAAATGGTATGATTCCGGCCGAGATTGATCGTGTTTCAACAATCCGGAACTACATGGTCGAGGGAAGTCTTGACCGCTTGATTTCCAATCCGGATGGTATCCTGATCGGCGTCACGCTGGCTAAAAATCTGGCTTTATCGCTCAATGACACGATCTCGATCGCGACACAGGGCGGTCAAGTGCGGACGTTCAAAATTGTCGGCATTTTCAAGACCGGACGAGGAAACTACGATCGTGGCCAGATTTTTATGAATTTGAAACGGGCCCAATCGATGCTGGGCCGGATCAACCGGATCAACGGCATCCTGATAAAACTTGATGATCCGAACAAGGCTCTGACACGCGCTGCCGAAATCGAAAAGACCATTCTTTATAAATCCGAGTCATGGCAGGAAAGCTCGGAAGATTTAATGAACACACTCGCGATCCGGAACCGGATCATGTACACGGTGGTTTCGGCGGTACTCTTGGTGGCGGCCTTCGGAATTTATAACGTTATATCGACCGTCGTGATGGAAAAACACAAAGATATTGCGATCCTCAAATCCATGGGTTTTCCGGGTTGGGATATACGGGTCATTTTTCTCATTCAAGGGCTGCTTCTGGGGCTGGCGGGAAATCTGGCTGGAATTCCATTAGGTGTGGCATTTATGAAGGGGCTCGCTAAAATCCACTTTCGCCCTCCGGGCAGCACAGAAACGATCTCTATGCCGATCTCTTGGGATGCCGGGCAATTTATAATCGCGGCTGCATTTGCGATGTGCGCGGCCTTGCTGGCATCCTACCTTCCGGCCCGCAAAGCATCGAAGGTTGAGCCGGTCGATATTTTGCGGGGAGGGGTCTAGACATGATCCTTCTCAAAGCCGAAAACCTGACACGTGTTCTTGATACCGAAGAAATTCCTGTGACCTTGGTTAAAGGGGCGAATGTTGAGATCAAAGCCGGAGAATTTGTCGCGATTACCGGCCCGTCGGGATCGGGAAAATCGTCACTGCTTTATTTGCTCGGTCTTCTCGATAAACCCACGTCAGGAAAACTCTTTTACGAAGGTGAAGATATCTCGTCTTATAGCCCGTCCCGCTTGGCTCGTCTTCGTTTGGAGCATATGGGGTTTGTCTTCCAGTTTCACTTTCTTTTGCCTGAGTTCAGCGCCCTTGAAAACGTCATGATCCCGATGCGAAAACTTGGAGCGTTGAGTAATTCAGACATCGAGAAGGAAGCGTTGGCACGTTTGGCTGATTTGGGTCTCGCCGATCACGCCCATAAATTGCCCGGCCAGCTTTCTGGCGGACAGCGTCAGCGTGTGGCGATTGCCCGCGCATTAGCCAACAGTCCGAAACTGATTTTAGCGGACGAACCGACCGGAAATCTGGATACCGTCTCGAGCCGTACAGTTCAGGATATTCTCCAAAATCTTGTGCAAACCAAGGGCTGTTCGGTTATCGTTGTCACGCACGATCCCGAATTTGCAAGGCGCTGCGACCGGACCATAACCATCGTTGATGGAGCCATTCAGGCTTAAGGATTTTCCGCACCATTACCCAACGAACATATTGAATCTCTGGCCTGTTTGGGCTATTGCTTGCGCTCGGATACTCTACGGCAATAGGCAAATTATGGAAAAAGTTAAATCCTTTCAGGGTCTCATCCTCGCGCTTCAGGATTACTGGGCGAAACAAGGTTGCATCATCTTGCAGCCTTACGACATGGAAATGGGCGCTGGAACGTTCAATCCGGCAACAACCCTCCGTACATTGGGGCCGGAAAGCTGGAAAGTGGCCTATGTTCAGCCGTCCCGCCGCCCGACCGATGGCCGTTATGGCGAGAACCCGAACCGCCTCCAGATGCACCACCAGTTTCAGGTGATTGTGAAACCATCGCCGCAAAATTCGCAGGAACTCTACCTCAATAGCCTTCTTGCCATCGGGATTGATCCGATGAAACACGACCTGCGTTTTGTTGAAGATGACTGGGAAAGCCCGACGCTTGGCGCGTGGGGTCTCGGCTGGGAAGTCTGGTGCGATGGAATGGAAATCTCGCAATATACCTATTTCCAACAAGTTGGCGGATTGGACTGCAATCCGGTATCGCTGGAACTGACCTATGGCCTTGAGCGCCTCGCGATGTATGTCCTCGACGTCGATAACGTCTATGATCTCCCCTACAACGACGACGGCTACACTTACGGTCAGGTGTTCAAACGCAACGAACAGCAGATGTCGGCCTATAACTTCGAGTTTGCCGATACCGAGCAGCTGTTCCAGCAATTCGCTTTTGCCGAAAAATCCTGCCAGTATTTGCTCGAGAAAAAGTTGGCCTTGCCAGCCTATGAGCAATGCATGAAAGCATCCCATACCTTTAACCTCCTCGATAGCCGCGGCGTTATCAGCGTGCTGGAGCGTCAAGGCTATATCGCCAAAGTACGCGCCCTTGCCAAAGGATGTTGTGAAGTCTGGTCGGAAAATATTGCGGCGTAAACCGGAAGAAATTTAGGAAGAATAAAATGTCTGATTTGTTGATCGAACTGTTTCAGGAAGAAATTCCGGCCCGTATGCAAGCCGCCGCTGAAGAAAATTTTGCGCGCCTTGTAACCGAGCGTTTTAAAGCAAGCGGGATCGCCTTTGATGCGTGCGCATCCTATTCCACGCCGCGCCGTGTAACGCTGCATATCACCGGAATTCCGGCAACACGCGAAGACGTCACCGAAGAACTCAAAGGCCCGGCGGTCACCGCGCCAGACGCCGCCATTCAGGGGTTCCTCAAAAAATCTGGCATTGCGAGTGTAAGCGAACTGACCACGCGCGATGTCAAGGGAACCAATTACTATTTTTATGAGCAAGTTAAAAAGGGCGGAAAGA
This sequence comes from Alphaproteobacteria bacterium, assembly GCA_051715325.1. Lineage (GTDB taxonomy): Bacteria > Pseudomonadota > Alphaproteobacteria > Micavibrionales > Micavibrionaceae > UBA1573. The sequence goes on along the minus strand of JBPXJO010000014.1, from coordinate 2,018 downwards.
CCATTGATGTTCTAGGCGGCCTGATTTCCGATGCGATCATCAATATGCCATGGCCGAAATCCATGCGCTGGGGCAACAGCACAATGCGCTGGGTTCGTCCCCTGCAAAATATTCTAGCCCTGTTCGATGGGGCTGTTGTGACGGGCCAAGTGGATGTGGGGGGCGGTCAATCATTCGCATTCAATAACCGGACAGCCGGCCATCGCTTCCTGAGTGACGGAAAATATTTTGAGGTTTCCTCGTTTGAAGACTACCGCAAAAAATTGCTGGCCGCCAAAGTCCTTCTGGAGCGCGCCGAGCGTAAAGCCAAAATCTGGGCCGATGTCAACACAACCGCGAAATCAGCCGGATTTACGCCAAAAGAAGATGATCGCCTCCTTGATGAAGTCGTTGGGCTTGTCGAATGGCCCGTGCCGTTTATGGGCGGATTTGAAGAGCATTTCCTTGAGATTCCGGCGGAGGTTATTTCCACGTCGATGCGCGAAAACCAACGCTATTTCTCCGTGATCGGAAAAGACGGAAAATTGACCAACCGCTTTATCACACTCGCGAATATTCAGCCGACTGATGATGGCAAAACCATCATCTACGGTAACGAGAAAGTGCTGCGCGCCCGCTTGTCGGATGCCCGTTTCTTCTGGGATCAAGACCTCAAGAAAAAGATCGAAGACTATCTGCCGCGTTTGGAGCAAATCCGCTTCCACGAAAAACTGGGTATGATGTCGGAAAAAGCCGCGCGTCTTGAAAAACTCTCGAGTGAAATTGCAGCCTTGATCGGTGCAGATAAATCCGCCGCCGCGCGTGCCGGTAAACTCTGCAAAGCCGACCTTGTGACTGGTATGGTCAAAGAATTTCCTGAAATTCAGGGGATTATGGGTGGCTACTACGCGAAAGCCGCAACCGAAGCTGGCGATGTCGCTTCGGCCATTTCAACCCATTATGCTCCAGCTGGCCCGAACGATAAATGCCCGAACGAACCGGTAGCGGTTGCTCTGGCTCTGGCCGATAAACTGGACACTTTGGTTGGGTTCTTCTCGATTGGAGAGAAGCCAACCGGAAGCAAAGACCCGTTTGCTCTTCGCCGCGCCGCTTTGGGCGTTATTCGCTTGGTGCTTGAAAACAATCTGGCGGTTAGCCTCAAGGATATGCTGGCTCTGGCGGCCAAAGGCTACAACACGGACATTCCTCAGGATCTGGAGACCTTTATTTTTGAACGATTCAAAGTGATGATGAAAGGCGAAAACCATCCGCATAATATCATCGAGGCGGTGCTTGGCGAAAATCTGCTCGACCAGAAAAACCGGATTGTTCAGTTGTCGAACTTCCTGACCACTCAAAAAGGGCAGGATTTTGTTCAGGCCGCGAAACGGGCCATCAATATCCTCGAAACCGAAGAGAAAAAATCGGGCCCCTTGCACAAGGACAAAGTTTCGGAACAAGCCTTGGTGGCCCCGGAAGAGAAATCACTTTTTGTTGCATTACAAAGCGTCGCCCCGAAATTTACCAGTTATATCAAGGCTGGAGACTATGAAGGGGCTATGACGTGTCTTGCTGATATGAAGGATACAGTTGATTTGTTCTTTGACAAAGTTGTGGTCAATGACAATAATGCTGACATTCGCGCGAACCGTTTAGCCATGCTATCGACCATTCGGGGTCTGGCTAACCAGATTGCAGATTTCTCGCGTTTGTAATCAGCCATCTGGCTGAAAGCCCCACTTTTTTGCCCATAACTATATTGCGTTGTTGCGTTTAATTAGTGCGACAATCTGCGCCTACGTAAAATATAGTTTCGCATGCTATACTTAAGGCATATCTAATTTAGAAAATTACAACAAAAAAACACTAAATTATGGCAAACTAGCCCTTCTCAAGGCTATAATATAGCCACTTGAGATAATAATCGGACGTGATAGAATGAGGGATGACATACGGAGTATCATTAAGGGCCAAGGTTCTTGGCTTAATAAAAGATGGAATGGGCAAGCGCGAGGCTGCTCGTCTGTTCAAGGTTTCAC
>JBPXJO010000013.1:0-9289 GCA_051715325.1 Alphaproteobacteria bacterium | reverse complement strand
AGACGCTTGAGATTGGGGGCATCATACCCTTCGCCAACCGGAAAACGGACGAGGTGGGCATCACCGTCCCCGAACGAGAGCTGGACAAGGCAAAGCCGGTCGCGGACCAGATTGAGACCCATCGTCTCGGTATCAATAGCGACAGAGGAACCAAAAGCCAGATCGTCCGGCAAATCATGTGTGTGCAAATAGATCGTCATACCATTCGGAGTATAGCGAAATCGTACATTTTTCAAGGATTTTTAAGAGGATAGATGGTGCCCTGAAGAAGACTCGAACTTCCACGTCCTTACGGACACAAGTACCTGAAACTTGCGCGTCTACCAATTCCGCCATCAGGGCACTATGACCCGTTTGAGGGGCCAACAGGGCGTTACATCTATCCGAGCGAGACCTGAATGTCAAACTAATTAAAAATATTGACGTTTTTGGCCATTCATTGACGTTTTTTTAGCTTTTATTTTTCTACAATTCTGGGATCATAGGCATTGGATCATTCCGGTCCGGCCTCACAGAAACAGGTAAGTTTATGAAAATACTCATCATCGATCGGGATGAATTGCCGGCACATATGATTAAATCCCGTCTTGAGCCTTTGGGGCACACGGTGGAAATCCACCCCGACAAAGGGGAGTCGATGGATGCGATGCTGCGGATGGGATGGGATGTTGTCTTTATTGACCCGAGCCCTTTAACCAATCTGAAACCGCTTGCTATGCAAATCCGCCGGTCGGTGCGCAGTAACGTCTATATGGTGCTCTTGAGCAATAGCCTCGGCTTCGAGGATGCGATTACGTCGGGTTTTAACGATTGTATCAGCAAACCGATTGACGGCACGCTCATTCCGGACGTCGTGGACCGTGCCGCATATATGAACGATTTGCTGCGCCATTTGGCCAACGATCAGGTTGATTTCCCGAGTGCAGGCGGTGTGATTGCAAAATCAGCCTATAACCAGCTCTTTCTCTCATGCATCGACCGCGCTGGTCGATACGGGGAAACCGCCAATACGATCTTTATAACCTTCAATAATTTCAAGGAAATATCGGCAAAGGATGGCAGTTACGACGCCGAGCTGATTTCGGCCAAATTGGCCCAGCATCTGGTTCGTATCCGCCGCCAATCCGATATTATCGCGCAAGTGCGCGAAAATGAATACGCGCTTTTGCTGCTCCGGCCTCTCAACGAAGCCGAGCCGGTTGAAGCCGCAAACCGTTTTGCTGAAAGCCTCTCCAAATGCACCGACTTGCCGACAACGTCCTATATGGATGTCGAAATTGGTGTGACGCTTTTAAGTCTGCCTCAAGGCAAGAAAGTCGTCGATCACAAACTGACGATTCGTCAGGAGTAAGACACCAGCTTCGCCTCTATGCGCTCCTGCTCCTTACGGCAGCAGGGCTTTCGGCGTGCGCGGGTTTCGAAGGGGAGCAGCCGCAAAGTCCGGCCGTTCGGGCGGCTCGGGCCTGTATGAAATCGCTCCATGCCCCGATCAAGACCAAGCCTGATTACATAATTAACGCCTGTACCAACACCGGAGTTTGGGTGGTGCAGAAAAAAGATCCGCAAAACGGGATCATTTTGGCCGAATACGATTTCGTGAACCGCCTCTATTCAGGAATGGAAACCGGCGGAAGCTCGCTGCCGGTTGAATCGATTGGCGGTGTCGTCGAACAGAGCTTCACCCAGACCCAAAAAGAACTCAATCTGGCCCTTCTGCATAAAGAATAAGAAAATGCGGGCCAAGTAGCCAAGCAAAAAAAGAGCGGGCCAAGTGGCCAAGTAAAAAAAAGAGCGGGCCAAGTGGCCCGCAGGAGTCTGGGGAAGCTTAGGTAAAACTATGGGGAACCTGCGGCGCCGGTAATTTTCGACTGCCATGAGCGGTTATTCGGGGTCGTCACGGTTTTGGTGACAGTCCCGTCCTCAGCCGAACGAACCACGGTTGCCCCGTTCGAATGTTCGGCGGTCAATTCTTTCGCATCCTTGTCATAGGAATAGCTGGTTGTGTCGTTATAAGTACGTCCATTCGCTCCGGTCACAGATACATCGCGTTGTCCATCACTATAGCTCGTCACTTTCGTGCTTCCGTTATCGGTGGTGCTGGTTACGGTTTTAGTATCGCGGTCATAACTGGTAGTAACGCCGCCGGTTTGACCACTCGCACCGGTATAAGATGTCGTTTTCTGTCCGTCCTGATAAGTAGCGGTGCGGCTGGCTCCGGTGCTTGAGTCAGTGGAAACGGTCTTCGAATCGCGGTCGTAGGTCGTGGATGATGAGCGCTCGTTACCGTTATATCCGGTCACATTTCGGTCCCAGCTGCGGTTTTCGGAGTTAAACGACCCGCTCGCGGATTTAGTCGCCGAACGGTCTCCGGAGGTCACGGTTTTCTGCCAGTTGGTTCCTCCGCCATCGCGGTTACCGCGCAGTTCACGCGCTTCAGCCTGCGTCAAAGGCAAAGCCAGAGCAACAGCAAGCGCCGCAAAACCAAACCCGTATTTTTTAAGATCCGAAACCAAAATCATAATTTTCCCCTTTGATGAAAGAACAACCCGTTATGTAGCCGGCTAATTCTACTGCGCTACTACACCATACTAACGGACTTTTCTTTCAGTTCCCCCCATCTATCTTTATTTTTGTAATAAAAATGGATGGCTGGACCGGATCAGAGCGGAGGAAAACCCGTCATGGATCATAACCTATTGAAAGAAAACAATTCCATTTCAAGGACGCGCGGCACGCGCCGCTGGTTTTTGGGCTGGACAGGCGCAGCCGGAGCGGCTACGTTTACCGGAACCCTGCTATTCAGGGCTGCGGACGCACTCTCGACCTCAACGCAAACAGTCACGGTGGAAAAATTGGTAAAATCGAATGATGAATGGAAAAAATCGCTCTCGAACGAGCAATATGATGTTCTTCGCGAGGAAGGAACCGAACGCCCGTTTACTTCAGCGCTTCTCGAGGAAAAGCGCGATGGCGACTTTGTCTGCGCTGCCTGCGGCCTCGCTCTTTTCAAGTCGAGCTCCAAATACGACTCCGGAACCGGCTGGCCGAGTTTTTATCAGGCGATTGACGGCCATGTGGAGACCAAAACCGATTTCAAGTTGGTAGTCCCGCGCACCGAATATCACTGCGCGCGCTGCGGCGGGCATCAAGGCCATGTGTTTGAGGATGGCCCGCAGCCGACTGGGCTTAGATATTGCAACAACGGCGTCGCTCTGAAGTTCATTCCGGACGGCGAAGGGCAATCATGAAGAATAAATGGCAAATACTCTTAAGCGGGATGGTATTGATGTTTGGATGTATGACAGGGGAAGCCAAGGCTGTAACAATTCCGGCGGCGCTCCATGATGAAGCGAAGACGACCGCCCCAGGCGAGGCAAAACTCGTTGTTGCCGGAGGCTGTTTTTGGGGCATCGAAGCCGTTTTTCTTCATGTAAAAGGGGTCAAAAACGCTGTCAGCGGTTATGCCGGAGGAACCAAGGACACGGCAACTTATGGCCAGGTCAGCGAGGGAAACACTGGTCACGCCGAAGCCGTCGAGGTGACTTACGACCCATCGCAAGTGACAATGGGTAAATTGCTGCAGGTTTTTTTCTCGGTAGCGCACAATCCGACCGAGCTTAACCGTCAAGGCCCCGATAGCGGCACCCAGTACCGCTCGGCCATATTTTTTGCGACGTCCGAGCAAAAACAAATTGCTGCGGATTATATCGCCCAGCTCGATAAAGCGGGTGTCTTTGATAAACCGGTCGCAACCGCGCTGGAACCTTTGGCGGCTTTTTATAAGGCCGAACCGCACCACCAGAATTATGTGTCGTTCCATCCCGACAGCCTGTACGTCATGATTCATGACGCACCGAAGCTTGTGGCACTTGAAGACACATTTCCGGACATATATGTGAAATAAAATTTCCGGCACAGTTAAATTTGTCCGCTGGGGGCGTGTCTTTACCACTTGTTCATGTTAGTCTGTTGATTATATAAAGTCGCAGATTTGAACGGATTCCCGCTTTATGACCCAGACAGCCCTTGAGCTTGTAAACCAGATTCGCTCCTACTATCCCGAAGCTGATGCTAAGAGCATTCAGGATGCGGTGGATTTTGCCAAAATCAAACATGAAGGCCAGACCCGCTCGTCAGGCGAACCATATTACACCCATCCGGTCGAGGTTGCTGGAATTCTGGCCGATATGAAAATGGACACCGCCACGATTGTAACGGCCATTTTGCATGATACGCTCGAAGACACGAACGCAACCTACGAAGAGATCGAAAAGAAATTCTCGCCGGAAGTGGCTGCGCTGGTGAACGGGGTCAGTAAACTGACCAAAATTGAAAGCCAGACTGTCGAGGGCAAGCAAGCCGAAAACTTCCGCAAGCTTTTATTGGCGATGTCCGAAGATATTCGCGTGTTGCTTGTTAAATTGGCGGACCGTCTCCACAATATGCGCACGCTTCACCATATCCAGAAGCCGGAAAAGCGCCACCGGATTGCTCGTGAAACGCTTGAAATTTATGCCCCGCTTGCCGAGCGCGTAGGCTTGCATAAGATTAAAGAGGATCTCGAAGATCTCTCGTTCTCGTACCTCAATACCGAAGCACGGGATAGTATCACCAACCGTTTATCGTTCCTCCGTCAGGAAGGGACAGACCTCGTTAACACCATCATTCAGGAACTCGACGGCACTATCAAGGAAGCCGGTATCAAGGCGCAGGTCACAGGGCGCGAGAAAACCCGCTATTCCATCTGGAAAAAAATGCAGCGCAAGAACGTCTCGTTCGAACAGCTGTCCGACATTATGGCCTTCCGGATTGTGGTCGAAAATGTAGCCGAGTGTTATCACGTTCTCGGGATTGTCCACTCCAAATACTCTGTGGTGCCGGGACGCTTCAAAGATTATATCTCGACCCCGAAACCGAACGGATACCGCTCGATCCACACGACCGTGATTGGCCCCGCAAACCAGCGTATTGAGATACAGGTCAGGACACAGGAGATGAACGCCGAAGCCGATCTCGGGGTAGCGGCGCACTGGGCGTATAAACAATCCGAAGTCAAAGACGCCATCGAGGAAGCTAAGAAATACCGCTGGATGCGTGAATTGCTCGATATTCTCGAACAGGATCAGCGCCCCGAAGATTTCTGGGAAAACACCAAGCTTGAACTTTTTCAGGAACGCGTATTTGCCTTTACACCAAAAGGCGATTTGTTTGAATTGCCGAGCGGATCAACGCCGATTGACTTTGCCTACGCCATTCACTCGGATGTCGGGAACCGCTGCATCGGTGCCAAGATCAATGGCCGGATTGCCCCGCTCAACACTAAACTCCAGAACGGAGATCAGGTTGAGATTGTCACCGCGAAAACCCAGAACCCGTCTCCGACATGGGAACGTTTTGTCGTCACCGGAAAAGCCCGATCGCACATTCGACGCTTTATTCGCCAACAGCAACGCACCGAGTACATCACACTCGGTAAAGCGATGCTCCAGAAAGTCTTCAAGACTGAAGGCTATGAATTCACCGATAAAGCCGTCAGCGGCGTTGTCGACCAGTTCCGTGAATGTCAGGAAGTGGATGATATCTATGCGGGAATTGGTGCCGGCAACATCGTCGCTCGCGATGTGTTCCGTGCCATCTTTCCGGCTCATAAATCCGAAGCTGAAACTGCGAAGATCAACAATCCGGAAGATATTCCAACCATCAAATCCGCCCAGCAAACCGTGCGGAACGGCAAAGTCCAGCCAATGCCGATCAAGGGGCTTATCCCCGGTATGGCCGTTCATTTCGCCCGCTGCTGTCACCCGCTTCCGGGCGACCGGATTGTCGGGATTGTCACAACCGGAAAAGGCGTGACGGTTCACACGATTGATTGTGAAACACTTGAACAATTCGCCGACACGCCGGAACGCTGGATTGATGTCTCATGGGGAGAAGGTCAGGACGATCCGGAAAACCGCGTCGGTCGTTTGATTGTCACTATCTCGAATACACCGGGAGCTCTCGGAACCATTTCGACGGTCATCGGAAAAAGCGGTGGAAACATCACCAACCTCAAAATCACCAGTCGTACGGTCGATTTCTGGGATATGTATCTCGATGTCGCGGTGACAGACACCAAGCACCTTAATAATATTGTGGCCGCCCTTCGGGCGACACCGCAAGTGGTCAGTGTGGAACGTGCCCGCGGACGATAACGAATGAAAGTCAGGCCACGATGTTTGCACGCCGCACCAAATTACACCCGCTAAAACGCATTTGCGAATTTCTTTGGCCCTCGATGGGGTGGAAGAGAACGCTTCGCTACTATGAATGCCGGTTATTGCGCATCAAGGATACGAACCCGTCGATTGCGCGTGGTCTTTCCTTTGGTGCGGCAATATCGTTTACGCCATTGCCGGGGACTCATATCCTGTGTGCAGCTGGTTTGTCGTGGGTAACGCGCAGCAATATAGTGGCGTCGGTTCTGGGGACGCTGGTCGGGAATCCGTGGACATTCCCCTTGATGTGGTGGGGAGCTTATAAAATCGGAGACCAGCTCTTTTTTGCTCTGGGTCTTCCGGTGCGGGAGATGCCGGATGTATTTACATGGAATCATCTGGTAGGGGAAATCACGTCACATCCGTTCGAATTGGTTGTGCCGTGGGTAACCGGGGGGTTCATTATGGCGTTCCTCTCGTGGCCGTTTTTTTATGTGTTCTTTTATCTGTTGGTTAAAAAAGCGCGTATTCAGCAGAAAAAAGGGCGGCGGCATATGGTCGAGCATTATCATCCGAAAGGGACAAAACAAACGGGTGGCGCGGCATGATTATCGGTATGGGTAGCGACCTGATTGACATTCGCCGGATTGAAAAAACATTAGAGAGGTTCGGGCAGCGCTTTATCGAGCGGTGCTTTGCCGAAGAAGAGATCGCCAAAGCCGAGCGCCGCCGTGAAGCCGGAACCCATATTGCCACCTACGCCAAACGCTTTGCAGCCAAAGAGGCTTGTTCAAAAGCTTTGGGGACCGGATTTAACCACGGCGTCTTTATGAAAGATATTGCCGTGATCAACGACCATAACGGCAAACCGACCCTTCGGCTGACAGGGGGGGCTAAGGTGCGCCTCGATCAATTGACCCCGGCTGGAAAGACCGCTGTAATCCATGTGACCCTGACCGATGAGCCGCCGATGGGGATGGCGAACGTTGTGATCGAAGCGCTTTAACCGCCCAAATCGGGCAAAACACGCTGGAAACAGGCGGTTACTCCAAGATAGAGGCTGGATTTATGCTCCGGAATTGGCTATGAACAAGCCATGAGCATAGAACAAAAGACCGAAGCCGACACCGGCGCTGATAAAGACGTAGATCCTTCTCTGGCGGCCCCCGCAGCTGAAGATAAAGAGACGCTGGGCGAGACCGCCAAGACCGTGGTCATCGCGGTGCTGCTGGCCCTTCTGGTTCGGACATTCCTGTATGAGCCGTTTAACATCCCGTCGACCTCGATGGTTCCGAATTTGCTCGTCGGCGATTATCTGTTTATTTCCAAATATTCCTACGGCTACAGCCGCTACTCCTTCCCGCTCGGGATGGGTGGGTTTGAAGGCCGCATCATGGCCAAAGAACCGCATCGCGGCGATGTGGTTGTCTTTAAACTGCCAACCGACACGAATATTGATTACATCAAGCGTATCGTTGGACTTCCGGGGGATACCATCCAGGTCATTAATGGACGTCTCTACATCAACGAGGAAATGGTCCAGCGTGAACCGATCGGGATGCAGTCCTACACCAAAGAGATTGCCGGTACGGAAAATGTCATGGCTTACACCGAAACGCTTCCGGGTGGCGTCAAACATACCATTTACGAAGAATCCGATAGTGGCCCTCTTGATAATACCGAGAAATATATGGTCCCCGAAGGACATTATTTCATGATGGGCGACAACCGCGATAATTCACGCGACTCCCGCGTTCTTGATCTTGTCGGCTATGTGCCGTTTGACAATCTCGAAGGCCGTGCCGAACTGATTTTCTTCTCGACCAATGGGACAGCGCGCCTGTATGAATTCTGGAAGTGGCCGTGGTCGATCCGCTATGATCGTCTTCTGTCTAAAATTGGCAGTGAAAAAGTGACGACTGTAAAAGAAGCCGGACAAAAATAGGAATGACGATGGACGCCGGACAAAAAGAAAATACTCCGGAACAAAACCGCGATTTGGACCTGAATGTATTTCAGGATCGCATCGGCTATCATTTCAAAAATCCTGAGCATCTCGATAAAGCGCTGACGCACGCCTCGTCATCGCAGGAAGAAAATTACGAACGGCTTGAATTTCTGGGCGACCGTGTTCTGGGCTTGGTTGTGGCTGAAATCCTGTACCGCTGTTTCCCGTTTGAAAATGAAGGGGCTCTGGCCCGCCGCCATTCGGCATTGGTTTGCACCGAAACATTGGCCAAAATCGCCCGTGATCTCGATGTGCCCGACCTTGTAAAACTCTCCAAATCGGAAAAGAATGCTGGCGGCAGCAAGCAGGACAATCTCTTGGCCGACTGTATGGAAGCCATCATCGGGGCCGTCTTTCTCGATCGCGGTTACGTCGCCTGTCAGGAAGTTGTGACTGCCCTCTGGGGCGATAAGATCTATACGATCATGCAGCCGCCTGTGGACGCCAAAACCGCGCTTCAGGAATGGGCGCAGGCGCGCAAAAAACCGATACCGGCTTACGACGTGATCGAACGCAAAGGGCCGGATCATGCTCCGGAATTCACGCTTCGCGTCACCGTTGAAGGCGAGGACCCTGAGCAAGCCACCGGCCCATCGCGCCGCGCCGCTGAAAAAATGGCAGCCCAGAAGCTCTATGATAAGCTCATAGCCAAAGATAAGAAAAAGACATCCAAATGACCGACACGTCTCCAAAACAAAAATGCGGCTATGTCGCAGTAATCGGGGCGCCGAACGCCGGAAAATCGACTTTGGTCAACCAGATGGTCGGCAGCAAGGTCTCGATCGTCTCACCAAAAGTTCAAACCACCCGCAATCGTATTTTAGGCATTGCCCTTAAAGACGAAGCGCAGATTATCCTTATTGATACACCCGGCCTTTTTGCCCCATCGACTCGCCTCGAGCGGGCCATGGTTTCGGCGGCATGGACGGGAGCCGAAGAGGGTGATGCGATTGCCTATCTATTCGATGCCAAGAAAAAAGGCCCGAATGCCGGAGATATCAAAACTATTGAAAAACTAACGGACATTGTAAAACAGCGTCCGGTCTTTCTGGTTCTCAACAAAGTTGATGCGATCCAAAAACCC
>JBPXJO010000012.1:0-34043 GCA_051715325.1 Alphaproteobacteria bacterium | reverse complement strand
GAAATGGTTATGCCAGGCGATAACATCAACCTGACCGTTAAACTCATTGCTCCAATCGCAATGAACGAAGGTCTTCGTTTCGCTATCCGTGAAGGCGGTCGTACCGTCGGCGCAGGCGTCGTTTCGAAAATTATTGAGTAGGTTTGGGATTTAAGAGGAATTGACTATGGACACACAAACCATCCGCATTCGCCTCCGCGCTTATGATCACCGCGTTCTGGATGCATCCACGAGTGAAATCGTGAATACGGCAAAACGCACTGGAGCTAGCGTCCGTGGACCAGTTCCTCTGCCGACCCGTACCGAGCGCTTTACTGTATTGCGTTCGCCGCACATCGATAAAAAATCGATGGACCAATTCGAGATGCGCACACACAAGCGCCTCATCGATATCGTTGACCCGACCCCGCAAACTGTGGACGCGCTGATGAAGCTCGACCTCGCTGCTGGTGTTGATGTCGAAATCAAAGTCGGACAAGCGGCTTAGGTTGAGTGGGTATAAGAAGTTAGGAAAAGGAATCTGGAGATAAAAATGAGAACCGGATTGATTGCAAAGAACGAAGGAATGACCCGAGTCTTCGGTGAAGACGGAAGCCATATTCCTGTAACTGTTCTGAAAATTGATAATGTGCAGGTTGTGGATGTTCGCACGGAAGAGCGCGACGGATACACTGCAGTTCAGCTCGGTGCTGGTACAGCAAAAGTGAAAAACGTATCGAAAGCGATGCGCGGTCACTATGCAAAAGCCAAAGTTGAGCCGAAACGCAAAATGGCCGAGTTCCGTGTTTCTCCGGAAAACGTACTTGATGTCGGCGCTGAGCTGTGCGCAAGCCACTTTGTCCCTGGTCAGTTTGTTGACGTTCAGGGCGTTACCAAAGGTCATGGTTATGCTGGTGGTATGAAGCGTTGGGGCTTCGGCGGTCTTCGTGCATCGCACGGTGTATCCGTTTCCCACCGTTCGATTGGTTCGACCGGTTGCGCTCAAGATCCGGGCCGTACCTGGAAAGGTAAAAAAATGCCAGGTCACTTTGGTGTTGATACAGTAACCACCCAGAACCTGAAAGTTGTCGCCGTATATCCGGAAGACGGACTGGTGCTGGTTCAAGGTAACGTTCCAGGCAATGCCATGGAGTGGGTTATTATCACCGATGCTGTTAAAAAAGCCGCTCATCCGGATGTTCCGAAACCGGCTGGATTGAAATCGGCAGCTAAAGCTGCTGCTCAGGAAACCCCTGCTGAAGCTGCGCCTGCAGAAGAAGCTAAAGAATAAGTGAGGACCAAAGAATGAAAATCGCGGTCAAAACATTAGAAAATAAAGAAGCCGGATCGATCGAGCTTAACGACGCTGTTTTTGCGGTCGAAGTTCGCGCAGATATTCTGCACCGTATGGTCCATTTCCAGCTGAACAAACGTCGCGCTGGTACCCATAAGACTAAAGGGATCTCGGAAGTTTCCGGTACCGGTAAAAAGCCGTACAACCAAAAAGGAACTGGCCGTGCCCGTTTCGCAACTCTGCGCGCCCCGCAGTTTGTTGGTGGCGCGACCATTTTCGGACCAGTTGTTCGTTCCCACGCGACCGAACTGCCAAAGAAGCAACGTATGCTCGCTCTGAAGACCGCTTTGTCGGCTAAGGCAGCGCAAGGCAAACTGATTGTTCTGGATGCGGCTAAAGCGACAGATCCAAAAACAAAAGCAATGGCAGCTAAACTGAGCGCATTGGGTTTGACTTCGGCATTGTTTGTTTGCGGTGAAGAGCTTGATCACAATTTTGCTCTGGCAACCCGTAACATTCCGCACATCGATGTATTGCCATCGGATGGAGCAAACGTTTATGACATTCTTCGTCACGACACTCTGGTTCTGACCAAGGATGCGGTTGAAAACCTCACCAAGCGTTTGGCCGCATAAGGATTAGGTGATTGAAATGGTAAAAGCGAAACAAGATAAACCGACTGTAATCGAACAGGATTACACCACTCTGGTGAAACCAGTTGTTACTGAAAAATCCATGATGGGTTCCCAACATGGTCAGGTAACATTCCATGTGGCTCCAGAAGCAACCAAACCTCAAATCAAACGCGCTATTGAGGCTCTGTTTGGTGTGAAGGTGATGGCTGTGAACACGATCGTGACCAAAGGTAAAACCAAACGCTTTAAGGGCATTCTCGGACGCCGCTCCGATGTCAAAAAAGCGATTGTGACGCTCGCTGAAGGTCAGACCATTGACGTGGGCACTGGCGTATAGGTTGAAGAGATTTAGCGAAGAAGGACTAAGATTATGGCTTTGAAGAAATATAATCCGACAACTCCTGGTCAGCGTCAGCTGGTCTTGGTTGATCGCAGCCAGCTTTGGAAAGGTGCTCCAGAAAAGTCCCTGACCGAAGGAAAACGCAAAAATGGCGGTCGTAACAACACTGGCCGTATCACCATGCGCTTTATCGGCGGTGGTCACAAACAGCGTTATCGTCTGGTAGACTTCAAACGTACGAAGAAAGACGTTGAGGCAACTGTGCTTCGTTTGGAATATGATCCGAACCGCACCGCGTTTATCGCGTTGATCGAATACACTGACGGAGAGAAAGCCTACATTCTGGCTCCTCAACGTTTGGCCGAAGGCGACAAAATTGTTGCGAGCGAACGTGCGGACATTAAAGTCGGTAACGCTCTGCCGCTCAAAAATATGCCTGTTGGTACCATCGTTCACAACGTTGAAATGAAACCGGGTAAAGGTGGTCAAATCGCTCGCGCTGGAGGCACATTCGCTCAGCTCGTTGGTCGTGACCAGGGCTATGCCCAGATCAAATTGTCGTCGGGTGAAATGCGTATCGTTCGCGGCGAATGCTTGGCGACTGTCGGGGCTGTATCAAACCCTGACCAGAAAAACGTCAACATTGGTAAAGCCGGTCGTAACCGTTGGCTCGGCAATAAGCCACGTCAACGTGGTATCACGATGAACCCGGTCGATCACCCGCACGGTGGACGTACAAACGGTGGTGTGCACTGGTGTTCACCGACCGGTGTACCAGCCAAGGGTTACAAAACACGCTCCAACAAAGCGACCGACAAATTTATTATTCGTCGTCGCAAGAGCAAAAACAGCAAATAAGGAACGTTGAGGTAAAATATGGCTCGCTCAGTCTGGAAAGGTCCTTTTGTTGACGGTCATCTTCTGAAGAAGATTGAAGAGATTCGTCAATCCGGAAAAAATACACCGATCAAAACATGGTCGCGTCGTTCGACGATTCTGCCTCAAATGGTAGGTCTGACGATGGCAGTTCACAACGGGAACAAATTCATTCCTGTTCTGATCACCGACAACATGATTGGTCACAAACTTGGTGAATTCGCGCACACCCGTACCTTTAAAGGTCACGGTGGTACGGACAAGAAGAAGTAAGGAATAGATCATGGGAAAACCTAAGAACGAACGTCGCGTAGCTGACAATGAAGCGAGAGCTTTCTCGAAGTACATCGACTCGAGCCCGTACAAGCTGAACCTCGTCGCAGAAATGATCCGCGGCAAGAAAGCTGAAAAAGCGCTGGTCGATCTCGAATTCAGCAACAAGCGCGTTGCCCGCGATGTGAAAAAAGTTCTTCAGTCGGCTGTTGCCAATGCTGAGAACAACCACTCGCTCGATGTTGATCGCCTCTATGTTGCCGAAGCTACTGTAGGTCGCTCGGTTGTGATGAAACGTTTCATGGCACGTGCCCGTGGCCGCGCTGGTCGTATTGAGAAATTCTTTAGCAATCTGACCATCGTTGTCAGAGAGAAAGACGAATAGGAGTTAGGGGATAAACATGGGTCAGAAAGTTAATCCAATCGGTATTCGCGTCGGTATCAACCGCACCTGGGACTCCCGCTGGTTTTCGGCAAAAGATTATGCTGCAAAGTTGATCGAAGATCTGAAATTGCGTGACTTTGTTCAGGATAAACTGAAAGCCGCCGGTATCAGCAAAGTGATCGTAGAGCGCGCTGCGAAGAACACTCGCGTAACTGTTCACACGGCTCGTCCAGGTGTGATTATTGGTAAAAAAGGCGCTGACATCGAAAAATTGCGTAAGCAACTGT
Organism: Alphaproteobacteria bacterium; assembly: GCA_051715325.1. Lineage (GTDB taxonomy): Bacteria > Pseudomonadota > Alphaproteobacteria > Micavibrionales > Micavibrionaceae > UBA1573. The sequence goes on along the minus strand of JBPXJO010000012.1, from coordinate 29,974 downwards.
CCGACAAATCGGGCGGCGATGTATCGCTGAACATTGTTGAAATCCGCAAGCCGGAAATCGACGCACAGCTGGTTGCTGAAGGCATCGCCCAACAGCTCGAGCGCCGCGTATCGTTCCGCCGTGCAATGAAACGTGCTGTTCAGTCGGCTATGCGCCTCGGTGCAAAAGGTATTCGTGTGAATGTGTCTGGTCGGTTGGCTGGCGCTGACATCGCCCGTATGGAATGGTACCGCGAAGGTCAAGTGCCTCTGCACACCCTGCGCGCTGACCTTGACTATGGAGTATCCGAAGCTCTGACCACCTACGGGATCATCGGCGTTAAAGTCTGGATCTACAAAGGTGACGTCATGGAACACGATCCGATGGCTCGCGACAAGCGTATGGCGGACACCGTTGGTGCCACCAAGCGCGACTAGCTAGGTTGAAAGTTTAGATTTAGGAAGTGATGGAGTAAGAAATGCTCTCGCCAAAGAAGACAAAATACAGAAAAGCCCACAAAGGCCGCATTCATGGCGCTGCGAAAGGTGCAAACACGGTTGATTTCGGATCTTACGGTCTGAAAGCTCTGGAACCTGATCGTATCACCGCTCGTCAGATCGAAGCCGCTCGTCGTGCTTTGACCCGTCACATCAAGCGTCAAGGTAAAGTCTGGATCCGCGTATTCCCGGATGTCCCAGTATCCAAAAAGCCGCTTGAAGTTCGTATGGGTTCCGGTAAAGGTTCTCCGGAATTCTGGGTATGCCGCGTCAAACCAGGTCGCGTCATGTTCGAAATTGAAGGTGTGCCGGAGCAACTGGCACGTGAAGCGCTGGAACTCGCTGCAGCAAAACTGCCGATCCAGACCAAGTTTGTAAAACGTATCGCCGATTAAGACCGGGGATAATGGAGAGATAAATGGCTAAGGCAAAACAAGACAATAAAGCAGAAGACCTGAAAGGGAAAAGCCGCGACGAACTGAACGCGATGCTTCTTGACCTGCGCAAACAACAAATGGACATGCGCTTCCAGCAAGCGGGTGGCCAACTGCAAAAAACGTCCGACATCCGTCAGGTTCGTCGCACGATTGCCCGTGTAAAAACATTTTTGAGCCAGCAGGAATCTGCGGCTAAAGCTGCCAAATAAGGCAGAAGGAAGAAGGAGTTAAAGATGCCACGTCGTGTATTGGAAGGCCGCGTAGTCAGTGATGCAATGGACAAAACCGTCACCGTTTTGGTTGAACGGAAAACCATGCACCCGATTTACAAAAAGTACGTGAAACAAAGTGCGAAATACGCGGCTCACGATGAGTCGAACATGTTCCGCGTTGGCGATGTCGTCACTATTGAAGAGTGCCGCCCTCTGTCCAAACGCAAAAGCTGGACTGTAACCACCGATCCTAAGTCTTTGGGTCGCGAGTTAACAGCGAAAGCAAAACCGGCCGCCGAGCAAGCTCCGAAAGCCGAAAAGAAATCCCGGGCAAAGTCCGCGAAGTAATTGAATCATAACCTGTAAGAAGAATTTGGGTGAACAAACATGATCCAGATGGAATCAAATCTTGATGTAGCAGACAACTCCGGCGCCCGCCGCGTCTCCTGCATTAAAGTATTGGGCGGCTCCAAACGCCGTTTTGCCAATATCGGCGACGTGATCGTCGTATCGATTAAAGATGCGATCCCGCGTGGTCGTGTGAAGAAGGGTGACGTTCACCGTGCTGTTATCGTTCGCACCTCGAGCGGCCTGCACCGTACAAACGGCGAGACCATTCGTTTCGACACCAACGCTGTCGTGCTGATTAACAAGCAGGGCGAGCCTATCGGAACCCGTATTTTTGGCCCAGTAACCCGCGAACTGCGTGGTAAAGGCTACATGAAAATTATTTCTTTGGCATCTGAGGTGCTCTAAATGACACAAGTAAAAATGAAATTGAAAAAAGGCGACTCAGTTGTCGTCATTACTGGCAAGGACAAAGGAAAAACCGGTGAAATTACCCGTGTAATTCCTGAAGAGAACCGTGTAGTTGTCGCTGGCATCAACATGATGACCAAACACACCAAGCCGACCCAATTTTCGGCTGGCGGTTTGCAAAACGTTGAAGCGCCAATTCATGCGTCGAACGTTGCATTGGCTGATCCGAAATCCGGAAAAGCCACCAAAGTTGGTTTCAAGAAATTGGCCGATGGCAAAAAAGTTCGTGTCGCCAAGAAATCCGGCGAAACGATTGCCTAGGTAGATTAAGGGATAAAGAAAATGGCCGCTCAAGAAAAATATATTCCAAAACTGGAAGAACGGTATGCAAAGGAATTGGCTCCTGCGATGCAGAAAAGCCGTGGATACAAAAATATCCATGAGATTCCTCGCCTGGAAAAAATCGTCATCAATATGGGTGTCGGTCAGGCAGCTGTTGACAAAAAACACATGGACGCCGCACTCAAGGATCTGACTTTGATCGCCGGTCAAAAACCGGTATCGACCAAGGCTCGTAAATCGAACGCGTCGTTCAAAATCCGTGAAGGTATGCCGATTGGTGCAAAAGTCACCCTGCGCGGCAAACGTATGTACGAATTTTTGGACCGCTTGGTCACCATCGCTCTGCCACGCGTCCGCGACTTCCGCGGTATCAACGGCAAAGCTTTTGATGGCCGTGGCAACTATGCTCTGGGAATTAAAGATCACACGATTTTCCCGGAAATCAACTTTGAAAAGGTAGAAGCCGCTCGCGGGATGGATATCATCATCTGTACTTCGGCTAAAACCGACGATGAAGCAAAAGAATTGCTGCGCGGCTTTGATCTGCCGTTCAGAAACTAGGATTTGAGAAGAGGACCGTATAAATGGCAAAACTCAGTGCTATAAACCGCAACGACAAACGCAAAAAAATGGCGAAACGCGATTCCGCCAAACGTGCGAAACTCAAGGCTATTGTAATGGACCGTGAGACGCCGATCGAAGAGCGCTTTGCTGCATCCATGAAATTGGCCCAACTGCCGCGCAATGGTGCAAAAAACCGCGTTCGCAATCGTTGCGCACTGACGGGCCGCCCGCGTGCGTTCCATGGTAAATTTAGCTTGAGCCGTATCTCCCTGCGTAAATTGGCCTCCGAAGGTCAATTGCCGGGCGTAACGAAGTCGAGCTGGTAAGAATAGGAGATTTAAGATCATGTCGATGAGCGATCCATTAGGAGATATGCTGTCCCGTATCCGTAACGGCCAAGCCGCCGCCCACAAACAAATTGTGTGCCCGGCTTCGAAAATGCGCGCTTCGGTTCTGGAAGTTTTGAAATCGTCCGGTTACATCCGCGACTTCAAAGCCCAGTCGGACGAACAAGGCCACCCACAATTCCTGATTGACCTGAAATATGACGAAGGTCGTCCGGTTATCAAGATTCTGCAACGTGTGTCCAAACCGGGACGTCGTGTGTATTCCGCTGCGTCGGATATCCCACGCTTCTACAACGGTCTGGGTGTGACCATCGTGTCCACTCCACGCGGTGTGATGGCTGATCAGCAAGCTCGTGACGCGAATGTTGGCGGCGAACTCCTGTGTCAGGTTTTCTAATACAGGATTGAAAGTTTAATAAGAACGAGGATCGAATAATGTCTCGCGTAGGAAAAAACCCAGTAACCGTCCCGAATGGAGTTACGGTAGATTTGAAAGGTCAAGACCTGAAAGTAAAAGGACCGAAAGGTGAGCTTGCGCTCGTCATTCACCCGAAAGTTCAGGTAACCATCGAAAACGGAACCGTAATGGTTAATCCGATCGAAAAAGATCTTGAAGGCCGTGCCCTGTGGGCTACCATGCAGCGCCGCATCACCAACATGGTGATCGGGGTAACGCAAGGATTTACCAAGGACCTCGAAATCGAGGGTGTTGGTTACCGTTGCAACCTGCAAGGCAAGACATTGGTTTTGCAACTTGGCTTCAGCCATGATGTGCATTATGCGGTTCCGGAAGGAATTTCGATTGCGGTAGAAAAACAAACCGCCATCAAAATCAGCGGCATCGACAAGGAAAAAGTCGGTCAGGTCGCAGCTGAAATTCGCAGCTACAGACCTCCTGAGCCGTACAAAGGTAAAGGCGTTCGCTATGCAGGTGAGTATATCCTGCGTAAAGAAGGCAAGAAGAAATAATAATTAGGACCTATAAAGAGGACGAAACATCATGCGTCAACCCGAAACAAACGCCCAGCGCCGTGCCCGTCGTGTACGTGCCAAGTTGCAGCGGATCAACAAAGCCGAATTGCCGCGCCTTTCGGTTCACCGCACCAACAGCCAGATCTATGCACAAATCATTGATGATGTGCAGGGGATCACTTTGGCAGCAGCATCTTCGCTGGAAGGCGATATGCGCAAGACCGGTGGCAACGTTGCCGCTGCAGCAAAAGTTGGCGCTATGATTGCCGAACGTGCTAAAGGTGCAAAAATTACCAAGGTCATGTTTGATCGTGGAAGCTTCCGTTACCATGGCCGCGTCAAAGCGTTGGCTGAGGCCGCTCGTGAAGCTGGTTTGGAATTCTAAGGAAGGAATGGTGAAGTAGTATGGCTCGCCCAGAACGTAAACGCGAAGAGCGCGAAGAAGTAGAACTGAACGAACACCTGGTTGCCGTCAACCGAGTGGCCAAAGTGGTCAAAGGTGGTCGTCGTTTCGGTTTTGCTGCCCTGGTTGTAGTTGGTGATGGGCGTGGTCGTGTTGGCCATGGTCACGCAAAAGCCCGTGAGGTTCCGGATGCAATCCGTAAAGCCACCGAGCAAGCCAAGCGCAACATGATCCGTGTTCCTCTTCGTGAAGGTCGCACTATTCACCACGACGTTCTCGGACGTTACGGTGCAGGTCGTATTTTGCTTCGTACCGCTCCAGCTGGTACCGGTATTATTGCCGGCGGTCCGCTTCGTGCGATTTTCGAAGCTATCGGTATTCAAGACGTTGTTGCGAAGGCTATCGGCACCAGCAACCCGTACAACATGGTAAACGCTACATTCGAAGCGCTGAAAAACATGGAAAGCCCACGTGCTGTTGCAGCTCGTCGTGGCCGTAAAGTGAGCGACATCGTTTCGAACCGTGACGTCAGCATGAAAGATCAGAAGTCGGACGATGCTGCAGATGCAGCTTCGGCTGAATAGGATAAAGGGGATCGACTATGGCTCAGGCAAAAGCAAAAAAAGCAGACGCTTCGAAAAAAATGATCACCGTGACCCAAATCGGTAGCCCGATCGGTCGTCGTAAGGATCAGGAACAAACCCTCATCGGTTTGGGATTGAACAAACTCCACCGCAGCAAACAGCTGGAGGATACTCCTTCGGTTCGCGGCATGATCAGCAAGGTTCAGCACCTTGTTGAAGTAGCAGAATAGGTGACGAAATGAAACTCAATGAACTCCAGCCTCAAGAAGGCGCTGTTAAAAAGAGAATGCGCGTTGGCCGTGGTATCGGTTCCGGCAAGGGAAAAACTTGCGGACGCGGTGTTAAAGGCCAGAAATCCCGTACCGGTGTAGCGATCAACGGTTTTGAAGGCGGACAAATGCCGCTTTACCGTCGTTTGCCGAAAATGGGCTTCTACAACCATTTCGCTAAAGAATACGGCGTTGTATCCCTTTCCCGCCTCCAAGCGGCTGTGGATGCAGGTATTATCGATGCTAAAGCACCGGTCACCTGTGAGATGCTGCAAAAAGCAGGCGTTGCTGCAAAAGCAAAAGACGGCGTTCGTATCCTTGGAAATGGCGAACTCAAAGCCAAACTGACTCTGAAAGTTGCAGGCGCAACCGCTTCGGCCAAAGCTGCAATTGAAAAGGCAGGCGGATCTCTCGAGATCGTTGTTCGCGAAGTGAAACCAGTTGTTCGCAAGAAACCAATTCCAGGCCGGAACTAATTTTCCGTGCACCTGTAGACATCAAAGAGGCCGTAAGGCCTCTTTTTTTGTGTCGATAGCTATGCATCTCCGCTAGACAGATGCCCCCCGATCCGCTAAATAAATCAAGATTCAGAATAAGGATAAATAGAATGGTTTCAGCGGTCGAACAACTCTCGAAAAACGCCAACTGGGGCGCCTTTGCCAAGGCCACCGAGTTCAAAAAACGCATTTGGTTCGTAATCGGTGCTTTGCTGGTGTTTCGCCTTGGGACCTATATTCCAATTCCGGGCATTGATCCTCATATTTGGGAAGGTATTTTCGAGCAGAAATCCGGCGGTCTTCTGGATATGTTCAACATGTTCTCGGGCGGCTCGCTATCGCGTATGACCATTTTTGCCCTGTCGATTATGCCGTATATCTCGGCGTCGATTATTGTTCAGCTGGCCACAGCTCTTTCGCCAAAACTCGAAGCCCTCAAAAAAGAAGGCGAGTCGGGACGTCATAAGCTTAACCAGTACACCCGTTACCTCACCGTACTTCTGGCCGCTATTCAGGCGTATGGTTTGGCTGTCGGTCTTGAAAACCTTCAGGGCGCGCAAGGATCGGCTGTGATTGAGCCGGGAATGTTCTTCCGCGTTTCGACAATCATTACGGTGGTCGGCGGAACCATGTTCCTGATGTGGCTCGGTGAACAGATTACCGCGCGCGGGATCGGCAATGGAACATCGCTGATCATCTTCTCGGGTATTGTCGCTGGTCTACCGCATGCTTTGCTTCAAACCCTCTCTCTCGGTGAGCAAGGTCAGATTTCCTTTATCGGCATCCTATTGATTTCCGCTATGATTGTGGGAACTATCGTATTTATCGTCTTCATGGAGCGCGCCCAGCGCCGTATTCTGGTGCAGTACCCGAAACGTCAGGTCGGGGCGCAGCAAATGACTCAGGCATCGCAAAACCATCTGCCACTCAAACTTAATATGTCGGGCGTTATTCCGCCGATTTTCGCATCCTCGCTTCTGTTCCTGCCGATGACGATTGTTGGGTTTGCTGGCATTGATGCGAGTGGCGGTATTATGAGCGACATTGCCCGCTACATGACCACTGGCCATCCGGTTCATATGCTGGCGTATGCATCGCTGATTTTGTTCTTCTCGTTCTTCTATACGGCAGTTGTGTTTAATCCGGAAGAAAACGCCGAAATGCTGCGCAAATATGGCGGCTTTGTTCCAGGTGTTCGCCCGGGCAAAGCGACCGCAGATTTTCTGGATTATGTGCTTACCCGCATCACTGCAATCGGTGCACTTTATCTGAGCTTTATCTGTTTGATGCCGGAATTCCTGATTGCGGAATATTCCCTTCCATTTTATTTCGGTGGGACCTCGCTTTTGATCGTCGTCTCGGTTACGATGGACACGGTCGCGCAGATTAACTCGCATATGCTGGCGCACCAATACGAAGGACTGATTAAAAAGACACGCTTGACCAAGGGGAGAAAATAGTCGTGAACATCATTCTGTTGGGCCCACCGGGCGCAGGTAAAGGAACTCAGGCCAAAATCATCGAAGATCGCGATGGTCTGAGACAGCTCTCCACCGGCGATATGCTGCGTGCCGAGATTGCCGCCCAATCCCCCCTCGGAGTGAAAGTCAAGGCGATTATGGACTCAGGTTCTCTGGTGTCGGACGAGATTGTGATCGAGATGATCGCGAACCGTATCGAACAACCCGACTGCAGCAAAGGATTTATCCTTGATGGCTTCCCGCGCACTGTTGCGCAGGCAGAGGCTCTGGACAATATGCTGGCCGGAAAAGGCAAAAAGCTGAACGCGGTAATCGAGCTGGCTGTTGATGAGGGGGCTCTTTTGGCGCGCATTGAGAAGCGCGCCGCCGAAAGCGCAACTGTTCGCGCCGACGATAACGCCGAAGCCCTGAAAAAACGTCTTGTGGCTTACCGCTCTCAAACCGCGCCGATTATCCCGTACTACAAAGGTAAGGGGATGCTGAAGACGGTGGACGGCATGGCGGATATCACTGTTGTCACAAGCGAGATCGCAAAAATCCTCACGGAATCCGCCAAATAGGATATTCGGGGTGGATTTTTGTAAGTTATCCACAGAAAATTCAATAAAACTGTTGACTCTAAAGGCTAAATGCTTAGTATGCGCTCATTCCGGCGCGCAAAACAGCTGTTTTGGCAGGTATTTGTCTATGACTTTGTCTAAGACGGGACCTGTTCTTTATGACCCGTCGGTATTGGTATACGACCCGGCGTTTCTTATTGAAAAATAATGAAATTTTACGGATCGGCATGAAATCAAACTAGACTAGAAAAGGAGTCGTATATGGCCCGTATTTCCGGTGTCAATATTCCTGACAACAAACGTGCGATTATTTCGCTGACCTATATCCATGGCATTGGCCGCTACACAGCGGAACAAATCTGCCGTGAAGTGGGAATTGATTTTTCCCGCCGCATGAAAGATTTGACCGAAGATGAACTGAACCAAATCCGTAAAGTCATCGAAAGCGGCAAATACCTGATCGAAGGCGATCTGCGTCGTGAAATTTCCCTCAACATCAAGCGCCTTGTCGATATGCAGTGCTACCGTGGTGTCCGTCACCGTCGTGGTCTGCCGGTTCGTGGCCAGCGCACCCGTGGTAACGCACGTACCCGTAAGGGACCTGCTAAACCGGTTGCTGGTAAGAAAATCGTCAAGAAGTAATTAGCGCTGGAAAGATAAGAGGACTTATATCATGGCAGCAAAAGAAAAAGCAGCAGCAGGTAAAGGCGCTGGCGCCCGCAAAAAAATCGTCCGCAAAAATATTGCGGTCGGTGTTGCGCACATCAACGCCTCGTTCAACAACATTTTCGTCAACATCACTGACCCGATGGGCAACACCGTTGCCTGGTCGTCGGCTGGTATCATGGGTTTCAAAGGATCGCGTAAATCGACTCCGTTTGCCGCCCAGCTCACCGCTGAAGACGCTGGCCGTAAGGCGCAGGAACACGGTCTTCGTGAAGTCGACGTTCTGATTAAAGGCCCGGGCGCTGGACGTGAGTCCGCTCTTCGCGCACTGCAATCACTCGGTTACACCATCCGTTCGATCAAGGACACCACACCGGTGCCGCACAACGGATGCCGTCCACCGAAACGTCGCCGCATCTAATACCTATTCTGGCTCCGGTGCCTTTTGGCTCCGGAGCTGTCTGTTTGTCGTAAGTGACACTAATGCATGGTGAAAGGGAAAAAGCATGCTGATTCAGAAAAACTGGCTGGAACTCATTAAACCCAACAAAGTGGAAGTCGAGCACAAGAACGACAGCCGTAATCACGGTAAAGTTGTTGTCGAGCCGCTCGAGCGCGGATTCGGCTTGACCCTCGGGAACTCTCTTCGTCGCGTTCTCCTCTCGTCCCTGCAAGGTGCAGCTGTAACCGCTGTTAAAATTGCTGGCGTTCAGCACGAATTCTCGACCATCGAAGGCGTCCGTGAAGACGTCACCGATATTATCCTCAACGTCAAGGGCATCGCGGTTCGCATGCACGTTGAAGGACCAAAACGTATGCGCCTGATCGCTGAAGGCCCATGTGAAGTCACCGCTGGTATGATCGAAGCTGGCGCCGACATCGAAATCATGAATCCGGATCTGGTCATCTGCACCTTGGATAAAGGCGCGAAACTGGACATGGAAATGACCGTCAACACCGGTAAAGGCTACCGTCCGGCATCCGGAAATCGTCCGGAAGACGCACCGGTTGGACTTATTCCGGTCGACAGCATTTTCTCGCCGGTTCGTAAAGTCTCCTACGATGTGGAAGATACCCGTGTCGGACAAATCACCGACTACGATAAACTGACACTGACCGTTGAAACCAACGGTGTAATCTCGGCTGATGACGCTGTAGCTTATGCCGCTCGTATCCTGCAGGATCAATTGCAAGTATTCATCAACTTCGAAGAGCCAAAAGAAACCAAGGTTACCGAAGAAGAAGAGTCCCTGCCGTTCAACCGCAATCTGCTCAAGAAAGTCGAAGAGCTGGAACTTTCCGTTCGTTCGGCCAATTGCCTCAAGAACGACAACATCGTTTACATCGGCGACTTGGTACAGAAATCGGAATCCGAGATGTTGCGCACCCCGAACTTCGGACGCAAATCTTTGAATGAGATCAAAGAAGTCCTCTCGATGATGGGTCTTCACCTTGGTATGCAAGTTGAAGGCTGGCCTCCGGAGAATATCGAAGAACTCGCCAAGAAAATGGAAGATCCATTTGCACACTAGAATTTGGGATCGGGCCAGCCGGATAACCGGATGGCCCGAAACCGAGAGGGCCTGTTGCCCGCCCCACAAACTAACATTGGCGTCTGACAAAAATGTGGTTGGTGGTTATGAAATGGCTTTACCCGTTTAAAGCCGCAGCGCCGAAAGGCAAAGAAAGGAACTGACCATGAAACATGGTGTAAAACAACGTAAACTGAACCGTACCAGCTCGCACCGTAAGGCGCTCTTTGCCAATATGGCAGCGGCTCTGATCAAACACGAACAGATCATCACCACCGTTCCAAAGGCCAAAGAACTGCGCCCGTTCGTTGAGAAACTGGTCACTTTGGGCAAAAAGGGAACTTTGCACGACCGTCGTGCGGCGATCTCGACCCTTCGCGATGAAGCGATGGTTCAAAAATTGTTCGATGTCTTGGCCAAGCGTTATGCAGACCGTCAAGGCGGTTACACCCGCGTTCTGAAGGCTGGTTTCCGTTACGGTGACGCAGCTCCGATCGCTGTGATCGAGTTCGTGGATCGTGATCCATCGGCTAAAGGTCAGGACAGCGGTCCTGTCTTCACCGAAGAAGCGATTGAGGCAGCCGGCGCTGTTGACGAGACCACCGTGCCAACCGAAGCCGTGAAAAAAGCCAACAAAAAGAAAGCCGAGAAATCGGAAGAAGCGGCTGAAACCGCTGAAGCAGCTCCTAAGAAAAAGGCCGCTCCAAAAAAGAAAAAAGCGGACGACGCAGCTGAATAGGCTGAAAGTCCTAATAGTTAATAAGGCCGCCCCAAAACGGGCGGTCTTTTTACATAGTAATTTTTTTCTTGCAGGATTATATAGAGGGGTATATAGTCTTCCCAGTTCCAAACAAAAAAAGAGGGTGTTAAAAATGACAAATACTTTAGACAAAGCAAAACTGTTTGCCGCCGCTGCCGGACTGGCTGTTCTGACTGGCTGTGCTAACAAGCCGATAAACTCCGGCGATTTCCAAATTTCCAACCGTGAAGGCAATTCTGGCCCGATGCAATACGGCTCTGCCGCTTGCCGCCAAGCCAAAATTGAGGTTCTCGAACAAGGCGCTGTCGCCGGATATTCCCGCCAGTACCCGTATCTGACCCGTTCCTTCATGACCCCTGGTTTCAACCAGTACTCGAGCGATGTCGCTGTAACAAGCGGCGTATCCGGTCGTCGATTCTTGCTCGCATCAAGCACCATTGAAACCCAAGTCGCCAACGCCATGAAAGGCGTCGCTTTGGCGGGCGCAGGTGCTGTGGGTCTTGCAGGCAGCGTGCAGCAAAGAGGGCGTTATGCTCCAAATCAAAGTTTCGGTACAAATCTGAGACGCGGTGTTGAAGCTGGAGTGGCCACCGCTGGCGCTGTAGCTGGGACCCAAATCGCGATCGCGGGTGCCGAGAAACTCGTTGATGCGGCGAAAACCGCTTTGAATGGTGGTGTCAGTGACGCTGAACTGCGCGACCGCTGCAAAGCCGACGTTCAGGCTGGCGCATACGACATCCAAGGCCAAGGCGCCGTTCAGCAGCAATATGTTCCGGCTGCTCCGCCGCAACAACAGAACAATCGCTATATTCCGGCCCCAATTCCGGCCTATCCTGGTCAGTATCGCCCTTACTAAGCCAAGGCTAGATAGAAAATATAAAAAATCCCCGCACCACCCTCGCGGGGTTTTTTATTTGTTATTTTCGCGGCGTTCTGCCATGGTAAACCCATGACCCGCCACCATCAGGCTATTATTCGAATTATGGGCCCGGCCAGCAAAAAATAATGCTGTGTCGGGTTTCCCTTCATCCCTGAATTTGCTAGAACAAACAACGCTTCGTACGATGCAAGGCATCGCGGCGAGCGAAACATCAAAGTGACTGATATGACCGAACAAAAAACCAACGCCGATTTTTATAAAGAAACCGTTTTTCTGCCGACGACCGAATTTCCGATGCGTGCCGGACTGCCGCAAAAGGAACCGGAAATCCTGAAAGCATGGCAAGAGCAGAATCTCTACAAGAAATTGCGCGAGACCTCCAAGGGTCGCGAGAAATGGGTTCTGCATGATGGACCACCTTACGCCAACGGCGACATCCATATCGGCCACGCTGAAAATAAGATCCTCAAGGATGTGATCGTGCGCTACCGCCAGATCGCTGGGTTTGACGCCCCGTACGTTCCGGGTTGGGATTGTCATGGTCTGCCGATCGAATGGAAAATCGAAGAAGGCTACCGCGAAAAAGGACAGAACAAAGACGAAGTGCCAATCCTTCAATTCCGTCAGGAGTGCCGTGATTTTGCCCAGAAATGGGTCGGCATCCAGTCCACGGAATTCCAGCGCCTCGGCATCAGCGGTGATTGGGATAACCCGTATCTCACCATGACCCGCCATGCCGAAAGCCGCATCGCCGGAGAGATTCACAAATTCCTGATGAATGGCCTGCTGTACAAGGGGGTAAAACCTGTGATGTGGTCGGTCGTTGAAAAGACCGCCCTCGCCGAAGCCGAAGTCGAATATAAAGAGCATAAATCGATCACCATTTGGGTGAAGTTTCCAGTGATGAAGCCATCCAATCCGGATCTCGAAGGTGCGAAAATCGTCATCTGGACGACGACACCGTGGACCATGCCATCTAACCGCGGGATTGCTTGCGGCGCAGGCATCGAATACGCGGTATACACAGTGAATGAGACAGGTGCGGATAGCCGCTCCAAGGTTGGAGAAAAACTGGTTCTCGCTCGCTCGCTCGCCGCATCAGTCAAAGAGCAAGCCAAAATCACGGACTGGAGTGAAGGTGCGGTTCTGAACGGGTCCGACATTCTTGGCACCATCTGCGCCCACCCGCTGCGCGGTCAAGGATATGAATTTGAAGTGCCGGTCCTCAATGCCGATTTTGTTGCCGAGGATACCGGTACTGGTTTTGTCCATATCGCGCCAAGCCACGGGGAGGATGACTTCTACCTCGGTAAGGCATCGGGTCTCGAGATCACCGATAACGTCAATGATGATGGTACATTCAAAGATCATGTACCGCTTTTCGCGGGACTTGAGGTCTACACCCAGAAAGGTGAAATGGGGCAGGGCAACTTTGCACCGCTCAAAGCGATTGACGAGGCCGGAAATTTGCTCGCCAAAGGATCGATCCGCCACGAATACCCGCACAGCTGGCGCTCCAAGGCTCCGGTGATCTTCCGCACCACACCGCAATGGTTTATTGCAATGGACCGCGACGAAAGCGGATCAACGCTTCGTGCGCGCGCGCTGCAGGCGATCAAGGATACCGCGTGGTATCCTGCCGCCGGAGAAAACCGCATTACCGCGATGATCGCCGGACGCCCCGACTGGTGCATCTCGCGTCAACGCGCATGGGGTGTTCCGATTGCACTCTTCCTCGATAAAAAAACCGGTGAGCCGCTTAGGGACGCAAAAGTCAACAGCCGCATTCAGGAAATTTTTGAAACCGAAGGTTCGGACGCGTGGTTTGCACGTCCAGCACAGGATTTCCTCGGCGCTGATTATGATGCCGCGAAATTCGATCAGGTGCGCGATGTTGTGGATGTCTGGTTTGAATCCGGTTCGACCCACAGCTTTGTCATGGAAGATCGTGAGGATGGCGCATGGCCAGCCGATATGTACCTCGAAGGCTCGGACCAGCATCGCGGCTGGTTCCATTCCTCTTTGCTGGAATCATGCGGCACGCGCGGACGCGCTCCGTATAAATCGGTTTTGACCCATGGCTTTGTTCTTGATGAAAAAGGCTACAAAATGTCGAAATCGGTCGGCAACGTGATTGATCCTCTCGAAGTCATGAAAGAGTTCGGCGCGGATATTCTGCGCCTCTGGACGATGACCGCTGATTACTCGATGGACGTTCGGATCGGAATGGACGCGCTGAAATCAAGTGGAGATCTCTACCGCCGCATCCGTAACACCTTCCGCTTCCTGCTCGGAGCGCTCGAAGGATTTGATTTGGCCGAAAAAGTCGATGCAGCCGACTACAGCCAAATGCCCGAACTCGAACGGCTGGTGCTGAGTTGGATAGCCGATATGGATGCTACCGTGCGAGAGTGTGTCGAAAACCACGATTACAATCGCCTGATGCAGCAGCTTCACCATTTCTGCTCGAACGATTTGTCCTCGTTCTATTTCGACATCCGCAAAGATCGCCTCTACTGTGATCGTCCGGATAGCTTCGAACGCCGTGCGTGCCGTACGGTGATGTACCATTTGCTTGAATGTCTAACGGTCTGGTTCTCGCCGGTTTTGTGTTTTACTGCCGAAGAGGTCTGGAGCCACCGCCCCAAAGGACTGTGGGCGGATGTTGGAAGTATTCACATGATGCAGATGCCGGAAGTGCCTTCCACGTGGAAGAATGAAGGGCTCGAGCAAAAATGGGACACCGTGCGCGATGTACGCCGCGTTGTTCTCGGCGCCCTTGAGCCGAAACGCGCGGATAAGACCATTGGGTCGTCGCTCGAAGCCCATCCACAGCTCTTTGTATCATCTGAAACCGCGGCAACGCTCGCAGGCGTTGACATGGCCGAAATCTGCATTACCTCACAGCTGACCGTATCCGTGGGTACGGCTCCCTCTGGCGCCTTTGCTCTCGAGGATGTTTCCGGAGCCGGAGTTGTCTTTGCTGTGGCCGAAGGTCAGAAATGCCAGCGCTGCTGGAAAATTCTCCCGACAGTTGGAAGTGATAAGGATTACCCTGATCTCTCGCCGCGCGATGCCGATGCTGTTCGTTACTACATCGCTGCGAGAAAGGCGGCCTAAATTGTTCCGTTACGGGTCACTGGCAATTATTCCGCTGCTCTTTATGCTCGACCAGATTAGTAAATGGTGGATCATTGAGATTTTCTTCCGCCCGCGGGTGTTTGATGCAACCGGAAACACAATGGGATTCGCGGAATGGTTTACCAGCCTTGAGCAGGGGAGGTTTCCTCCAGCCCAATACGAAATCAACAGCTTTTTCAATCTGGTGATGGTCTGGAACAACGGAATCAGCTTCGGGATGTTTGGAAGCGATCACGACGCGATGAAATACATTCTCGGCGGCTCGGCTATCTTATTGGTCGGGGCTCTCTTGGTCTGGCTTTGGCGCAGCAAAAGCTGGACAACATCTGTGCCGCTGGCTGTCGTGATTGCCGGAGCTCTCGCCAATGTCTGGGATCGCGTTCGCTTTGGAGCCGTTGCTGACTTTCTTGATTTTCATATAGGCGATTGGCACTATCCGGCATTTAATTTGGCCGACTCCTGCATTGTTTTGGGTGTTGCAGCCTTGGCCCTCGACGGGATAATCTTGGAAGCGCGGCGGCTGAAAAAGAACCAGCCTCTTGCTGCGGGTGGAGAGTAGAAATGACATTGAAAACATCCCTGATCTTTGGTTGCGCTGCCCTGATGCTGCTCACCACCGGATGCGAACGGGCTAAGGAAGAATTAGGCCTTACTCGCCACACACCGGATGAGTTTGCGGTTATGAAACGCGCCCCGCTTGAAATTCCGTCGGACATGACGGATTTGCCGAAACCGCGCCCTGGAGCCCAGCGCCCTCAGGAGGTCGCGGCCAAGAGCCAGGCCCAACAGGTTGTTTTGGGAACAAATGCTTCCGGCAGCGATCAGAAATCCGGAGCCGAGCAATCGCTCTTGACCAAGGCTGGAGCCGCTCAGGCGTCGCCGAAAATACGCTCGGTTGTTGACCGTGAGTCGGCTGAAAATTCCAAAGATCACCGGCCGGTCGTAAAACGCCTTCTGAATATCGGCAGTGACGAACCGGCAGCGACCGTTGTCGATCCTGCGGCTGAAGCCGAGCGGATACAGTCCAACAAAAAGGCCGGTAAACCGGTTACTGCTGGCGAAACACCAACCCAAGACGAGTAATCATGAAGCTGATTGTAAGCGTAATCGTGGCTGTGCTGGCAATATCGCTTCCAGCGCACGCCGAAGGCTATGAAAAAGTATTCGGGGCCAAATCCGGGATGCTTGAAAACGGGATGCAGGTGGTTGTGGTTGAAAACCACCGCGCACCGGTCGTTACGCATATGGTCTGGTACAAAGTCGGATCGGCCGACGAACCAAAAGGCGACGGTGTATCCGGTGCAGCGCATTTTCTGGAACATTTGATGTTCAAGGGAACCAAGGCGATTGCTCCGGGCGATTTCTCGAAGCTTGTACGCAGTATCGGTGGTGAGGATAACGCCTTTACCAGTTGGGATTACACTGCGTTCTTCCAATCGGTTCCGTCCAGATATTTACCGAATATGATGGCTTTTGAAGCTGACCGGATGTTGAATTTGACGCTCGATGAAAAGGATATTACCTCGGAACGCGATGTGATTATCGAAGAGCGGCGGATGCGCACTGACAATGACCCTCAGACGCTGTTTATGGAGCAGCTCCGCGCCGAACTGTTTGTCAATTCGCCTTACGCAGAACCGATCATCGGCTGGCACGATGAGATGCCGCTTTTGTCACGCCAGAATGTGTTCGACTATTACAATGCGTGGTACACGCCGTCCAATGCGATACTGGTCATTTCGGGTGATGTTACGTTCGAGCAAGCGATGGTTCTGGCTAAAAAATATTACGGCTATATTCCATCCCGTCCGACACCGGACCATGTGCGCCCGAAAGTTCCGCATATGGTGGCGCCAAACGATCTGGTATTTGAAAGTCCCGAGATCCGGCAGCCGGAATTGATGCGGGTCTGGGTAGCCCCATCCTATATGGACGATAGAAAAATTTATGACGGTTTAACCGTTCTCTGCGAATCCCTGTCGGGCGGGTCGGCAACCAAGCTCTATCAGCGTCTGGTTGTTGACCGAAAAGTTGCGAGCGCGGTTAGCTTGTCCTATGACGGGGACTCGCGCGGCCAAGGAAGCCTGTGGCTGAGCGTAACGCCCGCTCCGTCCGTGAACATGGAGACAATCAAGACCGAAGTCGAACGCGCCTTCCGCGAGATTGTCGGGAACGGCATTACCGACAAGGAAGTTGAAGAGGCCAAAATACGCTTGATTGACTCGGCTCTGTATGCCCGTGACAGCGTAGCGGGGCCGGCGATGGTCATCGGGCAAAGCCTCGCTATGGGGGCAACATTGGACGATGTCGAAAATACACCGAACCGGATTGCATCGGTGACACGCGAGGATGTCCAGAAACTCTTTGACACTTATCTCAATCCTCTGAAGCCGGATTATCAGCCGGTAACCGGCATCATGCTGCCAAAGAAAGAGAGTCAGGAATGAAAACACGCTCGTATGCGGCCATAGTCCTTTGCAGTGCAGCGCTCTTGTGCGGAGTGGCTGTACCAAAAGCTAACGCTCAGATCCTCAAGATCGAAGACTTCACAACGCCGAAAGGCATTAAAGTTTGGCTGGTTGAAGATAAAACCGTTCCGGTGATTTCGCTCAAATTCCTGTTTCAGGGCGCGGGGTCGGTCAATGACCCTGTTGATAAGCAAGGCCTCAGCCAGTTGCTCTCCAACACTCTGGACGAAGGTGCGGGAGAGCTCGATGCTAAACAGTTTCAGGCAGCCCTGAGCAATCATTCGATTGCACTCCGCTTTAACTCGTCGCGTGACGATTTCGGCGGCTCGTTAAAAACGCTTACAAAATATAAATCCGAAGCGTTTGACTTGCTTGGGATGGCTCTCGCCAATCCACGTTTTGAAGACGATGCCATCCGCCGCATGCGTGACGCCAATCTGGCGCGGATCAAGTCCAGCATGACTGATCCTGAATGGCTGTCGGCCCGCTTGATGAATGCAGCTATTTACGGCGATCATCCCTATGCGCGCAACAGTGGTGGCACCTTGTCATCCCTGCCGCGCATCACCGCCGATGATTTGCGGAATAAAGTTAAAAACGAATTGGGTCGAGACCGCTTGATTATCGCGATAGCCGGACAAATCAGCCGTGAGGATGCCGAGCAGGATATTGACCGGATTTTCTCGAGCTTGCCGGATCATACGACGGTAAGAAATGTCGACAAATTCAGTCTCTCAGCTAGGACGCGCGTGGTCCAGTTCGATAAAGCCATTCCGCAAACATCCGTAAATATGGTGTTTCCGGGAATAGCCATGGATGACAAAGATTATTTTGCCGCCCAGATTTTTAATTATATTTTGGGCGGTGCCGGATTTGGCTCTCGGCTTATGGATGTCGTTCGGGAACAAAACGGTTTGACCTACGGGATCGATAGCGGGTTTAATATTCTCGACCACGCCGAGCTATTTTCAATTTCGACCTCGACCCGGGCTGAAAATGTCGCAAAAATGCTGGATCTGATTAATCAGGAAGTCGACCGCATTAAAATGACCGAAGTGACGGCCAAAGAAATTGCCGACGCCAAATCCTATATGATTGGTTCGGTTCCGTTGGAACTGACTTCGACTGACCGGATTGCCGGTATGATGATCGGCTTCCAAGCTTACAATTTGCCCCCGAATTATCTGGATATTCAAGAGGCTGGCTTCCGCGCCGTCACACCCGAGGATGTGCTTCGGGTGGCAAAACGGGTTCTGGAAACACCGTCGCGCATCACCATTCTACTCGGACCAGACGCTAAGGGCGATAATATAGAAAAAGTCGCGACAATTCCGGATATTGAATAACGTTCAAAAGAGTGTCAAAAGATACTTGGATCTTTAGGGGTTGTTAATCAAAACTCGGGAGAATCCATAGATGGAATCTTCACCAGCCAGCGAACAAAATAAAGAGGCTCCAAGCCTTCCAGCTTTGACGCAAGTCGAACTGGACGACATTATTCGCAAGCATATCAAATTTGATAAATGCCAACCGGGTGGAGCTCGCGCCAACGTCAAATTCAAATCACTGGTGGGATTGTCATTCCGGTCCACCAATTTATCCGGTGCTGATTTTACGGGTTCCGATATGCGCGGGGCTGACATGGCAAATTGCAAGTTTCATGGTACTGTTTTTTACGGCTGTAATATGCAGAACGCGAACCTCGATAGCTCGGACTTGTCGCGGGCTGATTTTCGGGGGGCGGATGTAACAGGTGCCAGCATGAATGGCGTCAATCTCGAGGGCGCCGATATGCGACAGGGAGCACGCGTCGTCTCTCAAACGCCGGATGGCCAGACCGTTAAATCGTCTGAAGGAAATACAAAGCTCAAAGGCGTTGATCTCGAAAACGCAAATCTGACCAATGCTCGCGCCTCAATGGTTGATTTAAGTGATTCGGATTTGTCAAATACGCGAATGGCGCAAGTCGACCTTTCCAAAGCCAACCTGCAAAATGCGAATATGACCGGAGCCGATCTGCGCGAAGCCAATCTGGACGAGGCTAAACTCAATGGCGCCATCATGGTGGGAACAAAAACCGCTGGAGCTACATTCGAAGGGGTAAACTATGACGAGGTGTTGACCGACGCACCGGTTGGTAAAGTCCTTGACCTCAGCGAGCAGGAAGATCCGCTGGTGACGTTGCTTAAAGAGCATAATTTGTGGCTCCAGTTTGCTGGATCAAAAGGAAAGCGTATTGATTTATCAGGGTATGACCTCCGAACACTTAGCGATTTGGGACGCTACTCCCTAACGGCGGCTAAGGCCGAAAAAGCCATCTTTCAAGGCATGGTCTTGATGGCAGCGCAGATGCAAAGCTGTGATTTTAATGGAAGCGATTTCCGTGACGCCAAGCTTCGTGAATCGGATTTTCGGGGAAGCAGTTTTGTTGATGCAAAACTTACGCGTGCTGATTTGTCGCAGGCTAACCTCTCTCCACTTTTTTTCACAGAAGAGCGCAAGCAGATTGTCAATTTGAGCGGCGCCGATTTGAGCTTTGCCGATTTGACCGAATGCAATCTTCAGGGCGCTAATTTGGCCGGAGCGAACCTTAAAGGGGCAAACCTGACCAAGGCCAATTTACTGGGGGCGGATTTGACAGATGCTGATCTGGAAAATGCTATTCTGGAAAAAGCTAGGCTTGCCTAAAATTTATTTTTCTCCCCCCCTTGCAAAGAGTCGAAAAAAAGCTTTTTACTAATGGAGGCTCGGCCTTTCGGCTTGGCCATCTCTCTTGAAAACATCAAACTCTGAATGAGGAAAAACATGACAAAACTGTCCCTGTTGGCCGCTCTTGGTCTCTTGGCTGTAGTACCAGCCGCTTACGCTGAAGAACACGCTGCTGCTCCGGCTGCTACCGAAGCTGCTGCTCCTGCCGAAGCTGCTCCAGCTGCTGAAGCAAAAGAAGTTACCCTGAAAGACGGCACCAAAGTTGTTATCGAAGGCGATGCAGTTTCTGTAGTTGCTGCTGATGGCACCAAAACCGCTGCTCCGGACGGAGAACACGAACTCGCTGACGGCACCAAAATCAAAACCGCCGAAGGCAAACTGGTTAAAGAATAGTTTTCTTTAGCACGAAATTCGGAAGACCCGCCGCAAGGCGGGTTTTCTATTGCCGAAAAATTTGCCAAAACCCCTAGGGGCTGATACAAAAGCCGCCATGACCCCATCCGCCCGTATCAAAGCCGTTCTCGACCTGATCGAGAAAACCGACAAATCACCAATCCCGATGGATTTGACCATCGGTGATTATATGCGCAACCGCCGTTATATAGGCTCCAAAGACCGCTCGGCGATTGTCGAGATGATCTATGCGCTGGTGCGCCATACCGCGCGCGTAGGATGGGCCCTGACAGTGGCAGGGGTGGACGAAGGCGACCGCGATGCGCGTGCCCGTTTGCTGGCCTATCTCGTCTCGGCTGAACAAAAAGATAATCTGGATGAATTATTTGACGGCACCAAACACGGCCCGACGTCATTGAGTGATGACGAAAAGAACTTGGTCAGCCGCCTGCCGAAGAACTTTGACGCGGCTCCTCCCGAAATTCGCTGCGAATGTCCATCCCAATACGCTCCATCCCTTCAAAGCTATTTTGGCGACCGGTTTATTCCCGAAATGGAAGCGCTTATTCCGGCGGCCTCGCTGAACCTGCGCACCAACACGGTGATGGATACGCGCGAACGCGCGATGGAGATGCTCCGCGAAGATAACGTCAAAAACGAAGCCAACAGTTTCTCGCCATGGGGCATTGCAGTGAAGGGCAAAGCCTTCCTCTCGATGACCCGCGCCTTCAAAAAAGGCTTGATCGAGATTCAGGATGAAGGCTCGCAGATGATTGCCCTCGCTTGCGATGTAAAGCCGGGACAACAGGTTCTGGATTACTGCGCCGGAGCAGGAGGCAAGACCTTGGCTTTGGCCGCTGCGATGAAGATCAAAGGCCGCATTGTGGCGATGGATCTTGAAGCCAGCCGTTTGGCCAAGGCGCGCGACCGCTTCCGCCGCGCCAAAGTGAGCGACATTATCGAGCCACGCCCGCTTTCGGATGAAAAAAACCGCAAATGGCTCCGCCGCCAGAAACAGACCTTTGATTGTGTACTGGTGGATGTTCCGTGTTCGGGAACCGGCACATGGCGCCGCAACCCTGATATGCGCTGGCGCACCTATGGACCGTCGGTCGATGATCTGGTTGTCATCCAGAAAGATATTCTCGAAAAAGTCGCCGGAGCCGTAAAACCGGGCGGCCGCTTGGTCTACGCCACCTGCTCGATGCTTCCGGAAGAAAACGAGCAGCAGATCGAGGCGTTCCTTGCTCTGCATCCTGAATACGAATTGAAAGAACTCAAAGACATTTGGCCGGAAGATTGCACGCCGCCATGCGAAGGCCGCTATATGCGCCTCACGCCGCTCCGCAATGCCACTGACGGGTTTTTTGCTGCGGTGATGATCAGGAAAGAATAATCCGCTCGGCGCGTCCGCCAAGAGAGGTCAGAACTTCGTAGCCGATTGTGCCAAGGCTGCCCGCGAGAGCGTCGGCATCCTGCGACGGCCCGATCACATCAAGCCAATGGCCTTCTTGCGGCAAAATTCCCGAAAGCTTGCTGATATCAACGATAATCAAATCCATCGATACGCGTCCGAGGATCGGGCAAGCCTGCCCGTTCCAGTAAAGGCTGGCTTTGTTGCTGCCCGAGCGCAGGAAGCCGTCGGCATAGCCAAGGCCAACCGTGGCAAGGCGCGTATCCTTGGTGAGGGTATAGGTGCGGTTATAACCGGCAGTCTCGCCTTGTCTAGCGTTCCGGATTTGAAGAATACGGGTCTTAAGGGTTACCACGGCCTTCATCGGGTTTGTGGTCTCGGGCGTCGGGTTAAGGCCATAAAGCGCCATGCCGGGGCGCACCTGTTGGCGGTGCCATAAACTGTTCCGGAAGATCCCCGACGAATTGCAAACACTCTGCGGTATTCCGGCGGGAGCCGCGCTATCAAAGAGAGCCACTTGTTTCTGGGACGGAGAAACATCCGCTTCATCGGACGACGAGAAATGGGTCATCACTATAGCGGGCGCCGGATGTTTTTTGAGTAGGTCCGGAACATCGGCCGCATCAAGCCCGAGGCGGTTCATCCCCGTGTCGATATGCCAGATGGCCCCGAGATCATCAGGGCAAACCTCGACCGCGCGCGGGGTATTGAGAACAGGAAGAAGACCGTTATGACGGTAAAGCTTTGCCGCATCATCGGGCATCCCGCCCAGCACCGCAATCGGTGCATCGGTCAGCGAACGGACGACGAGCGCCTCTTCCGGTTGGGCCACATAAAAGAACGAGCATCCGGCCGCTTCAAGCGCCGGAACAACAACATCAACCCCGAGCCCGTACCCATCGGCCTTCACAACACCGGCGACCGAACAGGATGGCCCGACCTTCTGCAGCAACAGACGGAAATTATCCGCCAGCGCGTTGGAGGATATCGTGAGCTGGCTAAAAGCAAGAGAAGTCATGGGGATCACCGGAATCTATTGGTGGCGTGTATCAAGATCGGCAAAACGCGTCAGGTTCGGATCAAAGTAAAGTTTGACAATCCCGATCGGGCCGTGACGCTGCTTGGCGACAATCGTTTCGGCAATATTGGCACTGTCCTGAAGACGCTGTGCCCATGATGCGTAACGCTCGTTGAACTTGTCAATTGTCTCGGAATCGCGCTGGGACGGGACTTCACGCGCGAGGTAATATTCCTCGCGGTACACGAACATCACCACGTCCGCATCCTGTTCAATAGAACCGGATTCACGAAGGTCCGAAAGCATCGGGCGTTTATCTTCACGCTGCTCGACCGCACGCGAGAGCTGCGAGAGAGCAAGCACAGGAACCTGCAATTCTTTGGCGAGAGCCTTAAGTCCGCGGGTAATCTCGGACACTTCGAGAACGCGGTTCGATTCCGATTGGCGTGTGCCGTTCCCGCGCAAGAGCTGCAAATAGTCAACGACGATCAGTCCAAGCCCGTGCTTGCGCTTCAAACGCCGCGCCCGTGTGCGCACAGCGCCAATCGAAAGGGCCGGCGTATCATCGATATATAGGGGGATTTGCGACAAGCGGTGAGCTGCCTGAGCAAAATCACGGAACTGCGCCTCGCTCATATTCCCTTTACGCAAGGAATCGCCCGATATACCCGATTGCTCGGCAAGAATACGGGTGGTGAGCTGGTCATGCGACATCTCGAGCGAGAAGAACGCAGTCACCGCGCCCTCTTTGCCGCCCGACTGTGCATAAGCCTTGGCCGCATTAAACGCCATGTTGGTAGCAAGAGCGGTTTTCCCCATCGACGGACGGCCCGCGAGAATAAGAAGGTCGGAATTATGCAGGCCGCCGAGTTTTTCATCGACATCTTTAAGGCCGGTGGTTACGCCGGTCACGCCGCCTTTGTTGTTATACGCCACTTCCGCGAGATCAATGGCGACCTTGATCGAATCGCGCAACGTCACAAAATCATTCTGCCCCTCACCGGTTTCGGCAAGCGAAAAGAGACGGGCTTCGGCGGCCTCCATCGTATCGAACGCATCGGCTTCAAGGGAATGTGCGTATGAATCGTTGACCACATCGGTGCCGAATGAAATCAGCTCGCGGCGCAGATAAAGATCCTGAAGTGTGCGGGCGTAGTCTTCGGCGTTGAGAACGGAAATAACGCCGGCAGCAAGTTCGGCCAAATAAGCGGCGCCGCCAACTTGTTCGAGGTCGGCATCTTTTTCGAAATAGCCTTTGAGCGTGACCGGAGAGGCCGTCTGGCCGCGATCCACAAGGGTCTGAATGGCTTTGTAAATGCGCTGGTGGGCCGGAGCGTAAAAATGATCGGGCTTTACCATGTCGCCGATTTTCTCATACACGCGGTTATCGATCAGGAGCGAACCCAGAATACCTTGCTCGGCTTCAAGGTTTTGCGGAAGGGTGCGATAATGCACATCCTCTTTCCCGTCTTGAAAAGCAGTCGCGGCATTCGGGGATTGAAATCCTGATTTTTTGAGTTCGGATGTAAGGGCCATGGAGGAAGACTAACAGAAGCTTTTGGTGGCAACCAGCATTGTTTTAAAGGGTGGGTGTGGAAGACGGGGATAAAAAACACCCGCAAAAACCAGTCGGTCTTGCGGGTGTTTGAATTGGTTAAGAGAAGTGCCGGATTAAGCGGCAGCTTCTTCGGCAGCAGCTTCAGGAGCGGCAGCCGGAGCAGGAGCGGCGGCTTTTTTGTCGTCAGCGTTGTAATCAACGATAACGGCTTTACCGGTTTTTTCCTGGGTTTTAGCTTCTTCAGCCGAACGGGCGATGTTCAGGGTAATCTGAACTTTAACTTCCGGGTGCAGGGAAATTTTAACCGGGAACAGACCGATAGCTTTGAACGCATCGTTCAGGTCCACTTGGTTACGCGCGACGGTAACATCTGAAGTTTCAGCAACAGCATCCGCGATATCACGGCTGGTTACCGAACCATAGAGGTGACCGGCTTCCGAGGCTTGACGAAGAATGACGACCTTCAGGCCTTCAAGTTTCTTCGCAACGGCTTCGGCTTGAGCACGGCGTTCGCCGTTCTGGGCTTCCAGCGATTGACGCTGGGCTTCGAAGTAAGCGATGTTTTCCTTGGTAGCGCGCAGGGCTTTTTTCTGCGGCAGCAGGAAGTTACGGGCAAAGCCTGGCTTCACTTTTACAGTTTCGCCCATTTTACCCAGTTTCTCGATACGCTCGAGCAGGATGATTTCAGTCAACATAATTTAGATCCTTTCCTATCAAACAGCGGCTATTCGCTGGCATGGGAACGTTCGGAACGTTCACGGCGTGGAGCCTGATCGAGTTCGGTACGAACATAAGGCATCAGAGCCATGTAACGAGCGCGTTTGATCGCTTGGGACAGTTCACGTTGTTTCTTTTGGGAAACAGAGGTGATACGGCTTGGAACGATTTTACCGCGTTCGGAAACATAGCGGCCGAGCATACGGACGTTTTTCCAGTCAATGGTCAGACCGTTTTCGCCGCTGAACGGGCAGGATTTACGACGTTTGAAGAACGTTTTCTTTTGTGGTGCTGCAGCTTCAGACATTATGCGGCCTCTTCTTCGTTATAGGAGTTTTTGTCGATGATTGCCGATGGCCCTTTGGATGGCTCATCAAGTTTGATCGACATATAGCGAACAACGTCTTCGCTGTTGCGCATCAGACGTTCCATTTCAAGCACAGCCGGAGCAGGAGCATCGCACTCGAGCAGAGTGTAATGGCCTTTGCGGGCTTTGTTGATGCGGTACGCGAATGTACGCAGACCCCATTGTTCGGTTTTGAGGATTTTGCCGCCCATATCGGTCAGGACTTTCGAATAGTCCTTGGTGATTTGTTCGACTTGTGCAGAACCAAGGTCCTGCCGTGTAATGAACACGGTTTCATAAATAGGCATATAGATCTCCTTTCGGTTTCGTTTTCCGGACCATCCGGAAAAGAAGCTGACACCAGCCTGTAGGCGCCAGCAAGGTTGATGGGCCTATTAACCAGCTTGGCCATCAAAAATCAACAAAAAAAGTCGTAAAAATGGCTGAAAAACAGGAATCGGGGCTCAAGGAAGCCTCTAACCTGTTGAAATCAGGACGCTTGACGGAAATCGTGGCTGAGAGGCGACGGGATTTGGGCATCCTTCATGACCATGCCCGTCCAGACCATAAAGGCCAGCAGGTTGTCGAATGAGCGGGACTCTTCTTCGGCTTTCAGCTTCTCGCGGGCAGCGGCCTCGCGTTCGCTAAGAGCTTTCTGGAGCGCCGTCACACGGCGAACTGTGTCCTTGGAACCTCGAAGCTCGATCAGGCGTGTATCGATGGCTGTACGGAGGCCGTCATGCATATCCCAGGCAATTTCGGTCATTGGATCAGCCATATCCTGACCGGCCAAAAGACTGCCCAGATTGGTCTTGGAATCGCAATATTGTTTGTAAAGATGGGCCAGAACCGGATCGACTTGCATATAAAGGCCGATCATGTGCCAGTAACGCTCCTCGGGGATGGGGCCAATGTCCTCCGCATAGACAGTGTCTATACGGTCAACCATGGCATTCATCAGCGAGCTTAAGGAGTCGGTCATCGTTCTTTACCCACCTTATTACATACCGGAAAAATATGAAAATCTGGTTAAGTGTGGGGAAAGAGCGGAGGGGGGTTAAAAATTATCCTTTTATTCCAAACCGATAGCGGCCTTATAGAGCTCGAGGAGTTCTTCTTCTTCACGGCGCTTATCGGTTTCCATTTTACGCAAACGAAGGATTTTGCGCATGGTTTTCACATCAAAACCAACGCCTTTGGCTTCGGCGTAAATGTCCTTGATGTCGTCGGCCAGTGCTTTTTTCTCTTCTTCGAGACGCTCGACGCGATCCAGAAAGCTTTTTAGCCGTTTACCGGCTACGCCGCCCACGTCGGCGGTTTCATCGTCATGCTCGATTGTTGCGGTTTGGGCGCTAGCCATGGCATCCTCGCTTGCTTGAAAGTCTATATCGATCTTGAGGGCGTCAACCTATCGCAGAGCTTGCCGGAAAGGCAAGACTCAAAACGGAATACACACAGGATTTCGTTTAATTGACGAGCCAGCGCTCGATTTCAACACCGGTATCGTTGACCGTGGACTTATTGGTGCGGCCGACCTGAACCTGAACAACCAACTGTAGGCTTTGACCGTATTTGGTGTTCTTATCAACGATACGGTTCATGTTTTGGTCGTAATAAGTGACCATCACGGGCACTTGGACCAGCCAGTGATAGGTGCCGCTGACAACGCCTTCGCGGATAACTTGTGCCTGACCATCATAAATGGTGAGAGCTTTAAGTTTGCGCATGGTCAGAGTATCGGAGATACCTGACTTTTTAAGGTAGTCCTGATATTCCTGCATCCCGTAGGCCGAGAAATCATTGGCCAAACGGGCATGAACAATCGGGATCTCTTTTGGCGCAAAGCTGAGGCATTGAGAAACAATACCGGCGGCCCAGCTGGCGATCTCTTCCGGCGAGATGTGCGGTTGATCGATCGTCAGCGTATTTTTGGGGCTGGTGTCATCTTTTTTGCCGTACATATCCATCAGCGGGTTTTTCGCAGTTTCGCTGGGGGAAGGCTTGGTCGAAAATGGAGCTTGGAGCGTTTCCTCAGGCTTTGGGCCTTCGCGCGACTCCTCGTCGCCAAAGAGAACTTCAAAGAAGCTTCGGGCGTGGGCATCGCTGGAAATTAGAAAAAATGCTGCCCCAAGCAGCATAGAGAGAGAAAGAGTCTTAAAAAGGGTCATTAGGTCCGCGCTTGACGAAACAAATTAGGTATCACTGTTTTTATTGTACCAATTGTTTTGCCGAATTCCATAGCATTTTCTAATCGGCGGTCAAGGAAGGCTTGTGTAACCATAATATCTTTGGAGTCATCGGTGATCCAGACCATCGATGTCCCCATCAAAATTGAACTGAGCATCGCGCGCTTGGTTTGGCGGGAATAATCGGTGGCTTTATCGCCGGCCCACGACCACATTTTATCGGCGGTGCGCCAGATAACGCGCTGCCCTTGGATGACATGGGTCGGAATTGTCCAGAATGCAAGGGTTTGACGTACGACCTCGCGTTGGGGCTCTAGATAAGTCAGGCGGGCCATGATGGCAGCGCGGATACGGTCTTTGCTGCGCAGGGATGAATAAGGGATGTCACTAAGAGCGTCAAACATCGCGCGGTCAACAATATCCGAGAAGTGGGCCACGGCATCAATCAGCCCGTTCGGGAATAAAGACGCGGCGCCCTGGTCTTGCAGGTGACAATCGGCCGCAGCTTGTTCAATTACGGACCATGTCCAACCTTGCTCGGGCACATAATGAGTGGCCCGCGACACAATTTGGTCACGCAGGGTGCGAATTCGTTCCGTCATCAGGAAAACTCCGAGTAATGCTTGTTTTTTTTGAAATTCAGACAATACTCTAGCAAAAAATCGGGAAACTTGGAAAGAAAAGTGTATATTGCAGTGCAAGGGTGGCGCACAAAAAACCAGAGAGGCCACTAGGATATTGAGCGATGGCGAAAAAGACACCGGATCAGGAGCAACCGCAACAAGCTAAGGGAAATCTTGGTCAGCGCGTCAAGCGTTACGGGCAAGTGTCGACAACCATGGCCGGAGTTGCAGCAAAAGTTGCCGGTGAAAAATTATTGGGCGTCAAGATCGAACGTGAAAAGCACGCGGGCGAAGTGCTGGCGGCCTTGGGGGCGCTCAAAGGCCCGCTCATGAAAGTCGGGCAAATTCTCTCGACCATTCCCGAAGCCTTGCCGCCCGAATACGCGCAGGCTCTGCAGCAATTGCAATCCAACGCCCCGCCGATGGGCTGGCCGTTCGTCAAGCGCCGCATGAAAACCGAACTTGGGGCCGACTGGCAGGGCAAATTCAAAACATTCTCTGAAGAAGCCGTTGCTGCCGCCAGCCTTGGCCAAGTGCACAAAGCCATGCTTCATGACGGGCGCGTTGTCGCCTGTAAACTGCAATATCCGGACATGGAATCGGCGATTGCTGCCGATCTCTCGCAGCTCAAACTGGCTTTCTCGCTGTTCGAAGCCTACGATAAAGCTCTTAAAACCAACGCCATTCATGCCGAACTGAAAGAGCGTCTCTACGAAGAACTCGATTATGAGCGCGAAGCCCGCCATACGCGCCTCTACGATTTTATGCTGCAGGGTGAACCGAACGTCCATGTTGCCGAAATCATTCCAGAGCTCTCGACGAAGCGTCTCTTGACCGCCACATGGCTTGAGGGTGACAAGATTCTCGACTTCAAAACCGCTCCGGTCGAAACTCGCAACACGATTGCGCTCAATATGTTCCGCGCATGGTATGTACCGCTTTATTATTACGGCGTCATTCACGGCGACCCGCATCTCGGGAATTACTCGGTACGTAAAGATCTTTCGATCAACCTGCTCGATTTTGGGTGCATTCGTGTCTTTCCGGCCTCATTCGTCGGTGGCGTCATCAACCTGTACCGTGCCCTCCAGAGCGGAAAAAATGATCTGGCCGTCCATGCTTTCGAAACATGGGGCTTTAAGAATTTGAGTAAAGAGCAAATCGAAACACTCCTTATCTGGGCGGGGTTCCTTTACGAGCCGCTCCTTGAGGACCGCAGCCGCGTTATCGGTAAAACCGAACAAGGGATTTATGGCCGCGAAACCGCACAAAAAGTGCATAAACGCCTCCGAGAAGTAGGTGGGGTGACGGTTCCGCGCGAATTTGTCTTTATGGACCGCGCCGCGCTGGGGCTGGGGTCGGTCTTTATCCACCTTCAGGCCGAAGTTAACTGGCATCGCCTGTTTGAAGGTATGATCGAAGGCTTTGACGAAAGAGCGCTGGAAAAGAGCCAAAAAGCCGCACTTAAGCCTTTTGACTTACTTTAGGGTTGACGGGGCGGGGAGAGGTGGGATATACCGCATCACGCTCCAAATACCTAATCGAGCTTCCAACGTCAAAAAAGCCTATCATTTTCTGATCGCGGGGTGGAGCAGTCCGGTAGCTCGTCAGGCTCATAACCTGAAGGTCGTCAGTTCAAATCTGGCCCCCGCAACCAATA
>JBPXJO010000011.1:0-98459 GCA_051715325.1 Alphaproteobacteria bacterium | reverse complement strand
TGGCGAAGCCGGAGCCGGAGCCGCCGCAGCTTGTGGCGCCGGATTGGCATTCGCCGCAGGGCCGGATTTGATCGCGCTGGCATCCTCGCCATCATCGAGCAAAACCGCAATCGGTGTATTCACAGCCACTCCGGATGTTCCTGCCGAAATCAGGATTTTTGCAAGTTTGCCCTCATCCACCGCTTCGACTTCCATCGTTGCCTTATCGGTTTCGATCTCGGCAATCACATCACCGGCCTTGACGTTGTCACCTTCTTTTTTGAGCCATTTGGCCAAAGTGCCCTCGGTCATGGTTGGTGAAAGCGCCGGCATAAGAATATTGGTAGGCATGATTTTTCCTCTGATCTGGAAGACTTAGCGGTAACACAGTTTTTTCGCAGCGTGGACAATCTCGTCAACTTGCGGGGTCGCCAGCTTCTCGAGACTTCCGGCATACGGCGTCGGAACATCCGCAGCGCAGACACGGCCAACAGGCGCATCGAGATAATCAAACGCGTGCTCGTTTATCATTGCGCAAATCTCGGCGCCGATACCGGCAAACGGCCATCCTTCTTCCACAGAAAGGACGCGGTTGGTTTTCTTGACACTTTCAATGATGGTATAACGGTCAATCGGACGAATGGTGCGGAGGTTAATCACTTCCGCGCTAATTCCCATTTCGGCCAATTTTTCGGCAGCTTCCATACATTTTCCAACCATGATCGAGAACGAGACCAAAGTAATATCCGTACCGGCACGTTCGATTTTTGCACGGCCAATCGGGATCACATAATCTTCATCGAGCGGGGTCTCGAAAATCTGACCATACATCAATTCATGCTCAAGGATCATAACCGGATTTGGATCGCGGATCGCCGCTTTCATCAAACCTTTGGCATCAGCACCCGACCAGGGAGCCACAACTTTAAGACCAGGAACATGGGCGTACCATGAGGCATAGCACTGCGAGTGCTGGGCCCCAACTTTACCCGGCGCACCGTTTTGACCACGGAACACAATCGGACAACCGAGTTTACCGCCGGCCATATAGAGGGTCTTGGCCGCCGAGTTGATAATCTGGTCCATGGCCTGCATCGCAAAGTCCATCGACATAAATTCGATAATCGGACGAAGACCCGACATCGCCGCACCAACACCAAGACCGGTAAAGGCATGCTCGGTAATTGGCGAGTCAATCACACGCTCTGGCCCGAATTCATCAAGCATCCCTTGGGATACTTTATAAGCGCCGTTATATTCAGCCACTTCTTCACCCAAGAGGAAAACCGTTTTATCACGGCGCATTTCTTCGCTCATCCCCATACGCAGGGATTCACGCACTTGCATCGCTTGGGTTTTTTCCATGAACGGCGCTTCGTCAAAAGGCGGAGGCTCAATCACTTGGCCCATCGCATACAAAACATCACGGTTCTCGATGGCTTTGCCGATTGGCTGATCGACAACCGATGTCGCGGTGGTTGACGTCGCAACCGGAGCCGCATTCGGCACACACGGAATATCCGCCAGCATACATGGCGATGATGCCGGAGGCGATGCCTCGGTTTCACCATCTTCAAGCAACATCGCAATCGGAGTATTTACGGCAACGCCTTGAGCGCCTTCGGCGATCAGAATCTTGCCGAGGATACCCTCGTCAACCGCTTCAACTTCCATCGTGGCTTTATCGGTTTCAATCTCGGCGATCACATCACCGGCCTTCACCACGTCGCCTTCTTTCTTGAGCCAACGAGCCAAGTTTCCTTCGGTCATCGTAGGCGACAAAGCAGGCATCAGAACTTGTACAGACATATCAATTACCCTTTAAATGAAATTATTCTTGAACCGGTTTCAAAATATCAGTCCACAACTCGGAATCATCCGGAGCCGGAGAGCTTTGAGCAAAATCAGCAGCTTCGGTTACAATCGCCTTGATATCTTTGTCGATTGGTTTCAGATCGTCTTCCGTTACATTGTATTCCTTGAGAAGCAAAGCCTTGACCGCTTCAATCGGATCGCGGTGTTTGTATTCTTCAACCTCATCTTTGGAACGGTATTTCTGAGGATCGGACATCGAGTGACCGCGATAACGATAGGTTACGATCTCGAGGATATAAGGGCCATGTCCGGCGCGAATATCATCAAGCGCGCGAGACGCAGCTTCACGCACCGCAAGAATATCCATACCGTCCACACGTTCGCCTTTAATGCCGAACCCTTCGCCGCGACGATAGAATTCACCGGCCGCGTGACGCGGAACCGAGGTTCCCATGCTGTACTGGTTGTTTTCAACGATATAAAGAACCGGCAGGCTCCAAAGCGCCGCCATGTTATAAGACTCAGCCACCTGCCCTTGGTTCGCCGCGCCATCACCCATATAGGCTACGCAGACGCCACCATCCTGTTTGTATTTGTGAGCAAAACCAAGACCGGTGCCGATAGATACTTGCGCTCCGACGATTCCGTGACCGCCATAGAATCCGTTCTCGATCGAGAACATGTGCATCGATCCGCCCTTGCCGCGCGAACATCCACCCGCACGTCCGGTGAGTTCAGCCATCACTTCGTTGGCGCTGATCCCGCACGCGAGCATATGCCCGTGGTTACGATAAGCCGTGATCGACGTATCCTGTTTTTTCATGACCGATTGAATACCGGTAACAACAGCTTCTTCACCAATATACAGGTGACAGAACCCTCCAATCAGCCCCATACCATAGAGCTGACCCGCTTTCTCTTCAAAGCGACGGATAAGAAGCATATCGCGATAGAATTTTTTGAGTTCATCAGCGCTCGGCAATTGCGCGCTGTTCGATAGATTCGATGATGACGACACCGATTTAAGATTGGATTTGGCCATTTTGCCCTTCTTGTTATCAGATGACACGTGGTACCTCTTCATTTTTCAGGAGAAGAGCTACACGATTTTCGCATAAGAGCCAAGAAAAAACGGCAGATTTGTGCACCGCAACAGCTTGATTTACCACAGATTTGTCAGCAGATATAAAAAGGCAACTTATAAAATAAGCATGCTACTGATGATCGGATACGAAAATATCTTTTTCGCCCTTTTCGCGGTATCCGAGGACGATGCGCACACGCTCTTCCAGCATATCTTTATTCAGGGATGACGAGCGGAGCATAGCCACACGGGTTTCAAGAGCCTTGCGCTCTTCAACCAACTTATCGTTGTCCTGATTAAGATTCGAAATGCTGTTCTGAAGGCTCATGTAACGGACATAGCTGCGCTGCCCGAACGCCAAGTGATATGAAAAATAGAAACACAACCCCAGACACATGATGGTCATGAGATTTTTTCGAACCAGATAACGGTGTTCAAAAAGTTGCTTCATACACTAAGAGAATCACAGCCGACCCATCGTCGTCAAGCGATTTAATCAATCCAAATAAAGATAAGAAATACAGGAACCTGTAAGGTCATACTGAACTGATTCAAATACAAAGTAAATTGTCAGAAACGACGAAACCTTAACTTTTTTGTCGCGGACTAATAACAGGGTGTTTTTTATCGAGACTATTCTCGATAACGCGGCGCAAACGCTCGCTGGAAGTCATATTGTCCGACCAAAAACGAGAATCATAAGGAGCCACAAACCAGCTTTTCTCGCTCCTCTCAGTCTCGAAATCTGCAAAGCCCCATCCGGCAACCCCGACAAAGACCTTATAAGTATCGGGATAACGGCGAATATCTTCCAGAATATTCGGAATTTCGCGAACCATTTCATCCCAAGTCCGCACTTCCGGCAACTGGTCTTTATCCTTAATCCGCACCACATGGATCGTGTCACGATCCTCAACGGGGCCCCCCCAATAAACTGGAATGTCCGCCTTTTTTAGAAAAAGCGGCAATTGCCCCTTATCAGGATAAGGCTGCCCTACAACAAGCCCCCTCGCCCGATGCCAGCTCTGGTCGAACATATAAACAACCTGCCCTTTAAAAGGAGGATCGACAATCGCGGCAGACGCACCGATAAACCGGCCCTGATCGCCATGATAAAGGCCAAGAATGCTGGGAAGACTGATAAAGAAAAGAGCAAGCAGCGTTGACCAATTCAACGCTGCCCGCAAATAGGATAAAACCGTAGACAAAGCCTAGGCTGCGTTCTTTTTAGCCGCACACTTGGCAGGCATGGAACGCAGGATCGAGCAACCGGCATATTCAGCGATAGGGCCGAGTTCTTCCTCAATACGGATCAATTGATTGTATTTTGCAATCCGGTCGGAACGCGACAAGGAACCGGTTTTGATCTGACCAGCATTAGTTGCCACAGCCAAATCAGCGATGGTCGAATCTTCGGTTTCACCCGAACGGTGCGAGAGGATAACGCCCATACCGGCTTTTTGAGCCATCTGGATGGCTTCCAAAGTCTCGGTCAAGGTGCCGATCTGGTTCACTTTAACCAAGATCGCGTTGGCCGCTTTTTTCTCGATGCCCATCGCAAGGCGTTTCGGATTGGTCACGAACAGATCATCACCAACCAACTGAACGCGGTCGCCGAGACGTTTGGTCAATTCAACCCAACCATCCCAGTCATCTTCAGCCAAACCATCTTCGATCGAAACGATCGGGTATTTCGCGCAGAGTTCTTCATAGTATTTAATCATCTCGGCGGTCGAGAGGACGCGGCCTTCGCCTTCGAGGTGGTATTTACCGTCCTTGAAGAATTCGGTCGATGCCACATCAAGTGCGATCATAATGTCTTCACCCGGTTTGTAACCAGCCGATTCAATCGACTTCATGATGAAATCGAGCGCTTCGGTCGCCGAGTTCACTGCCGGAGCAAATCCGCCTTCATCGCCGACATTGGTATTCATACCGGCCGCCGAGAGGTTTTTCTTAAGGGCATGGAACACTTCAGCGCCATAACGGATTGCTTCCGACATCGACGGAGCCGAAACCGGCATAATCATGAATTCCTGAAAATCAACCGGATTGTCTGCGTGCTTGCCGCCGTTGATGATGTTCATCAAAGGAACAGGC
Organism: Alphaproteobacteria bacterium; assembly: GCA_051715325.1. Classification (GTDB taxonomy): domain Bacteria; phylum Pseudomonadota; class Alphaproteobacteria; order Micavibrionales; family Micavibrionaceae; genus UBA1573. Next base: position 93,481 of record JBPXJO010000011.1, on the reverse strand, counting down.
AGAACGTGAGCATGGATGCCGCCAACGTAACGGTAGAGCGGTTGGTCCATTTCTTCAGCCATAGCGCGAGCGCAAGCAATTGATACGCCGAGAATAGCGTTAGCACCAAGACGGCCTTTGTTTTCGGTTCCATCAAGTTCTATCATCGCACGGTCAAGAACAGCCTGAGCTTCAGCGTCCATACCGCAAACTTCTTCGGCGATTTCGCTGTTCACATGGTCAACAGCTTTTTGGACGCCTTTGCCGCCATAAATGTTTTTATCGCCATCACGCAGTTCAACCGCTTCGTGGGCACCGGTCGACGCTCCCGAAGGAACCATCGCACGGCCTGTCGCGCCGCTCTCCAGAATCACGTCAACTTCAACAGTCGGATTTCCACGGCTGTCCAGAATCTGGCGAGCAAAAATATCAATAATAGCAGTCATGTTTTCGTACCTTTCTAAAAGAAAAACTAGCTGATGTTGACCAAGTCCATCGACTTCACAAGATCGTCAATGGCTTTGGCCTGAGTAATAAACTGGTCAAGCTTGTCAAACGGGAGAGCCGACGGCCCATCACATTTAGCTTTGTTTGGATCGTCATATGCTTCAATAAAAATACCGGCAATTCCAATAGCCAGAACCGAACGAGTAAGGTCTGGCACCAAAGAGCGACGACCGCCCGAAGCAGCGCTACCCGGCAAACGCATCTGCGATGCGTGAACCGTATCACAGATCACCGGAGCACCTCCCGACATTTCCTTCATGACACCAAACGACATCGGGTCCACCACAAGGTTATCATAGCCGAAGCAATGACCGCGCTCGCACAAAATCACATTGTGATTACCGCACTCGGCAAACTTCTCAATGATATTGCCCACCTGATATGGCGACATGAATTGAGGCTTTTTAGCATTAATCACAGCGCCTGTTTTGGCCATCGCCTCAACCAGATCGGTCTGACGCGCGAGAAACGCCGGAAGCTGGATCACATCACACACCTCGGCAACCGGAGCGCACTGATCAATCTCGTGAACATCAGTCACAACCGGAACATTATCAAACTCGGCTTTGACCTGCCGAAAAATCCGGAGGCCTTCATCCATTCCGACACCGCGAAAGCTATGCACCGACGAACGATTGGCTTTATCAAAGCTCGCCTTAAAAATAAAAGGGATACCCAAACGGTCAGTGATCTTTTTGTAAACCTCGACCGCCTTAAGCGTCAGGTCTAAATTTTCGAGAACGTTAAGGCCACCGAACAAAACAAACGGTTTGTCGTTAGCCACTTCAAAATTCTGGATTTTTACGGTTTTCATGGGCATCTTTTTAGCGCGGAATGCTCCATTCTGCAATCATTTGCCGCACATTAACGCAAAAAATTCAATGCCGCCTGGGAGCCTTAGGGGGAACAGCCGAAGCACGGGTTGACGATTGAGAACCATTATCCGGCTTACGCTTATACGGAACAATAACGCTGGCCGAAACCGAATAAGCCGCACCCACCTGATAGGAATCGGCCACAGCGCCCCAAACACGAGTCAGGTCGTCTTTGTGATCGACCGCCCAACCCGTAGCTAAAGCAAACCCGCAAACAAGTGAGAAAACCATACCGGCAGGGGTCGCCCCCTCGCCTCCGTGGGCAATGCGCTCATCATCCATAATATACTCCCTGTTTTTATTACGTTTTTATTTAAACCAGACGGCTCTTTTCAACGGCAGCCTTGATAAAAGAAACGAAAAGCGGGTGAGGATCCAGCGGTTTGGATTTCAGCTCAGGGTGAAACTGTACCCCGACGAACCAAGGATGGCTTGGAATTTCGACGATTTCCGGCAATTTGCCATCTGGCGACAGCCCCGAAAACAACATCCCCGCAGCCTCTAGTCGCGGAATGTAGTTGGCATTCACTTCATAGCGGTGACGATGCCGCTCTTGAATAGTTGGCGAGCCATAAATATCGGCAACGCGCGACCCTTTCTTAAGAGCCGCCGGATAAGCACCAAGGCGCATGGTCCCTCCCATATCGCCCGACCCGCTTCGGGCCACAGTCTCATTACCTTTGACCCACTCGGTCATCAAACCGACCACTGGCTCTTCCGTAGCGCCAAACTCGGTTGAGCTTGCCTTTTTGAGACCGAGCAAATCGCGGCAAGCCTCGATAACGGCCATCTGCATACCAAAACAAATGCCGAAATACGGGATTTTGTGCTCGCGCGCAAACTGCACCGCACGGATCTTTCCCTCTGTCCCGCGAGCGCCGAAACCGCCCGGAACAAGAATCGCATGAACATCTTCAAGCTCATGGATAGATCCGTCTTTTTCAAAAATTTCCGACTCAACAAACTTGAGCTTGACCTTAACGCGGTTGGCAATCCCGCCATGAATCAGAGCTTCATTGAGGGATTTATAGCTATCGGAGAGTTCGGTGTACTTACCGACAATCGCGACTTTAACTTCACTTTCAGGGTTTTTAATCCGGTCAACAATATCGATCCACTTAGTCAAATTCGGGGCTTTCTCGGTTGAAAGACCGAAACAGCGCAGAACCTCATCATCAAGACCCTCGGCATGATAAGTGAGAGGCACTTCATAAATCGTCGACACATCAAGCGCCGGAATAACGCGCTCGAACGGGATGTTACAGAACAAGCTGATTTTCTTGCGCTCGCCCACATCAATCGCGCGGTCAGCGCGGCAAAGGAGGATATTCGGACGAATACCCGCCGCCATCAATTCCTTGACCGAGTGCTGGGTCGGCTTGGTCTTAAGCTCGCCCGCCGCCGGAATATAAGGCAGCCAAGTTGCATGGATAAACAGGGCGCGTTCCGGCCCGACTTCATTGCTGAACTGGCGGATCGCCTCAAGATAAGGGTGCGCTTCGATATCCCCGACCGTACCGCCGGTTTCAACCAATACAAAGTCGGCACTACCGTCTTTTTCTCGGATAAAAGCTTTAATTTCGTCGGTAATATGAGGAATAACCTGAATGGTCGCCCCGAGATATTCCCCGCGCCGTTCGCGCTGAAGAACATTCATATAAATACGGCCCGTCGTAATGTTGTCCGTCTGGGACGCCGGACGACCGGTAAAACGCTCATAGTGACCGAGGTCAAGATCAGTCTCGGCGCCATCATCGGTGACATAGACTTCACCGTGCTGGGTCGGGCTCATCGTCCCCGGGTCAATATTGAGGTAAGGGTCCATTTTGCACAGACGCACTGAATAGCCGCGAGCCTGTAACAATGCGCCAAGCGCTGCGGAGGCGAGGCCCTTTCCTAATGAGGAAACCACGCCGCCGGTAATGAAAACAAATCGTGTCATATTTTACTTAGATATCGGAACAGTTGGGGGTTCAGAATTCGTTTTTTCTTTAACAGCCGCCGCGCCGCCGGTTGCACCATCAGCTGTCGTCGCAGCAGAGGCCGGAGCGGAACCGTCAGAAGTTTTAGCCCCATCAACAGGAACAACAGGTTCCGCCGGAGCCTCCTGAGTCAATGCCGGAACAGAATCCGCACTAGCCGCATCAAGAATACTTTGGTTCGTTCCGGTACGGGATGCCAGAATCGCAAGAATAATACTGGTTACAAAGAAGCCGACCGCCACATAGGTCGTTGCGCGGGTCAGCGCGCTGGCGGTAGATTGCGCAGTGGCAAAATTACCAAGGCCGCCCCCGGTACCAAGGCCCAGTCCGCCACCTTCAGAACGTTGCAACAAGATCAGAACGATCAGAGCCAACGTCAAAATCAAATGTATAACCAGAACGACGTGTTCCATATTTTTCTCTTTAAACTAAAAAATCAGCCAATTCAGCCAACTATAGGATTTTCTTTTATTTTGCCGCGTCAATAATTGCAAGGAATTGATCAGCTTTGAGGCTGGCACCGCCAACCAAAGCACCATCAACATTCTCGACTGCAAATATTTCAGCCGCATTTTCAGCTTTCACAGAACCGCCGTACAAAATACGAATAGAATCCGGATTGTCCAGCTTTTCCTGCACAAAACGGCGAATTACCCCATGCATTTCCCGAATATCCTCGGTTGTAGCCGTTTTTCCGGTTCCGATAGCCCAAACAGGCTCATAAGCAACCACAAGGTTGGCCCCGCTTACGCTCGGCGGCAAAGACTCCATCAATTGCATTATGACAACAGAAGTATGGATACCGGCTTCACGCTCAGCCAAGGTTTCGCCCACACATACAATCGCGCTCAAACCTTCTTCGTGCGCCCTGAGTGTTTTTTTGGAAACGACTTCATTCGATTCCCCATAATATTGGCGGCGCTCGGAGTGACCCAGAATAACATAAGAAGCACCGGTATCCTTGATCATCGCGCTCGAAATCTCGCCCGTGTATGCGCCATAACGGCTATGATAGGAACAATCCTGAGTACCAAACGTAAGGGAACCCGCGCCCTCCAAAGCCATCAGACTTTGAAGATAAATCGCCGGAGGGCAAACACAAACATCTACGGATGGCGGGGCCTTGGAGGCGATCTCCTTAACCAAAGCCGCGCCCGACTTGGTATCTCCGTTCATTTTCCAATTTCCGACAACCAGCTTTTTGGACATAAAGGCTCCCTTGTTAAGAATAAGGTACTACATAGCCAAGAAGGCTTGGCATGTCCAGTCTTCATGTTTATAGTCGGCGATCAAATTGACACAGCCCTGCTCGTAAAATATAGGCAAGCGGCCAGTCATGTTGACACTAAAATAAACACTAAAAATTCAGGAATTAATATGCTGCTTCGTAAAATGCGTAATGGGTTCTTTTCAGCACTCTTTTTGGGCCTGCTGGTTCTCGGCGGGTTCAGTCTGGTCCTGAGCGACTGGAGCGGCATGTTTCACAATGGCGGATTGCAAAAAACCGACGTTGCGGTTGTCAATGGCGAACCCATCAAGATTAACGAATTTAACACCTTGGTAACGCGCACATTGCGTAACCAACGCGTCAACGCCGAAGACGCATATAAAATGGGCTTGATCGACAACCTCCTTCAAGGCGAGGTTTTCAGCCGCGTTCTCGACCTCTCGACCGCCGATTACGGCATCGTCGTCGAAGACAAATACGTTGCCAATCAGATTAAAGAACTGATCCAGCCGCTCAAGACCGATGGCGTCGACGATAAAACGGCGTTCAGCCGCCTTCTGCAATCGCAAGGAATGAACGAGCGCTACTTTACCAAGCTTCTGCGCAGCGAGATGCAAAACAACCTGCTTAAGAATGCCGTCAATTCCGCCTCTTATATTCCGAACGATCTGGCTAAAGACATCGTCGATTACCGAAACATTACCAAAAACATCGACTACGTCACATTGTTCGAAAGCGACATAAAGCTTCCAAAACAGGCCGATGATAAAACTCTCGAGGACTACTACAAGACCATTGAAAGCCAATACAAAACTCCGGAAAGCCGTACGGCAAAGCTCGCAATCGTCGATCTGGCTTCCCAACTGAAAGATGTCGCTGTAAGCGATGATGACATTCAAGCTTTCTACAATGAGAATAAGGACAGCTTCGCCGTTGGCGAGTCCAAAACCATCGAACAGGCTCTGCTTAAAACCGAAGCCGATGCCATTGCTGTCAAACAACTCACCTCGAACGGCAAGTCCTTAAAAGAAGCTGTTAATGAAAAAACAGGCTCGGCCTCCGCTTTTACCGGAACGCTGAGCATTGAAAAATCCGATCTCGATGCAAGCATGGCCACCCCGATTTTCGGTGCCAAGGACGGCGATATTGTCGGACCGCTGAAATCGCCGCTGGGCTTCCACTTATTCCATGTCGTTGGAACAAAACCGGCGCACACCAAAGACATCTCTGAAGTTCGCGCAGAAATACAGAAAGAGCTTCATGATGAAAAAGCCGGAAACCAGCTTTTTGATCTCACATCGAAGTTCGAAGATCGCTTGGCCGCTGGTGAGGATTACGAAGGTTTGACTAAAGATTACAAACTCACCGTTATCGATCTTCCGGATGTTAACGCAACCGCCACAAAAATCGACACCAACGGAAAAATCGAACTCGACGACAAACAAACCAAAGACATCGTTGCTCGTATTTTCTCGAGTGCCGAACAAGAGCCGAGCACACTCTCCGAGCTCAATGACACTCAATATTACAGCGTGACGGTCAGCAAAGTAACGGCATCAGCGCCTAAACCATTTGCCGAAGTCAAAGACGCCATTGGCAAACGTTGGGAAGCCGAACAAAAATCGTCGGCTAATCTCAAGAAAGCCCAAGAGCTGATTGAAAAACTGAATGACAAGAAATCCAAGCTTGCCGACGTCGGGGCTGTAAAAACAGTCCGCCTGACCCAAAAGCAGGATACCGCAACAAAAAAACCGGAACCGTTTAACGACCTGCGCGTTATTGGCCGCTTTATGGATTCAGCTAACGGCACATTCGTTCTGGCCATTCCGACAGCTCCGGGCTCGATTGTAGTCGGCGTTGTGACCTCGACCAAAATCGACGATGACGCGCAGTCCGCCGATAAAGAGATCGAGAACATCAAGGAAACCCTGAAAGCCGACACCGCAACCGTGAACATGATGTTCCTGGCCGATCATTTGCAAAAACGTTATCCGGTACAAGTAAACAACAATTTGCTTGAACGTATATACGGCCCTAAAGGCGAAGAACAAACACAATAAGCAAAGTGATAATCGTTTCGTATGACCACGCCGCAATCGTTTCTTGACCAATTCAGCTCGCACAAAAATCAGGTTGTGCATGAATGGATCGTCTCGGATCTCGACACGCCTGTGTCGGTGTTCCTGAAACTGGCCGAAAACGAGCCTTACGGCTTTTTGCTCGAGTCAGTTGAAGGCGGCGAAAAACTAGGCCGCTATACAATCATCGGCTATGACCCGGATGTGATTTGGACGTGCGATGATTACCGCACAAACGGCGGCAATCCCCTGAATGACATTCGCACCATTCTGGCCAACTCAAAAATTGAGAGCATGGATACCGATTTGCCGCCGATGGCGTCCTCCGGCCTGTTCGGCTATATGGGATACGACATGATCCGGATTATCGAATCCATTCCGGACAAAAATCCGGACCCGCTCGGCATTCCGGACTCCATCTTTATTCGCCCGCGAATTCTGGTGATCTTTGATAACATCAAACATAAAATTTGCATCGTTACACCGGTCTACGAACACGCAGGCAACACCTCCCTTTCGCCGGATCGCGTCTGGAAAAATGCGCGGACGCGAATTGAGTCGGTCATCAGCAAAATCGCCCAATCGGTAACGTCGGAGCGACCACATTCCAAGTTCGATGCCTTGCCAGCCCCTCAGGCGAATATGAGCAAAGAGGCCTATTTCTCCATGGTCGAACAGGGCAAAGAATATATTCGTGCCGGAGATATTTTCCAGTTCGTACCGTCACAGCGCTTTACGGTTGATTTTGATTTGCCTCCATTCGAGTTGTACCGCTCGCTACGCCGTCTCAACCCCTCGCCGTTTCTCTTCTATATCAAATTTCCGGATTTCGCCCTGGTCGGATCAAGCCCTGAAATTCAGGTTCGCGTCCGCGACCGCCGTGTTACCATTCGCCCGATTGCAGGAACACGCCCGCGCGGGGCCACCCCTGAACAAGACGCGGCCAATCGTGATAATCTTCTTGCCGATTCAAAGGAAATCGCCGAACACTTGATGCTCCTCGACCTCGGCCGCAACGACGTCGGCAAAATCGCCGAGATCGGTAGCGTATCGGTTACCGAAAAATTCACGATCGAATATTATTCCCATGTCATGCACATCGTATCGAACGTTGAAGGCACGCTCCGTTCCGATCTAGACTCTCTCGACGCACTGATGTCCGGATCACCTGCCGGAACCGTGAGTGGCGCCCCGAAAATTCGCGCCATCGAAATTATCGACGGACTGGAACCCACCAAACGAAAATTTTATGGTGGAGCAGTCGGATATCTGGCGGCCAACGGCAACATAGACACCTGCATTGCCCTTCGCACCTGCGCCGTAAAAGATGGGAAGATTCACATTCAGGCCGGCGGCGGTGTTGTTGCCGACAGCACACCGCAATTCGAATATGATGAAACCATTCACAAGTCAAAAGCGCTTATGACTGCGGCCGCCGACGCGATTGCCGGCAGCCGCCAAAAATAAAGCCATTGGTTCTGTGCGGCTTAGTTGCCGACAAACGCCTTCATCTCCGAATTAACCGACATATAACCGGCATAAAGCTTATCCGTTGATCCGACAACTTGCGACGCGACACCATCAGTCATATCCGCCGAATTATTAACCGATCCGATCAGATCCTTGGTCATCTGCACACCGCTAATAACGCGGTTGACGACCGATGAAATCTCCAAAGTTGCTTCGGCCTGCTCATCAACAGCACCCAATACGGAATTACTGGCATTATTGATCTCTTTAATAGTCTCGCTAATATTCTCGATAGCCGCAACAGCAGACCGCGCCATGTCCTGCATAGTCTGAACCCGCTCGGAAATACTGCCCGTTGCCTCGGCCGTTTTAACCGCAAGCCCCTTAACCTCGGTTGCAACAACCGCAAACCCCTTACCGGCCTCGCCGGCACGAGCCGCTTCAATCGTCGCATTCAGCGCAAGCAGGTTTGTGCTCTCGGCGATCTTATTAATCAGGTCGGTAATCTCGCTGATCCCCTCCGACGAGGTGCGCAGCTTCTCGATTGTCTCGTGCATATTACGGGATTCCTGAACGGCCAGACCGGAAACTTCCGAAGAAAGCGCCGCCTGACGGCGAATTTCCTCTATAGAGGATGAAAGCTCGCTTGATGCGCTCGAAATCCCTTCGATCGAGGAATAAAGATTATTAAGCTCATGAGTGCCCTTGCCTGCTTCAATCTTCAGGGATTTGGACAGTGACGCCAGTTTTTCCGCCTCGACCTTAAGGCTCATAATCGTATCGCCGGTCGAGCTGGTCATGCGCGTAATGAAAGCAATGAACGGCTCGACAATCGCGCTCGAGACCATATTGCTAAAGCTGGAAACAAGCACCAGAGAGACAAGCAAAAGAACGCCCGAAAGACCAATCAGAACATAAAGACTGACCATCATTTTGTTAAAAGTCGCATCTCGGCGTTCCGTCATAAGGTCAATCAACTGAACAACGCCATCGGTCAATTTCTCGCCATTAGAATCAATACGATCGTCAAGGGCGGCAAAGTAACTCTCGTCCGCGCCCCGAACAACAGCCGAAAGCAAATCGGTTTTGATCGAACGTTCATAGTCCGCTGCAGCCGCTTTAAAGCCCTTCACATCCAGAGAGCTGTCCAGCAACGCGTCAATCTCTTCAACTTTCGGGATAAGCCGATTCAGGTTAGCGAATCCGTTTTCCATTTCCTTGATGCGCGTTTCTTGAATATGGCCTTCGTCTTTATCGACCAAAGTATCCATGGCCACCAGAGACAGATCCAGAACCTGTGTTTTGGTATCAGCCAAAGCCGCAAGACGTTTCATATCCAGAACACTGGATTTAACCGAGAAATATACAAAGAAAGTGAAACTGACGAGGATCAGCGAAATCAGGAAGTAGATAATAAATCCTGTTTTCCGGATATGTGCCAATTTCGACGTGACGGGCATGTTTTGACGCAGATTAAGAAAGAAAGACATCGTTCAACTCCTTTGAAACAAGCCCCCTGAATTATCTGATATTATATCCTATTCTCAATAAAGGTGATAGCAGATCATTTAAACCCGTGATAAACATAATGCATGATTACGCTCATAGATAATTACGACAGTTTTACATACAATTTAGTTCAATATGTAGGCGATCTAGGTAAAGAATGCGTCGTGCTTCGTAACGACAAAACAACCGTTTCGGATGTACTGAACTCAAAACCGGATCACATCATTATCTCCCCCGGCCCGAGTGACCCGGAGCATGCCGGCATTTGTTTAGAGCTCATCAAAGCGGCGGCCGATCATGACATCCCGCTCTTTGGCGTGTGTCTCGGCCATCAAGCCATTGGTCAGGCTTTTGGCGGACGCGTTATTCGCGCCCCGGAACCGATGCATGGGAAACTTTCCCCTGTAACCCACGACAATACCGGAGTGTTCACATCCATTCCTTCACCGTTCACGGTAACGCGCTACCACTCGCTCATTGTCAAAAAATCATCGTTACCCGACACACTGGTCAGCAACGCCGAAACATCCGATGGATTGATTATGGGACTGCGCCACAAAACCAAACCAATTCACGGCGTACAATTTCACCCCGAGAGCATAGCGACCGAACACGGAAAAACCCTTCTCGCCAATTTCTTTACCCAGACGTCGCGCGCATAAAGATGATCGAAACACTCAAAAAAATTCGCGGTGGCCAAAGCCTGAACCAATCCGAAATGGAATTGGCTATCGCATCCATTCTGGAGAGTCACGCGACACCGTCACAAATCGGAGCCTTTCTGATGGGGCTCTCCCTTAAGGGGGAAACAACCGATGAAATTACGGCGGCGGCAAAAGTCCTTCGTTCCAAAGCCGCCCATATCCAGTCTCCCAACGGAACAATTGATTGTTGCGGCACAGGCGGCGATCATTCCAACTCACTCAACATCTCGACCGCGACAGCCTTTATTGTCGCCTCAAATGGTGTTCCGGTAGCCAAGCATGGTAATCGCGCAGCAAGTTCCAGCTCGGGCGCCGCCGATGTTCTCGAAGCTTTAGGAGTAAACATCGATATTCCGCCCGAAGCCTGCGAAACGGCACTCAAAGACTTCGGCTATTGCTTTCTGATGGCTCCGCGCCACCACACCATTCTAAAGCCCTTAGCTGCACTGCGAAAAGAATTAGGATTTCGGACGATCTTTAACTTGCTTGGCCCACTTGTAAATCCGGCATTAACCAAAATCCAGCTGATCGGTGTTTATGACCGCCGTTTTCTGGTACCCATTGCCGAGGCGCTCCGTAACCTCGGCGCAACATCCGCCTGTATTGTTCATGGCGATGATGGCCTTGACGAAATCACATTAACCGGCCCAACCCACATCGCCGAACTCAAGAACGGCACAATCAGCACCTCCATCCTGACGCCAGAAGATTTCGGACTTCCTTATTGTGAAACCGATGATTTTAAGGGAAAAGACGCTGCCTACAACGCATCGGAACTTCTCGAACTTTTAAAAGGGAAACATTCGGCTTATAGAAATATTGTTTTGGCCAATGCCGCCGCGGCACTATTTTTAGCAGAAAAAGCAACCAATCTAAAAGAAGCGGTTGAGCTCGCCGCGAATTCGTTAGATACTGGGCGCGCCTTGGAATTGTTCGAGGCCTATAGAAACTTTACTCAAAGCTATAAATGACGGGTGCGCCGGTGAGCGTCAATGTTCTGGAGAAGATTTGCGCAGATAAGCTCGAGCATATAGCCCGGGTATCGCATCTCATTCCGGAAATCGTCTTTCAGGAGCGCGCCAAACTTCAGCCCGCCCCGCTTGGTTTTTGCCGCGCGATTAGAGCCACCAATCAAAGAGGCGAGCCAGCCCTCATTTCCGAAGTTAAAAAAGCATCTCCTAGCAAAGGCATCATCCGCGCTGATTTTGATCCGGTAAAAATTGCACTCGCTTATCAAAACGCGGGGGCCACCTGCATTTCGGTGCTTACAGATCAACCTTATTTCAAAGGGGCCGACGAAGACCTCGAAGCCGTCAAAGCCGTAGCCCGCCTTCCGGTTATTCGCAAAGATTTCATGCTCTCACCATTCCAGATTGTCGAGAGCCGCGCTCTCGGTGCCGATTGCATTCTTCTTATTATGGCTGCCTTGAGTGATGAAACTGCCAAACTTCTCTATGACACCGCGACCGGATTAGGCATGGATGTCCTCATCGAAGTTCATGACCGCGTAGAGCTGGACCGCGCCCTTAAACTTGATCCGATGATGATCGGCGTGAATTCGCGCAATCTCAAAACGCTCGAGGTTAACCTCGATACCGCGTACAAGTTGCTCGAATATATTCCGTCCTCGACCATCCGTGTTGCCGAAAGCGGCATAGCGTCCAACACCGAGCTAAAATCCCTTTTTGAGGCCGGATATAATGCCTTTCTGGTTGGAGAAAGCCTGATGCGGCAGCCTGATATAGAACAGGCCGTTCAGAAACTTCTTGGCAAAGCCCCTGAATCAGAGTAAAACAAAAGAAGAACAAACCGCGAATAAAGCGGAACAAACTTTTAATTTACGTATTATATCGCCAAGGATTCCCCTATGCTGACCCGCAAACAACGTGACCTGTTGGTCTTTATACACGACCGCCTGAAAGATGGCGGCGTAGCCCCGTCCTTTGATGAAATGAAAGAAGCGCTCGACCTCAAGTCCAAATCGGGCATTCACCGCCTCATTACAGGCCTCGTTGAGCGCGGTTATTTGCAGCGCCTCCCGAACCGCGCGCGCGCCGTCGAAGTCATTCGTCTGCCCGACGACATCAGCACCCCGAAATCGAAAACAGCGACTACTGAAAAAGCGCCGTCCATTCTCGACCGCATCTCTGAAAAGATTGCGGATATCACTACCCTGCCCCTCGTCGGCAAGATCGCTGCCGGAACTCCGATTGAGGCGATCCAGAACGATACAGATTTTCTTGATATTCCGACCTCGATGCTCGGAAACGGTGAATACTATGCCCTGCGCGTTGAAGGCGATTCCATGATCAATGCGGGAATCAATGACGACGACTTGGTTATCATCAAAAAAACCAACCAGTCCCGCGATGGCAAGATTGTTGTGGCCCTCGTCGACGGCATGGAAGCCACTTTAAAACGCATCTATCGCCGCGACGGAAAAGTGATCCTCGAAGCCGAAAACGATGCCTATAAGCCGCGTATTCTCACTCCGGACCGCGTACAAATTCAGGGTGAGCTTGCATCTTTGATCCGGACTTATCACTAGGCCTCATTCCAAAGGCCGAACGCATGGTCCACGGGCGCTGCCCGCGAAGCTGATGGGTACTCACCCATCCTTGTCCATCAGGCATGAGCGCCACTGCCCCTTGGCGGCGCAAAGACCGTTTATCAAAAACCTCAACAGTGCCGCACATTTGGGGTGATACAACAGAAGAACTGACAAACACATTCGCCCAAGCGCACTCGTTCGCCAAAGCATCGAGCGAGCGGCCATAAGCAATACGCTGCCCACCCACCTCAATGCGGCAACCGCGAGAATCGCAGCCAATTGACCCACCTGAGCTCAGCTCAATCCGTCCTTCTTTTGGAAAAACATCGGCATTCCCCGTAAGTCCAAGCTGTTTTTGCCATGCCTCGCGCAGGAAACGGCCGCTACGGTTCGACGATATAAACCCGTGATCTCCATCGCGAATAAGAACGAGCTGTCCATCTTGTGAAACCAAGACCACTGGACGCACATCGATAAAACCAACACCAATCCCGCATAAAATCGCGACAACGCCAACAAAGCGCCACGCCCCCTGAAAGAGAATAATCGTAAGCGACCCGATCACGATCAAATACAAAAACCACGGGGACACCATATGCACCGAAATCATCGCATAGGGCAATTGCTCGACAAATCGGGCAATTTCAAGAAGCAGATCAACACCAAATGACATTACCTCAAGACTATAACTCTCGAGGCCGAATGGCATTAAAACAAAGGATAAAATCACCATCGGCATAATCAGAAAACCGGATACCGGCATGGCGAGCATATTGCCAAGAATGCTGTAATTAACGATCTGCTGAAAGTGATAGAAAACAAAAGGCATCGTCGCGAGCGACGCCACAAAGCTGGTCAGAAGCGCCCCTCCAAGCCAGAGCAAACCCTTACGGATCACACCTCCCTCACGGTAAAACGCCGACCATGTTGGCCGCATCCATCCGGCCACAACCACAAGCGCCGTCACGGCAGCAAAGGACATTTGGAAACTGACCGACCAGATACTTTCAGGACTAAAAATCAGAATAAGGAGCGCCGAAAAACCGACCAACCGCATCGAGAACGGCGAGCGATCCATCATAATCGCAAGCAAAGCAACTCCGGTCATCAGCAGCGCCCGCGTTGTCGGAACGCTCGGCACCACAAATCCGACATAAAGCGCACAAACCAATAAAGCGGCAAGAGCGGCTATTTTTTTGACATCCATCCGCAACGAGATCGCCGGAATCATAGCAAGAAACAAACGCACCAGAAAAAAGACCGGAGCCGCCACAAGCGCCACATGAAGTCCGGAAATAGAAATAATATGAGCAAGCCCCGAAGCACGCAGCGACTGCCAATCCTCATCCGAAATCGACGCCCGTTCTCCCGTCATCAGCGCCACAACAATTCCTTGCGACGGCCCTTGCACCGATTTTTCTATACGCTTGGATACCGCTTGGCGCAAATTTTCCAGTCCATTGGAAAACCCTTCATCTGAAGCCGTCGTAACGAAGGTCACCGGCGTCACCGCAAACCCCGTAGCCCCGATCGATTCAAAATAGGAATGCCGCGCGTAATCATAACTTTCAGGCAGGACAGGCGCCGGAGCGGGATTCAATTTCGCCAGCATGGACACCGTGTCGCCAGCTTTTAATAGCTCGGGCACTTTTGTCCGCACCGTCAAGCGGACAATTTTTGGGGTTTGCTCCTTGCTCCAACGTTCTATGAGGATCTCGCCAATATCAATCCGGACAGTTCGCGACACATCATTACGCTCAATATGATCGACGACACCTGAAATTTTGACCGGACGTTTGATCTCGTCGACGACCATAGGCGTCCCCACCCACCAGCTTTTAAAACTGGATACAGCCAAACCCGCAATGACAAGGGCAACCGCCGCCGCGCATAAACAGACCAGAAATCGTATTTCCCGATCACTCGCACGCCGATACCAAAGGAATGCCGCCCCATAAAGGCTAAAACCAAAAACCGACAATCCGGCGACAAAAGGGTATGGAATCTCGAAAGACAGGGAAAAATAAAGAGCAGCCCCAAGCCCGATAAAAATAGAGGGCCAAACCAGCTTGTTTTCCTCCTGGTGGGCAAAAAAATCGGCCAAAGCCGTTATAAAGACACTTGTCAGCTTCACCAGAATTCAATACCAATCTTACATGACTGTTGTAACCCGTTTTCCGCCTTCACCCACTGGTTTTATGCACATCGGAACAGCCCGCACGGGTCTGTTCAACTGGCTCTATGCCCGTCGTCACGGCGGTAAAATGCTCTTCCGTATCGAAGACACCGACCGCGCCCGTCATTCGGAAGAGGCAGTACAGGCTATTATCAACGGCCTTAACTGGCTGGGCATTGATTGGGATGGCGACGTCATTTCCCAGTTTTCGCGCTCGGATCGCCACGCTGAAATTGCTCACGAACTGCTGAAAGCCGGAAAAGCCTATTACTGTTACTGCACTCCGGAAGAACTGGAGCAAATGCGGGAAGACGCCAAAAAAGAAGGTCGGATCACTTTTTATGACCGCCGCTGGCGCAACACGCAGCCCACAACACCTCCGGAAGGTGTCAAACCCGTCATTCGCATTAAGGCACCCATGTCCGGCGAATGCGTAGTTTATGACAAAGTTCAGGGGGAAGTCCGCGTCAACGCCGAACAGCTTGACGATTTTATTATTCTCCGTGGAGATGGCACCCCGACTTATATGCTGGCGGTTGTTGTGGATGACCACGATATGGGCGTCACCCATGTCATCCGCGGTGACGACCATTTGAACAACACCTTCCGCCAGAACGTCATTTACGAATCAATGGGCTGGGATATTCCGGTTTACGCCCATTTGCCGCTTATTCTGGGACCGGACGGGGCCAAACTCTCGAAACGTCACGGCGCCACCTCGGTTGAAGAATACCGTGATATGGGCTACCTGCCCGAAGCCATGCGCAACTATTTGCTGCGTCTCGGCTGGTCGCACGGCGATGACGAAATTATTGACACCGAACAAGCCACCGCTTGGTTCGACCTTGAAGGCATCGGCCAGAGCGCATCGCGCTTTGATTTCGACAAGCTGAATTACGTCAACGCCCATTACATGAAATTGGCCGACAACGACCGCTTGGTCACCTTGGTTTCTGATATTTATGAAAAAAGAGGCGTTTCCGTTTCCCCTCTTGGAAAAAGCCACCTTCTTGCGCGTATGGATGAATTAAAGTCCCGTGCAAAGAATTTGGTTCAACTAGCAGATGATGCAGAGTTTCTGGTTCGTGGCATTCCTTATGATTTCGAGGAAAAAGCCGCCACTAATCTCAACGACGACGGCCTGTTTATCGTCAAAGTGCTGCTGGATAATCTAAGCCAACTGGACTCCTTTACCGCTGATGAGCTGGAAAAACTGTGCAAAGCCACCGCCGATTATCATCGCGAAGGCAAACTTGGCAAAGTAATGATGCCGCTCCGCGCGGCCCTGACCGGTAAAGCAGCGTCGCCGTCACTGGTTCACGCGATGGAAGTTCTGGGCAAAGAGGAAGTTACGGCGCGGATCAATTACGCTTTGGGCAAATTCGCCAAAGCTTAATCAAGAGCATAATCCGCCAATCGGTCACAACGCCCCATCCAGGCCTGAAGTGCGTCCACGCGGCTTGCGCACTGACGCACATGTTTCTTCTGGGCTTCGATTTCCTGGAAAACAAATCCGTGGTGTTCCGGCTTGATAAGGTCGCGGCGATAAAGATCCATCAGAGAATTGGCACGGTAAAATACCAGCCGGATCGTGTTTGTCTCGATAAAAGCACTTTTCCCGAATTGCTCCTTCAGCGCGCCAAGACTGCGCCAGTAATCCTCCGAAGCACCGGCACGATCTGCGAACTCCGGTAAATCAACATCAAAATGCATGTAGGGTTTGTCAAGCGACGCAGCAAGATTGAAACGATCCAACAAAGACTGACGGACATTATAGCGCGCAATTAATTTATGAAGGGTATTCTCCATCAAGCGCCGCAGCTTTTTCTCGTCATCCGCCTCGCACCCAAGTGTCGCGCCACTTGGGCTTCGTGCTCCGTTATAAATATACTCGTCAAGAGTCGGCAATGTGCCTTTCAAGTAGAGAACAGCCTGAAGCCAGAACATTTCCATTTCAAACAAAGCGCTTTTAACCGAAGCTTGATCGATAAATCCATGCGGGTTCTTGCCAACCAGATGATGCACGCGCTCCATAGCCTCGAAACGAGATGACACAGCATTGCATCCATCAATCACATCGGCAAAAACAAACTTGCGGTAACGTGTATCAATGTCTTCCAAGGAAAGATGGGCAAGCTTCTCATCGGTCATCTCTTCATGAACCAAAGACGGATTAACGACCCCGTCGCGAACAAAGTTTTCAATATCCTGACGTGGTGTCAAAACCATGCCCATTTAAAACCTCACGATCGAAACGCTTAGCTAGGCTCCTGAACCATTTCGGCCAAGCCTTCACACATTTTGCTCCAGTTATTATATACAACCATCCGCTTGTAACATCCCACAGCCGAACGCCGATGACGATCTATCTCGTCGCCGATCAAAGGCATAGCGCCCTCTTTGACCTGTTCACGCCGTACAATCTCGTAAAGAAAATTCACGCGGCTAAAAAGAAGCTTGAGCGCATTCAGGTCCGTTGAAAAATTTCCGTCAATGGTCGTTTTAGTTTGCCCCAGATCCTCCCAATAAGATTGAACAGCGTGTCCGCCATCCGCATAAACCCGCTCCACAGGAAGAGGGTTACACGGCGCCCCTTGCGCGGCAGCCTGATTAAAACTTTCAAGGCGCTCCGAGCGCAGATTCAATTTCTGGATCATTCGGAACATATCCGCCTCCATTTGAGCCCTGAAATCCAGATCTTCTTGCGCTTCAAGCTCATCCATTGCGCGCGCCCGTGTAACCCCATCAAAAACATATTGATCGAGTATCGGCATATTCGACTGCGTAAATAAAACGGATTGTCGCCACACAGTCCCCAAAAACTTGACGGCCACATCGCGGGCACCGTCTGTCAGAAAAGCATGGGGATTTGCATCTGCCATATTAATAAGCCGCTCGAGCGGCTCGAACCGGTTGACAGAAAAACGGCACGCCTGAAATTGGTCATTGGCCGTCATACGGCGCAGTTTCATATCAAGGGCATTTGAATCTTGCCCCCAGATTTTGGCGATTTGAAATTCTTCGTGGATGAAAGCGGGATCAACAATTCCGTTATTAACGAAATCCTCGACCGGCCGCGAAAGCGACTCGATATGTGTCATATTAATAATGCCCTGTTTTTATACTTTTTATGTTTGAAGGAATAATAATTATGAAATTATAGAAAATCAAGTCTCTATCTGTCTTGAAGCCACCTAAAAAGAGATTTATCCTTTTAACTAGGTCTTAAGGAACCTGTGATTAAGTTACTCCACCAACAACTGCGTTTCGTTTAGCGCATCCACTCCACAATCAAGGAATTTATCATGTCCGAAGCCAAAGAAGACACATTCACCCTCGTCAATGACCAAACCGGTGAAAAATGGAGCTTTCCAGTCGTAGAAGGAACTCTTGGCCCGAAAACCATCGACATCCGTAATTTGTACGAAACCACCGATATGTTCACGTTGGACCCGAGCTTCACCTCGACCGCCAGCTGCAAATCGCGCATCACATTTATTGACGGTGACAACGGCATTCTGCTGCACCGTGGCTATAATATTAAAGACCTGGCCGAAAAAAGCAGCTTCATGGAAGTCGCCTATCTCCTTCTTTACGGAGATTTGCCAAGCAAACCTCAATATGACGAATTCCGCAAAAACATCACTTACCACACCATGGTGCACGAACAACTTCAGTTCTTCTTCCGTGGGTTCCGCCGCGACGCTCACCCGATGGCCGTTATGTGCGGCGTGGTCGGCGCATTGGCGGCGTTCTATCACGACTCTCTCGACATCTCCGATCCGCGCCAACGAGAAATCTCGGCCCACCGCCTAATCGCCAAGTTGCCGACCCTCGCGGCCATGGCCTACAAATATTCGGTTGGTCAGCCGTTCGTCTATCCGCGTAACGATCTCGGATTTGCTGAAAACTTCTTGCATATGTGCTTTGCTGTTCCGGCCGAGCCATACAAAGTCTCTCCGATTATCGCCGACGCCATGGACAAGATTTTGATCCTCCATGCCGACCACGAGCAAAACGCATCGACCTCGACGGTACGCCTCGCCGGATCGTCTCAGGCCAACCCGTTTGCCTGTATCGCCGCCGGTATCGCGTCGCTCTGGGGCCCTGCCCACGGCGGAGCCAACCAAGCCGTTCTTGAAATGCTCGAAGAAATCGGTTCCAAAGACCGTATTCCGGAATTTATCCAGGGCGTCAAAGACAAAAAATATCGCCTGATGGGCTTTGGTCACCGCGTTTACAAAAACTTTGACCCACGCGCGACCGTTATGAAACAGGCCTGCGACAAAGTTCTGGCTGAACTCGGCGTAAAAGATCCGCTTCTTGAAATCGCGATGGAACTCGAGCGCATTGCCCTCTCCGATCCGTATTTCATCGAGCGCAAACTCTATCCGAACGTGGACTTCTACTCGGGCATCATTCTGAAAGCCATAGGCTTCCCTGTATCGATGTTCACCGTCCTCTTTGCCGTTGCCCGTACCGTTGGTTGGGTATCCCAGTGGAAAGAAATGATGGAAGAACCAAGCAACCGTATTGGTCGCCCACGTCAGCTCTATACCGGCGCAACCGAACGCGATTATATCGCTGTCGAAAAGCGCAAATAAACCGAAATTCCTGTGTGAGTGTTGAAGCAACTGCGATCACGAAAGTGATCGCAGTTTGTTTATGGGGCAATGCCCATCCGCGCAAGAAGATAATGAGCCGCCTGCTCCGACGAATTGATCTTCGGACCGGTGGAAAGACGATCAACCAACTCTTGTGCACACCCCTCGGCCTTGGCTCTACCATTCGCATCACACAAGAATGACTTTAGGGTCAAGACCATATCGTCGGCGCGTGCATCATCCTGAAGAAATTCGGGGAATTGCCGCCGATCAAGT
Organism: Alphaproteobacteria bacterium; assembly: GCA_051715325.1. GTDB lineage: Bacteria > Pseudomonadota > Alphaproteobacteria > Micavibrionales > Micavibrionaceae > UBA1573. The sequence continues at coordinate 73,542 of JBPXJO010000011.1, read as the reverse complement.
AAAATATTCCCCAAATGCGCATAGGATGTCCGCACCATGCGACGGACAATCTCCCATGTTACTTTATTCATTTTATAAAAGAGCGCGTGCGGCACACCAGCCAAAGCCACCTCAAGCGCCACAGTTCCAGAAACAGCCGCCGCCACATCGCACGCATGAAACGCATCATATTTGAGTGCATGATCCGCCGTTACCACAACACGATCAAACGAAGCGAATTCAGCCTTAAGGCGCTCCTCCCGTTTTGGCAATGTCGGCATAACACAGTAAAGATCGGGGTAACTCTCACGAAGTCCGGTTATGATCTCCTTCATGAGCGGGATGCTCATTTCGAGTTCGCGCGAGCGCGAACCACAGAACGCGCCAAATACTTTGGCTTCCTCTGGTATACCGGCAAACGCACGAAACTTGGCGCCATCCCCATCAAGAACGCCCGACTCCACCATCGGATGCCCGACCGCCACAGCCGAAAGTCCTTCACGTTCGAAATACGGCACTTCAAAAGGAAAAAGACACAAAATCCCGTCCAGAAATTGCGCAATATCGCGCGCACGGCCCGGACGCCACGCCCAGACTGTCGGCGCAACATAATGCACCCGCTTGGCCGCAACTCCGGCTTTCTTCAGTCCCTTTTGCACTCGAAAGCAAAAATCGGGACTATCAATCGTCACGACAAGATCAGGGTTATATCCTTTAATCGCTTCCACGGTTTTGCGGATCAATCCGATAAATTTGGGAACACGCGGTAAAACTTCCGCGAGCCCCATAACCGACAATTCGTCCATCGGGAAAAAGCTCTCGGAAAGTCCGGCGGCCTTCATCCGCTCGCCGCCAATACCGCGCACTTCTACATCCGGAAGACGCGCGCGCAAAGCATGAAGAAGACCTGCTCCAAGCGCATCCCCTGAACTCTCTCCGGCAATAATAAAAATCTTTTTAGTCATGAGAGACCTCACCGGACACTAGACCAATCACAAACAAACCATTCCGGTCAGCTTGCTCCACAACATAGTCACGATCAAGGAACAACGTGCGTCCGGCCTCGACAGCTATACCGTTAAAACCACATTGAATAGCCGTATCAATTGTACGCCGCCCGATCGTCGGCAAATCAAGATCAAGGTCTTGCTGCGGTTTCGAAGCCTTGAACAAAATTTTGCATCCGTTCACTCCCGCCATTTGACGCATCAAGGCATTGGTTCCATCGGGCTTTTCAAACGCCTCGACTTTTCCATCCACCATAACGACCGATTGCCCCATGTCCCGCGCCCCATGTTCTTTGGCGGCATTAAGCCCGCGAGCCAGATCTCCCGTGCCTATGGATGCAGAAATCTGCCCCAACAAACCGTTCGGCGCCAAAAGTTCAGGCATATAGCGCTGAACGCCATGAACCCGAAATCCCTCGTCTTCAAGGGCATCGCGCACGACCCGAAGCAGCCCGTCATCACCGAGCATGCGAAAGAGGACCCGGGAAACAATGCGAAGACCAGCCCCATCAACTTTGAGCGTGAGCCAATTGGGCCGCTGCAAACCGCCGACCATAACGAGATCGGTAACCGATTGGCCTTTGAAAAAGGCCATAATGGCCCCCGCTTGCCCGACACCGAAATCAACGCCGAGACGTGCAACGACAGGCTCGATCCCTTGCGCGCGCAGCGCATCAGAGAGCCGATCCGGAAGATCGCCATTTCCGGCGATAATACCGACTTTAGGAGAAGACTGGTCTATGCCGTTTTTTTCTGGGGCATACATAACGGGAAACGTCGCTTGCTGCGTGCAAAATCAATGATCTGCATAACGGCAACGGCTTCGGAAAAATCATTCGAAACCATTTCAATACGCTGATCCATCGTTCCTTCTTCACCGAAGAGTTCGTTGAACGCGCGCTGAAGACCGCGGATTTGCTCTTTATCAAAGCCTTTACGCTCGAGGCCAACGATATTAAGGCCCGCAAGGAACGCACGCTCGCCTTTGACGCGGCCATAAGGAATAACATCACTTTCAACACCGGACATTCCGCCGATCACGGCAAAAGATCCAATGCGGACAAACTGGTGAACAGCCGCCAGACCGCCAATCAAAACATTATCGCCGACCTCGACGTGACCACCGAGCGTTGCGTTATTCGCCATGATCACATGATCGCCAATAACGCAATCATGGGCAACGTGCGTGCTCATCATAAACAGGCCGTGATTGCCGACAACCGTTTTCATGGCTCCGGTTTCAGTTCCCGGATTCATCGTGCAGTGTTCGCGAATAGTATTGTGATGACCGATAATAAGCTCGGACGGTTCACCGTGGAATTTCAAATCTTGCGGCGCGTGGCCGATCGACGCAAACGGATAGATAATCGTATCGGCGCCAACTTGTGTACGCCCTTCAACCACTACATGGGATTTCAGTTCAACGCGATCCCCGAGCTGAACATGGTCGCCCACCACGCAGTAAGGACCAACACGAACGCCCTCACCCAACTTGGCGGTAGGGCTGATAATGGCGGTAGGGTGAATAAGTGTTTCGTTGTGATTCATAATCTGACTATAACCAAGCCTTTGCGCAGGACAAGTAACGGTATTTTACCGACTATTTCACCTGAAATCAGGCGTCTTTCGGATCAACGATCATCGCCGAAAACTCGGCTTCGGCGCAAAGTTGTCCGTCAACCATAGCTTCACCTTTGAACTTCCAGACCGGCCCGCGTGATTTAATCACCTGAACATGAATATGGACCGAGTCGCCAGGCGTCACGGGGCGACGGAATTTGGCGTTATCAATCGTCATGAAATAGACAAGCTTACCCTCGCCCTCTGGTCCCAAAGTATTAACCACGAGCACAGCTGCCGTCTGCGCCATTGCTTCGATAATCAGAACGCCCGGCATCACCGGAGTACCGGGAAAATGTCCTTGGAAAAACGACTCATTGATGGTGACGTTTTTAAGACCAACAGCGCGCTGGCCATTCTCGCACTCGAGAATACGGTCGATCAGCAACATAGGATAGCGGTGCGGTATTTTTGTCATGATCCCGCGCACATCCATGGGCACAAATTTTTCAGTCATCGCTCGTTTCCTTTTCTTCTTATTTTTTGCGCTCAACCATTTTGTTGAGCAAAACAGCTTGCCGCAAATAACGTTTCATCGGCATCGCCGGATACCCCATCCACTCTTCTTTAGCCGGGATATTCTTGGTTACACCGGACTGCGCCGCCACCTTGACCATCGAACCTATCTTGAGATGTCCGGCCACGCCAACCTGACCAGCCAAAACAACAAAATCACCAAGCTCGGTACTTCCGGCGACACCCGATTGAGCCACTAGAATACAGGCTCGCCCGATTTTAACATTGTGCGCAATCTGGACAAGGTTATCAATCCATGTCCCGGAACCAATCGTCGTATCGCCGGACGCGCCACGATCAATCGTTGTGTTGGCCCCTATTTCGACATGATCGCCAATAACAACGCGCCCAAGCTGAGGCACTTTGACAAATCCGGATGGATCAATCGCAAACCCAAACCCGTCCTGACCAATACGCGCACCTGTATAAACGCGCACATGATGTCCAAAAACCGAATGGGTCACACATGCATGAACACCGATACGGCAATGAGCACCGAGAACAACGCCGGACCCGACATGAGCATGAGGCTCGATCCAACATCCCTCACCAATCTCGGCCTGTTCGCCAATCGTAACGAAATCTCCAATAACGACATTGGCCCCGATCTTGGCCGAAGGATGGACCGAGGCTAATTTTGAAATTCCGGCCTCTGGACGCACTTCCGGATAGAGAACCTGCGCCGCCAGAGCATAGGACTTATAAGGTGATTTAGAGAGAAGAAGGCGAACGCCGCTTGGAGCATTTTCGACCATATCAGGGTGGACGATACAGGCTCCGGCCTTGGTCGCACGAAACTGATCGCGGTATTTGGCGTTATCCAGAAAAGAAATCTGTGAATCGCCCGCGACATCCAAAGCAGCCACAGCCTCGATGATATAATCACCCGAGGCCGGATCATAGAGTTCCGCTCCCGTGCGCGCTGCCAATTGGGCAAGAGACACTGGAGCGGGTTTAGGAAAGAAACGGGTATCTGCCATAATTACTTCAGAGGAATGCTCTTAACTTTTTCGTCAAGACGTTTCAGAACTTCTTCGGTAATGTCGAGACTTTGCTCGGCGATCACAACGAATTTACGATCAACAACGATCTGGAGTTTTTTCTCGTCAGCAATATCCGCCGTGATTTTAGCGATCTCGCTTTGGATTGCTTTCAAAGCTTCGAGCTTGCTTTTTTCGAGAGCAACGCCCTTATCAACGATAGCCTGTTGGGATTTTTTCACCTCTTGCTCGAACGCTTTTTTTGCCGCATCGAAATCTTTGTCACTCTGCCCAGCCTTACGATCACCAACGAGTTTGACTTCTTTAGCGCGCAGAGATTTTTTGTAGCCGTCCGCTTCTTTTTTCAAAGCATCTTCGCGCACTTTGATGGCAGAAGTAATCGACTGGCCAGCGGCTGATTTCTGGACGACTTGTTCAAGGTCAAGCACAGCAATCACAACAGGGTTACCGGCAACCTGCTCGGCAGCATATGCTGGTTGGGACATAAATCCTCCAGCCAAAACAGCCAAAACAGCCAAAACGCGAATGGAATTAATTGATAGTTTCAAAACAGCCTCTCATAGACTTAAAGTTAAAAAATATTTTTAGAAACGGGTACCAAAGCTGAAACGGAAGACCTGCTCAACATCATAGTCCTGCTTGAGATATGGTTTGCTGAGGTCAATACGCACTGGCCCCATTGGTGATTTCCATGTCATACCGACACCGGCCGACGCGCGCAAAGAATTCTCGTCAACCAAACCAGCACCCGACTCATCCAGTCCCCACAAGGAACCGAAATCGGTAAAGGCATGGCCTGTAAGCCCGAGATCTTCCGGCAAGCCGAGCGGGAATGTCATTTCCGCAGTACCGCGATAGAATTGGTTACCACCGAGCGAGTCATCCGTTGTCAAATCACGAGGACCAACACCGGCTTTCTCGAAACCGCGGAATGTATTGCCGCCGAGGAAGTAACGCTCGTTAATGCGAACATCTCCATCTCCGTACCCTGCCACAGCACCGACCTCACCCATCAGGTTGAAAATCCAGCTCTTGGCCACAGGAACATAGTAGGATCCACCGAGTTTTCCAGAGACGTATTTCGCATCTCCGCCCATACCGGCCAGTTCGGTTTCAAGCCACAAGCTATAACCGTCCGTAGGGACAAGGCGGCTATCGAGATCATCATAAGCCAGCCGCTGCGAAATGGCCGATGTAAAGCGATCGCCTTCCTGATCCTTAATAAATCGGGACGCATCATTATCGACGTTGGTGATTTCGTTCTGTTCGATCCGGTAACGCCAGGTCTGACGCAGATTTTCGGACAAAGGATAGCCAAGGCGAACGCCGCCGCCTGTACGTTTCTGGTCAAACGAGCTCTCGTCCTGCTGATCGCGTGTTGTGTGGAATGCATCAACACCGGCCAAAAGATCACGCTCGAGGAAGTATGGTTCGGTGTAAGAGATATCGAACTCGGTACGCGTTCCGGCAACGGTTGACGAGAACGACAAGTCCTGCCCTTTACCAAGGAGGTTGCGTTCACGAATATGGAAGTCAGCCAAAGGACCATCCGCAGTCGAGAAACCGGCCCCGAGAGAAACTTCACCGGTAGATTGCTCTTCAACGCTAACATTCAGAACGGTCTTGTCCGGGGCGCTGCCAGGTAGGGTTTTGATATCCACTTTCGAGAAGAAACCAAGGTTACGAATGTTTTTCTCGGATTTGGCAAGCAAAGTTTTGCTAAACGCATCGCCCTCAACCAGAGACATTTGACGACGGATTACCTTATCCAAAGTACGGACGTTACCATCAATATTGATACGCTCGACAAACACGCGCGGGCTCTCGTTAATGTTAAAAACAATATCGATTGTTTTCTTCTGGCGGTCGCGATTCACGTCCGGTACGATATTCACAAATGCATATTGCATATCGCCAAGTCGATTGGTCATCTGGTCGATTGTCGTTTTTACCGCTTCGGCGTCATACCAGTCTTTGCTTTTGAATGAGACTTGATTCATGAGTGTCGCCGGATCGAGGTTCCGGATTTGCGAATTGATGCGGATATCGCCGACGGTGTAGCGCTCGCCCTCATCGACCGTAACGGTCAGATAGAATTTATCTTTGTCTTGAGAAAGTTCGGAAACCGAGGACACAACACGGAAATCGGCATAACCTTCTTTCAAATAGAACTGGCGCAGCAGTTCCAGGTCATAAGCCATCCGGTCTTGGTCGAAACGATCAGCCGTCGACATGATATTGTACCAACGCTTCTCGCGCGACGTAATAACAGTGCGCAATTCATCATCACCGAAACGCTCATTCCCGACAAAGCGGATCGATGAAATTTCAGTCAGAGGTCCTTCCGAAATTTCGAACACGAGGTTCACACGGTTTTGGTCAAGTTTAATGACTTTTGGCTGTATATCTGCAGAGAAACGACCATTGCGACGATAAATATCGTAAAGACGTTCAACATCGTTCTGGATGCTGGTCCGTGTAAAAACCTGACGGGGCCGCGCGGAAATTTCAGACGACAATTGCTCGTCTTTCAGTTCATCGTTTCCTTCAAACGCAATTTGGTTGATGACAGGGTTTTCAACAACGTGAACAGTAACAACGCCATCACGTTCGGAAATCTGGACATCTGCAAAGAGACCGGTCGCGAACAAGCTTTTCAATGATGCATCAAGAGCATCTTGAGTCACGTCGTCCCCTTTGTTCAGATTGAGGTATGTGAGGATAGTCGTCGGCTCGATCCGCTCGGAACCCTGCACACGAATATCGCGCACAGTCGCAGCCAAAGCCGCGCTGAATGGAAGAACACTAACGAAAAACAAGGACAAGGCCGCAACAATAAAAGCAGGCTTGAACACGTTTCCTAAAATCATGAGGCACCGACCGGGTCAACGGATTGTAAAAACTGAGAAAAACTACTCGGAGTTGATGAACTAATCAAGGGGAACTAAGGAGTTAGTCACGGTTAAGATTAGGTCAGTATAAACAAACTCCCTCTTCCGACCAACGTGCGGCGCAGCAAAATGACAAACGGGCGGATAAATACCCGCCCGTTTATAAATTATGAAAAATAATTAGGAGTTCTTGCCGCTCAGAATAAACATCTGGATGACATCATTAAGGTTCGAGAACACCATCAACGACACAAGGACAACAAGACCGAATCGGAAGGCATACTCCTGCACTTTTTCAGGAATCGGGCGGCCGCGAACCGCTTCAACTCCATAAAACAGCAAGTGCCCACCATCAAGCATAGGAACCGGAAAGAGGTTAATGAGGCCAAGGTTGATCGACAAAAGTGCCGTAAAAAGCACCAAAGCCACAAATCCGCGCTCGGCCATATCACCCGCCATCGCACCGATCCGGATAATGCCGCCGAGCTCTTTCGCGCTACGGGTACCGGTAATCATCTGCCAGACCGCATTGAGAGTCTCGACCGAGATGTTCCAAGTCTCGGAAACCGCAACGCCCATCGCCTGAATCGGGTTATAGTGAATAACCGTATCACCGGGACGAACCCCGAGGAACAGAGCGTTATAAGCCGGATTAGCCGGATCTTTCAGCTGAGGGTTCATCTCGGATGGAGCAATAAGATGAAGTTCCGAGGTCTTATCATCAATACCGGTTGTTTTGATCCGGACAGGACGATCAAGGCTTGCCAAGATTAACTCATGGGTCTTTTTAAGATCCCCATTGGTCGCAACACCATCAACACTTTCGATCCGCTTCATATCAAGGCCATTGGCTGGCCCGATAACGCCAAGATAACCACGCTCATGCGAGAAACCGAAACGATCGGTTTCCATGATCTTGTCCGGCGTAGCCTCGAGCGTCATCGGAGATCCGTTCCGCTCGATCGCAAAAACCATGGTCTGGTCCAGATTGAGGATCACCTGACGACGAACTTCGTCAAAACTGACAACGTCTTTACCGTTAACCGATTTAACAACGTCATGCGGCAGGAAACCAGCGCGTTCCGCTGCTGTCCCGACTTCGACGCCCGTCACTTGCGGAGCCGTCACAGGTTGACCGACGCTCATATAAAGACCGGCCAACAAGACGATAGCAAAAAGGAAATTGATACCGGGACCGGCGAAAACAACCAAAGCACGCTTCCAGACCGGCTTCGAAAAGAATGCGACCTGACGCTCTTCCGCTGTCATATGGCGGACAACGTGCCCGTCCGAATCAGTAATCTCGTCACTATGCGCCGCGCTCGCAGGATCGCTATCCCCAAACATTTTGACATAACCACCAAGGGGGAATAACGCAATTTTCCAGCGCGTCCCCGATTTAGCGGTCCGGCCCCAGATTTCCTTACCAAAACCGACGGAAAATTCCTCAACACGAATGCCGCACAAACGCGCCACAATGTAGTGGCCCCACTCGTGAACAAAGACCAAAACGCCAAGAACAGCCAGAAACGTAACGCCGTAAGTCCATACGTTACCAAGAACCAACTGCCCTAAATCTAATATTGATTGCATGAGATACCCTATATATGCGCTGCACAAACCAGCCGTAAAGCCAGTCTAACAAATAATTATGACCCTGTTGTTAATATAGGATCAACTTAAAAACATCAAAGCCTATAAGTACAAAATACGGATTTATTGAGCCGAAAAACCATTAAAAGAATATTTCAAAAACATCCTGAATATTGGCAACAATCACAATCGACATCAAAAACCCCATACTAGCGACCATAAAATAGGCCTTCATGCGGTTGCTGGGGGGGCGTCCGGTGGCGGCTTCATAGCCATGAAACAGCAAATGCCCCCCATCCAGCATCGGCAGCGGAAAAAGATTTAAAAATCCGATACAAACCGATAAAGCCGCAATCAAGCGGAATACACCGGCATACCCGACGACAGAGGCCTGTCGCACTGTCTCGCCGGTCATTTCCCCGATCCGGATCACTCCGCCCAGATCCGAAGTATTCTTCTGTCCTGTAAACATCTGGTACACGACACCGGAAACCTTCGAAATCACCTTCCCCGAAAAAACAAACGATTCTCCAAGTGATGAAAAAAGAGAAAGAGATTTCGTCGGAGGGGGCTCCATCGTTCCAATAATCAAGGCGCCATAAAACGGGTGAGTCTCGTCACTAAGGCCGGTATTGGCGGAGGCTTCAGGATGGATCTTATAAAATTTGGGATCATCATCACTGCTCTTTTTCTTGAGACCAAAAAGAACAACCACGTCTGAACCAAGCCGTGATTTGAGAAGAGCTCGAGCCACATCGGGATCATTACCGGTTGGCACATCATCGACCTGACCAATAGCCTTAAGCTCCCAAGCGCCATTCCCGAGAATGACACCCATTACTTTACGACTGGCATCACCGCCAAAATCATTCTCGTCCTTCATGACATGAAGATCGGGGCGAAGCGCTAACACACGATCCCCGCGCAATACATCAAGATTCAGCTGGCCCGACGACGACCAATTGACCATTTTGACAAAAACGGAAAAATCATCCGGAACATCCTGCCCGTTCAATCGATAAATACGATCTCCGATTTGAACTCCCGCAAGATCAGCTCCCGATCCAACTTCAACCGCGCTCACAACCGGATTGGCAATTGGTTTGCCTGCTACAAAAAAGAAAAAGAACATAAGGGCAATAGCAAAGACCGCATTAAACAAAGGGCCAGCCAAAGCCACAATAGCGCGTTGCCATACCGGAAAAGCCCAAAACTCTCTCTGACGGAGAGCCTCACTGCGAACCTCATCCGTAATAGTCGCGGGAGAAACCTCCCCCCGAAAAACAACAAACCCGCCAAACGGAAAACGGCACAGTTTCAAGCGCATCCCGCGTTTATCCGTGCGCCCCCATAACTCTTTGCCAAAACCGATGGAAAACGCATCAAGCGCCATGCCGAAAAAACGGCCCGCCCGGTAATGCCCATATTCGTGAATAAAAACGACCAGAGACAGAACAAGAGCCGTAACCAGAACATATGTCACGAACAGCTCGATCATTATCCCTCACTCAACGAACGAAGTTCCGGAAGTTTATAAAGCTGGTCACGAAGTTCGGCAGTAAAATTGAAGCCGCCTGCCAACTCTATCCTGACTTTGCGCGACGTCTGCGGTGATTGAACAGTAACTATGAAACGGGATTTCCCCTCACCGGCTTTATCCAAAAGGGATTTGAGACGCTCGATATGAACGGTATCCTTAAATACCAATTCGACATCGTGAACACGCTCAAGAAGCAGCTCATCGAGAACTTTGACATCCTGAACCGTGAGCCGAACCTGATCTTCTTTGATATCGGCATCAGCCGTTAGCAAAAGCGACTTTCCCACTTCCAGGTACTCGCGCGAACGCGACAGGATTTCCGAGAACAGTACAACTTCATAAACGCCCGATGTATCCGAGAGCGTCAAGAACGCAAATTTATTGCCGGACTTGGCCGAAATTTTTTCTGCTTTACGAAGAAGTACGCCAGCCATCTGCACACGGCAGACCGGACGGTCTTCAAGCATCGCCTGCACTTTGGCAAAATTCACAATCCGCATCCGGTCAAGCTGGGCAGCTTTTGAATCAAGCGGGTGCGCCGAGAGATAAAACCCGATGGCCGAAAATTCATACGACAATCGATCAAGCGGCGACCATTCCGGAATATCGGGCAGATATTGCCGCATCAAATCCTGTGCCGCTGTATCTTCCATCGCAAACAATGAGTTTTGTGAGCTGCTGCGCTCTTCGGCCAGAGCCGCCGCATAGTGAACCAGCTTTTCCGCTCCGACAAACAATTGGGCTCGGGTCGGGTGGATCGTATCCAGTGCGCCAGCCGCAACTAGATTTTCAAACTGCTTTTTATTAAGAGTCTTGGAATCCATCCGCTTTAAAAAATCTTCAAGGGATGCAAACGGGCCGCGCGCCTCACGCTCGGCCACCAGAGCTTCCATTGCCTGAACCCCGACGCCCTTGATCGCAGCAAGAGCATAACGAACAGCGTTACCCTCAACCAGAAACTCGACGCCGGATTTATTCACATCCGGCAAGAGCAAAGGAATATTCATTTGCTGAAGCGCCTGACGGAACACCGCGAGCTTATCGGTATTCCCCATATCCAGCGTCATAATCGCGGCCATAAATTCGACCGGATAATTGGATTTCAGCCACGCGGTCTGGTACGCCACAAGCGCATACGCCGCCGCGTGCGATTTGTTAAAACCATATCCCGCAAATTTTTCGATCTGTTCGAAAATTTCAGCCGCACGTTCCGGAGCAACTCCGGAGTTTAGGCCCGATCCTTCCACGAAGATGGTGCGCTGCTGGTCCATCTCCTCCTTGATCTTTTTACCCATAGCGCGGCGAAGCAAGTCAGCGCCGCCAAGCGTGTAGCCCGCTAAGATCTGCGCAGCCTGCATCACCTGTTCCTGATAAACCATGATCCCGTAGGTTTCTTCAAGAATAGGTCTGAGTTTCGGATGGAGATAGTCGGCCTCTTCACGGCCTTCTTTTACATCAATATATTTCGGGATGTTATCCATCGGCCCCGGACGATACAGCGCGACCAAAGCGATAATATCTTCAAAGCGGTTCGGCTTCATTTTCTTGAGCGTATCCCGCATACCGGTACTTTCAAGCTGGAACACACCGGTTGAATTACCCGAAGAAATCATCTCATAGGATTTAGCGTCATCGAGCGGGATCTTGAGGATATCAATCTCCTCGCCCTTCGAGATTTTAATATATTCGACCGCCTTTTGAATCACGGTCAATGTTTTGAGACCCAAAAAGTCGAACTTTACCAATCCGGCCTGCTCGACATATTTCATGTTGAACTGGGTCGCCGGAATTTCTGAGCGCGGATCGCGGTAAAGTGGGACCAATTTCTGAAGCGGACGATCTCCGATCACCACCCCTGCTGCGTGGGTTGATGCGTGCCGATAAAGCCCTTCGAGCTTGAGGGCAATCGCAAGCAAACGATCAATCTGTTCATCCTCACGCTTGGCGCGAAGCTCGGGATCAGCCTCCAGAGCCTCTTCGAGTGTCACAGGATTGGCCGGATTGGCCGGAATCATTTTGGCGATTTTATCAATCTGCCCGTACGGCATTTGCAGAACACGCCCGACATCGCGCACGACCGCGCGCGCTTGAAGTTTACCGAATGTAATAATCTGCGCCACATGATCGTGCCCGTAACGATCCTGCACATAACGGATAACCTCGTCGCGGCGGTCTTGGCAAAAATCCACGTCAAAGTCAGGCATCGATACGCGTTCCGGATTAAGGAACCGTTCGAACAGCAGATTAAACCGCAGCGGATCAAGGTCCGTAATTTTAAGCGACCACGCCACAAGCGACCCCGCGCCCGAACCGCGCCCCGGCCCAACCGGAATATTATGATCTTTCGCCCATTTGATAAAATCGGACACGATCAGGAAGTAACCGGGAAATCCCATCCCTTCGATAATATCAAGCTCGAAAACCAATCGCTCTTTATAGGTCTTGATGATGCGGTCACGCTCATCAGTCGCCATATCATCCGTTAAAACGAAGTTCTCAAGACGCCACGCCAGACCATCCTCGGCTTGGGCCCTCATTTCTTCAATCTCGCTACGTCCGCTCTCCGTCTGGAATGGCGGTAAGATCGGCTTAACGGTTGAAAGGAAAAACGCGCAGCGTTTCGCAATTACAACCGTATTCGCGGTCGCCTCGGGAATATCCTCGAAGAGTGCCAGCATTTCGGAGGCCGATTTCATCGAGTGATTACGCGTTACGCGCCGGCGGTCATCTTCCGTAACATAACGCCCGTCAGCAATACAAAGGAGCGCGTCATGCGCCTCATAGAAATCGGGCGTTGTGAAATAACAATCATTGGTCGCAACCAAAGGCACATCATAATCGTAGGCGATCTGGATCAAGGCATCTTCAATCGCATCTTCCTGAGGGTCATCATGCCGCTGGATCTCGATGTAAAGCCGCGACGGGAACAACTCTTTGAGCCGCTCGATCTCGCTAGCGGCTTTTTCACCCTGCCGATGCAGCAGCGCCTGACCAACCGGCCCCTTGACCCCGCCGCTCAAGCAGATAAGCCCGTCCGTCAGTCCCTCGAACCATTCCCGCTCAATTCGCGGAACCGACTGCCCGTCCGAAAGAATAAAGGATTTTGAAATAAGCTCGGAAAGGTTGAGGTAGCCTTGTTGCGACTGAACTAAAAGAACCAAATGATGGAGGTCATCGCCCACCAGAACACGGCTCCCGAGAATGGGCTGCACTCCGGCTTTGGAAGCCTCAAGCGAGAATTCCATCGCCCCGAACAAATTACCGGAGTCGGTAATCGCAATCGCGGGCATTCCCATCTTATAGGTCTTTTTGACCAGATCTTTGACAGGGATGGCACCCTCGGCCAACGAATAAGCCGAATGAACGTGAAGGTGAACAAAACGTGGCTCTACCGTCTCACTCATGCCTCATGCAACTGTCCATGCTGAAGGGTTAGAATACGGTCCATGCGGCGCGCCAGTTCAAGATTGTGCGTAGCGATCAGAGCTCCGATCCCCGAGGAACGCACACGGGTAATCAACATATCGAACACATGATCTGAAGTGGTTGGGTCAAGATTTCCGGTTGGCTCATCCGCAAGAAGGATCGTCGGGTTGTTGGCCAAAGCCCGTGCAATTGCAACGCGCTGCTGCTCGCCCCCCGACAAACGTGCCGGACGATGGTCAAGACGGTGTCCGAGTCCCATCTGATCGAGAAGACCGGCGGCACGAGATTTGGCCTCGCCCTTGGATACACCCGCAATCATGAGCGGCATCATAACATTTTCAAGCGCCGAAAATTCCGGCTGCAGGAAGTGAAACTGGTACACAAACCCGAGTTTTTTACGGCGCAATAATGTCCGCTCTTGATCGTGAAGTGACGCCACATTCTTTCCGTCAATCAGGATTTTTCCCGACGTAGGTTTATCAAGCAAACCGATCATCTGAAGAAGCGTAGACTTCCCGGCCCCCGATGGCCCGACCAAAGCGACGATCTCGCCCGAAGCGATCGATAGGGAAATATCCTTGAAGATCGTCAGACACTCATCCCCTTGGAGATGGGTCTTTTCAAGATTTTGAGCTGTTAAAAGCATTGTCCTACTCATAGCGAAGCGCCTCCACCGGATCAAGCTTGGCCGCGCGCCATGCCGGATAAATAGTCGCAAGGATTGACAACGAAATCGCCATAGAAATCACCACGACTACTTCAGTCCAATCAATCTCAGCCGGCAGCTTGGAGAGAAAATATATTTCGTCCGGAAAGAGCGAGCTATCCGTCAACTTTTCAATCAAGCGGCGGATTTCCTCGATATTCAGTGCAAACGCGATTCCGAGCACCGCGCCGGTTGCCGTTCCGGCAATTCCGACACTCGCCCCCGTCAGCATAAAGATTTTCATCATGCTGGAACGAAGCGCACCCATCGTCCGCATAATCGCAATATCCCGTCCTTTATCCTTGACCAGCATAATCATGCTCGAAATGATATTGAATGCAGCCACCAGAATAATCAGAGTAAGGATGAGGAACATCACATTTCGCTCAACCTGAATCGCCGAGAAGAAGCTGGAGTTGGAATCGCGCCAGTCATAAACGCCTGCGCGCCCTTCCAGGGCCACCGACAATGCTTTTTTAACGTCATCCACCTGCGACGGGTTTTGCGTCATGACCTCGAGAATATTGGCCGACGACGGGGACATCTGGAAAAAATTCTGCGCGCTATCAAGCGGCATAAACACATAACCCGAATTATATTCGAACATCCCGACATCAAAAATCATCGCCACTTGATATTGGGCTGTACGCGGGATCGTTCCAAACGGCGACGAGCGTCCTTTCGGCGACATCAATGTAATACTATCCCCGACCCTTAGGCTGAAACGTTCAGCCATTTTAACCCCGATGGCCACGCCCGTATCATGGAAATTATTGATATTGCCCTCAACGATCGACGACGACAAAAGAGGCTTTTTCATCATATAGTCTTGCGTAAAACCGCGCGCCAAAGCTCCGGTTGCGGCGCCATTGACCGTCACCAGCACTTGCCCTTCAACCACAGGAGCGACCGAGACAACGCCGTTCACGGTTTTTACATCCTGAAGAAGCGGCTCGTAATTCTCGATCGGCTGACCTTGCTCATAGACATTAAGGTGACCATTCAGGCCCAGAATACGACCGATCAATTCGGCACGAAATCCGTTCATCACCGACATCACGATAATAAGCGTCGCAACCCCGAGCATAATGCCGAGGAACGAGAACGTCGCAATAACCGACACAAAGCCCTCGGCCTTGCGCGCCCGCAAGTACCGGAGAGCCACCAGAATTTCAAACGGCGAAAACATCTATAAACACCTCGTAATCCGGCATGAAGCCGACATCAAAAAACTACTGCTTTTCGTCATAAACGCCCCATCGCCCGTTGGACAAGGTATACAACAACGGGCTAACAGCATAAGGGTCCGTTTTATACACCTGCCCCGTCAGCGATCGCATATGATTTAAAGCATCAATGTTCTTCGCGTCGGCGACAAGAAGAACGTTTCGTGCGGGGCTAGAAAATACAACACTCTGCGCTTGAGTGCGCGCAATGAAGTCATGAAAAGCCTCGGGAAGCAGAGGAATAGATGAATCATAGTCGCCTGTATCACTTTGCGCCTGAAAAACGTCGCGCTCATACTCTTCGAAATGATAGGAACCAATTGCCTTACGCAGGTTCTGCAGGCCCACCTCTTTAATTTTTTCAGCGGACGCGTCCAAAGCTAATATCTTTTTCCTGTCCTGATAAGTCACCGAATTCGGAGTGTCGGTTGCATAAACCAGGAACAGATCTCCGGCAATCGGCTCGGACAGGATCGTGAACCCTTTCCCGTCAGAACCCATAGTCATCCGGTTCATGTCGTCAACCCAGTCTTTTCCTTTAACAACAACTACCAGCGTATCAAGCGATGCGGAAGGTTCCTGACTATGGTCAAGTATAGAGGCCGAGTATTTCGAAAACAGCTCTTCTTGACGCGACGGGTCCTGTCGATAAAGCGTATACACATTATGAAGGTAAAGAGTTCCGAAATCATGCTCGGGCGATTTGGCTTTAATCTGAAGCGGCTGTTCGACAACGAGCTCAAGATCGGAACGATGACCGGCAAGATACAAAACATAGGACTTTGTAAAGTCAGCCTCGCTCATAACAGAAGACGCATGAGCGGCGCCTCCCAGCAAAACCGAAAGCCCTAGCAAAGATAAAACCTTCTTGATCATCGTTTCTTCATATGTCCTGTTTTCAGTTTATAATTGGCCTAATATGCCTTCCCGACAAGAACCATCCGCCCTTCATCCTCGAAAGGCATACAGCGGGTCGATATAGCGTTTTCTTTACGGTATGCATTAAGCATATCATCATTCAGCAATGCGACGGGCATTTTGGCAAAACCGAGAGTTTGCGAAGTTTCAAAATAGTCGCGTACCTGTGCCGCTGTCGAGCAATCAACAATACGCGAGCGCGTAAAATCATGAGATGTCTTCAGCATTCCGGCATGGATATCATCCAGAATAGAGCGGACCGATCCAACAAATTCAGCCACAGAACACGTCGTCTTGGACTCTCGTCCGAGATCGCGGCGAGTATGCGTCAGCTTTCCTTCATCCATTTCCCGTCCGCCAACTTCGACACGCACGGGGACACCCTTCTTGATAGCCGACCACATTTTGTCCGGCGCACGTTGATCGGATGCATCGACAGACACCCGGACACCAACGGCCTTTAACTCGGCGGCAATCCGGCGGGCATAATCGATAATGGCCCCGGCCCCGTCGTCGCTCTTGGTAATCGGAAGTATCACAACCTGAATCGGCGCAATGCGCGGCGGCATCCGCAGGCCGTCATCATCACCATGTGTCATGATAACCCCGCCGATTGAACGGGTCGACAATCCCCATGAAGTGGTGTGGGCAAAATGCTCGAGACCATCACGCCCCTGAAACTTGATCGAGCAGGATGTCGCAAAATTCTGTCCGAGATTGTGGGACGTTGCCGCCTGAAGCGCCTTTCCGTCCTGCATCATCGCTTCGAGAGTATAGGTGTGAACTGCTCCGGGGAAACGCTCATCGGCAGTCTTCTCTCCCGGGATCGGAGCAATCGCCAGAAAATCCTCATAAGTCGAACGATAAACATCGAGCATTTTGCGCGCATCGGCCTCGGCTTCATCTGCGGTCTCGAAAGCGTTATGCCCTTCCTGCCACAAAAACTCGGATGTACGAAGGAAAAGGCGCGTCCGCATTTCCCATCGCATCACGTTGCACCATTGATTGAGAAGTAAAGGAAGATCGCGGTACGATTTCACCCATTTGGACATGGAATCGCCGATGATCGTCTCGGACGTCGGACGGATAACGAACGGCTCTTCCAGTTTAGCTTCCGCCGCCGGAACCAGTCCTCCATCCGGTCCTTTCTCAAGCCGGTGATGGGTAACAACAGCGCACTCCTTGGCAAAGCCATCGACATGCTCGGCTTCACGGGAAATAAAACTTAATGGGATAAGCAGCGGAAAATAGGCGTTCTCAACGCCCACGTCCTTAATCTTGTCATCAAGGGCGCGCTGGATTTGCTCCCAAAGCCCATACCCGTAAGGCTTGATCACCATAGAGCCGCGCACAGGCGAGTTTTCAGCCATATCCGCGGCTTTAATGACCGACTGGTACCACTCGGGAAAATTTTCCTCACGGGTCGGAGTAATAGCCGTACGTTGGGGAGCCGCTTTTGCAGCTTGATGGGTTTGTGACATATTGACCTCTAATGACTAAAAATAAATCCGCACTAATTAGCGGGTGACATTGATCGCGCCTTTTGGAAGCTCGTAAGCTGGCTGCGGCTTTGGCTCTTCAACAGTCTGGGACGGCGCAACCGAACCCGCTACCGGATCTTTTGGTTCGGTGTTCATGTTCGGGGACACAACCGGTGCAGTTTGATCATCGTGAGGGAGATCAACGCCGCAGAATTCCGAAGCTTTAGCCGTAATATCCTGCCCGTTAAATTCGACACGGCCATCACGGAACAGTTTCAGATTGCCAAGAGTAGCTTTGGTTTCGAACCCTTCCGGAAGATCAATCTTCATGGCTTTTCCGAGCTCGGCGGTCAAAGGCACTTCCATAAAATCAGGTACAGTGGCAGGAGACGGCGCGATATCGGCAGGAACAACAGAATTTCCTTGAGCGTCAACACCCGGTTGATAAGCAACAGTGGCATCCGGCTTGTGAATGTAGTGACGCTCGCACACAATTTTCCCAACAGCAAGAGCAGGACTCACACCATCCGTCTTGTCAGCCGCATATGCGCTCGGCACAGCAACTACACCCAAAAGAACCATAAAAAGTGACTTTTTCATTTACCAGACTCCGTAATTTGATCGTGATCGGCCATATCCTGCGCCATGTCATAGAAACTTATGACATTTGAAGCGATCAGTCCATAAACAACCAACCACAACAGCAAGGATATCAACGTTGTAATAAGGAACTTTTTCCCTAATCTCGGGACATCAGGGGCGCTTTGGGTGTTGCCGATCAAAGGCTCGGCCGAAGGACGAACACCCCATGGCAAAACGGCGAAAAGAACCACCCACCAAATCATCAAAAATACGACTATTCCGCTAACCACGCCCATCGTTTTTCCTAACCTATAGCCTTAACAAATGGACGGAAACTTTTGGTTTAAAACCGAAAACAGTATTTAGAAAACGGCGGCAAGCAACCCGGATATCCTCCTCGATCCGTACAGGATCATGGATATTATCATCGCGCAGATCAAGGAGCGTATCATCAATCTCCTGCATAAGGTCGGAAACGATATCCATTTCGCCATCATCGTTCGGATCAACCAATCCGATTAACGTCACTTGGGGATCAGCTTTAAGATTTCCCTGCTTATCCAGTGCAACCGTAATATGAACCGCTCCCGAGAATTGGAGCTTACGACGCTCCTGAATCGCCACATGATTGGATTTGATCACGCGCTGTGGCTCGACCGCCAGAACTCCGGTCGGGACATGATCGATAATTTCGGCCACACCGGGTGCCAGACGGACAACCGACCCATTATGCGGAATAATCCGCTCGGGTACGCCACATTCCTCGGCTATACGGGCCTGCGCCTCGAGCATCAAATATTCGCCATGAACCGGAACAACAATACGAGGACGAAGCCACGCATACATATCGCGAATCTCGTCACTATAAGGGTGGCCAGAAACATGGATACGCGCTCCGGCATTGGACGCATCAATGACTCGTACGCCCGAAGCACTCAGATTATTTTTGACGGTATTGATATCTTTCTCGTTCCCCGGAATAGCTTTCGACGAGAATAAAGCGACGTCACCGCGACCCAATTTAATATCTTTCCAATCACCTCGCGCAATACGGGCCAAAGCCGCGCGAGCCTCACCCTGCGATCCGGTCGCGATAATTACTTGCTGACTGGCCGGAATAGACGGCAAGTCACCCTCGGAAACAAAATCGTGAATATCGCGGAGATAACCGCTCTCGCGCGCGCAAGACACCATCCGGTGAAGCGACCGTCCAACCATACACACGCTGCGCCCCGCAGCTTCAGCCGCGCGGCAAATACTTTGAACCCGCGCAATATTGGAGGCAAACAACGTAACAAGAACACGGCCAGTTTGCTCGGAGAGAACCTTGCGCAGCCCCTCTTCTACATCGGTCTCACTTCCTGCGCGTCCCGGAAGCGGTGCGTTTGTGGAATCGCCGATGTAGGCCAGAATTCCGGCATCACCTTCGGCGGTAAATTTCTCGGCGCTGGTCTTTGCGCCAAGAACCGGCATAGGGTCAAGGTTCCAGTCGCCCGAGTGAACAACACGGCCATAGGATGTAGAAATAACCGTCGCCACGGCATCCGGTATCGAATGCGCAACATGAAGAAAGTGAAGATCAAACGGCGCAAGCGCCAAATCCTGATCCGCAGCAATTTCATAAATCAAAGCATCACGGCAATTCGGGAAATCATCCATTTTGGCGCGAAGAACCGACGCCGTAAACGGTGTACAATAAATCGGGCAACGAAGGCGCGGCCATAAGTACGGAACGGCCCCGATATGGTCTTCGTGCGCGTGCGTAATGACCATACCGACGACATCACTGCGCATCGGCTCGATAAATTCGGGATCAGGTAAAAGAATATCGACATTCGGAAAACGTTCATCGGCAAAACCGATCCCGCAATCCATGATAAGCCATTTTCCATCACAGCAATACAAATTGAAATTGACGCCAAACTGCTCGCTGCCGCCGAGAGGGATAAAATAGAGCCCTTTGGAGAATTGGGAATATAACTTACGATCCATGCGTGGACATTAAAGGTTTTTGAGCCGTTGGTAAATGCACAAAAGCCCTTTTAAGGTCAGCTCTTCATCAATTCGGGAGATCAGCGGCACAGCTTCTTGGAACAATGGAGCAAGCCCCCCTGTGGCAATCACTTGAGGCCGCGAACCGTATTCATCATAAATCCGCTCGATCAAGCCCTCGATCAATCCGGCATAGCCATAAAAAATACCGGATTGCATCGCGTCCACCGTATTGGTTCCGATTACTTTGGGTGGTTGGGCAACGCTGACTTTGGGAAGTTGAGCCGCCGCCAGATGCAAAGCCGTCATTGAGAGATTAACCCCCGGCGCGATAATTCCGCCATAAAATGCCCCGTCAGCTCCGATCACATCAATCGTAGTTGCCGTTCCAAAATCAACAACGATAGTTTCCTGCTTATAATACTCCCGAACAGCCACAGCATTGACAATCCGGTCCGCCCCGAGCTCTTGAGGCCGGTCGATATGAATCTCAATCCCGATCTGCTCCGGCAAAATATCCAGTTTGACAAAAGATGCCCTCACCCCAAAACCTTCTTCACACAATTTGCGCAGTGAAAAATTGGCATCAGGAACAACAGATGAAATAATCACATCTGTGATATCGGAAACTTTCAGATTTTTAAGCTCGAAATGCTGGGATAAAAAAGCAAGATATTCATCCCCTGTGCGGGCCGGATCGGTTTTGCAGCGCCATAGCCCTTTGAGGGTTTCGCCGTCATAAACCGCAAAGACTATATTCGTGTTCCCGCAATCAATCGTAAGCAACATGATATTTTATCCGTACTAAGCCGCCGAGAAAAACACATCGGCCGAATGAACAATGCGAGGGGCCGTATCGCCGTTCACTTTTACGCGCAAAGCGCCATCGGCCTCGATCCCCTCGAATACACCTTGAAATTCGTCATTCGCGCTGCGGACATTGATAAACTGCCCGATCCCCCGCGCCCGAACAAGCCAAAGCGCGCGTATAGGCGAAAACCCTTCCCGTTCAAGAACAATCCGGTACGCTTGAAACCGGTCAAGGAAGCGATTGAGGAATTCCGATACATCAACAGGTCTGCCGATCAAATCCGAAAGACATACTCCATCTTCCGGAGAGCCGTTCAAATTAACGCCCGTCCCGACCATAAGGAAAGAGCCATGAATTTCGAGCAAAATACCGGCAATCTTTTTGCCGTTAACCCAAACATCATTCGGCCATTTATGCTCGACCAGAACGCCAACGCCATGATCGGCCAACACATCCGAAATTGCATGGGATAAAGCCACTGCCGTTAAGAAAGAATAATTAGCCGCAAAACGGACATCATTCTCCATAGGAAGAACCAAAGTCGACTGAAGGTTACCGGAAATCGATGACCACGACCGCCCCGAACGTCCGCGTCCTGCGGTCTGGTGATTGGCACGAACCACAAACGGCCCGCGATCACCATGATCAATCATGCCGCGAGCAACATCCTGCGTGCTGGGGACTTCATCAAAATCAAAAACACGCCAGACTTTGACCATGCATTACTGACCGGAATATAGGGATTGGGCAGCCAAAGTCGCGTGCTCCAACACCGTGTTGGGGAATATGGTCAGGATAAGGATAAAGGCAACCGATGCATAGGTGACAATGCGGCGGCTAACCGATGTCTCGGCGTCAAATTCCCCGTTTGGATCATCAAAGAGCATAACTTTAATGACACGAAGGTAATAATAAGACGCGACGACCGACGCCAGAACACCGATAACAGCCACAGTAATGTACCCACCAGCCACAGCCGACTGGAATACAAAGTACTTCGCAAAGAAACCGGCCAGTGGCGGTAAGCCGCTCATCGAAAAGAGTAAAGCAACAAGGCAATACGCCATAGCCGGAGATGTTTTGCACAAACCAGCAAAGTCCGAAATGGTCTCGAGCGATTTCCCTTGGCGGCTCAGCCCCATCAGGATCGCAAAAGTTCCCGCGGTCATCACCATGTAAATGGTCAGATAGAGAATAACCGACGCTACACCCTGAGGATCGCCAGCCAGTAACCCAAGAAGCGCATAACCCATATTCGCAATCGACGAGTACGCCAGAAGACGTTTGAAATTGGTCTGGGCCAATCCGGCAAACGCACCGACAATCATCGAACCCAAAGCCACAAAGACGAGGATCTGGGCATATTGCTCATGAAGTCCGGCAAATGGTCCGGTAAGAAGACGGATAATCAGTCCGAACGCCGCCACTTTTGGCACAATCGCAAAAAACGCGGTTACAGGAGTCGGCGCACCTTGATAGACGTCCGGTGTCCACATATGGAACGGAACCGCCGAAATCTTGAACACAAGACCGGCAAGAATAAAGACCATCCCGACCATCACGCCAAGCGGCGCAGTATCTTGGCCCGACACATAGGCCGCAATTTCAGGATAGGACAAGGAACCGCTGAAGCCGTAAACCAGCGAAATACCAAAGAGCAATAAACCGGACGACAAAGCCCCGAGGATAAAATATTTAAGACCCGCTTCGGTTGACTCCAGCTTGTCGCGCTGGATTGCCGCGAGCACATAAAGGCTGAGTGACGAGAGCTCAAGCGATACATACAGCGCCAGCAAGTTATTAGCCGACACCATAAACAGCATCCCTACTCCCGAGAACAAATAAAGGAGCGGAAATTCAAACTTCATCATATCGTTCTCGCGCAACCACCGAACCGACAACAGCGCCGACACGGCAAGGCCGGAGAAAATCAGGAACCGCATCCAGACTGAAAACTGGTCAACCAGAACCATGCCGCCCAGAGTATCGGATGGAGGAAGAACAGTCAGGTTCTTGAGCATCATCGCTGCACCGACTGAAAACGTTGCAATCACAGCGGCAACAATAAAGCTGGAACTCGAAGTTCCGCGCAGTGCACCAACCATCAAGAGCAACAGTCCCAAAACAACCGTAAACAGTTCCGGTTTAACCGGCGACAGCGCGAGCCAATTGAGTACAGTCATATTATTCACCTTTACTTTCCACATTCGGCTGGGCAATCAGCGGATCGACCGGATGTGACAAACTTGATTGATATTGCTGAACCAAATGGTCGATGGTTGGGGTTGTGCGCTCGAGAACATAAGCCGGAGCAACACCAAGCCAGATCACCAGAACAACCAGCGGAGCAAAATAAAGCTTTTCAACTAGCGTCATATCTTTCATCTCGGCCGCATCATCATTGACTTTTGGTCCAAAAATAAGCTTACGAGTCAAAAGAAGCATATAGGCCGCGCCGAGAACAACGCCGGTCGCCGCAAAGGTAGCGACAACGGGGCTAACTTTGAACGCACCAAGAAGCGCCAGAAACTCACCGACAAATCCCGATGTTGCGGGAAGGCCGACCGAACCCAGCATCAAAATCACAAAGACGCAGGCATAAACCGGCATATTTTTGGACAAATTGCCGTAGCGGTTGATGTCGCGTGTATGCAAACGGTCATACACAACACCGATAGCCAAGAAGAGTGCCGCAGATACAACGCCGTGGCTGATCATCTGGAACACAGCCCCTTCAATCCCCTGAAGGTTGGCAGTGAAGATACCAAGTGTAACAAAACCCATGTGCGCGACCGACGAATACGCGATCATCTTTTTCATGTCCTGTTGAACCAGCGCCACAAGCGATGTGTATATGATCGCCACAACACTGAGCGCGAAAACCATCGGCGCAAAATATTCGGACGCTTCAGGGAACATCGGCAAAGAGAAACGAAGGAAACCGTAACCGCCCATTTTCAAGAGAACGCCCGCCAGAATAACCGAACCGGCTGTTGGAGCTTCAACGTGGGCATCCGGCAACCAGGTATGAACCGGCCACATCGGCATTTTGACGGCAAAGCTGGCAAAAAACGCGAGCCACAACCACATCTGCATTTCAGGCGGAAAGCCGATTGCCATCAAAGTCGGAATATCCGCTGTTCCGGAATGGACAACCATGGTCAGAAGCGCCACCAGCATCAAAACCGAACCCAAAAGCGTATAAAGGAAAAACTTGAATGCCGAATACACACGACGCACGCCGCCCCACACACCAATGATAATAAACATTGGAATAAGGACACCTTCAAAGAACAGATAGAACAGAATGGCATCAAGCGCGCAGAAAGTCCCGATCATAAAAGTTTCAAGAAGCAGGAAGCACGCCATGTATTCGCGCACCCGCTTGGTCACGGAATTCCAGCTGGCCAGAACACAAATCGGGGTCAGAAAGGCCGAGAGAAGAACAAAGAAGACCGAAATCCCGTCCACACCCATGTGGTAAGAAATACCAATCTGCTCGAACCAGACTTTCCGCTCGGTGAACTGGAAATCAACCATGTTCGGATCGAAATTGACCATCATGGCGAGAGACAGCACAAAAGTCAGGCTACTGACCGCCAAAGCCAGAATTCGTGACTGCCGCGCAACACGCTCTTCCGGTCCGCGCAAGAGAAGAAGGACAATCGCCCCGATCACCGGCAGGAAGGTCATAAAGGAAAGAATAGGAAAGCCGTCCATAATCAAAGTCTCTTATTCAAAATTTATCATACCGGTTGCGTAGGCAATCCAGCTAACCAAAGCAAGTAAACCGATCATCATGACAAACGCATAGTGATAGACAAACCCGCTTTGGAATTTGGAGAACATCTGGCCGATGCGGCGACTAAGCGCTGCAATTCCATCCGGGCCCAAACCATCGATTACAGCTTTATCACCGCCAATCCAGAGTCCCTTGCCGAGAGCAAGCGCCGATTTAACAAACAGCACATCATAAATCTCGTCAAAGAACCATTTCCGGTAGAACAAGGTGTGAAGAGGTTTGAAAATCGAAACCATCATCGACGGAATCGACGGGATTTTGCTGTAAGCAAGCCAAGCAAGGAATATACCGATCACACCAACGAGGGTCGGAAGGTTTTTAACCCATTCTGGCGATCCGTGCGCAAAAGCAACCGAGTCTTGCTCAGGCAAAACAAGAATGGATTTACCAAAGAACGCCGACTTGTCGGTCAGAGGCTCGCCCTGCTCGGTTGTTTTAACAACACCGGCTTCCGGAGTTTCGACCTGATCTTCGGTAGCAACCTTGGCCTCTTGTTCAACCTCGGCAGACATAGCTTCATGAGCCACCTCATGGTGAGGAACTCCGGCAAAGCCGCCATAAAGAAGAGCGCCCGAGAAAATCGCACCAATCGCCAGAACCGCAAGAGGGAACGTCATCACCAAAGGCGATTCATGAACATGATCCATAGTATGCTCATCCGCGCGCGGTTTGCCGTGGAAGGTCATGATAATGAGGCGCCACGAATAAAACGCAGTCATAATAGCGGCGGCAATACCCATCCAGTAAGCAAAATGACCAACAGAACTATGCGACGACCATGCGGCTTCGAGAATAAGGTCTTTGGAATAATATCCGGCAAAGAGCGGCACACCGGCGAGTGCCAAAGAACCAATCCACATCATGACATAAGTCAAAGGAATGAGTTTCCAAATACCGCCCATCTTGCGCATATCCTGTTCATCCGACATCGCGTGAATGACCGAGCCGGCACCAAGGAACAAAAGCGCCTTGAAAAACGCGTGGGTGACAAGGTGGAACATCGCTGCCGAGTATGCTGAAACGCCGAGAGCAAAGAACATATAACCAAGCTGGGACATCGTCGAATACGCAATCACGCGTTTGATATCGAACTGGGTCATACCGATGGTTGCCGCCACAAAAGCGGTACACGCACCGAATACAGCCACAACCATGAGCGCATCCGGAGCATATTCAAACACCGGCGAGAAACGGGCAACAAGGAACACACCCGCTGTCACCATCGTTGCCGCGTGGATGAGTGCCGACACAGGGGTCGGGCCTTCCATCGCGTCCGGAAGCCATGTATGGAGGCCAAGTTGAGCCGATTTACCGACAGCACCAACAAAGAGAAGCAAGCAAACCAATGTCAGAGCCGGAAATTCATAACCAAAGAAATTGAAGGTCTCGTTCACTTTGGACGGAGCCTGTTCGAAAATTCCGTCAAATTGGACGGTTCCAAAAATCACAAACGCGGCCATAACGCCGAGTGTAAGGCCAAGATCACCAACGCGGTTGACGATAAACGCCTTCATCGACGCCGCATTAGCCGAAGGCTTGTGATACCAGAACCCGATCAGGAGATAGGACGCGAGGCCCACCCCTTCCCAGCCGAAGAACAATTGAAGAAGGTTATCTGCCGTCACCAGCATCAGCATCGCAAAGGTAAAGAGCGAGAGATACGCCATAAAGCGCGATTTGGCTTCATCATGGCTCATATAACCGACCGAATAGACGTGAACACACGCGGACACGATGTTCACAACGCACATCATGATAACCGAGAGCTGGTCCATTCGGAGCGTCCAGTCGACACTGAAATCACCCACCGAGATCCAGTTCATAACCGGAAGCGTCTGCGGCGCCATTCCAAGAACGACTGTCGTAAACAGCTTAACCGAAATAAGCGCAGCCAGGATAACTCCGGTGCAAGTAACGAATTGCGAGAACGAATCCCCGAGCTTGCGGCCAAACAAACCGGCAAGCAAGAACGCAATCAAGGGAGCAAATACGGCGAGATAATCCATCATGATAGACCCGATCCCCCTAACCTTTCAGGGACGATATATCTTCCACAGCAATCGAACCTTTATTGCGGAAGAATGTAACCAAAATAGCGAGACCGATTGCCGCTTCGGCAGCAGCAACCGTTAGAATAAACATTGTAAACACTTGTCCTGCGAGATCGTTGAGATACGAGGAGAACGCGACAAAGTTGATATTGACCGCCAAAAGAATAAGCTCGATCGACATCAGGATAACGATCACATTCTTACGGTTCAAAAAGATGCCGAACACACCGATGGTGAAGAGTACGGCAGCCAATGCCAGATAGTGAAAAATTCCGATCTCAAGCATGATCTACTCCGCTTCCGCTGGCAACGCGTTGAATTTCGACGACATCCGTGGTCTTGCGGGAGACCTGATCGCCGATGGTCTGGCGCAGAACGCCGCTGCGGTGACGCAGGGTCAAGACAATAGCACCGATCATCGCCACAAGAAGAATGAGCCCCGACACCTGGAACGGGAACACATAGTCGGTATAAAGAACCATGCCGAGGGCTTTACTGTTCTCAACCGATACGACTTCTTCAGGAAGCGGCTGCGGTGTCGGCAAGGCCTGATAAAGGGTCAGAAGCTCGGCCAGAAGAATACCGCCGAGGATAAGACCAAACGGAACATAACGCATCGCGCCTTTCCGGAGCTCGGCGAAATTGATATCGAGCATCATCACGACGAAGAGGAAGAGCACCGCTACCGCCCCGACATAGACAATGACTAAAATCATCGCGACAAACTCGGCTCCGAGCAGGACAAAAAGCCCCGCCGCATTAAAGAAGGCCAAGATCAAAAACAGAACCGAATATACCGGGTTTTTTGATGAAATGACGCACACGGAACTGAACAACAGAACAGCTGCAAAAAGATAGAAAGCGATTACCCCGATCATGGGCCACGACTCACAGGTTAGATTGTGCCAAAAAGCACCACATTTCTAATGCCTTACGAGAATCAACGCAAGAGTCGAGACGAAAAAAAAAGAAGTTTTCCTGATTATGCTGAAAACGGGAAATCTTAATAAATCAGGGAAAGACCAAGCGACGGATTATTTGAATAACGCGTCGATATCATCCTGCGATGCCACATGATTTTCAGTCGAGTCGCGTACCCCGCCAGATAGCGGGTCCGGAGTAATGTCGATACCCAGCTTGTCCATGGTCGAACTGATATGGTTCTCGATGGTCTGGATCGACTCAAGGATTTTACGAATTCGCTGTCCGGTCAAATCCTGAAAACTACAGGCCAGAAGAATGGATTCAACGTCCCCGCGCGTTTCCTCAAGGAAACGCTCACGTGCCTCGGAGCTGGACAGGTTTTTGTCGCTGCCAATGCGAGTGGAAATACGGTCGGCCGCGTCCATAATCTGGGTCGCCGCATCTTCGGTTGTTTTGATAACGGCAGCAAGCTCAACACCGGTATTGGCGGCGGTCTTGCCATCTCCGCGGAAATTGATGGCCGAGAGAACGTTAAGGATTTCGGAAAATCGGCCTGACAAACCGTCCTCGGCCATATCGAGCTGCTGGGAAGTAGCATTAATTTCCATAGAAATTTCATCGAAGCGACGACGGACAAAACGTTCGAGACTATCAAGCTGCTCTTTCATGGTTCCGACCATGAGCATCACAGATTCGATTGTACGTTCGTCAGTATTGACACCGGAGTTCATGTTGGCAGCGTTCTTATCCAAAAAATGCCCCTATTTTTGCGACACTACCACTATACAGGGTAGTTATTAACAAGACATATAAGACTCAGAGAAGTTACGCGTACAAAGTACCCCTATCCTAACGATAAGGAGCAACCTCGACAAGGTTTCTGGCGATCTGGGCTTCCCAACGATCTCCATTTTCCAGAAGACGCTGTTTGTTGTAGAACAACTCGTCGCGGGTTTCCGTAGCGAATTCGAAGTTCGGACCTTCGACAATCGCATCGACCGGACAAGCTTCCTGACACAGGCCACAATATATACATTTGGTCATGTCGATATCATAACGCGAGGTGCGGCGCGATCCATCTTCACGAGGCTCGGCCTCGATCGTAATCGCCAGAGCTGGACAAATCGCTTCGCACAATTTGCAGGCAATGCAACGCTCTTCACCATTCGGGTAGCGGCGCAGCGCGTGCTCACCGCGAAAGCGCGGGCTGAGAGGTCCCTTTTCAAAAGGGTAATTGATCGTCACGCGCGGGACAAAGAACATATACTTAAGGGTAAGAAGCATCCCCTTAAGAATTTCAACGAGCAAGAACGACTGGGCGACACGAACAGCAGACATATCAACTTTTCCTTTTATCGGTTAGTGCGGCAACGCATCGAGGAACACCAATGTTCCGGCAACCACAACAACCCAAACCATCGAGAACGGAAGAAAGACTTTCCAGCCCAAACGCATCAACTGATCATAACGGTAACGCGGGAAGGTTGCGCGTGTCCAGAAGAAGAAGAACAAAACAGCGCAAACTTTAAGGACAAACCAGATCGGGCCAGGAACAAACGCCAGAAACTCGAGGCCAAACGGCGGCAACCAACCCCCGAGGAACAAGACAGTCGTAATCCCGCTCATCAAAACCATATTCATGTATTCACCAAGGAAGAACAGAACAAAGGTCCCCGAGGAATACTCAACCATAAATCCGCCCGAAAGTTCCGACTCGCCTTCAGGCAAGTCAAACGGTGCGCGGTTGGTTTCGGCCAAAATCGACACAAGGAAAATCACCAGCATCGGCAAAAGCAAGATAGTCATCCAGAGCGGACGCTCTGCCGTAACAATCTCGGACAAATTCATCGAGCCGGTGCAGAGAATAACGCACACAATGACAAGGCCCATCGACACTTCATAAGACACCATCTGCGATGCCGAACGAAGGCCACCTAAAAATGCGTATTTAGAGTTCGACGCCCAACCCGCCATAATCACCCCGTACACACCGAGCGAGGAAACGGCAAACAGAAACAATACTCCAACATTGATGTTGGCAAAGACCAACTGCGCTCCGATCGGAATTACCGACCATGCCAACATTGCCAACGTAAGAATTAAAACAGGCGCCATAAAGAACACAGGGCGGTTCGCCTGCGTCGGAACAATCGTTTCCTTGGACAAAAGTTTAAACGCATCGGCAAAAGGTTGAAGCAAGCCAAACGGCCCGACTGTCATTGGCCCCTGACGGCGCTGCATTGCGCCAAGAACTTTACGTTCGGCATAGGTCACAAACGCGACAAAGACCATAATGACCAAAAGAAACAACGCCGAAAGAACGACTAGTCCAATCGGAGTGTTCGTCAGAAAATTCATCAAGAATTCAATCATCGTCTTCACCTATTCCGCAGCTTCAGCGACTGGAGCCGAAGTAACAAAAGCCTCGGTACACGCCGCCATCGTCGGAGACATCCGGCTGATCGAGTTGGTCATGTAGTAATTATCAACGGGCAGCGCAAAAGGATGGCTGCGCACCTCGTCTTTTTTACCGAACGATTTC
Source organism: Alphaproteobacteria bacterium (assembly GCA_051715325.1). Taxonomy (GTDB): domain Bacteria; phylum Pseudomonadota; class Alphaproteobacteria; order Micavibrionales; family Micavibrionaceae; genus UBA1573. The sequence goes on along the minus strand of JBPXJO010000011.1, from coordinate 42,934 downwards.
CAAGCCGCAGCCTGCACTATACCGATTTGTCCGAACAGCGGGAACTCTTTCACGAGACGGCTACGCAGTTGGAAGATCGTGTCAAACGGTAGAACTTTACCGATTTCAGCCGAGAGCGCCCGAAGAATTTTCCAGTCCTCGCGGGCTTCGCCCGGAGCCGATACCGCTTTGCGCGCCATCTGCACACGCCCTTCGGTGTTCACATAGAGACCGTCTTTTTCGGTATAAGCCGAGCCCGGCAGAACGATGTCCGCACGAACCGCGCCTTGATCGCCATGATGACCTTGGTAAATCACAAACGTGTTATCACCAAGCGAAGCATCAACATTGAACTCGTCAACGCCAAGAAGGTAAAGAACATCCAATTCGCCTTTTTGCGAAGCGGTCAAAAGCCCGTAAGCATTCAACCCGTCACCCTGCGGCAAGAATCCGATATCGAGTGCGCCAACGCGGGACGCTGCCGTTTGAAGAACGTTAAATCCGTTCCATCCGTCGCGCACAACTCCGGCCGCTTCGGCAAACGCGCAAAGAGCAGCGTGAACCGCTTCACCATCCGGACGAAGGAACGCGCCCTGCCCCGCAATGATGACTGGATTTTTAGCAGACTTCAGAGCATCAAAGAAACTATGAGGCTGCGCCAACGACTCAGGACCGGAACCGATATAGGTTACAGGATAAGTCAGATCGCACTGAGCGCCTATCATACCGACTTTGAGTTTACGTCCCGAAGCCAGCCAGGCTTTACGAATGCGGGCATTAACGAGCGGAGCTTCGACGCGCGGATTGGTTCCAACCAACAAGATCACATCGGCTTTTTCCAAACCGGCAATCGTGGTGTTCATGATATAACCGGCACGAACACTGCCATCAAACAATGCTCCATCAGTGCGGCAATCCATATTTTTGACGCCCAAGGAAGTCATAAGCTCTTTGAGGGCAAACATCGACTCGGTATCGCACAATCCGCCGACCATCGCGCCAATGCGGGCCACCGGAGTAGATTTGAGTTTGGAGGCCGCGAGCGACAAAGCTTCATCCCAGCTTGCCGGACGCAAATCACCCGTGGCAGCGTCACGAATAAACGGACGATCAAGACGAGCGCGTTTCAATCCGTCAATCGCGTAACGCGATTTATCGGCGAGCCATTCTTCATTCACATCTTCATTGAGACGCGGAAGAACACGCATGACTTCGTTACCGCGCGAGTCAACGCGGATATTGCTGCCAACCGCGTCATGAACGTCAATCGACTCGGTCTTACGGAGCTCCCAAGGACGCGCGGTAAAAGCATAAGGTTTCGATGTCAAAGCGCCAACTGGGCAAACATCGACAAGGTTGCCCGACAGCTCGGACGCAATCGCCTTTTCAACGAACGTTGTAATCTCGGCATCTTCACCGCGATTGAGCATACCAAGATCGGATACACCGCAAATCTCTTCGGAGAAACGGACGCAGCGCGTGCACTGGATACAGCGAGTCATAACGGTTTTGACCAAAGGCCCGAGATCCGGATCGCTCTTGGCACGTTTATCCTCGGTGTAACGGGAACGGTCGAACCCGTAACCGTAAGCCTGATCCTGAAGATCGCATTCGCCGCCCTGATCGCAAATCGGGCAATCAAGCGGGTGATTGATGAGCATCATTTCCATGACGCCGCGACGTGATTTTTTGACCATCGACGAATCGGTGAAAACTTCCATGTTTTCGCCGCACGCCATCGCGCAGGATGCCACAGGTTTCGGGGCCCCTTTGACTTCGACGAGGCACATCCGGCAGTTGGCCGGAACGCTGAGGCGGTCATGGTAGCAAAAACGCGGGACTTCATAGCCGAGCAACTCGGAGGCTTGAAGGATAGACGTTCCAGCAGGAACTTCGATTTCGGTATTATTGATTTTTAATTTTGGCATTCTTGAAGTCCAGAAAATCCAGTGTGATCAGACAGAGCATGGTCTAGCACATTGGAAGTCCAGAGAAAATGGGCAATCAGCGGGAAAACCCACATTTTTTTCGGTTATCCGCATTTCCGATGATGGTTTGGATCTGACGGAACTGGGGAGTCTTGACGAATGCCGCACGATTTTTATTTGCCATATTGCTATCCGGCATATACCCGCTCATGTTTTCCACATATTCGATGAGCTGCGACGCTTTTCCATCATCAACCACCATGCTCGATAAACAATCGCAGCCACGCTTCAAAGCAACGCTAAGTTCAGGATCTTTTTGAACGGCATACACGCCTTTTTTCGATAAAAAATGAGCGTGCGAGGAGAAACAGCTCTCGTTAAAAACGTGCTTGGCATAAAGACCGCTCATTTTGGCGGCTTGCTCCTGCTCGCTCTTGGTCAAGGGCTGACCGGCAAGGGCAATTGACGGATAAACAAACGCTAGCAAAATCAATAGGTTATGCAAAAACCTTAAAGTCATACATTCACTCGGCTGCTAATGGAGCATCTTTTCTATACTCCATTATACGCTTTTCCATCTCCGGACGGAAATGTCTTATGAGACCTTGGATAGGCCAAGCCGACGCATCCCCGTGGGCGCAAATGGTATGACCTTCGATTTCCTTGGTCAGATCAAGAAGCATATCGATTTCTTCAACGGTAGCATTTCCGCGCGCCATACGTTGCATAATGCGCCACAGCCACCCCGTACCCTCGCGGCACGGCGTACATTGACCGCAACTTTCGTGCATATAGAAATGGGTCAAACGGGCAATCGCACCGACGATATCGGTACTTTTATCCATAACGATAACACCGGCTGTTCCAAGGCCCGACTGCACAGCGCGCAGCGAATCAAAGTCCATCAAGACGGTATCGCAAATATGTTTCGGCAAAAGCGGTGTCGATGATCCGCCGGGAATAATCGCCAGCAGATTATCCCACCCGCCGCGAACGCCGCCCGCGTGTTTTTCAATCAACTCGCGCAGCGGAATGCCCATTTCTTCTTCAACGTTGCACGGATTATTTACGTGCCCCGAAATACAGAACAATTTGGTTCCGGTATTTTTCTCGTCTTTACCAAGGCCCGCGAACCAGGCACCTGTGCGGCGCAGAATCGTTGGGGATACAGCAATTGTCTCGACATTATTGACGGTCGTCGGGCAAGCATAGAGCCCTGCTCCGGCCGGAAATGGCGGCTTGTTACGCGGCTGTCCTTTTTTGCCTTCAATACTCTCGATCAGCGCGGTCTCTTCACCGCAAATATAAGCCCCGCCACCACGGTGAAGAACCACATCGAAATCCCATCCGGAACCGGCGGCGTTTTTACCCAAAAGACCGGCAGCATAAGCTTCCTTGATAGCGCGGTTAATGGTCGATCCTTCGTTGAAAAACTCGCCGCGCATGTAAATGTAGGCGCGGTGCGCACCCATAGCGAAACCGGCGATCAAAGCACCTTCCAAAAGCTTATGCGGCTCATGGCGCAAAATATCACGGTCTTTACAGGTCCCCGGCTCCGACTCATCCGCGTTAATGACCAAATAATGCGGACGTCCATCCGACTCTTTGGGCATAAACGACCATTTCATTCCCGTCGGGAAACCAGCGCCGCCGCGTCCACGAAGACCGGAAGCCTTCATCTCGGCAATAATCCAGTCACGCCCCTTCGCGATAATATCCTTGGTATTATCCCAATCGCCACGAGCGCGGGCATAATCAAGGGAAAACGGTTCCCATCCATAGATATTGGTAAAAATACGATCCTGATCGGCAAGCATGGTTTATTCCTGTTCTACGCCATTTAAAACGCGGCCATCATATCCATTCCTCTGAAAAAGAAAAGACTTTATGCTTATTTCTCAGCAGGCTCGGCATAACTCTCATGACCATGGACACCGGCATGCAGCTCGTCATGGATTTCATGACGGTGATTGATCCACTGCGGCGCGAGTGAGCCGATCAGCATCCCGAAGAAGCTGGCGATCAATCCGGCAAACTGGGCCGGAATGAACGGATCATCCCCGCCAAGGAACATGGTCCCGATCCAGAATGTCAATCCAGAGAATATGGAAAGAAGAGCCCCCTGATTGGTCGCTCGGCGCCAATAGACCCCGAATGCCAACGGGATAAACGCCGAGACCAACGTCACTTGATAGGCGTTCTCGACCATCGCGAAAATGCTGAGTTCCGAATTTACGGCGTAAAGCGTGACCACAATCGTAAAGCCAAGCGTCACAAACCGCATAAGTTTCAAAAGCTGCTTATCGGTCATCTGTGGCAAAGCAGGCCGGAGAATATTTTCGGCAAAAGAGACCGACGGCGCAAGCAAAGTCGCCGAAGCGCAGCTTTTAATTGCCGACAAAAGCGCACCAAAGAACATAACCTGAGCAAAGAGCGGCGCATGGTTAAGGACCAGCTGCGGCAAAATCATCTGCGGGTCGCCATCCTCGGCCATATTTTTAGCCACCATATCCGGATCGATAATCGTCGCGGAATAAGCCAAAAACATCGGAACAAACGCAAAAAGGAAGTAAAGCGTACCGCCCAGCACCGAACCCCATACCGCGTAATTGATGGTTTTAGCCGATTGCACGCGCTGGAACACATCCTGCTGCGGGATAGAGCCGAGCATCATCGTCATGGCGGCAGCGGCAAACGCAATAATATCGCGCAGATCGGCCTGCGGCCAGAAATCGAATTTTCCTTCGGCGCTGGCATGGTCGATTACAACCCCTACCCCTCCGACCATATCAGAAACTTCATTCCCGATATAAAGCATACCGAGAACGATAATCACCATCTGGATCAAATCGGTGATCGCAACCGCCCACATTCCGCCAAAGAACGTATAGATCAGGATCGTAATCGAACCGATCCACATACCGGTTGTTTGGGAAATAGCACCATCCGAAACAATATTGAACACAAGACCAAGCGCGGTAATCTGCGCCCCAACCCAACCGAGATAGGAAATCACAATCGCAAGCGTCGTCAGAACCTCAACCCAGCGGCCATAGCGGCGCTTATAAAAATCCCCGATCGTCAGGAGTTTCATCCGGTAGAGTGGCGCGGCAAAGAACAGACCGACAAAAATCAGGCAAAGAGACGCCCCGAACGGGTCAGCAACGATCCCGCGCATATTCTCGCCAAGGAATGTCGCCGGAATGCCAAGAACGGTTTCAGAACCGAACCAAGTCGCAAACACCGTAGCCACGACCATATAAAATGGCAAATGACGTCCGGCAATAGCGAAATCCTTGGTGTTATGAACCTTGAGGGCGGCGATCAAACCGATCGCAACCGAAATGACCCAGTAGCCGATAACAAACCAAAGAAGCATAATGTGGACCGTCCCTCCGGAATTATCCGTAAAAAGATATAAAACCAGAAAATGCTATGCGTTTTTTGAAAAGGGGCAAGTCAATTTTTGCACCCCACAAAATTATACGCAGATTTGTTGTAAGACATCGAGGAACTGCTTGGTGGCGGCCACATCATGGACGCGGACAATCTGTAAATTCGCCTTATGGGCCGCAGCCACTGCGGCTAAAGATCCACCCAAACGCTGATCGACGGGAATGTCGTGCCCGCACAATCCGGAAATATAACTTTTGCGCGACGCCCCGAGCAATACAGGAACGCCGATATCGCGGAACCGCTCCAGACGGGACAAGAGTGCCATATTATGGTCAAGGCTTTTACCAAACCCGATGCCCGGATCAATCATGATCCGCTCACGGCGAATGCCGGCCTCTTCGCATATCCGGACTCGCTCGCTCAGATAGTCTGCAACCTCGGCCACGACATCCTGATAGACCGGATTATCCTGCATGGTCTTCGGGGTACCCTTCATATGCATCAGGCAAACCGACGCACGCGATGCGGCAACAACCTCGAGGGAACGATGATCCCCTTCGAGCGCGGTAATATCATTAATGATATGCGCCCCCGCTTGAATAGCGGCCTCCATAACATCGGCGCGGCGCGTATCGACCGAAATTCGCGCACCGCAATTTTTAAGCCCCTCGACAACAGGAATCACACGGCGAAGTTCTTCGTCAACGCCTACAGGCTCGGAACCGGGCCGCGTTGACTCGCCGCCGATATCAACAATCGATGCCCCTTCGGCAATCAAGTGCCGAGCGTGGCGCAGCGCTGCGTCCGTATGCTGATGATGCCCTCCATCCGAGAAACTATCCGGTGTGACATTCACAACACCCATAATCAATGGGGATTGAGCAAGGCGCAGCTCTTGGTCTTTTGGCAACTTGGCAATCAGATCATCAATACGGCTACGACTGACCGGATGCCGCCAATCCGGAGCAATATCCCGAAGCGGATAAAGGACGAAAGCGCGATCGGCCATCCGCGGATGCGGAAGCTCGAGATCGCGTTCGTCAATCACCTTGCCTTGATAATCAATCAAATCAAGATCAAGAACGCGTGCGGCATTCCGCGTTGTGCGAATGCGACCGAAATCAACCTCGATATCCTGAAGAGTGCGAAGAAGATCAACCGGAAGAAGGTGCGTTTTCACAAGCGCAACGGCGTTGTGATACCAAGGCTGGTTCGAAACAGGTATGGGCGCGGTCAGATAGATGGGAGAAACCGCCAGAACCTTGATCCCTTTTTCCTTGAGAGCCTCGACAGCTTTCATAAGGGTTTGGCGCGGCGTCCCGTGCTGGGATGGCAAGTTGGCACCAAGGGCAATAAAGATCATAACGCCCCCGCTCCTTCCGGCCGATTACACGGCCTTCTTGATACCCAGTTTAGCGGCACGATCAACCAAAGTGGTTGTCCCCGGCAAAGCCATCGACGACACACGGCTGTTCTGTGGCCCGACTTTGACTTCGGCACCGTTCTTGAGATCGGTCAAAAGTTTCTTCATCGACTCAGGGGTCAAATCCTCAAAGTAATCGTCATTGACCTGAACCATCGGAGCATTGACACATGCACCAAGGCACTCGACTTCAACGAGCGTAAACATACCGTCGGCAGTCGTCTCGCCGGTGTGAATTCCCAAATGGTCTTCGCAGGTTTTGACGATGTTACCAGAGCCGCACAACATACAAGGCGTTGTCGTACACATCTGAACCAGATATTTGCCGACCGGCTCGAGATTATACATCGAATAGAACGTTGCAACTTCATAAACCTTGATCGGCGGAATATCGAGAATGCGCGCGATCTCGTCCATAGCTGCGCGCGGAATCCATCCGCCGTAAGGTGGTTGGGCAGTGGCTCCATCTTCAGCCACCTGGCGCTGGGCCAGATCAAGAAGCGGCATGGTAGCCGAACGCTGCTTGCCTTTCGGATAACGCGAAATAATTTCGGCGACTTTGCCCTCATCACGGAACGCAAAGCTCTCCGGCTGGTACGCGGCATTCAAATCGACTGGCTTTTTCATGGACTAAAACCCCTAAAATGATCGTACCTGTTTAACGGCAAATCCCAGCCAATTCAAGACTGTAATAGGAGAACGCGAACGAAAAGATATATCTATTTATTGGACCGGACTAGGGTGGCGGCTTTCAAAATACCCCCGATACACCTTGGTCGGCAGGCGAAATTCGATCGGGCCGACATACTCGATCCCTTTTTTGTCCAGCTCGTCCCGGGCAATACGGACCGCTTCACGCTTGAGGCGGTTAAAGGATTTGGTCGACGTAACCCCGTCCCCTTCAAAATTCTCGTGCGGCACACGAATCAAGGAGATATGCTCGTCCGGCAAAGCGTTATACGCAAAGCCAATCATGGTTTGGCATTTGAAATACTCGGTCAATCGCGGCTGGGCCTTGCCATCTTTGCGGAGGGTATCACGAATACGACCCAGCGGTTGCTCGGCAATCGAAGCCATCAGGAATGGCCCGAGCTCTTCCCCAATTTCGCGGCGAAGCCCGTTACGTGGCGTCTCATTCGCTTCGAGCGCCCCGCCCGGAGGCTCGATCGAAACCTTTCCATCTTTATGCTGGCGGACAACAAACAAAAGACCATCAGCGAAATCGCTGACCAGACCGGCCACTTTAAACTTGATAGGGGACTTACCGTCTGGCTGACCCGAAGGAAAACGACCCGACAAATTCTTTACATCAAATACACCCATAACAGCCCCAGTTTACAACTTTCTGTAAAAACCTGTCAAAAAACCCTAAATCAGGATAAACGGATATTCTTTAAAAAACGTAAGGGAGAATTTAATACCAACCGGACCTAAATGCAAAAAAGAAAAAAACAATAATAACAACATATACCTACAGTTGTTACCAGATCTCAAAAATATGAAAACCCGCAACACAAAATTGCGGGTTTCAAAAATTGCCAATCCTTAAATTAGCGGTCAATTTCACCGAACACGATATCAAGAGAACCGATATTGGCGACAACGTCGGCCAGCATATGCCCGCGCGACATGAAATCGAGGCCTTGCAGGTGGGCAAAGCCCGGAGCGCGGATATGGCAACGGTAAGGACGGTTGGTTCCATCCGACACCAGATAAACGCCAAACTCCCCTTTCGGAGCCTCGACCGCTGTATACGTCTCGCCAGCCGGAACGTGATAGCCTTCGGTAAAGAGTTTGAAGTGGTGGATGAGAGCTTCCATCGACCCTTTCATCTCGGCACGCGGTGGCGGGCAAACCTTATAATCATTAGATTTAACAGGGCCTTGCGGCATATTCTTCAAGCATTGCTTCATGATAGAGAGCGACTGGCGCATCTCTTCCATCCTCACCAGATAACGGGCGTAGCAATCGCCGGTTTTACCGACAGGCACATCAAAATCCATCTTGGCGTAGGCATCATATGGCTGTGATTTACGCAAATCCCATGCAAGACCCGACGCACGGATCACAGGGCCGGTAAAACCCCAATCCAGCGCCTGCTCGGCGGAAACAACGCCGATATCAACCGTCCGCTGTTTGAAAATACGGTTTCCGGTCAAAAGGCTATCAAGGTCATCGAGGACTTTCGGGAAATTCTCGACCCACGCCCACATATCATCAACGAGGCCCACCGGAAGATCCATCGACACACCGCCCGGACGGACATAGTTCGCGTGGAGACGAGCGCCGCACACACGGTCATAGAACTCCATCCCCTTCTCGCGCTCTTCAAATCCCCAAAGGGCGGGCGTAATCGCGCCGACATCGAGCGCAAAAGTGGTGATGTTCAGAATGTGATTGAGAATACGGGTCAGCTCACAGAACAAAACGCGGATATATTGGGCGCGTTCCGGAACTTCAAGACCGAGCAGTTTTTCAACCGAAAGAGCAAACGCATGCTCCTGATTCATCGGCGACACATAATCAAGACGGTCAAAATACGGCAGAACCTGCATATAGGTTTTGTATTCGATCAGCTTTTCGGTTCCGCGGTGAAGCAATCCGATATGCGGATCAGCACGCTCAACAACTTCCCCATCCATTTCGAGGACAAGACGAAGCACTCCGTGCGCCGCAGGGTGCTGCGGGCCAAAGTTCATCGTGTACGGCTTGATGTGGTGTTCGTCGGAAAGAGGCTCGTTCGCGAGCGGCGCAGCAGACTGGTTTTGTGATGTCATTTTTGAATACCCCTACTCGACGTCTTTGCTGGTAGGTTTCCAGCCGATCTTGGGAACATAGTTGGCTTTTTCATCGCCCGGAAGCTGAACATCGGTCAACGCTTCCCATGGGCTCAAATTATCGAACACGCGGAAATCCTGCGGCAAGGAAACCGGCCCATACACCACGCGTTTTTCGGCTTCGTCATAACGAACTTCGACATGACCGCTCAAAGGGAACTCTTTACGGAGCGGATGCCCGTTGAAACCGTAATCGGTCAAAATGCGGCGGTGATCGACCAGACCGTCAAACATCACACCGTACATATCCCATGTCTCGCGCTCGAACCAGGCCGCCGAACTAAACAACGACGATACCGACGCAATCGGGGTTTCTTCATCGGTCGAAACTTTAACGCGGATACGCATATTATGTTTGAGCGAAAGCAATTGATACACGACATCAAAACGCTCGGCGCGGTCAGGATAATCCACCCCGCACACATCAATCAGCTGGGCAAAGCGAAGCTCCGGCGCATCACGAAGATAAGCCATCACCGCGAGAAGTCCGGCCTTCGCTACCGACACCGACAATTCGCCGTAAGCATAATCAAAACCGGAAACAACGTCCGGGAAACGGTTCTGGATATCAGTCCCGAGAACAACCAAAGGCGGTTGAGGCTCGATATGTTCAGGAGAAACTGTTGGTTGATCCGTCATGAGGAAAACTCCGGTTCGAACTTAACGTACAATCCGCGTATCTTCGCGGCGAATTTTTTTCTGGAGCTGAAGCAGCCCGTACACAAGGGCTTCAGCAGTCGGCGGGCATCCCGGTACATAAATATCAACCGGAACGATGCGGTCACAACCGCGCACAACCGAATAGCTGTAGTGATAGTAACCGCCACCATTCGCGCACGATCCCATCGAGATCACCCAGCGTGGTTCGGCCATCTGGTCATAAACCTTACGAAGCGCCGGAGCCATTTTATTGGTAAGCGTTCCCGCCACGATCATCACGTCCGACTGACGCGGGGACGGACGCGGAATAATCCCGAAACGGTCAAGGTCATAGCGCGACATATACGAGTGAATCATTTCAACCGCGCAGCACGCCAGCCCGAAGGTCATCGGCCACATCGATCCTTGACGCGCCCAGTCGAACAGCTTGTCCGCCTGTGTCAGAACAAAGCCTTTATCCGATACTTCCTGCGCCAGACGGGCCACAGCCTCATCCTGCTGCTCGGCGGGCAGCATTGGTACGGAAGTGGTCAAATCGGCCTTCGGGGCCTCGATAATCTCACGGTGCGACATCTAATATAAACTCCTGCGTCCTATTCCCAATCAAGGGCGCCTTTATTCCATTCGTAAACCAAGCCGACCGTCAGCACGGCCAAAAACACCACCATCGACCAGAACCCGAACATTCCGATAGCGCCTAACGACACCGCCCAAGGGAACAGGAACGCAACTTCAAGGTCGAAAATAATAAAGAGAATTGCAACGAGATAGAAACGAACGTCGAACTTGCGGCGCGCGTCATCAAACGCTTCGAATCCGCACTCATACGCCGAGAGCTTTTCAGCATCCGGCTTGTTCTTACCAATGATAAACGGCACAACCACCATGGCGCACGCCATGACGAGGGCAATTCCTAAAAAGACCAGAATAGGCAAATATTCGAGCAAAAATTCGGTTGGAGCCATAAGAGCAGAATCCGTTTAAGGTTAACTGCCGCCACAAGACCACAAATTCCCTTTTGCTTCAAGGGGCAAAGCCACTCTACCCACTAATGCAGATTTTTAGGAATAGCCAGATAATCAAGGCCACCGTCTCAAATTTAAACATTACGAAAAATTGGGGGTTTAGCCGAAAAAAAACGGGCCAAAAGCCCGAGTCAGAACTAAAAAAATAAGGCACCCTGGCGCGAACGACGGGACTTGAACCCGCGACCTCCTGCGTGACAGGCAGGCATTCTAACCGACTGAACTACGTCCGCGTTAGGGTGAGCAGTTATCTAATGAATTGCCCGCCTCTTGTCAACAAGATATATTGGTAAAAATAAAAAAACCGCAAGCCTTGGAAAGCCTTACGTTATGACCGCACCGGTAATCTCGGTTTCAAGCCTGAACTATTACTACCCGGGCAAGAAAGCACTGGAAAATATCAACTTTACGATCCTGCCTGGCCACATTACCGCGCTGGTTGGCCCAAACGGGGCAGGAAAATCGACACTGTTAAGATGTCTGGCCGGCCTTGATACGCCGTTTTCGGGGCAAATTATGATTAACGGAACCGACACACTCGAATCGCCGCGGGATGTTCACGCGCAAATCGGCTATCTATCCGATGATTTCGGCCTATATAACGAACTATCGGTCGAAGATGTTCTCGCCTATATCGCGGGTTGCCATGGAATCGACGACAAATCAAAAATAGAATCAGTCGTCAACCGAATCAGGTTGGGTGATGTTTTAAAGCAAAAATGCGGCTCCCTCTCGCGGGGTTGGCGTCAACGGGTCGGAATCGCCCTCTCCATTCTCCACACCCCGAACCTCCTGATTCTCGATGAACCGGCCTCGGGCCTTGATCCCGAAGCCCGCAGCGAGCTCTCCCATATTCTGAAATCGCTTCAGAAAGATGGCATGAATATTCTGGTGTCCTCCCACATTCTCTCGGAACTGGAAGAATATTCGACCGCGATGCTGGTGTTGCGCGATGGCCAGATTAAAGAGCACATCACTCTCGAGGCTCACCGGTCGTCGAGTGACAAATGCCGCATCATTATTGAACTGGTCACGCCACTCTCGAAAGAGAGCGAACAAAGCATCAAGTCGCAAATTCACATCTCGGGCCTGACCGCAAGCCCGGATCGCAAATCGGTATCGATTGAAACGACTGCCGACAAAGCCCAACACGCGGCACTTCTAAAAACATTGATTGGCAATGGTCTGGATGTTCATGGCTTCCATTTGGAAGAAACATCGCTCCAAAGCCTGTATCTTGAAATCGCCTCCCACTCCGACCAATCCCGATAGGCCGCATATGCTTCGCAATCCTGAATTCACTAAAAACCTGAAACTCGAATTCAACTCGACGCGCGTAATTATTCCGCTCGTTATTCTGGCACTTATTTCGTGGATCTCATGGTCAAGCTCGAACCATATACCGTCCAGCCAGTTCGAAGACCCTGATTTCGGCAAAGCCAAAAACCTCTATATCTGGCTATACGGCTTTGGTTTTTTCTTCACCATTGTTTGGGGCGGATACTTGGCGGCCAACAGCATCGTCGAAGAAGTGAAGCAAAAGACATGGGACTTTGTTCGCCTTTCCTCTTTGCCTCCGGCCCATATCATAGCGGGCAAGCTCATCGGCAGCAACTTTGCCATCTGGCTCGTATCGCTTGGCGTTGTCATTCCGCTGGTTCTTTTTTGTGGATCGATTTTGATTCCCGACCAGTTTACGCATCTCCATAAACAACAGACCCTCGCCCTTCTGGCTGTAACGCTAATTCTATGGGCATTGTTCTCCCATACGGCTGCACTTTATCTCGGTCTCACCCAGCTAAAAGATCGTCAAATTCGTTCAGGGTCTTTTACAATCGTCCTCCCTATTCTTCTTCTCGGAATCTGGATTGGAGCTTCCATCGTCAATTGCTTCGACGACTACTACCAAGTCTATAAAATTTATCTGGGATCAAAAACTTATATTCCGCCGAACGCCATCGTTGTTAATGATTCCTATATGAGATCGATCGACACAATCGGGTGGTACGGCTTTCAGGTTGCCCCGCTTGCACTTATTGCTAGTCTGCTCGCCTTGGCGTGCGCGTGGAGTCTGATCGGCACATATCGCCTTCTTCGCAGCAAACTTCTCTACAAAGATTCCCCTTGGGTTTGGGTGGCGTTTTTGCTATGCGCATCGGTTGTTCTTGCTGGCTTTCAGGATCTGAATAGCGACAACAATCCACTAGCATCACTTCTGGCATGGGCGACCGTCGTCAGCATCATCTCGATTCTCGCAACCTGCCTTGACGAAGCGCGTCAAACGGTTCGTTACCGAGCTTGTGCTGCCTTCTTTATGTCCGGACAATACAAAGAAGCCCTTCGTATTATTCCGCTGTGGATACTCTCGTTTGCCTTCATGATTGTAAGCGCGGCCCTTATTATTCCAATGACCAACAGCCCGACCGAATCACTGTTATTGTTCCTGAGCTATCTCGGGTTCATGTGCCGTGATTTGCTGGTGATCCACGCCATTTCATGGTCATCTAAAATCCGCCGCCCGATAGTCGGCGTAGCCCTCTATTTTACATTGGTCTACGGGCTACTTCCGCCGGTTCTCAAAATTATTTTCTTTGACGCCGACGCCCCGCGCTATCTCATTCCGGCGGTAAAATCGCTAAACAGCATGAACCCGGGCCTAGCGGACACCAACCTGACAATAGCCTATTGGCTTGGAATTGCCGCGCAAATCGCCATAGCTTTTCTGCTGTTTCGCAGAAAGTGGGACAAAGCCCTCACCGAAGCGTAGCACCCTAAAACGGCGTATATGGCATATTCAGTGATTGCGCCACACCTTGGTGCGTTACGGCTCCACGGCAGATATTAAGCCCGTTACGGAATCCGGCATCCGCTTTAAGCGCGGTCTCCCATCCCATATCGGCAATGCGGAGCGCATAAGGAAGGACGGCATGATTAAGCGCCATCGTTGACGTGAGCGGCACCGCTCCCGGCATATTCGCCACACAGTAATGAACAATGCCCTCTTCTACAAAGACAGGATCGGCGTGCGTGGTGGGGTGAGATGTCTCGAAACATCCGCCTTGGTCAATCGCAATATCGACAAGAACAGCTCCGCGCTTCATCTGTTTGAGCATCGCCCGTGTCACCAGCTTTGGCGCCGAAGCTCCCGGCACAAGAACGGAACCGACCACCAGATCGGCATCACCAATCAGGGAGTCAAGAAGCTCGCTCGATGAAAACAAAACTTCCGCACGTCCGGCAAAATAATCGTCAAGCTCGCGCAAACGGTCGGATGATTTTTCAAGGATTGTCACGCGCGCTTCCATACCAACCGCCATACGCGCGGCATTAAATCCGGCAACGCCGCCGCCCAATACCAGAACATTGGCGGACGGCACACCGGCGACACCACCGATCAACTTCCCTTCACCACCCAAATGCTTCATCAGATAATGGGCCCCCTCCTGAACCGACAAACGCCCGGCCACTTCGCTCATCGGCGCAAGCAAAGGCAATCCGCGGCCATTCGGCCCCGTCACCGTTTCATACGCAATCGCCACACATCCGGATTTGATAAGACCTTCGGCTTGCTCTTTATCCGCCGCCAAATGCAGGTAAGTGAATAAAATCTGTTCGGGCCGAAGCATTGCGCACTCTTGCGCTTGCGGTTCCTTGACCTTGATAATCAGATCAGCCTGAGCAAAAACAGATCGCGCGTCCGGCAAAATCTGTGCTCCGGCTTTTTTGTAGTGGTCATCGTCAAAACCAATAGCAATCCCGGCACCACTCTCGACAAAAACATCATGCCCATGCTGGACGAATTCCCGCACCGACGCCGGAATAAGGCCAACCCGATGTTCTTGTTTTTTGATTTCCTTGGGAACGCCGACACGCATACGATAACTCCTGTTCATTAATGTATAAGTAGATTAACTATACAAAAATGAAACCGCGCTGGCTATGCACAGCGCGGCAAAATAGAGAGATCAGAAAAACAGTTTAAGCCGGTTGAGGAACAAGCCCGCCCACTTTTGGTGCAAAATCGGGCTCTACGCGTTTAGCCGGAGCCTCGACATCACAGATCGACTGCATATTCGCACGGAAATCATCCTTGCTCACATTACACTCGAACCCTGCGGCCCCTTTTGTAATCGTAAATACGCGTCCAGCCATCATCTTCTCCGGTTTACATACCAAGAATATGCTGAAGACTTTAATTTTCTGTAAATAAACCTAAAGAGGCCGGTTTCTACGAGTATATTTTAGATACGTTTGGCTGCGACCGGCATCTTTACCCTTATTCTCGTAACGGGTCGCCATCCAGCCATTCGGGGCCGTTTTGCAGTCAACCAATGTATGCGCATTCCATTCGAAATGGGGGCAAGAGACGGTCTGGATCAGCATCCACTCCGCAAGCTCATCCACATCCGTGGTCTGCAGCATAACACCGCCATCTTTAAGAACGCGGGCAAAAACCTCGAGATTGGCGGGCGACACAATCCGGCGTTTATGGTGACGCGATTTTGGCCACGGATCGGGATTAAGGATATAAAGAAAATCGACCGACTGATCCTCTAAGGAATTGAGAACCATCAAGGCATCATCCATATGAACGCGGACATTATCCGGAGCCGGAGACGGAAGGTCCTTGAGAAACGCCGACATCCCGTTGATATAAGGCTCGGCCCCGATAAAATGATCGCTAGGAAATTGCTCCATGATATAGTGAAGATGCTCACCGTTTCCGAAGCCGATTTCAAAATGGAGTTTCGAGACCGGTCGAGAGAACAGGCGCGCACGCTGAACATCCCTCTTCTCGGTCAAGAGGTCAGACGGAACCGCCAGTTGCGGCAAGACGTCATCCAGGGCATCCGTACGCGCCTTATGCATCGGGCGGCCTAATCGCCGCCCGTACACACGTTTAACCTTTTGTGTTTCCGGATGCTCGTTATCCAATTTTTGCCTTCAACTCGTCAATGAGGTCGAGTTTTTCCCATGAAAAACCGCCATCAGCCTCGGCAGCGCGGCCAAAATGACCATAAGCTGCTGTACGCGCATAAATCGGACGATTGAGATTTAAATGCGTCCGGATACCGCGCGGGCTGAGGTCTATCACTTTTGTGAGGGCTTTGACAAGCTCGGATTCAGGCACCGATCCGGTACCAAATGTATCGACGTAAACCGAAAGCGGCTTGGAAACGCCAATCGCGTAAGACAACTGGATCAGGCATTTTTCGGCATATCCGGCGGCCACTATGTTTTTTGCGGCATAACGCGCGGCATAAGCGGCCGAGCGGTCAACCTTGGTTGGATCTTTCCCCGAAAACGCACCGCCACCATGAGGAGCCGATCCGCCATAAGTATCGACAATGATCTTGCGTCCGGTCAAACCGGAATCGCCCACTGGTCCGCCAATCACAAAACGTCCGGTTGGATTCACATAGAATTCTGCGTCGGAACACATCCATCCTTGCGGAAGGATCTTTTCAACATAAGGGCGTACGATCTCTCTCACATCGCTCTGGCTCAATCCATCGCGGTGCTGGGTCGACACCACGATCGACTTCGCACCGACGGGTTTGCCGTCACGATATTCGAGAGTGACCTGCGATTTGGCGTCCGGCCCGAGCATCGACAGGGTTCCGGCATGACGATCTTCAGCCAAAAGGCGGAGAATATTATGGGCGTAATGAAGCGGGGCCGGCATCAGTTCAGGCGTCTCGCGGCACGCATAACCAAACATAATCCCTTGGTCGCCTGCCCCCTCGTCTTTTGATCCGGCAGCGTCAACGCCAACGGCAATATCGGCTGACTGCAAATGAAGACGGCAATCCACCTGAACAGTCTTCCAGCTAAAGCCCTCTTGGTCGTAACCGATAGATTTAACAGCCTCGCGAGCCAACGCTTTTACTTCATCATGACTAAGAGGATTAGCCGAGCGCGTCTCGCCGATAATCCCGATATAATCCGTCGTCGCGACCGTCTCGACCGCTGTGCGGGCATAAGGATCACGAGCGAGGAAAGCATCAACAATCGTATCCGAGATACGATCGCACACTTTATCCGGATGCCCCTCGGCAACCGATTCACTGGTAAAAATAAAGTCTTTGAGTAACGTGGATGCCATAGGAAAAATACCCGAATCAGGAAGTAAAAAAGCGAGTTTTAGAGTACATCCAAGGGGGGTAAAACAAAAGCCCCTATTCGGAGCTTTTGAAATTCTTGGCCATTTGCTTCAGCACTTTCAGGAAATCACGCCGAAGGCGCTCATCATCGATTGCGTAATAGGTACGGAGCAAATCAATCGTTTCCTTACGGTGAAGAAGATCTTCTTTTTCATCCGGCTCGCTGGCAAATGCTTCTTGGGAATTATCAGACATCCCCATCTGGATACCGACGTGGCTGTCCGGAGCGGCAAATCCTTCAAAAAAGTAGGACACCGGGACTTCAAGCACACGCGAAAACTGGTACAGGCGACTCGCGCTCAGACGGTTCCGCCCTTTTTCATATTTCTGGACCTGTTGGAAAGTAATACCAGCAGCTTCGGCAAGTGATTCTTGGGTAACTCCAATAAGACTCCGGCGTGAACGCAGTTTTTGCCCAACGAAAACATCAACAGGATTCGGGGCATCGCCTTCAACTGAACTACGACGGGGATTTCTTATTTTTCTTTCCATATCTTTTTGTTCTAACGTCATATTTTCTTTTTATCTTTAAGTTGAGGTAATAGATTCAGTATACCAATTCCATGTGTTTTGGAAAAGATAACCAGAGGTATCTATCACCCATCCAAAATAAAATAACAACAAACCTTAAGTGTAAATGCCGAAATTCTTATATATCCCCTAGGTTATACACCTTTAAGAAAATTGAAAACACGCACCACCAAAAGTTCTTGCTTAAATCAGATATAGCTCGTATAAAGCACGAAACAACCCGATAGTTAATCAGGGTGGGCTCATAAAGAGGCCCGCCTTTTTTGTTACAAATTTTTTGGAAACGATGTCGACACCACAGGAAAAGCGCATTTCAGCCTATATCGAACCCGTCATTCGTGACTTGGGATATGACTTTGTCGCATTGCGCATAATAGGTAGTAATAAACTGCAGACCTTGCAGATCATGGCCGAACATCCCGAGACACAAAATCTTGACCTTGAAGGCTGTACAAAAATCAGCCGCGCCGTATCGGCCATTCTTGATGTCGAGGACCCATTTGCAGGAGCCTACCAACTCGAAGTCAGCTCCCCGGGCATTGATCGCCCGCTCGTTCGTCCGCGTGATTACATCGGCAGCATCGGTTTTGAAGCCACTGTTGAAACCGACGCGCCGGCCGAGAACGGGCAAAAGAAATACCGTGGACGCATTGTGTCATTCGAAAATGACACCCTTGTCCTCGACACCGATAACGGCACGGTCAGCCTCGACAGCGCCAATATCAACAAAGCCAAACTGGTTATGACCGACGAGCTTTTGAAGGCCAGCCAGTTAAAACGCAAACAACAGATTGAAAACGAAAAAGGAGACTAATGATGAGTCGCGTTGAAATCCTCCAAGTAGCTGATGCGGTCGCCCGCGAAAAGAATATGGACCGTGAGGTCATTATTCAGGCGATTGAGCAAGCCATTCAAAAAGCCGGTCGTTCCAAATACGGCCACGAGCATGATATCCGCTGCCACATCGACCGCAAAACCGGAGACACCCAGCTCAAGCGTTACCGCACCGTAACCGAGTCCGAACTCATTGAAAATGAAGCGGCACAAATCACCGTCGATCAAGCAAAACGCGAAAAGCCGGACGCCCAACTCGGCGACATTCTGATTGATACCCTCCCTGCATTCGATTATGGCCGCGTTGCTGCCCAGACTGCTAAACAGGTTATCATGCAAAACATTCGCGAAGCCGAACGCGAACAACAACACAACGACTTCAAAGATCGTGTAGGCGAAATCGTCAACGGCGTGATCAAACGTGTTGAATACGGCAACGCGACCATCGATCTCGGCAAAGCCGAAGCCGTTCTGCGCCGTGACGACACCATTCCTCGTGAACATCTCAAAGTCGGCGACCGCGTTCGTGCTTACATCTACGACGTACGCCGCGAACTGCGTGGCCCGCAAATTTTCCTCTCCCGCACCCGCGGCGAGTTCATGTCCAAACTCTTTGCTCAGGAAGTTCCTGAGATCTATGATGGCGTGATCGAAATCAAAGCTGTGGCTCGTGATCCGGGCAGCCGTGCGAAAATCGCTGTATACTCCCATGACAGCGGCATGGATCCGGTCGGCGCGTGCGTTGGTATGCGCGGTAGCCGTGTTCAGGCTGTTGTGAACGAGTTGGGCGGCGAAAAAATCGACATCATTCCTTGGTCGCCGAACATCGCAACCTTCATCGTGAACGCCTTGGCTCCGGCTGAGGTCGCCAAAGTGGTGCTGGATGAAGAAAAACGTCGTCTGGACGTTGTGGTTCCGGATGAACAACTGTCCCTCGCTATCGGTCGCCGTGGCCAGAACGTGCGCCTCGCATCGATCCTGACCGGCTGGTACATCGACATCCTGACCGAAGAAGAAGAAACCAAACGCCGTCAGGAAGAATTCAACACCCGCTCGGCGCTCTTCATCGAAGCTCTGGACGTGGACGATGTGATCGCCCGCCTCCTGATCGCCGAAGGCTTCACCAAAGTCGAAGAAATTGCCGAAACCTCGATTTCGGAAATGGCGTCGATCGAAGGCTTCACCGAAGAGATCGGTGCCGAGCTGAAATCCCGTGCCGAAAACTGGCTGGCCGCAAAAGCTGAAGAGCTGAAAGCCCGTCAGAAAGAGCTGGGCCTCACCGATGAACTCGTCGCGTTCGAAGGTCTCGGCGTTGAGCAATTGGTTAAACTCGGTCAAGCCGGAGTTAAAACTCTGGATGATCTCGCCGACCTCGCTGGTGATGAACTCGTCGAAATTCTGGGTAATGACTCGATGACCGAGAGCACCGCCAATGCGTTGATTATGAAAGCGCGTGAACACTGGTTTGCCGACGAAGCTGCGGAAACCGGTGAACCGGCAACTACGGCCTAAAGAAATGGAGCGGAACAGCGCAGCATGGCAAGGAAAGAGCCTGAATTATTTTACCATCCTGTCGTAGGGGCAATGCCCTTTACGACACTCGCGATGTCAAATTTTCAGGTTTTTTCGGAAAGCCGCTCTGCGCCGTCCCCGTCCCTATCTTCATCTCCGGCACTTGCCCCATCCCGGATGTCGCCATGCTCGGATCGACTTCCCCCCTTACAGGAAAGGAAGGCCATGACCCTTGCCCGTACTGCTGCGTGTACCGTAACAGGTGAAATTCGCCCTTTGAGTGAAATGGTTCGCTTTGTAGTGGCTCCGGATGGCCATGTCACCCCCGATCTGACCGAAAAACTGCCCGGAACCTTCATCTGGATCAGCGCCGACCGCGCCGCCCTCAAAAAAGCAATCTGGCGCAACAGTTTTGCCGGAGCGTTCCGCTCGACGGTTCAGATACCGGATAACCTGTTGGAAATAATAGAAAAAGGGCTGGAAAAACTCGCACTTCAAAACCTTAGCATGGCACGCCGCGCCGGAGAGCTGGTCGCCGGCTTCATGAAAGTCGACGAAGCCTTGCGTTCAGGCGAGGTTGCTGTGTATGTTGTGGCCAGCGATTCAAGCGAAAACGGTCGGGAAAAGCTGGAACGACTGGCAATCCATCGAGACATTCCCGTCCTTGGATTATGGACGAGCGCCGAATTGTCGGCTGCAATCGGAGAACAGAATATCAACCACCTCGCCTTGAAAAAGGGAGGGCTGGCCCAGAAAGCTCTGGAACTGGCAAACAAACTGAAAGCTGTAAGAACGGATAAGTAGAATTATGACTGAAGAAAAGAAAACACTCTCCCTTGGTGGAAGCGGCAGCGGCAATAGCGGCAGCGGAACCAAAGGCACACTGAGCCTCAAAGGATCGGCTCCGGGACAACAGCACATCACCCAGACGTTGGCCCGTGGTCAAAGCCGCGGCGTCACGATTGAAGTTCGCAAGAAACGCGGTGCTGGAGCAGCACAAGGCGGCGCAGGTGAAGACGGAGTCAATCCGGATGATCACTTGACCAATGACGAACGCGAAGCCCGCCTCCGCGCCCTTCAAAAAGCCAAAGAGGACGACGAACGTCGCCGCGAAGAAGAAGCCAAACGCCGTGCGCTCGAAGCCGAAGAAGCCAAGCTGCGCACCGAAGCCGAAGCCACCGGAAAACGGCCGCGCAAAATTGACGCGGAAGAGCTTCGTCGTCGCGAGATCGAAGAACTCGAACGCATTAAAGAAGAAGATCGCAAAAAAACCGAAGAGCTGGATAAACAGCGTAAGGCTCAGGAACGCGCGATTGCCGAAAGCCGCGCCGCAAGCGCCCCATCGGGTGGTTATAGCCGTCCGGGCGCAGCCGCTCCATCGGACAGCAGCGACGAAATGAGCTACCGCGACCGCATTAAAAAAGCGGCCATCCGCACCAAAACCAGCGATGATAACGACGACAGCCATAACCGTAACGGTCTGTCTGGTCGCGGCGGACGCATGACGGTTAACCAGGTTCTCAACGAACAATACGAACGCGCCGACGCGGGCCGCTCGCTCGCCGCCGTACGCCGTGCCCGTCAAAAGGCCCGCGCCAACGCCGGACCAAAAGTCGAACAACCGAAACAATCGCGTGAAGTTACCGTACCGGAAACCATTACCGTACAGGAACTCGCAAACCGTATGGCCGAACG
The DNA here is from genome assembly GCA_051715325.1 of Alphaproteobacteria bacterium. Taxonomy (GTDB): domain Bacteria; phylum Pseudomonadota; class Alphaproteobacteria; order Micavibrionales; family Micavibrionaceae; genus UBA1573. The sequence goes on along the minus strand of JBPXJO010000011.1, from coordinate 20,950 downwards.
CGGCGGCGATGTCATAAAATCGCTTATGAAGATGGGCGTTATGGCGACCATCAACCAAGCGATTGATGCCGACACCGCTGAACTCGTCCTCATGGAATTCGGTCACAAAATCAAACGCGTGACCGACGCCGACGTTGAAACCGGCATTCAGGGCGACAGCGACCGTGATGAAGACCTCATCGCACGTCCGCCGGTTGTGACCATTATGGGTCACGTTGACCATGGTAAAACCTCCCTGCTCGATGCGCTGCGTTCGACCGATGTGGTCTCCGGCGAAGCGGGCGGCATTACCCAGCATATCGGTGCCTATCAGGTTACGATGCACTCGGGCGATAAAATCACCTTCCTCGACACTCCGGGTCACGCGGCCTTTACCGAAATGCGTGCACGCGGTGCGAACGTCACCGACATCGTGGTGCTGGTGGTTGCCGCCAATGACTCGATCATGCCGCAAACCGTCGAAGCGATCAGCCACGCCAAAGCTGCAAAAGTTCCCGTGATTGTCGCGATCAACAAAGTCGACCTGCCGGATGCCAACCCGATGAAAGTCAAGCAGGATCTCCTGATGCACGACATTCAGGTGGAAGACATGGGCGGTGAAGTTCTCTGCGTCGAACTCTCGGCTAAGAAGAGAATTAACCTCGATAAACTCGAAGAAGCCATTTTGCTTCAGGCTGAAATTCTTGACCTCAAATCCAACCCGAACCGCGCCGCGCAAGCCACCGTGGTCGAAGCCAAGATGGAAAAAGGTCGCGGCTCTGTCGCAACCGTTCTGATCCAGAAAGGCACGCTGCGCGTTGGCGACATTTTCGTGGTGGGTACTGAATGGGGACGCGTCCGCGCTCTGCTCGACGACAAAGGAAATGCCATTGATGCCGCCGAACCGGGACGTCCGGTTGAGGTCTTGGGCCTGAGCGGTACTCCGGAATCCGGCGACCAGTTCTCGGTTCTCGAAACCGAATCCAAAGCCCGCGAGATTGTCGACTACCGGATGCGCAAGAAAAAAGAAAAAGAGGCCGCTATTGTTACCGGAACCTCGTTCGAACAGCTTCTCGCCCAAAGCCGCGACAACAAGAAAGAACTGCCGGTTATCATCAAGGCCGACGTGCATGGTTCGGTCGAAGCGATTGCCGGTTCTCTGGCTAAAATCACCGAAGACAACAGCGAAGTCGGCGTCAAGGTCCTCTTCTCCGGTGTTGGCCCGATCTCGGAATCGGATGTCACCCTCGCCCGCGCTTCAAACGCGTTTGTGGTTGGCTTTAACGTCCGCGCCAACGCACAGGCTCGTGAAATGGCCAAACGCGACAAGATCGAAATCCGCTACTACAACATCATCTATAACATCATTGATGACGTGAAAGCGGTTCTGGGCGGTATGCTCGCCCCGACCATCCGCGAGGAATATCTCGGTCAGGCGCAAGTCCGTCAGGTCTTCAACATTACCAAAGTCGGCAAGATCGCCGGATGTATGGTCACAACCGGCATGGTCAAACGCGGCTCGAAAGTCCGTTTGCTCCGCGACGATGTGGTTATTCACGAAGGAATGCTCAAAACCCTCAAACGCTTCAAAGACGAAGTCAAAGAAGTGCGCGAAGGTATGGAATGCGGTATGGCGTTTGAAAACTATGATGACCTCAAAGACGGTGACATCATCGAATGCTATGACATCAAGCAGGAAGTCCGGACGATCGCATAATGAAAGACCAAGGCAAACAATTAGGCCCATCGCAGCGTCAGCTGCGGGTCGGCGAACAGCTTCGCCATGTCATCACCGACACGCTCGCTCGTGGTCATTTCCACGACTCGTTTCTGATCTCGAAGGCCGGAATGGTTTCGGTCTCCGAGGTGCGCGTATCGCCTGATATGAAACACGCCACCGCCTTTGCGACGATGGTGGGCGGAGACGGCCTTACCGAAGCCTTGACCGCTCTCAACGCCAATGCCGACATCTTTCAAAAAGAAATCGGACGTCAGGTACGGATGAAATTTACACCGCGCCTTAAATTTGTCGAAGATACGCTCTACGACAACGCCGCCCGAATTGATGCCCTGCTGCACAATCTTCCGAAAGCAGCAGAAGAAGAATAAATGCCGCGCAAACCGAAAAACGACATTTCAGGTTGGATCAACCTGAATAAGCCGGTCGGGATCAGTTCGAATGATGCCTTGACCGTCGTCAAACGTGCGCTGAACTTCCCGAAAATCGGTCATGCCGGAACGCTCGACCCGCTAGCTTCGGGCGTGCTGCCGATTGCCCTTGGCGAGGGAACAAAACTCATCCCCTATATGATGGAAGATGATAAATCCTACCTCTTCACCGTCATTTGGGGCGAACAGCGCACCACCGACGATGCCGAAGGCGACGTCATCGCCACATCCGGTCACCGCCCGAGCGAATCCGAAATCGTGGCGGCCCTACCCGATTTTATCGGCGAGATCATGCAGACCCCGCCGATCTTCTCGGCAATCAAAGTCGATGGCGAGCGCGCCTACGACCTTGCCCGCGCCGGAGAAGCGGTTGAGCTAAAGCCTCGCCCCGTTCAGGTCTATGAACTCGTCTTGGTAGAACGCACCACCGACACGGCGACCTTTCGCTGCCAATGCGGCAAAGGCACCTATGTCCGCTCGCTGGCCCGTGATTTGGGCGAAAAATTGGGAACAAAAGCCTATATTGGCCAACTTATTCGCGAAGCTGTCGGCCCGTTTGCCCTCAACAACGCGATTTCTCTGGACTTTTTCCGCGAAACATCGGATAAAGCCACCCTTGAAAGCATCGCGCTCCCTGTCGAGGCCGTACTGGACGACGTCCCGGTTGTGCCACTCACCGATCAGGAAGCCACGCGTGTCCGTAACGGCAACAAGATTACCTTGATCGCCAGACCGGATGTGGAACGACTGGTGAAAGCCGGACTCACTCCACAAGCGCGTATGCCGGAACTTGCACTTCTTGCCCACCACGGCACCGCTCTAGCGATTGCCGAAGTGACAGGAACCGAGATCCAGCCGGTGCGTGTATTAAACCTGTAACCTTTCGAAAGGAAAAACGATGTCGATTACCGCTGAGCGTAAATCCGCTGTTATCAAAGAAAACCAAAACACCGCCACCGATACCGGTTCGCCGGAAGTTCAAATCGCTGTTCTGACCGAACGCATTCTGAACCTGTCCAAACACATGGAAGGCAACAAAAAAGATTTCTCGAGCCGCCGTGGTCTGATGGCTATGGTTGCCCGTCGCCGTAAACTGCTCGATTACCTGATCAAAACCGACAACGCTCGTTATCAGGCGATCATTGCCAAACTCGGCATCCGTAAATAATTACGGACTAAAGAATTCAAGCGGGGCCAAACGGCCCCGTTTTTTATTGCCAATATTTATTGACAGAATGTCGCAAGAGAGTAAATATACATAAAAACAAGGACTCCCATGGCCATCAATTCGATTCACCGTATTCTTCCCTGCTTACCCGAAATCAGGACGTTCAACCTTTTAAGTGCTCAAGACGAAGTGACCGTCGAGATTGTGGCCACAACTCGCGATGATAACAGCAAACTGATTACGCTCTGCACCCGCAAAGGTGATAGCCTGACATCCGTTACATTGGACTCCCATAAAATCAAAGACGCGGTCGGCTTTGCTGAAACCTTGTGGGATTTGTGCAAGGACAACACCAATTACACACTTGGAAACATCACGCGCATTGGCGTCCAGATGAGCAAACTGTTCCCCGAACTCGCCCGCAACCGCACCGTCGTGGATACGATCGAAGAGAAACTGGGCCTCGACTGGGAACATATCGATGCGTATCTCTACGCGGCAAAAGCCGGAGTCCGTAAACCGGTCATTGGTGCCTATCCCGAAGACGCTCCGGTTGATAATTACAAAGCCGGAACCACACCGCTGGCGTTTGGCTCACTAACTCTTCACTAAAATTTCTAGATTATGGTTGGCTCATATCAAGACGAGCAACAGAAGCAGGCTTTGGCCCGCTTTTTGGCGCGGCATCCTGCGCCGCAGGAGCCGCCGCCGTCATATCGGATGCCGACTCACGAAAAGCCACATTGCCGGACTGGGCAGATCGCCCCGTCAATTCAGCTTTAGCCATTCGGATCAATTCATTTGGAAGGCCATAACCATTGAGAACACGATCCGAAGGCAACCCGCCTTGTGTCTCGGCCACCGCCGTACGAAGAGCATCCGAGTTCTGCCCCGTCATCAAACGTGTCACCGAATCACGCATCCCCGGCACATTTTGGTAGGAACGCTCCATGACCCATTGGGTCGCGCGGATCGTATCGGCATTTTGCGGTTTGGTCGCGAGATTATCGAGCATCGATTGACGAAAAGCCGGATCTTTCATACGCCGCAAGATAGAATCGCCAACGGCTTTCAAATCGTTATCATCAAGACCATTGGCTTTCGCATATTGCTTTAAAGCATTGTTGGTATCGCGGCCAGCGACAGCATCAACGCCTCGCGCACCGAGATTATAATTCATGGAATACAGGACGGACTGGATTTCTTGATCGCGTGGATTTGGTGTAACAGCCATTTTAAGCCCCCTCTGCTCACCAAACATCATATAAAAAAAAGGATAACAAACCCTAAAAAACGCGCAGAAACTAGACTTTCAGGGCCTTAGCGCGGCATATACGCCGACAAAAGACCAAGGCCGATCCCGCAAAGAACGACAACAAACCCAAGCCGCGGATCAGAGTGGTCATCCCGTTTCATCCAGTACCGATGCAGGAAATAAAGCCAAAGGCTGTAAACGGAAATAATCGCGCCGAACAAGCCAGGATTTTCAAGATACGAAAGAGCAAGGCCTTTGGTCGCCACAACAGCGATAAACAAACTCCCGTTTATAATCCCCGCCTTCGCCCACGCCCCGTTAAAAAGATCGGTACCGCTTCCGGAAAATTTTTGCCCAAGCAACCAAGCCGCCGCGGTCAAGGCCATCGCCACCGAGAAAATAAACGCCACCTTCAGAACCAGCCTGAAAGACGGTACCCCGTTCATCCCGAGCGAAAATAAAATATCCGATATGCCGATAAAGACCATCACCGGCACAGCAGCCTTAATAACATCAGCGCTCACAGGGTTGTGGCGCATACGGAACATGGCCAAAGCGCCTACGGTAATCAAGCTGACACTCCCCCAGAACACAATCGGGTTTGCCGTCAAACGATCCCAATACCCCGCCACAATCAACGGCCAGACAAAAAACAAAACCACATTGCGAAACTGTACAACACGGGAAATCGCCGCCGCCGAATAATGGCGCGACGCATTGAACGACGCCATATCGCCAAACCCTGCCGCCACACCGGCAATCGCGGCATAGGCATAAAAACGGCCACCGTCATCCCAGTCAAATATCAACATGAGCGGAGCCAATAGGACGGCAGAAAAAAGCGAGCGCCAGAAGATAAACACATCCCCGCGCAGCTTAAAGAAATCATTACAGATAAAATAGAACGCGGCAATCACACTGCACAGGAACGCAGAAAAAAGCCCCATCACACGGCCTGACACACATCTTTGCCGCACGCCACACTTTCAAACTCGATAGTGGTATGGGCAATCCGGAATTCTTTCATGCGTTCTTCAATGGCGGCGCGCGCCGAAGATTCATCGCCGCCTTGAACCAGAACAACGTGAGCTTCCATGGCGTAACTATGTTCGCTCAAATAGCGCACATGCACATGATGGACATCATCGACACCTTGGACAGCCTTGATCGAGGACGTAACGTCAGCCATCGACACGTTCTGGGGAGCGCCGTCAATCAGAATATTAACGACACTCGGCAAATCGTGGATAGCGTGCCAGATAATATAAGCCGAGATAATCAGAGTAATAACAGGGTCAACCCACTGCCACTGAAAAAGAACGATTAATATCCCCGCCACCACAACGCCAAGTGACGACAGCGAGTCCGCGACGTTATGAAGGAATGCCGCCCGCACATTCTGGGAGTGCGATTGATCGCGGCGCAGAAGAAGGACGGTCGCTCCATTTACCACCAATGCAATAAGGGCAATAATAATAACGGTCATCCCGCCGACCGGCTCGGGATGAATCAGGCGCATAACCGCCTCTTGTGCGAGCCACACCGAAATCAAAATAAGAGAAATAAAGTTGGTAAAGGCGGCGAGCGTCTCGACCTTTTTATATCCATACGTCCTACGCGCATCCGGTTTGCGGCGTCCGATTTTACGGGCAATCACCGCCATAAGCAGCGTAGCCGCATCCGAAAAGTTATGAACGGCTTCAGCAATGAGGGCCAGACTGCCGGAGAAAATCCCGCCGACAATCTGGGCCAAGGTCAAGGCCACATTGAGCCACATCGACCAGCTCAAACGCTGCTCGACATGGTCATGATGGGCATGGTGACCACCGTCACAATCATGGTCATGATGATGGTGATGGTGGAGTCCCATAATTAAGCCGCCAATTTATCAGCGAGGTAATATTTGGCAACGCGCTGGCCATTCTCGAATTCGAGAACGAGCGGCGATCCGGTCGGGATCTCGGTTGCGTTGATATTCTCGGGGGTATTTTCACCGAGAATAATAAGAAGCGCGCGAAGCGAATTGCCATGAGCCGCTACCAGAATATTTTTACCGGCGGCCATTTGCGGTTTAATCACGCTCTCGTAATACGGGCGCACGCGTTTCTCGACAACATCCTGAAGGCTCTCGCCGCCCGGAGGCTGGACATCATAGGAACGGCGCCAGATATGGACTTGCTCTTCGCCATATTTGGCTTTGGTTTCGTCTTTGTTAAGACCGGTCAGATCACCGTAATCACGCTCACGCAAATCATCATGCTTGATCATGGAGGCAATAAGGTCGGCTTGTCCGGCTTCTTGCAGAGCGATTTCAGCGGTGGTGTAGGCACGCTTCAAGGTCGAAGTGTAAACCTGATCGAATTTAATTCCGGCTTTGGCCAGATTTTGACCGGAGAGCTTGGCCTCGGAAATCCCCTGCTCGCTCAGTTCAACATTGTGAAATCCGGTAAAACGGTTTTCCAAATTCCACTGCGACTGGCCATGGCGCATCAAAACAAGATAGGACTTCGACATAAAAAATACTCCTGAACGTTAAATTTGCAGGAGTATAGAAAGATTTAAATAAATTATCCAGAGAGAAAGCCTAAGCGGGCTTGGCCGCCAGACCCTGCTCCAATTTCGTCGCAAGGGCATCAAATTGGGCGCTATGTTTTAGGTAATCACCGGAACGAAGCCGCACCTGATATACCTCCCCCTTGCCAATAAACTTATCAAACGGCCCAACCACATTGAACAGCTTGTTCGCGGCTGCGTTATTAAACGCATTGGCGTGACGGCTGGCATCATTTTGGGTCATCCCGTCCACATAGAACATAGCCGACCCTTCACCAAAATAACCATGCTTCCAGTTAAGACCGGTCACTTCTTTAAGTTTAACGGTTTGCGCCGCAGCTGTGAATTCTTCGGTCCAGGGAAACAGGAGCCCTCCGGCAACATTTTTGAGGCCCACGACAGTTTTAACGGCTTTGATAAATTCTTGATTCATATCCAACCTTCGCATTCGGCTAGAGTGTTGAGGGAATGATCAAGGCTATACGCCCCTTTTATACTTATGTCAAATAATATCGCGCTTAAATAGAAAATTCACGTGGCTTGGCCAAATTCGGAATTCCGCCCTCACCGCGATTTTGACCGGAACCGAATAGAGTGAGCAAGATACAACGCTCAACCACAACACCTGTTGTAATCGTACCGGATATAATATCGGCTCTCAATTTGATATCCGCCTGATTAAGTTTTTCCTTAAGAACTTGGCCATCCTTAGGGAATTTCTCGAGCAACGGATTGGCTGTAATATCTCTGGATATAGATTCAAACTCATCGAGGCGGGTCTCGTAATAATCACCTTTGGTTGCGGCCAGAAATAAAGCGCAAGTGCGCGGAGACAGAGCCTGATCGGGCATAGCCGCCACACGGCGGCTCAGGGTCGACAGGTTGTGCACATCCTCCGCCACACCTTCGATTTTCTTGAATTTCGAGACAATATCTTTAAGGCGGGCCTCGTCTTCGGCCTCTTCCTTCGCCGCGAGAGCCTTTTTGTCGGCAAGAGCCCTGATTTCGGACGCACTAGGCGGGAAAGACTGGCACCCCGCCCCCATAAACGCCGCCATAAGATAAGGAAATACCGTTTTAATAGATGCACGCATTAGGCCAAAACCCTGTTCTGATTTTATTATCGTTGATATATTATGGAATATAAGAATTTTTGCAAGAAAAATCAAAAACGATTGAAACAGTCCTGTTCGCAAAAGGCCAGTGATTTCTTGACAATACCCCCCTCCCGTGCGACAAAAGGGCAGAAATTGACTGGGTTTTTGGCCTGATCGGTTGACGGTTAATCACAGAAAAGACGACCTGTTGCCCTGTTATTAAGTGTCCACCGAGATCTTCAAAACACTCCTCAGTTTTCATCAGGCAGCTCCATAGGGGAGATGGCCTGATTTAATACATATCCACCAACCTATGAAAGGTAATCCTAATGTTTAACACTTTCCGCAAAGAAATTGATTTTGCAGGTAAAAAAATAGTTCTTGAAACCGGTAAAGTCGCCCGTCAGGCGAACGGCGCCGTAATCGCCTCGATCGGCGACACCTCGGTTCTGTGTACCGTTGTTGCAGCCAAATCGATTAAAGAAGGTCAGGACTTCTTCCCTCTGTCCGTCCACTACTTTGAAAAATTCTACGCTGCCGGACGTATTCCGGGCGGTTTCTTCAAACGTGAAACCAAACCATCCGAAGGCGAAGTCCTGATCTCGCGTCTCATCGACCGTCCGATCCGCCCGCTCTTCCCGGAAGAATTCCTGAACGAAGTTCAAATCATCTGTACCACCATGTCCCACGACGGCGAACACTCGCCAGACATCGTCGCCATGATCGGTGCGTCTGCTGCCCTGTGCATCTCCGGTATCCCGTTCATGGGCCCGATCGCCGGTTGCCGCGTTGGCTACAAAAACGGCCAATACCTGATCAACCCGTCGATCGCCGAAATGGAAGGATCGAGCCTTGATCTCGTCGTCGCCGGAACCTCCGAGGGCGTCCTGATGGTTGAATCCGAAGCCAAAGAACTTCCTGAAGATGTTATGCTCGGTGCCGTTATGGCGGGTTGGAACGCATTCCAGCCAGTGATTAAAGGCATCATCGACCTCGCCGAACAAGCCGCCAAAGAACCATGGGCTGTTCCGACTGTACCGGCACACATCACCGCCATGGAAGCCGCGCTTAAAGCCAAATACGAAGGCGAATTCCGCGCAGCCTACGCCGAAAAAGTCAAACAAGACCGTTACGCCAAAGTCGGCGCCGTGAAAGACGCAGCCATTGCCGAATTCACCAATGCCGACGCCGGAATCAGCAAAGAAGCTGTGGCCAACGCCTGCTTCAAACTGGAATCCGCTGTTGTTCGTGGCGACATCATCAAAACCGGAAGCCGTATCGACGGCCGTACCACCGTGGACATCCGCCCGATCGTTTGCGAAGTCGGCGTTCTTCCACGCGTACACGGCTCGGCCCTCTTCACCCGCGGTGAAACTCAGGCCATCGTCGTAACCACCCTCGGAACCGGTCAAGATGAACAAATCATCGACGCCATCACCGGCGAATACCGCGAAACCTTTATGCTCCACTACAACTTCCCGCCATTCTCGGTCGGTGAGTGCGGACGCATGGGCGCTCCGGGACGCCGCGAAGTCGGTCACGGTAAACTCGCATGGCGCGCCATCCACCCGATGCTGCCAACCGGCGAAGACTTCCCGTACACCCTCCGCGTTGTATCGGAAATCACCGAATCGAACGGCTCGTCCTCGATGGCTACCGTTTGCGGTACATCGCTCTCGCTGATGGACGCAGGCGTTCCTTTGACCAAACCGGTTGCGGGTATCGCAATGGGCTTGATTAAAGAACAAGCAAACTTTGCTGTTCTCTCGGACATCCTCGGTGATGAAGATCACCTCGGCGATATGGACTTCAAAGTTGCCGGAACCAAAGACGGGATCACCGCTCTTCAGATGGACATCAAGATCACCTCGATCACCGAAGAGATCATGAAGATTGCTCTGAAACAAGCGCAAGACGGACGTTTGCACATCCTCGGCGAAATGGCGAAAGCCCTGAGCCAATCGCGCGGCGAGATCAGCCAACACGCTCCGCAAATGGCTGTGATCAACATCCCGACCGACAAAATCCGTGAAGTCATCGGAACCGGCGGTAAAGTGATCCGCGAGATCATCGAGAAAACCGGAACCAAGATCGACATCGAAGATGACGGAACCATCAAAATTGCCGCCGTTGACGGCGCTGCAATCGACATGGCGATTGAAATCATCAAGGGCATCACCGACGAACCGGAAGTCAACCACATCTATAACGGCAAAGTCGTGAAGATCGTTGATTTCGGTGCCTTCGTAAACTTCATGGGCTCCCGTGATGGTCTCGTTCACATCTCCGAACTCGCCGACCACCGCGTTGCCAAAACCACCGACGTGGTGGCCGAAGGTCAAGCGGTTAAAGTCATGGTCACCGGATTTGACGAGCGCGGCAAAATCAAATTGTCGATGAAACGCGTCGATCAGGAAACCGGCGAACCAATCGCGCCGAAACCAAAAGAAGAAAAACGCGAAGACAAAGAAGCCGTTTAATTTTTTAAAGAAATTTGTATCCCCCGCCATAAACGGGGGATACGTGTCTCTAGATTACGACGAGAATTACCATGCCCCTTAAACTTCCGAATATCATTGGTCACCGCGGCGCGGCTGCTTATGCTCCTGAAAACACGCTCGAGAGCATTCACACCGCCGCCGACATGGGCTGCAAATGGGTTGAACTGGACGTCAAACTCTCGAAAGACTCGGTGCCGATGATATTTCACGACGATGATCTCGACCGCACCACCAACGGCCACGGTCCCTTTGCCGCGATGAACTGCACCGACCTTCAGGATCTCGAATGCGGCCAGTGGTTCTCCGAAGGCTACACCGGAATCAAAATCCCGACCTTGGAAGAAGCCATCGAAGTTATTTTGAAACGTGACCTTGGCGTCAATTTGGAAATCAAACCCTGCCCGGGCCGCGAAGTCGAAACCGCCGAAGCGATGCTCGACATCCTGTCGCAAATCTGGGATGACCGCGACCGTTTGCTAATCTCGAGCTTCTCCCATGTCTCGCTCGAAACCAGCATGGACATGGCGAATGACTGGTATCGCGGCTTGTTGCTCGAAAGCGAACCGGCAGAAAATTGGGCCGAACTGGCTGATTACCTCGATGCCGCCACCATCAACATCGACGGGCGCGTCGCCCAGCGTGAATTGGTGGAAAGCATCATGGACACCGACCGTCCGGTTCTGGCCTACACCATCAACGATCCGCAATTGGCGCGCACCTTGCGCCAATGGGGCGTGGACGCGATGTTCACCGACGACCCCGACGCGGTCAATGACAGCCTCTTTAGAAATCACTAGGGCGCAATAATGATGCCGGACGTGTCACTGCAGGAATTAATTGGTGCAATAGCCCTGTCCTTGAGTTTCGGCGGCTCGGTTGTCTACATCATCTCGATCCTGCGCGGACAATCCAAACCCCATCTTTATACATGGCTGGTCTGGAGCATCCTGCCGACCATCGCGTTCTTTGCCCAAATCCATGACAATGCCGGACCAGGCGCATGGGTCACGGGCATGACCGCTCTCTCGTGCATCATCACGTCGGTTTTGGCGCTCAAATATGGCGAGAAAAACATCACGCGCGGCGACCGCTGGGCGCTGGCCGCGTCCCTGCTGGCCATCCTGCCGTGGCTGGTGACGAACGATCCACTATGGTCGGTTATACTGATCGCGATTATTGATACAGTGGCGTTTATTCCGACATTCCGGAAGTCATGGGATAAACCGTACGAAGAAAATCTCTCATCCTATAATCTTCATTCGCTCAAGATGACGCTCTCGATGTTTGCCCTCACCAACGTGACATGGGTGACGATCCTCTACCCGCTCTCGTTCGTCGCGGTCAATATCGTCTTTACGGGCTATTGCTACGCTCGCCGCCTCGCGCTGAAACGTGCATAACCAGACGAATTCCGAGAAATACAGTCACCCATAGGCTCGCCATAAACAGAAAGCACCAATTCGCAGGACCGGAATGGCCAAGCGATTCAATGCCGGTTACAGCTTCGAACCATCCCCAAAAAGGAAAGATTATCAAAGTAAACAGGAACGAGCCAAGAGCCGCCAGAAATAATCCCAAAAGCATAAACGCTACGGATTTGAGACGGCTTCCCATACGCCCTAGTCGCCCTCGCCCATCAGCTCGTCCCAACGCTCGCTCGGGCACATCCCGACAACGTTGAAACCGCAATCGACATAGTGAATCTCGCCGGTCACTGCCGACGACATATCGGAGAGGAGATAAACGCCGGTATTGCCAAGCTCTTCAAGATCAACGTTGCGTTTGAGCGGAGCCGACACCGCGTTGTATTTGAAGGTCTTGCGTGCGCCGCCAATAGCCGATCCGGCCAGAGTGCGCATCGGGCCAGCCGAAATCGCATTCACGCGGATATTATCTTGTCCCAAGTCCATAGCAAGGTAACGAACCGATGATTCAAGCGCCGCTTTGGCCACACCCATAACGTTATAAAACGGCATGACTTTTTCCGCGCCGTAATAGCTAAGCGTCACAGCCGATCCGCCGTTTTTCATCAGCGGCGCTGCGCGTTTCATCACAGCGGTAAAGGAATAGCAGGAGATATTCATTGAATTGAGGAAGTTCTCCAAGGTCGTGTCAACGTATCGGCCTTTCAGCTCTTCCTTGTTGGAAAAGGCAATCGAATGCACCAGAAAATCAATCTGGCCCATTTCTTTTTCGATCTGGGCAAATGTCCGGTCAAGCGACTCCATATCGGACACTTCGCAATCAATCAGGGTCTTAACCCCGATCTCTTCGGCGAGCGGCTCGACCCGTTTTTTGAACGCATCGCCCTGGTAGGTGAACGCCATTTCGGCACCCGCTTCGGCGCACGCTTTGGCGATGCCCCATGCGATCGAATATCCGTTGGCAACGCCCATAACAACGCCGCGCTTGCCCTTCATTAAGTCTGTCATTTTATATCCTACTTTTTTTATTCTTTATAAGTTCTGGCCCGTATATGAAACGAAGCTCTCTTTATTCAACCGGAGCGAAAGCCAACGTGCAGTTTGTTCCGCCAAACCCGAACGAGTTCGAAAGAACAGTCTGGTGTTTCACATTATCAACGCGCTGACGGGCGATATTGAGCCCTTCCGCAAGCGGATCGAGAGTCTCGATATTGATGCTCGGGCAGACAAAATTATGCTCCATCATCAGGAGCGAATAAATCGCTTCCTGAACGCCGGTCGCGCCGAGCGAATGCCCCGTCATCGACTTGGTCGAGCTGATATAAGGGCTCTCGCGTTCGCCGAAGACTTCCTTGATCGCGCCAAGTTCTTTGGAATCGCCAACCGGAGTCGACGTGCCGTGCGTGTTGATATAGGTCACAGGTTTGGTGCAGGTTTCGAGCGCTTGCCTCATGCAGCGCACCGCGCCCTCACCGCTCGGAGCCACCATATCCGCGCCATCCGATGTCGCGCCATAACCGACGACTTCGGCATAGATTTTAGCGCCGCGCGCTTTGGCGTGTTCGTACTCTTCAAGCACCAACATACCGCCGCCGCCCGCAATCACGAAACCATCACGATCCGCATCATAAGCGCGGGATGATTTTTCAGGGGTCTCGTTATATTTGGATGACATCGCGCCCATACCGTCAAAGAGAACGGAAAGCGTCCAGTCGAGTTCCTCACCGCCGCCCGCAAACATAATGTCCTGCTTGCCCATAGCGATCAGCTCGGCGGCATTGCCGATACAATGAGCCGACGTCGCGCACGCGGATGAAATGGTATAGTTAACGCCTTTGATTTCATGGTTGGTGCACAGGGTCGCCGACGTGGTCGATGACATACAGCGCGGAACCATAAACGGGCCGACTTTTTTCGGGCTGCTTTCAAGGGCGATTTTCGCCGCTTCCACCTGATTGCGGGTCGATGGGCCTCCCGATCCGACGACAGCGCCGGTGCGAACGTTGCTGATGAGATCTTTGGTCAATCCGGCATCGGCGATGGCCTGCTCCATAGACAAGTGAACATAAGCCGCCGAGTCGCCCATAAAGCGGAGCAAACGGCGGTCAATCACTTCAGCGAGATTGATTTTCGGCAATCCGAACACTTGGGAACGGAAACCTTTGGCGGCATAATCTTCCGAGAAAGTGATACCCGACTTACCGGTTTTGAGCGATTCAAGAACTTCAGACAAAGAATTCCCGATGCACGAGATAATTCCCATACCGGTTACGACAACACGACGAGGTTTAAACTCTTTAAGTAATGTCATTGATGGCCTCTTTCTTTCGAAGGTAATTAGGTCTTCTATAAACATGAATCCGGCAAAAGCCGGAATCACAAAGGATTATAAAATGGCTTTGGTCGTAAGCCGGTTACATCGCTCTCGGATTTTCGAAAAGCCCGACGCGAAGGTCTTTAGCTTCGTAAATCACTTTGCCATCCGCGAGCACCTGACCATCGGCGATGCCGAGGACGAGTGAACGATTGATGACGCGCTTGATATCGAGATGATAGGTAACGAGTTTGGTTTCCGGCAAAATCTGTCCGGTGAATTTCAGCTCGCCCAATCCAAGAGCGCGGCCCGAACCCGGAGCGCCGGTCCAGCCCAGATAGAACCCGAGCAGCTGCCACAAAGCATCAAGACCAAGGCATCCCGGCATAACCGGATCACCGATAAAATGGCATTCAAAGAACCACAAATCCGGCTTGATATCGAATTCGGAAATCAGCTCGCCTTTACCGTAAGCGCCGCCTTCGGTCGTGATTTTGGTAATACGATCAAACATCAGCATCGGCGGAGCCGGCAGCTTCGCATTGCCCGGCCCGAATAACTCGCCTTTACCGCAAGCGATCAAATCATCGCGTGTGTACGCACCCTTGGGGGAAAAGTCCCACCCTGCTTTTTCGGCTGTATTAGTCATGCGCCCTTTATAAGGCTTTTACCGCTTTGTTACAAATGGAAATAATTCGTTATCACCGACCAAAAAAACAATGGACAAACCAGATAAAATATAGGAATTTATACCCATATCCGTCACAAAACCCTGTGGCGGCTTTTTTATGCCCAACATAAAGGATATTCACATCATGTCACTGATAACAGCCATTACAAACCTGATAAAAGGGCCTGTAGGAAAAAACATGAACAATGACAAAGGGGATGTGCTGAACATCAAACAAAAGCTCCATAAAGCCGGACATTTCGATAATCTCAAAAAATCTCCCGAACCTCATGGCTTTATTACGCGTGAACTAGATGATGCCATACGTAATTTTCAAAAAGATTATGACTTAAAGCAAGACGGCGTTTTACTCCCGCATGGTGAAACCGAGAGTAAATTGACCTCACTACTTCGAAAGATTGAAGATGAAATTGAAAAAAAGGAATTACCCGCTCAACCTAATAATAAGAAGTTGATTCCTGGAACCAACATCCCCGACGAAGGTATATGGGAAGACGAAACACCAAAAAATAACCCTTTTGACCTGAAACCAAACAAACAGGCAATTCCACTCCTTCAAGTTACCCCTCCAAAACGTGACATTGATCCAACAATGGAACTCCCTTATGATCCGACTGACAAACGATTTATAAGGAAATACAAAGATATTTGAATGAGTCCCGCATTGAAATATAGCCTGTTATTCGGCGCAATCGCTCTTTTTTCTGTCGCGGCAAAGGCCGAAACATATTTCTTGAAAATAGAACAGACCGGCATAAAAGAGCCAGAATCTTATTTGCAAACATGCAGCCCAAAAACATCCCCGTGCACGTTTACGATGCCCATCACACTTGAAAACGGGACAACAAAAGATATTGCGGTTGTCATGAGAATTAAAGACGCACCATATATCCGTATGCAATTCTACTGGGATAAGACCCTGCTGAGTACAAATAATTCCGGAGAAGATTACCATACAATTTTGGCTGGCTCACCCACATCACAAGCCTCTCCAAGAGATATTAATATCTATATGCCCATACCGCCCGAACAAAAACCGGAAAAAGGCCAACCTGTTCTGAAATATTCAGGGGATGTTCTGACCACATTAAAAGTCCACGCAACCCTGAAATAGCCAGCAAATCCTACGCCATGCCCCTCTCCTATGATGTCCTGAAAAATTCGAACTTCCGCCTTCTGGTTTCGGCGCGGATGTTTTGCCATATGGGGCTACAGGCACTCGCGGTGATTGTCGGCTGGCAAATTTACACCCTGACCAAATCCGAATTTCTGTTGGGACTGATCGGTTTGACCGAAGCCATCCCAGCCATTCTCTCGGCCCTCTTTTCCGGATATATCGTTGATATTTCAACGCCGCAACGAGTCTATATCTTATGCGTCGCTACGCTTTGCCTAAATCTCGGCGGACTATTCCTTTTGGGCGGCGAGATTATTCCACTCGATCACGCTTATTTAATTCCGGCACTTTTTGTTGGCGTCTTTATCTCGGGGATCGCGCGCAGCTTTATGATGCCCGCCTATTTCTCGCTCACACCGCAAATCATTGACCGCAAGGATTACGCTTCGGGCAGCGCGTGGAGCAACACCGCCATCCAAATCGCCGTGATGACAGGGCCGGTCCTTGCGGGCCTCATTTACGGCTTTGCCGGAGTAACCGCCGCATGGGTTTTACCGGTCACGTTTATGACTCTTGGTTTCCTCTGCATCCTCAACATCCGCCCGTCGCGCCTTTACGAGAAAGCCGGCCTCGGCAAATCAGCCCTCGGCAACATCGTCGAAGGCTGGAAATTTGTCATCACTCACCGGATGCTCCTCACCATTATGGCCCTTGATATGTTCGCCGTTCTCTTTGGCGGAGCGGTAGCCATGCTGCCCGCCTTTGCCAGTGAAGTGCTTCATGTCGGCCCCGAAGGTCTTGGACTTCTGCGTACCGCTCCGGCATTCGGCGCCATACTCGCTGCCGTCTATTTTGCTGTAAAGCCGATGAAAACATTCCCGCTTTCGCGAATGCTCTGGACCGTCGCCGCGTTTGGCGTATGCATGATCGGCTTTGGCCTCAGCACCTCGTTTATTCTCTCGATCATCTTCCTCGCCTTCAGCGGATTGTTTGACACAATCAGCGTCGTGATCCGCACCACGCTCAAACAAATCCTGACTCCCGATACCATGCGCGGACGTGTTTCCTCGATCAGTTCGATGTTCGTTATTTCCTCCAATGAAATCGGAGCATTCGAGTCAGGAACAGCCGCGCGGTTAATGGGCCTTGTCCCGTCGGTCGTCTTTGGCGGAGTAATGACACTGCTCGTTGTCGCAGGCACCTACATCCTCACGCCCAACCTCCGCAAAAAAATCTACGACGAAAACTCGATGTCTTAAAAAGAAAGGCTCCACCGCCATACAGCAAGTGGAGCCTCTCAAAAAATCCAATCACCTAAATCCGAGATTGATCTGTGATGTGCGGGTTACGCCCTCAGTACGGCAGCCTGTCGTGTCGCAAACTTGCGCGTTCGAAACTTCGGCCTTCACCGCAAACGTCGTCGGCTTTTCTTCATAAACGCGTGCAGGATCATATTTTATACCCGCCTCTTGGGCGCGCTCGGCCTGCCCCAGTGCTTTGTTCATATGCCCCGCCGGAGGCTCCTGACTATTATAAGAAACAGTCTCCCCGCCTTTTTCGTCTCGCGTCACAGTCAAAACCTTATGCCCGCCAAAGCCGATCGAAAACGATCCTTTTCCGTTGGCCTGCTGCTCTTGGGAAACATCCGGCGCAACACCCGCCACGCGGTTCGCCGCCATCAAGGCGTAATTTGCCTGTTGCGCCGAGTTTAGCCCCGCAGGAGTTGTAGCCCCCAACATTGACATGACTGCACCAGTTTTATCTTCTAAATCAGTAGACATAGCCCCTCACAATCGCCAAAAAATTATTATATGTAAAATGCTAGTGGCGAGAGATTAACAAGGAGTTAATATCTAAAATTTTATTCAAAATTTATGTAGAAGAAGATTAATAACCCATCCAGAAGGCGTGATACGTCTCGGTGATGGCCATCATCGCAAGGGGCTTGGCAATCACGTGGGCAATCTCCGGCTCGTCGCCGGTCGAGACAACCGCAAGCATCCGCCCCGCAGCCTTGGCGCAAGCCACAGCCTGATCGCGGACATCGGACATCGGCACAGCCGAGAAGAAAAGCTGCGCGTAAGGCTCAACCCCATCCAAGAGTTCAATCGGTGGATTAGCCGGAGCATCATTGGCAGCAAGACCGAACTTCCAGTCACTTCCGGCCGGAACGCCCATGCGCGTCGCTTCGGTCGTCATAACAGTTACAAGATATTCAAGATCACCGGCAGTCGGAGACACAACCGTATCTTTCGGCAATTTCTTTTTGAGGAGATTGAGTTTTGCCAAACGCCATCCGGCAGCGCCCGAAAGACCGCCTAAACAATCGCCGAGCGACCATCCGTCACGACCCATTTTCTTTTCAATCAGGACATCACAAAGTTCCTGCGCCGCCACTTCAAAGCACATACAGCGCGTTGCATATTCGATCAGAAGGCGGAAGCTCTCCGCACGGGGGATTCCCTCCTCTTCCCACGACGCCATGACGTGATGGCAGACCATCACCAACATATCAACGAAACCGAATTCGCAATCAGCCCAGTCATGAATCGCCATCCGCGCGAGTTCACGCCCACGCTCGGTATAGGAATCAATCTGAACCGGATCAAGATCAAGCCAGATCGGAAGCTCACCTTCATAGGCGTCACAGCCCAGAACAACACTGATTTTGGTAAAGATCGACGCCAGAGTTTCATCCGGCTCTTCAAAGAAGAAAGCGGTCTCGGTCAATACGCCGCCCATCACCTGAAGCATCAGGCGAATATCGGTTCCGCGTTCCGGCTCTTCGGACAACGCCATCTTGGACAAGCTTAACTGCAACAGGTGCGCAACTTCGGCTTTTTCAACACTCAACATCGATAGATTTCCCGCAAAAGAAAAGGATAAGGGGATAAGAGAGGGTATAAACTGTGTATAAGTTTGTGGAAAACTTAGGAGGGACTAGGAAAGCTTAGGGAGCAGCGCGAAGCGCAACCCTCTGATTCGTAATGTTAATTAAAAACCTCGGAGCCGTAAACACCCCAGAGATATTTTTTCTCGATCCATCCCTTATAAGGCGGGAATGTTGCAAAACAGGCACGCTTATCGCAGGTCTCGATGGTAATTTGATACCCGTTTTCAAGTTTAGCCACCGCCCGAACGAGGTCATCGGACTCATAAGCCAGAACGTCTTCTTTGGATTTGATCACGGCGGCACGCTTGCCGGAGAGCAGAATTTTATGCACCCATCCGGTTTCCCCTTCGGGGTCTTTGATCCGGCGCCAGGCGTCAAATTCCTGAATAATCTCCACCGGAAGCCCTTCCTGCTTGTAAATCCAGCGGATCGGATAATCCATCGACGGTCCGGTACGCATATAGACATTATCAGACTTCAGTGTCGCAAAACGGGGGAGCGGAAGGCCGGAAATACTGCCCTCTTCCTCCGCCCAGACCGCCGGAGAGAATGAAAAAACTAGCAAAAATAGAACAATCAGCCGTATCATGCTAATAAAACTAGACCTTTTGAGGGGTTCTCGCGTAAAAGACGTGCCATTATGAGAAAAGTCATTCAAAATTCAAGCACTATCTCGCCCATGATTTCAGTCGCCCCGATGATCGACTGGACGGATCGCCATTGCCGCTTTTTCCACCGCCAGCTCAGCCCGAACGCCAAACTCTATACCGAAATGATTACAACCGGCGCAGTTTTGAACGGCGACCTTGAAAAACTGCTCGGCTTTTCGGACTGCGAACATCCGGTTGCGCTCCAGCTCGGCGGCTCCGAACCCGATGACTTGGCCAAAGCCTCTAAAATTGGCGAAGACTGGGGCTATGACGAGATTAATCTCAATTGCGGCTGCCCGAGCGAGCGCGTCCAAAAAGGAAGTTTCGGCGCCTGCCTGATGCGCGAACCCAATCTTGTCGCCGACTGTATCAAAGCGATGAAAGATGCCGTCACGATTCCCGTCACCATCAAATGCCGCATCGGAATTGATGACAGCGAAGACCTTCCATTCCTCGAAGACTTCATCGGACAAACCCATGAAGCCGGATGCACGACTTATATTATCCACGCGCGCAAGGCTTGGCTCAAAGGCCTATCGCCCAAAGAAAACCGCGAGATCCCGCCTCTGCGCTACGACATTCCCGCGATCATCAAGCAAAAAAATCCGGACATGACCGTGATCCTCAATGGCGGCATCACCAGCCTCGAACAAATCGATACGCTCAAAGACTCAGTGGACGGATTCATGATCGGACGCGAAGCCTATCAAAGCCCGTGGTTCTTGGCCCAGCTCGATCAGCATTGTTACGGCACCCCGCTCCCCGACCGCGAGGCCATCATCAATACGATGACCGATTATATCGAGGAACGCCGCAGGAATGCCGCGATGCCGATCCACAGCACCACGCGCCATATGCTCGGCCTCTTTAACGGTGAACGCGGAGCCAAATACTGGCGCCAGACTCTCGGCGGCAACGCCCACGCCGCCACCTTAGCGCGCGCATTATTCGACGAAGCCCTCAGCCAACTCCGCGCCCAACAATCCCTCGCCGCCTAATATAGATACCCACGGGTAAACCCGTGGTTCTATGGCTACGCCGACAGATTGCCTTTGGGCAATCTGTCAATTACAGCTCCTGACGGAGCTGACCTGAATCCTGTTGTCCTTGATATTCGACATAGCGTTTAATTGTTTGCT
>JBPXJO010000010.1:0-5037 GCA_051715325.1 Alphaproteobacteria bacterium | reverse complement strand
GGAGAAAACTCTCCTTCTTAGAAAACAGTTGCATGCCAACTCAAAGGCAGCTTAACATCAACACATAAACCATCTACGAGGGGCCACTACACCACCTTAATTTATCATCCCATCTGTCCAATAGGTTCTGACGACATACAGTGTTGAACACTCTATGCTACATCTGGCAAGATCATGTGGTCTCAAAGTGGCAGAAAGCCGCATCACTACGATAGGGGATCGCGATGTTCTTCTTGTAAAACGTTTTGATCGCGAAAAGGCTGATGAAGGGTACACCAGATCCCGCATGATTAGTGCTCTTACAGTTCTACGCTCTGAAGATAATCATCGATCTAGAGAAAAGTGGTCATATGTTCTTTTGGCAGAAGAATTAAGACGGATATGTTCTAATCCGGCCGAAGATGCGAAAGAGCTATTCCGGCGGATGGTTTTTAACGCCCTGATATCTAACACCGATGACCATCCACGCAATCATGCTTTTATCGCCAAAACTGTTGATTGGAAATTATCACCAGCCTATGACTTAACTCCGTCTGCGCTTCTAAGTATTGAACGACGTGACCTTGCCATGGCGTGCGGAGATCTAGGTCGCCTTGCCAACGTTGAGAATATTCTCTCGCAAAGCGGTAGATTCCTTCTCATGAAAGAAGAGGCAAAAGAAATTGTTGAAAGTATGACCGAACAGGTTCAACAATCTTGGTACAGCACAATGAGAGCTGCCGGTGTTTCTGAACGGGATTGCGAATTACTAAAGAATGCTTTTGTATACCCTGGCTTCCTACAAAGCAGCAAAGATGGTGAGCATTAGTTTGCGCAGGATACATGAAGAATGGAATCCGTAAAGTTCATGCCTTCAGAAAGAGCAGGTATTATGAAGTTATTGATTTACAGTGACCTACATATTGAGTTCGGGGCCGATTTCAGATTGCCGGAGGATACGGATGGTGATGTGCTGATCTTGGCGGGCGATATCATCACCTTTGGTGACTACAGCCCTTTCGCCCGGCTTCTGGCTGGATGGGAGAAACCTGTGATCTTCGTGACAGGCAATCATGAATATTACACGCAAACGCCCATGGCAGAGGAAGAAGAAGCCTTTTCTGCATGGCTGCAAAGCAATTACCCGCAGGTGCATTTCCTGCGTGATGAGAGCATCAGCATTGACGGCGTTCATTTTTTCGGCGGCACGATGTGGACGAATTTTGGCAGCGGCAATACTGAGGCCATGAGAACCGCACAGATGCAGATGAATGATTTCAGGCTGATCCGAAAGGCCGATCATTCACCGCTCTTGCCATCCGATACTATCAGTCTTCACGATCACTACGTTCAAAAGCTGCTGGCATGGTTTGATGAGGATCTGGCCGGACCGCGCGTGGTGGTGTCTCACCATGCTCCGGTCATAAATCCGCGCACCCAGTATATGGGCAGTCCGTTGATGCCTGCTTTCAATTCTCTGGACATGCAGGCTATCATCGAGAAGCACCAGCTGGATCTCTGGATTTACGGTCACACGCATGAATGCGATGATCAGGCCATCGGAAAAACTCGGATTGTTTCAAACCAGCTGGGCTACCCCAATCGGCGTGGCGGCTTTGAATGCGCCGGCTTTGACGAGAGGGGCAAGGAGATTGAGATTAAAAAGTAAAATGCGCTTTACTTTAATTGTTGAAAAATTAACAAAAGTAAGGTATGTTTTACTTTATTGCCTGATGAGGGTTTTTGAGTTAAAAGGATTTAACCGTGGCAAATTTATTATGGGGCAAGGTCTACTATAAGGACATCTTCGCGGGCACCTTGCGTGAGGAGCCAGGAGGCCGTGTCACATTCACCTACGATAGCAGCTATATCGAGGGCGGTCATCCGGCAATTGCTCAAACGCTGCCTGTTCGTGAACAACCCCATATCAGCAATAACGGTTTGCACCCGTTCTTTGACAATCTGGTTTCCGAGGGCTGGCTGGAGCAGGCACAAAGTCGTCTGTTAGGACGGCGTGAAGTAACGCGTTTTGAATTGCTGCTCGCCTTTGGTTTTGATTGTGCGGGCGCGGTTTCAATTGTCGATCCGGAGCCGTCCGATTTGAGCGAGGCGATGCTGGATCTGGATGATCCAAAAGAAATGGCTGTTCTAACCAGCCGGGCATCACTCTCAGGCGTTCAGCCCAAGCTCGCTGTTGTAGAGGAAGGCGGCATTTACCGTCCGGCTCGCATTAACGAGCTAAGTACGCACATTGCCAAATTCCCCTCAGCCAACCATCCAGATCTGACGCTCAATGAGTATTTAACAACACTGGCCTTCAAGGCGCTCCTGCCAGATGATGAGATCGTTGAGTTGAGCATTGAGGACGTTAAAGGCCTGAATGAGCCTGCGCTTCTGATTAAGAGATTTGATCGCGCGCCAGAAGGGCGTCTGCATTTTGAGGAATTCAATCAGTTGCTAGGACGATCCTCGCGCACGAAGTATGACGGCGCGCACAAGGACATGGCGGATTTTATTCTAGGCACAGACGGATGCCTCCCAACGCAAGCCTATCTACTTTACCGCCGCATTCTGGCCGGGCTGCTTTTGGGCAATACCGACATGCATCTCAAAAACTTTGCGATGTTCCATACAGAGGCCGGTTTGCGCCTGACCCCGTCTTACGATCAGGTCGCTGCCTCGCTTTATAACTACAAGACTCTGGCACTCAAGATCGCCGGATCAAAGGATCATCCGATTGGCGATCTCAAGGGGCGTCATCTCACGCTGCTGGGTGAAGAGTTCGGTTTATCGCCAGCCGCCATCAACATGGCCGCACAGGGGCTGGAAAAGCACATCGAGGCCGCCAAGGACGCTATTCAAGAAGCGCCACTCGGTGGAGCTGATTTCAAGGACAATCTCATTAAACTGATAGGGAAGCGATGGAACGGAACGTTCGCCTTAATTGGCAAGGCTTTGTCGAAGAAGCAGTAAGACGCCGCAAGGAGCAAAAGCTCACGCAGGAGCAGCTGGCGGTGCTGGCAGGCGTCAGCAAGCCCACGCTGAATAGCTTCGAACAAGGCAAGACGACCATCAGGCTCGATAGCGCTCTCAAGATTTTGAAGGTGTTAGGATTAGCATAGTCTCAATCTTCAACTTTTTCATGAGAACACAGTAAGCGCATTAAAAAATGAACTAACCTTGTAAAAGCAGCAGGATGTGCAAATGGCTCCACGCGTTACACAAAATCAAGATAAAACTAAAACCTCCGGTTCGGAGCGGGATGATTCGAAAAGCCTTCTGTTTAATGTTGAATCTTTGCGCGATATTGCCGGAGAAAAGGTATTTACAAGGGGCGTTGCTTATCACAAAGAAGGGGCGGTTGATATTATTGATTTGGAAGAAACCCGCGTGCGAGCCCGTATCGTCGGATCCGAGATATACGAAGCCGAACTGGGGCTTGTGAACGGAAAAATATCGGGACATTGTTCTTGTCCTGCGAATCGTGACTTCGGATTTTGTAAACATCTGGTGGCAATGGCATTGACCGTGAATGATATGAAGCCCGATGCCATGCAGAAAACAAAAAGTCGTATCGAATCTGTTCGTGATTATTTACATGAACTTCCGAAAGAGTCTCTTGTTGCGATGATTATGGGGCAGGCAGAAAGCGATTCCGAAATGCTCAAGGGCCTTGAAATGGCAATGAAGGCTGCGCAAGGGAAATCCGAAGATGTTTTTGAAGCTGTCAAGAAAGCAATCACAAAGGCGACAACAACACGAGGATTTGTTGATTACGACCGTGTTCCGGCATGGGCGCGAAGAGTGGAATCGGTCCTTAGTCAAATATCCTCTTTGTCCGGAAATGCCCCGAATGTCGCCCTTGATTTGCTGGATTATTTCTTTGACCGCATGGAAAAAACCTTGGAAGAAATCGACGATTCAGACGGGGTCGTCGGGCAAGTTTGCAGTAAAGCCGCGAGGGTTTACCGTCAATCTTGTCGTGCGGCAAAAATCTCACCGGAAGTTCTGGCTGCTCGCCTGTTCCATCGCGAGACGGAATCCTCATGGGGATTTTTCTCGGGTGTCAGTGCAGAGTATCGCGATATTCTGGGTGAGAAAGGGCGAAGTGAATATCACCGCCTTGCAAAAGAGGCATGGGACGGATTGCCTTCTGTCAACCCGAACAGAACCGTGCGCGATGAACACGGGTTAAGGCGTTATATTCTGAAAGCCATTCTGGATACCCTTGCAAAAAACAATCATGACATTGACGCACGAATCTCTTTGCGGACAACAGACTTGTCATCACCATCGAGCTATCTGGAATTGGCAAATTTGTGCCTTCAAAACGGACGGGATGACGAAGCTCTCAAATGGGTGGAAGAAGGGCTTTGGCAATTCAAGGATGATACATGGCCAGATGAGCAACTTAAACAATTTACTTTTGACCTCTATCTGAAACGTGGTGATAAAATAAAAGCGCGGGATTTAATCTGGGATGCTTTCTTGAAAAAACCCGACTTGGATAAATATATCGCCATAAAATATCTCTCGAAAAATCTCGCCGAGCAAGCCATCGCTTTTCTTCAAGAGAGTGTATCCAAAGTGGAGGTCAAGCGGGATACAAAGGGACAACCGGAATTCAAGTCTCTCGTTTTCCATCGCGGTGTTGTAAGTTATGGGGAGAGAAAAATTGCACCGTTCGTTTTACTCACCACGATTTTTCTCGTGGAAAAGCGATTGGATGACGCATGGAAGATTGTTGATACCTATGGAGCCCCTGATGACCTGTTGGCGGAATTGGCAAAGGCCTCGGAAAAGAACCATACAGAGAAAGCGATTGCTGCGTATAAAATCCTGATTGAAAGGTTTGTCGGTGTGGGAGGCACTCCTTCTTACAAGAAAGCCGTTAAACTGGTGAATACGCTGAAAACTCTTCAGAAGACGGATGAGCAAACAGCCTATGTGACCCTTCTCAAAGAAAAATATAAGGCTAAACGAAACTTCATCAAATTGATGTAACCCGCATTTATAATGCTCAACCTTGGCGACTTTCTTGTCCTTGTCCACTCTTTC
>JBPXJO010000009.1:0-29304 GCA_051715325.1 Alphaproteobacteria bacterium | reverse complement strand
TATTGCTCTGATTCCCATTTGTAGCGGGGGCGGGTAGGGTGATGAGCTCTTCTTCGTGTGGCTTCATAGAGTTGCTTGTATTCTTCGGGAGAGAACCAAGCGCGGTGAGAAATCTTAGTGGAGGCTCTGTACGGTTCCGAGAAGTCCGGAAGATGATCCAACCAGTCATGCCTTAGGGCTGTTTTGAGAATCTGCCGTAAGGCCACAATTTCTTGGTGGATGGTGTTTCTCGCGGGAGGCTTTCCCCATTTTGCGATTGCCTTTTCGCGGCGGTGGATTCTGTATTCCTGAATTAGTCCAGCCGTGATCTCGGTCAGTCCTTTATTCCCGAAGAAGGGGAGAAGATGATTTTTGATTCGAAGATTCTGTTGCTCAACGTGGCGCTTGCTGCGTTGGCCCTCGGTTATCAATTCGTATTCCCGTACAAAAAGGTCGGCGGCTTTTTTGAAGGTCTTATCGTTCTTCAATTCACCACTGCGTTTCTTGTTGTGTAGTTCAAGGAACCAGTCCTCGGCAAAGTCTTTTGCCTTTGCGAGACTTTCTTCTTTGGTGCTGGTGCGCCAGTTCTTTCCGTTCAGATATGTGGAGCACTGCCAACAGGTGCTGTTCTCTCTTCTATAAACATGAAGCTTTCCGCCCATGAGAGAATGTTTTGCTGTGTCGGCCATAATTCGCCCCCTATGTGTCGTTTTGTGTAAGACTTGTGTAAGTCTAGAACAGGGTGAATTTGCTGTCAAATTTGATGTTAACTATATGAATTTATTATATTTATAAATTATGTATTTTTATTCTTTTAAGATTTTAAGTCTGCTGCGTCTACCAATTTCGCCACGGGGCCATGCGTTTAGTCTTTTGCGTATCGCACGCAATGTGTTCAGCTTGTACAAAGAAACGGCGCGTGTTTCAAGTCGGCAATTCGTGTTTTGGGTTGATGGCTTTATAAAGGCGCGGTGATTTGGGCGAGGGCGGCGCGGCCACGGTCGGTCAAATAGAGTTCTTTGCGGCGGCGCTCGGTCTCGGATATCCGCATGGTGATAAACTCATAAGGTGTACCGCGCTGGCGAAAACTCGAGAGGGCGCCGACGATCCGTGAAATGGTCGAGAGTGCGAGGCCAGTCTTTTCCGAGAGGTCGGTCAGGGAGCAGCCTTCGTTTTTAGCGATTTCGCAGAGGCACAGCGCATACTGGATCGGGAATTCAGAGTCGATGCTCTGAAGGGCGCGCAGGACGAGGAGGAGTGTGTCCGTTTTGGACGCCGCCGGAGCGGAGAGGGGAATCGTGTTTAAAGTGGTCATCGGGCAATCCGGTTTCTGTCAAACGCGACCATGGAGTCAGGATAAGCTGCGCCCATGGCAGGTCGATGACTACTTCTTTACCAAATTTGTTGATAGAACACAATGGTTTTGAATCGAGAAACGTTGATAATTCAACATATACTACCCCGACCCGATATATGCGCACATACAGGTTCACTTTTTACCCCAAGTTCTTATTGCCACTATGTGGCCCCACACTGAATATTCTGGCATTGCTTCCTTAATAAAACTCTAAATAAATGATAAAATAACAATCTAAAGTATATATTCTTTAGGGTATGTTCTTGACCGTACTCTTCCTTGTTTTTGTCGTTGTATTTTTATTTTAAATGGCGGAATTATTATTAATTTAGAGCTTTTGAATGTTTCTTTATGTTTTAAATTCTTATGATCTTGCTTCTGATTCATTAGAGCTGTTGTATTCAACCTGCGGATGATAAAATTGTCGCAGGCCGAATTTTTGTTCGAGTAAAATTGGGCTTAGTCGATTGCCGCAGATGCGGTGCATGGTCCTGATGTTGTGCGGCGCGAGCGTGTTTGGGCTTAAATGGCATTGCTCCATTGTCGCTTCGGAGAGGTCGGTCTTATTCAGGTCGGTTTCTTCCAGATTGCAGGCAATGAGGTCGCTGTAGCACAGGCAGGCATAACTTAGGTCGGCCTTGGTAAGGCGGCATTTGGAAAAACGGCACTCCGATAGATTGGCGCCGCGCAGGTCGGCATCGCTGAAATCGGCCTCTTTTATAGTCCAGCCGTCCAGATTGGCATTCCGGAGATTTTGCCCTTTGGCGTCGAGGCCGTCGAGGCAGATTCCGCGGTTGATGGCGATTTCCAAGGCTTCGCGGAAGTCGTGCGCGTGGATCAGGAGGAGCGTGCTCCCCTCTGTGGTGCTTAGTCTTATGTGCGGCATTTCTTTCTCCCATAAGCGAGGGATTTGGTCGCTGGACGTGGCCAAATCTCTCCGCTATCTTCTCTCCGTACTGATTGGAAACCCCAGAAGAATTTTGTTTCGTATCAATACATGATTAGTATCAAGTGTTATTAGGATGTTTTAGGTTAAATGTCAATGTTTTTATGGCATTACGTTTTGTGGGTCGCGGGAAGGTCTTAAGATGGCATCTGGCGAGCTCCCAGAGTCGGTTCGGCAGGGCGTGGAGGTGATCCGCGCCGAAGTCGCGCGTATCGGGTTCGGGCCGGGCGTGTACCGGATGCTCGATCAAGAGGGTGATGTCCTTTATGTCGGCAAAGCGAAGTCACTTAAAAAGCGCGTGGTGAGTTATACGCGGCCGATGCTTCTGCCGATGCGCTTGCAGCGCATGATCGCCGAAACACGTCAGATGGAATTTATCACGACGGTAACCGAGGCTGAGGCTTTGTTGCTGGAAGCTAGCCTTATCAAATCGTTACGGCCAAAATATAATGTTCTGCTTAAGGATGATAAGTCCTATCCTTATATCCTGTTGACCGAGGGGTCGGAGTATCCGCGACTTCTCAAATTTCGCGGCAAGCCAACCGAGGAAGGTCAATATTTCGGCCCGTTTGCGAGCGGGTATGCGGTCAATGAAACGCTCGCGCTGCTGCAACGTGTGTTCATGCTTCGTAATTGTGCCGACAGTTATTTTGCCGCTCGGAAGACGCCGTGTTTGCAGTATCACATCAAGCGTTGCACGGCGCCGTGCGTTGATAAAGTGACGCGCGATGATTACGCGGTGCAGGTCAAAGATGTGCGGGATTTTCTGACGGGGCGTTCACGCGAGGTGCAAGAGCGCCTTACCGCCAAGATGCTCGCGGAGAGTGAAGGTTGTGATTATGAGAAAGCGGCGCTGACTCGTGACCGGATCAAAATGCTCACGGTTATTCAATCGCGCCAATCTATCGATGCGGCCAATATTGGTGATGCGGATGTTCTGGCTATGGTTGTCCGTGAGGGGGTTGCCTGTATTCAGGTCTTCTTCTTCCGTGCGGGGCAGAATTTCGGTAACCGTTCGTTTTTTATCGATAAGCCTCCTCAGGTCTCGGACGGGGCGATCCTGTCCGGATTTATGGCCCAGTTTTATGTCGGGCGTCCTGTTCCTAAAATCATTTATTCGAACGTGGTTCCGGATGAGCTGGGGCTGCTTGAAGAGGGGCTCGGGGTTTCGTTTAAAGTGCCCCGGCGTGGCGACCGGCTTGATATAGTCCAGTTTGCTGAGCGGAATGCCGAAGAAGCCCTTATCCGGTATTTCCTGCAAAAGGGAAGTCAGATCAAAACGATGCAAGGTGTCGCTGATCTGTTCGATCTGGATGCGCCACCGCGCCGGATCGAGATCTATGATAATTCGCACATCTCCGGAACCAATATGATCGGGGCGATGGTGGTCGCGGGAGCCGAAGGATTTATCAAGAAAGCCTACCGCACGTTTAATATCCGCATGGCCGAGGCATCGGATGATTACGGGATGATGCGTGAAGTTATGATGAGGCGATTTGCGAAGTATTCTTCGGAACCTATTGATGAATCTGATGAAAATTGGCCGCAACTTTTGTTGATTGATGGCGGGCTCGGGCAGCTCGGCGCTGTTCATGAGGTTTTGGACGAGCTTGGTGTTTCCGAACATCTGACGATTGTCGGGATTGCCAAAGGCGAGAAGCGGAATGCAGGCCGCGAGAAGTTTTTTATTCGTGGGCGGGAAATGTTCCAGCTTCCGATTGATGATGCGGTCCTTCATTATTTGCAGCGCCTTCGGGATGAGGCGCACCGTTTCGCTATCGGTACTCATCGCGCCAAGCGCCAGAAGGCGGCGACGGGAAGCTCTCTAAATGATGTGCCGGGAATAGGGGCCAAGCGTAAGAAAGCACTTTTACTCCATTTCGGGTCGGCCAAGGCGGTCGAGGATGCCTCACCCGACGAGCTTGAAAAAGTCGAGGGTATATCCCGTGTACTGGCCGAGCAAATTTATGGCTATTTTCATCAGAAATAGTGGCTGTTTTTTCGATGCTCACCGTCTTTAAAAATATGGTGAATAGGGCGATAAACCTCTTGCGTAGCCTCAAGTTCGCGTGCTAGGGTTTTTGCGTTCACTCGGTTATTTCGTGCGTTAGATGTCCTGATTTTTCAGGCGATAACAAGCGTTTGCCAATGAAAACTAGAAAGGTAGTTGAACCCAAATGTTTCACCGTCCTGCATCCACTACACCAACTTCCGAGCAAGAGGAAAACCCAAATATGAGCCAGGCTCCACAAAATCCTGAGGCAAATGAGTCGGCAGCATCGTCTGCGGATCGTTCTGTCGATATTCCATCCAGCCCATTCCAACGCCCAGGCCAGCCAGTGGCTGCTCCGACTGTTGCGGCTAACGCTCCACGCGCAGCTGCTCCGGCTTACGGTGCTTACTCGGCTGCTTATGGCATGAGCCCAGCGGCTTCGACCAGCTCTTCGGCTGATCCGAAAAGCCGTCGTTTGATTATCGGTCAAGGCATAACCATGTCGGGTGAGATCGAGTCGTGCGACCTTCTCGTTGTTGAAGGTACTGTTGAAGCGGCCCTCAAAGGTGCAAGCATCCTCGAGATCGCTGAATCCGGTATGTTCTACGGCACCGTTGAAATCAACGAAGCCACCATCGCCGGCAAATTCGAAGGCGACCTGACCGTTAACGGACGTTTGACCGTTCGTGCAACCGGTTCGATCACCGGCGCGATTGCTTATAAAGAACTGGCTGTTGAAGCCGGTGCCACCATCGACGGGAAACTGTCGCCAGTAGGAGGCAAAGGAGCCTCCTCTGAAAAAAAGTCGCTTAGGGGGAAGTCTACTGACTCCCCCGTAAAGGAGCCGAAAGCCCAAGTCGCACCGGAAGATGATGATCTTCCAATTCTGCAACGGGCTGCCGGACGCTAGGCGCCTTGGTTAGCGAATTTGAAAAAAACCGGATCATTTGATCCGGTTTTTTTATGTCTAGAGAATGATTGTACGCTGGACGTGCAGGAAGACGCGGCGCTCGGCGTAATCGAGGATGGCTTTGGCCAGAACGCGGGCTTCGATGTCTTGTCCGATGATCTGGAGTTTGTCGGGTGTTTCGGCGTGGGTGATCGGTTCGATGTCTTGCGTGATGATCGGGCCTTCGTCGAGGTCGGGGGTGGCGAAGTGGGCTGTTGCGCCGATGATTTTGACGCCGCGATTATAGGCTTGATGGTAAGGTTTAGCTCCTTTGAACGCCGGAAGAAACGAGTGATGGATATTGATGATCCGGCCCAGATAGGTGGCGCTGAACTCGTTGCTCAGAATTTGCATATAGCGGGCCAGAATGATGAGCTCACTGCCGGTTTTTGTTATCAATTCCCGAAGCCCGTATTCTTGCTCGGTGCGCGTATCGTTATTGACCGGAACATGGACAAAGCGCAGTCCTTCGTGTTCCACACGGGATTTGTGATCGAGGTGGTTTGATGCCACTGCGGTGATGTCAATCGGAAGTAGTCCTGATTTCCAGCGATAAAGAAGATCGTTCAGGCAATGGTCGGGCTTCGAGACCATTACCAGTGTGCGGACTTTTTCTCCGACCGGATGAATACTCCAGTCCATGCCAAGCGAGGCGGCGAGCGGGGCGAAATGGAGCTTGAGTTCGTCCAGAGTGCAGCCGGTGGTTGGCGATACGCGAATGCGGACAAAGAAATGGCCGGATTGCTGGTCGTTGAACTGGGCGGCTTCTTCGATGTTCATGCCGTTTTCAAACAGACAGGTGGTCACGCGGGCGACAATTCCGGCTTGGTCGGGGCAACTGGCGCGTACGATAAAGCTGGTCGTGGGGGCTGTCATGGTCATGGACAATTATTTCCTAGATTGCGCGGGCGGAGCGGGCGATGTGACAGGCGGTGAGACCCGCTTCGTCATACTGCTTTTCGGCGCTGGCGTGATCCTGAAAGTGATCGGGCAAGGTCAAGGTGCGGACTTTGAGGTCGTTATCGAGCGCTCCGCTATTCGAGAGTTCTTCAAGAACCAGTGCTCCAAATCCGGTGCGCGATCCTTCTTCGATGGTGATGATCGTGTCATGCTCTTTGGCGAGACGGGCGATCAAGGCTGTATCGAGCGGTTTGGCAAAGCGTGCATCGGCGACGGTAACGGAATAGCCTTTGTCTTCGAGCAGCTCAGCGGCTTTCATCGTTTCGGACAGGCGCGTGCCGTAGGAGAGCAGGGCAATCTCGTTTCCGGATTTCAGAATCCGGCCTTTGCCGATTTTAAGCGGTGTGCCGCATTCGGGCAGTGCGATGCCTTGGCCATCTCCGCGCGGATAACGGAAAGCAATCGGCCCTTTATCGTAAGCGGCAGCGGTGGCCACCATGTCCATGAGTTCGCGTTCATCGCTCGGGGCCATTAAAACCATGTTGGGCAGGCAGGCGAGATAAGCAATATCAAAACTTCCGGCGTGGGTTGCTCCATCAGCGCCGACAAGTCCGGCGCGGTCAATCGCGAAGCGGACGGGGAGGTTCTGGACGCAGACATCGTGGATGATCTGGTCGTAAGCGCGTTGCAGGAAGGTCGAATATATGGCGACAAACGGTTTCAATCCTTCGGCGGCGAGACCTGCGGCGAACGTCACGGCATGTTGTTCGGCGATGCCGACATCAAAGCAGCGGTCGGGGAAAGCTTCGCCAAAACTGTCGAGTCCGGTTCCGGTCGGCATGGCGGCGGTGATGGCGACAATCGACGAGTCTTTCTTGGCTTCGGCGATCAGGCTTTTGGCAAAGACTTTGGTGTAAGATGGAGCTGCAGCTTGCGGTTTTTTCTGTGCGCCCGAGACGACATCGAATTTTACAACGCCGTGCATTTTATCGGGAGCCGATTCCGCAGGGGCGTAGCCGTTTCCTTTTTTAGTGATGACGTGCAACAGGATCGGGCCGTCATGATCGTTGTCACGAATATTCTTCAAAACCGGAACGAGTTGGTCAAGATTGTGACCATCGATCGGGCCGATATAATAAAATCCCATTTCTTCGAACAGGGTGCCGCCGCCAACAGCGGCGCGGGCGGTTTCCTCAGCGCGGCGTGCGGCTTGACGCAAAGGCTCGGGTAGACGTCCGGATATTTGCTTCGCAATCTCGCGCGCGCCCATATATTGTTTGCTCGACACCAGCTTGCCGAGATATTTGCTCATCGCACCGACCGGCGGAGAGATCGACATCTCGTTGTCGTTGAGGATCACGAGCAAACGGCTTTTGATCGCTCCCGCATTGTTGAGGGCTTCGTATGCCATTCCGGCGGAGATCGAGCCATCACCGATCACGGCGATCACCTGATTGCTTTCCTGTTTCAGATCGCGGGCGACGGCCATGCCGAGGCCTGCGGAGATCGAGGTCGAGCTGTGTCCGGCGCCAAAGGGATCGTGTTCGCTTTCGGAGCGTTTGGTAAACCCCGACAGTCCGCCTTCCTGACGGATGGTGTGAATACGGTCGCGGCGTCCGGTTAGCATTTTATGCGGGTAGGCTTGGTGCCCGACATCCCAGATCAATTTATCGTTTGGTGTATCAAATGTCGCGTGAAGCGCAACGGTTAATTCAATCACGCCCAAACTTGCGCCGAGATGTCCGCCGGTTTTGGATACGGCGTCCACCAGATCGGTGCGCAGTTCATCGGCGATGTATTTTAGCTGGTCAATCGACACGTTCTTGAGATCGGCGGGGTCGTCGATCTTTGAGTTTCTTCTTTCTGTGTTTGGTACAAGTTTTATGGCCATGGGATTGATATGTAATAGCTTTTAAGGTATTTGTCACGAATAAGTTGGATAGCCGGAGGCGCATTATGACACAATCTATTGAAAATTATCCAAGTCTCAGATTGGTTGAAAATTTTCAGGAGCGTGCCGACTGTTTTACATGTCGTTTGGCTGATTGTGTTGTATTAACACAAGATGGTAAAATCCTGATGCAGCAGAGGCCTGTGAACTGGGGAAAGCATGCCGGTGTTTTGAATATATTCGGCGGCCATGTCGAGGAAGGGGAAGCTGTTGTAGAAGGACTTATTCGTGAACTTCATGAAGAGCTTGGGGCAGTCGTCAGGCAAGAAGATCTTATTTTTATCGGGGCCATTACCGAAGATTGGACGGGGCACACCGAATTGGTTCATGTCTATTTCTGGCATGACACACATGGGACAATTACAGGATGCTATGAAGCCGAAGCGCGGGAATATGATACCGCCAATGATGCATTAGCTCATCCCAAGATCATGGAGTATGCCGCGTGGGCATTGGAAACATGCCAAACGCTCAAATTTATTTAAGTCTTTTTCTTGTCAGCTCTTTGATTTTATATCAAGCGCGGCGGTTCAGCACATAGTAGGCCAGTTGTTCCAGCATCTGGGCTCGGCCCTGAAAGACGTGGAGGTGGCGAATGGCTTGTTCCACCAGCATTTCGGCGCGTTGACGGGCTTGGTCTTTCCCCATGGTCGAAACGAAGGTCGATTTTCCGGCTTTCTCGTCCTGATTGGCCGGTTTTCCGCTTTCGCTCGGGTCAGCTTCCACGTCGAGAATGTCGTCGGTGACCTGAAAGGCGAGACCGAGATCATACGCGTAAGAGGTCAGGGCGCGGCGGTACATATCGCCCGCTTTCCCGAGGATGGCTCCGGACTCACACGAGAACGCCATGAGTTTTCCGGTTTTCATCCGCTGCATCCGCGAGATTGTCCCGAGGTCGAATTCAGTGGTCTCACCAATCAGGTCGAGCATTTGTCCGCCCACCATTCCGTGCGGGCCAGCCGCATCGGCAAGTGCCGAAACCAAAGCGCAGCGGATATACGGGTCTTCGTGGGTTTCCGGTGCGGTCAAAATCTGGAAGGCCATGGTCATCAGTCCATCACCCGCCAGAATAGCGGTGGCTTCGTCGTAAGCGCGGTGAACGGTCAGCTTGCCGCGGCGCATATCCGAGTTGTCCATTGCCGGCAAGTCGTCGTGAATGAGCGAGTAGGCGTGAATCAGTTCGATGGCCGATGCCACGCGTTTCGCGCGGGACGGGTCAACATTAAACAGTTTTGCCGATTGCATGACCATGAACGGGCGAAGGCGTTTACCGCCCGACAGAGTCCCGTAACGCATGGCGTCATAGAGCTGGGCTTCGGCCAGATCGGTTTCCGGTAACAGGCGGGCAATCGCCTTATCCACCATCTGGACGGTGTCTTCCAGGGCTTCTTTCAGTTCGGGGCTGGTCTCGCGTGGTGACGGGGCCATGGTGGTTCTCCTTAAGGTCTCAAATTCTTATTCGTCATCGAGAGGCTGCGTACTCAGGCTGCCATTCGGTGACACGATGATTTTTTCGATTTTCATTTGCGCTTCGCGAAGTTTCTGCTCGCAATGGTTCTTGAGGACTACGCCGCGTTCGTAAGCGGTGATTGATTCTTCGAGAGTTGTTTTACCGGATTCCAGATTTCGGACGATGGACTCCAGTTCGTCCATGGCTTTCTCGAAACTGAGATTATCGATTGCAGCTTTGGCAGCGGTCATCGTTTTATGGTCCGTCGGCAGGTTATCAGGTTATTTTTCAATAGTTCCAAATATTTGGAGCGCGTGAGAGTGTAGGTCAGGACGGCCCGTTTCTCAACCTAAATTTTGTAAAAGGACCAAGGAATTCATTAATTTCTTGATTTTTTTATTTATCAGTGATAGGAATAAAATCATATATATCAGAAATGTGCCCGCTTTTGCGGGTTTTTTTTATGGCTTTAACCCTTATCTGCCTTATGGAGCTTCTATGTTAATTCATCTTGGCCGCGGACGTGCGCCCCTTAAATCCAGACCTTCTGCTATTTCATGGTTCCGATCACCATCGACTCACGCCGATGGTGTAGCTCCGGTTTTATATGCCGATTTTGTCAATGACCGTTACGCGGTTAACGGGGCCGAGGTTCCGTTCAGTAGCTTGTATACATTCAGTCGTGCGCTGGCTGCAACGTATTACGGAGCAGATGGGCTTCTCAAGACTGCCGCAAGTGGGGAGCGTCGAATTGACTTTGATCCCCTGACAGGTGCGCGCCTCGGTCTTCTCAAAGAGGATGCGCGCACAAACCTGTTTCTCTATTCCGGAGCATTCGGCAACGCGGTATGGAACATCAACGTTGTAGTCAGCACGAAAGTCGCCAGTACCGAAACCGACCCGACCGGAGCGCAGACCGCTACGCTCTTGCAAGAGGTTAATCTCGGTGTCGGGAACAGATATTGCTATCAGGACGCGGCTTATACGTCCGGCACAGCCTACACGATCAGCGTCTTTGCGAAGGCCCAAGGTGGCCGCAGTTTGCAAATGGTCGGCGGAACACTCAACGCGGTGTTCACCGCTAACGACTATTGCAACTTTGATCTGGTGAACGGCGTAGTTGGAACCAAAGGCTCTGGGGTATCCCGTGCCGAAATGCGGCAGTTACCGAACGGGTGGTATCGTTGCTCGATGACTGTCACGGCGGCGGCCACAGCCTCGGGCCGGATGCAATTCAATTCCATCACAACGGCGAGCTCGGCCCGAAATGAAAGCTATACCGGAGACGGGACAAGCGGTATTCACGTCTTTGGGGCGCAGTCCGAAGCAGGGCCGCGTCGATCCTCGTATATTGCGACCACCTCCGCGACCGTGACACGTCCTGCGGATATTATCTCGAATGGGTCGGGTAACGTTATCCCGTTTTCTTCGTGGTATAATTCCACGTCAGGAACGCTCTACGGATGCGGAACGCTCGACATCATGGGGACAGCCAAGCAGCCCCGCCTTGCCGAGATTTCAGCCGGAGCGGCGGGCCTTGAGCAATTGGTTCTCTTTGTTTCCGACAGCACCAACGATAAGCCCGCTGGCGTAGTAAAAAGCGGAGGGGCCGAAAGTTTCCGTTATGAAGCGGCGGCGTACACCGAAGGGGGGGAAGTCAAGATGGCGCTCTCTGCTGCGGCCAATAACGGCAACGCGGCGGTTAATGGTATTTCGGGAACAACGGATA
The DNA here is from genome assembly GCA_051715325.1 of Alphaproteobacteria bacterium. Taxonomy (GTDB): domain Bacteria; phylum Pseudomonadota; class Alphaproteobacteria; order Micavibrionales; family Micavibrionaceae; genus UBA1573. The sequence goes on along the minus strand of JBPXJO010000009.1, from coordinate 18,050 downwards.
CCAGTGTCACTATGCCGACCCCTGATCGTCTCTATATCGGCGATTGGTCGGGTGTGTCCCAGCCGTGGATCGGCCATATCAAAGAAATCCGCTATTACAATTTCAACGCGACCCAAGGCGAATGCGAACGGATTACAACGCCGGATTATCTGGCGAATTACCGCGTGGTCGCCAAGGGCGGATATATGCCGATTAACCAAAGCTATGTTTCGGGATACACACGCGGCGAGCGGCGTTCGCGCGTTCTCTTTGGCGGGCAGAATTGCGATGAAGTCCGCTTGGTGTTCTGGAACGGGTATATTTACCAAGGCGAGATTTCGGGGGCCAATTCGATTACGATTGACGCCGGACTTGAGCGCGTGGATGTTCCTCAAACTGTTATGTTCACCTTTGATGGTGGCAGCGCAACCAAGGCGCTGGCCGCAGGGGAATGGTGCGTGACCGATCCGATCAAGGCTTCGGCATTCGGCCTTTCCAATTTCACCGCGAATAGCGATTTCAGAGCGCGGACAGGTGTGGTTCTAGCGAGTGGAACCCAAGGGTGGCCTTATACTGATAGTACGCCGGAAGTTATCAGCGGGCAGCGTACAGCCGTGTCCAACTCGGCAAGTTCGCAGATCAGCGCGACTGGGGCGCTCGTAACACCATCGGGCGGGATTTCCAATAGCACGACCGATACCAACTGTTTCTCGCCGCTGGCGATCATCGGCAAGTGGACGGGAACGCCGGACATATCGGTCTTCATCCAAGGGGATAGTATCATGCAGAAAGCCCTTGATGTTGCGGATGATGGAACAGTCGGCGGCGGCTTTGGTGTACGGGCGATGCGTTCAGTTAACGGGCGGTCAGTTCCGCATATCAATATGGCGCGAAGCGCGGAGCGGGCGGAATATTATACCGAGGCCAAGAGCCGTTTGCGTCGTTTTATGATGCAGTTCTGTACTCATATGCTCGACGAGATGGGGGTCAATGATGTGAGCGCGGGAACCGCAGCCGCCCAGATTGTAACCTACAAATCTATCCCGTGGCAGCATTTCAAACGTTGGGGCAAAGGATCGAAGTACATCGCGCAAACATCGATCACAATGCGCACGACATCGACCGACAACTGGGCAACCGTAGCCAACCAAACGCCGGTATCCGGCTTTGGAAGCGGTGAGGTGCGCGAGCAGCTCAATGCGTCTCTTGCGGCACTTCCCACCAATGTCAGCCAGTTTATTGATTTGCGTTCGGCGACCAATGACGCTACAGTTCCGCAGAAGTGGCCAGCCACAGGATCGCCGTACGGCTACACAGGAGATGGGACTCACCCAAGCCCGACAGCTCACACCAGTATGGCCGCTCTGGTTAGTTCGGCAGTTGGATCGTGGAGTTAATTAAATCTTGAAGGCGGATTTACACAGGCTGTTGATGGGGCAGTTGGTGCAATCCGGATTTCGCGCTTTGCACACATAACGACCATGTAAAATTAGCCAGTGATGCGCGTGGAGTTTAAATTCAGACGGAATAGCCTTATCAAGTTTTCGTTCAACGATCTCGACTGTGTCGCCGGAGGCCAGTCCCGTGCGATTGGAAACGCGGAAGACGTGCGTATCAACCGCAATGGTGGGATGACCGAAAGCGATGTTCAAAATGACATTGGCGGTTTTGCGTCCGACACCGGGCAGAGCGGTGAGTTCCTCCAGGGTTGATGGGACTTCACTGTTATGGTTGGCGATTAATTGGCGCGACATATCAATGACATTGGCGGCTTTTGAATTATAAAGGCCGATGGTTTTGATATAGTCTTTTAGACCGTCTACGCCGAGGGCCACCATTTTTTCAGGGGTATCTATTTTCTTGAAGAGAGCGTTTGTAGCTTTATTAACGCCTGAGTCCGTCGCTTGAGCCGAAAGGATTACGGCAACCAGAAGTGTATAGGTGTTGACGGAATTAAGTTCGCCTTTCGGGTGCGGATTGCTGCCCGAAAAAATCTCAAACATTTTATGGATGTCGTCTTTCTTCATGTGCTAGTTATAGTCGTTCACAAGGAGAATGACCATGCATTTTGATCAGTTGGGTTTAGAGTTTGTATCCAGACTTCCGGCTCGCTCGGCAATGCGCGGCACAAAGCTCGTTGAAAAATCCATGAACCGTTTGCAGTACGGGGCGTGCGAGACATCTATCGGAAAAATCAGTGTTTTTGGTTTGGATGGTGTTCTTGCCTATCTTGGCTTTGATGCGCGGCGTTCTTTAGATAAAGCGCGTGGATTTTTTCCGGAAGCGACTTTCAGTGATGATCCGGTTTTTGCCCGCGAGATGGTGGATCAGGTTCTCGCGGTGTGGTCGGGAAATTATAATGGGTCTCCGCTTCAACTCGTGGCGAATGGTACTTCGTTTCAGCGCGGAGTCTGGTCGGCGCTTCTTCGTATTCCGGCGGGGCAGGTGGTTAGTTACGGCTTGATTGCCGATGCTATCGAATCCCCGCGCGCGGTGCGCGCCGTTGGGTCGGCGGTTGGAGCCAATCCTATTTCACTTCTTATTCCATGCCACCGTGTGATCCAGCAAAATGGTTCGGTCAAAAACTATGGCTGGGGTGACGCCAAAAAAATCGAAATTCTCAAAGCTGAAGGTCTGTCTCAGGCGCGCGTACGCGCCGCCTGATTAGAGGCCGAGAACATCCGACATATTGTATAGACCTGCGGGTTGTTTGCCGAGCCAGCGAGCGGCTTGAAGGGCGCCTTTGGCAAAAAGAGCGCGGTCGGTGGCGCGGTGTGTGAGCTCCAAGCGTTCGCCGGTTCCCAGAAAAAAGACGGTGTGCTCGCCGACGACATCGCCGCCGCGAACAACTGAAAATCCAATCTCGTCTTTGGTGCGTGCGCCGGTATGGCCATGACGATCGTAGACGGCTTTGGTTTGAAGACTCACGTTCCGGCCTTCGGCGGCGGCGCGGCCCAAGGCGAGAGCTGTCCCGCTCGGAGCGTCGACTTTTTTGCCGTGATGGGCCTCAAAAATTTCAATCGCATACTCAGTTCCGAGTGTTGCGGCCACTTTGCGGACGAGTCCCATCAGTACATTCATCGCGAGACTGGCGTTTGGGGTGAGGAGGATCGGCGCGGTTTTAGCCGCTTCTGTGATTTCGGCTGTTTGTGATTCCGATAGTCCGGTGGTGCCGATAATCAGAGGCTTTTTGGTACTGGCGGCAACACGGGCGTGCATGACGCTGGCTTCCGGTGCGGTGAAATCAATTACGACATCCGACACGGCAAAAAGGTCTTCAGCGTCCAGAAGAATGGGAACATTGGTCGGCAGATTTTCTTTATCGCGCGTGATACCGCCCGCGAGGTAAAGATCACTTGAGGCCAGAACTTCTTTGACCAGCAATTGCCCCATACGCCCTGTGCAGCCTGCGATTCCGATTTTCACGATGGTATCCTTTAAATTTATTGTTTGATGGTGAGAGCCAATACTAGCGCAAAAAGTATCACGATTAGCCAAAACACATTGCTCCATATGAAGGATCTTGGTTTTGTTTCGGTGGTCGCGTTATCCTTTTTAAGGATTGAGGACAGTGCATCTAAAATGTCTTTGATTGACGGTTTTTGATGGTCTCTCATTTTTAGTCTCTAATATCGTCCCAGAGTTCTTTCATTTTTTTAAAGAAACCTTCGCTTTCCGGTGTGTTTTTCCGTCCGGTCTTTTGCAGGGTCTCATCGAGTTGTTTCATCAGGTCGGTTTGCTTCTTGTCAAGATTGACCGGAGTTTCGACAAAGATTTCGATGAACAAATCGCCGCGCGTTTCCGAACGCATAACATTCATGCCTTTGCTCTTCACGCGGATTTGCTGTCCGGTTTGGGTGCCGGTTGGAATCTTGATGCTGTTCTTTTCGCCTTCGATGGTCGGGACTTCGACGGTTCCGCCAAGCGCGGCGGTGGTCATCGGTACCGGAACGCGGCAGTACAGGTTGGCGCCGTCACGGCGGAAGAATTTATGTGGTTTGATGTTGATGAGTACATACAAATCACCGCTCTCACCGCCGCGCACGCCGGCTTCGCCTTCGCCCGCCAGGCGGATACGTTGTCCTTCGGCGATGCCTGCCGGAATTGAAATTTTGACGGTTTTTTCGCCGCGCATACGGCCAGCACCACTACATTTGCGGCAAGGGGATTTGATAACTGTTCCTGCGCCGTTACATGTGCCGCATGTGCGTTCAATTGTAAAAAATCCCTGCTGCGCGCGAACGCGTCCCGAGCCGCCACAGGTGGAACACGCTTCGGGTTTTCCGCCGTCGGCTGACCCTGTGCCATGACAGAGATCACAGGATTCAACGGTTGGTATTTTGAGTTTGGCGTCTTTGCCTTTGAAGGAGTCCTCAAGCGATATGTCGAGGGCGAACTGCATATCCGGGCCGCGCATCGGGCCGGAACGGCCACGACGTCCGCCGCCCATAATGTCGCCGAACATATCTTCAAAAATATCCGAGAAGGCGGCTCCGAATCCGGCTCCGCCCATGCCGCCCATGCCGCCCGCGCCACCCATTCCGGCAGGGCCATCGGCTCCGAATTGGTCATAGGCCGCGCGCTTTTGCGGGTCTTTCAAAACGTCATAGGCGCGGTTGACTTCTTTAAATTTTTCTTCCGCTTCGGTCGGGTTTTCCTTGTTGCGGTCGGGGTGGAATTTCATCGCCATCTTGCGATAGGCGGCTTTCATCTCGTCCTCGCTGGCTCCACGTTCAACACCCAGTATTTTGTAATAATCGTCACTCATCGTTTCGTACTTTCATTCATCAGCAGCCAGCCCCAGAACTTTGTCCACGGATCTATTGTCCGCTTGTTTTGAAGTTTTGCTTTTCGCTGTAACTTCAGGATCTGGTCGTAGCGGTGGCGTAATTGCCGGTTGCTTAAATTCGCAAAGGCTTCGTTGATTTCTTTTATATGGTCTTCGGATAGTCCGCGATCATGGGTGCGGGTGTCCGGATGCCAGTATAAAACCAATCGGCGATAGGCCTGTTTGATGTCCTCGTCTCCGGCGTTTACCGAAATGCCGAGAATATCGTAATAGGTTTTCTGTGTAGCGTGGTTCTTCATTGTGCCGGCTGTCGTCCGTTGTCAGTCACATGGAGTTATCAAATAATCTACACAGAAGTAGCCGGAGGCTGCGGTCAGCGCTCCGGCCAAAATTTATCAAGATTAGGCGGTTTCGCCTTTATCCTTTTTGTCGCTCTCGTCGTCTTCGAACTTCATGTTGGTGAAGTCGGCGTCGATGACATCGTCAACTTTGTTGCTGCCGGATGGTTGGGACTCGTTCGAGCCTTCCGTATCGGCGGCGCCTTTGTCTTGCGACTTGCGGTAAACGGCTTCGCCGATTTTCATAGCGGCTTGTTGAAGTGCCGACAGTTTTTGCTGGATCAGATCCGGATCATTGCTGTCCATCACCGATTTGAGATCAGCGAGGGCGCTTTCGGCTGCCGACTTGTCGGAAGACGATAGAGCATCACCAGCCTCGACTATCGAGCGTTCGGTTTGGTGAATGGCCGATTCGGCTTGGTTATGAACTTCGGCCACGGCCCGACGTTTTTTATCGGCTTCAGCGTTGACCTCAGCGTCTTTCACCATTTTGTCGATGTCCGCATCGGAGAGACCGCCGGACGCCTGAATACGAATATTCTGTTCTTTGCCGGTGGCTTTGTCTTTTGCGGTGACGTGGACGATGCCGTTCGCGTCAATATCGAATGTCACTTCGATCTGCGGGATGCCGCGCGGAGCCGGCGGAATACCCATCAGGTCGAATTGTCCGAGAACCTTGTTGTCGGCCGCCATTTCGCGTTCGCCCTGGAATACGCGGATGGTTACCGCGTTTTGATTGTCCTCGGCAGTCGAGAAGGTTTGCGACTGTTTGGTCGGGATGGTGGTGTTGCGGTTGATGAGACGAGTGAACACACCGCCGAGCGTTTCGATACCCAGCGAGAGCGGGGTTACGTCGAGCAGGAGAACATCCTTTACATCACCTTGAAGAACGCCGCCTTGAACCGCAGCGCCATCGGCCACAACTTCATCCGGGTTCACACCTTTATGTGGCTCTTTGCCGAAGAGTTCTTTCACCGTTTCGATGATTTTCGGCATACGGGTCATACCGCCAACCAAAACGACTTCATCGATTTCGGATGGTTTCAGTCCGGCGTCTTTAAGAGCCGCTTTGCATGGTTCGATGGTGCGGCGTACCAGATCGTCCACCAGTGCTTCGAATTTGGCACGGCTGAGTTTGACGTTGAGGTGTTTCGGGCCAGAGGCATCTGCTGTGATAAACGGCAGGTTGACTTCGGTTTGAGTGGTCGACGAGAGTTCGATTTTAGCTTTCTCGGCGGCTTCTTTCAAACGCTGCAGAGCGAGCTTGTCGTTACGCAGATCGATGCCTTGTTCTTTTTTGAATTCGTCTGCAAGGAAGTCGATGATGCGCGCATCAAAGTCTTCACCACCGAGGAAGGTGTCGCCGTTGGTTGATTTCACCATGAAGAGTTCATCGCTGATCTCGAGAATGGAAATATCGAACGTACCACCACCAAGGTCATAAACCGCGATGGTGCCTTGGTTTTTCTTATCAAGGCCGTAGGCGAGGGCGGCGGCTGTCGGTTCGTTGATGATCCGCAGAACTTCAAGACCGGCAATACGTCCGGCATCTTTGGTGGCTTGACGCTGCGCGTCGTTGAAGTAGGCCGGAACAGTAATGACGGCTTTATCAACGGTGGTGCCGAGGAAGCTTTCGGCGGTTTCTTTCATTTTCTTGAGGACCATCGCCGAGATTTGGGATGGAGCGTATTTTTCGCCATCAATCTCGACCCATGCGTCGCCGTTTTCGCCTTCAACAATTTTGAAAGGCGCATGTTGTTTCATTTTCTGAACTTGCGGGTCATCAAACCGGCGTCCAATCAGACGCTTGATCCCGTAAAGTGTGTTGTCCGGATTTGTAACCGCTTGACGCTTGGCTGGTTGTCCAACCAGACGTTCGCCGTCTTTCGAGAAGGCAACCATCGACGGAGTTGTCCGTGCGCCTTCCGAGTTTTCCACCACGCGCGGTTCTTTACCATCCATGATGGCTACGCAGGAGTTGGTGGTTCCCAAATCAATACCAATTACTTTTGACATTTCTATACCTCATTTTAAGTTTGGCAAATCATGGACGACCTCACCATGAGCATCGACCCATATTCCCTCTAGGCTTTATCTATTCCAGATAACTCCTTGTCAGGTATCACATATAGCGTAGTAGGCTCCGCTTGGACACCCCGATCGCTATAGAAGATCACAAGAATCTACAATTTAATTATTAGGATTCAAATCCTATAAGTCAATGATTATTTTAGGCGAGATGCAGGTGACGTAATGGGCAGAGCTCTAAAGTCCACGAGTTCTGTTCAAACAAGCCGGCCCTAAGGTATGGGCTCATTTCCAGTAATTTCGGACGTACCCAGCGGAGACCTGGGCCGAGGTAACTTAAAATCACGATGCGGGTGATGTCTTTGCGATCTTTGTTGAGGTAATCCCTCATTGCTTCCAGAAGCTGTCCGGAAAGCCCCATGTTTTTATAGTTTTCCTGTACGGAGATTTGGGCGAATTCTAGGCTTTCAGGGCTGCCGTTGATTGGGCGCAGGGTCAGGCTCGCGATAAAGCGGTTCTTTTCATCAGAAATAATGAAATAGAGGGCACCCGGCTCTCCAACACGAAGAAGTTCGGGGAAGTCGTTTTGTCGCCCTGAATCCCGGTAGATATCGCGATTGTAAGGGTGAAGTGCGGCAATCTGGGTTAGTGTGTCCTGATCGACGATGTGGATGGTCTGCGGAGGGAGCTTGCCATGATTGCCGAAAATCTCTGCCAATGAGGGTTTAGGCTCATTTGGCGAGGCTTTCCAGTTACGGCGTAACAAGTCGAAGGTGTTTTTTAGGCTCATTCGACGGATGTAGCAAGATTTTCAGGTTATGACAATAAAAATCAGGCCTGCGTATCGATGTTATGAGCTTGGTCTTGGCCCATGGCTTTGGCGATGCCGACGCGGGCCGGACGGAGCAGGCGGTCGTGGAGGATGTAACCGGCCTCGATCACCTGAATAATGGCACCGGCCGGTTTTTCAGGAACCGGAGCTTCAAACATGACTTCGTGGAAGTTCGGGTTGAATGGTTCGTCCAGAGGTTCGATTTTCTTGATGCCGTTTTTATCAAAGCAGGCGAGCAGAGCGCGTTCCATAGCCTCTATCCCTTGAATCATGGGGGCAATACGCTCTTCATTCTTGAGGTCCGCCGGAATGGAGTCAATCGCGCGGCGGAAAGTATCGGCAACGTCCAGCAAATCGCGGGCGAAACTAGATACAGCGTATTTGGAGGCGTCTTCGCGTTCGCGTGCTGAACGCTTACGGAGGTTTTCCATGTCCGCTACGGTGCGGATCAACTGGTCTTTGGCTTCGGCTGCCGCCTTTTCCAGCTGGTCAATTTTGCCTTGGGCCAATTGAATATCCGCCGTCATCGCTGCCGCCGCTTCGGCTTGCGCCGCGTCGTCACGCGCAGCATCGGCCGCTTTCTGTTGGGCTTTGAATGCGGCAGGGCCGGTCAAATTAGTGAAGCCGGTCATGTCGCCGTTTTCGGGATGATCGTTTTCAGGAAATTCTGGGTTCGTGCTCATTCTATTCGCTCGATCTATTCGCTTGGTCCAAAGTTCTGTGATTTCGTAATAAGGTATAGGAAACCGAACATGAAAAATCAATATGTCCGCTTATTCCATCAACAGTATATGACCGCACATAGAGGGGAAAGGGCTGAAAACTACAGATTTCTCGGGGTGTTGCCCATAATCCGCTCAACCAGAAGGCTGGTGTAATCCACAATCGGCACGATTTTGCCGTAGTTAAGACGGGTCGGGCCGATGATTCCGGTGGCGCCGATAATACGCCCGTTCTGGTCACGAAATGCTTTGATAATCGTTGTCCATCCCGGTTGTTTGAGGATCGGGTTTTCACTGCCGATAAAAACCTGCACGCCTTCGCCGCGATCCACTTGGTCCATCATGCGGAGGATATTTCTTTTTTCATCCAATGTGGATAGGAGCATCCGGATTTCATCTAGGCGCTGCTGGGCGTGAGGGTCTTCAAACAGGCGGGATTGTCCTTGAATAAAAATATGACCGTCTTCAAAAGACGAAAGAGGATGAATTATGCCGTCGGCAACCAGTTTTTCGGTGAGGCCGCGCAGTCGCTGTTCACCTGAAAGATTCTCGATTTCCAATGACGCTTTCACTTCATCAAGTGTCTTGCCGTGCAGATGCGTGTTGAGAAAGTTGGCAACCTGATCGAGTTCACTTTGCGTTGTGAAATGCTCAATGCCGATGATACGATTTTCGACTTGTCCATCTTGTGTAATCAGAATGGTCAGGATGCGTTGGGCCTCGAGTTGGAGGAACTGGATATGGCGGATCGGCTTATTGGCCTTTGGCGCGATGACCAGTCCAACGCTTGAGGATAAGCCGGAGAGCAGGGTGCTGGCGCCTTCATACACGGACCGCAGCGACTTACCCGAGAGGGTTAAATGTGCGTCCATCGATTGGCGTTGTTCGGGCGCGAGATCGTCAATGCGCATCAGCGTGTCGATGAATAATCGCAATCCTTTTTCAGTGGGTTGTCGTCCGGCGGATGTGTGCGGCGCGGCAATCAGTTCTTCTTCTTCAAGTCGGGCCATGACGTTACGGATTGTGGCCGGAGAGAGGTTCACGCCGCTTGATTGCAAGGTGCGCGATCCCACTGGAATACCGCTGCGCAGATATTCCTCGACCAAGAGGCGGAAGATGTTTTGTGACCGTTCATCCATCTTTCGAATTTACACAAAATATGAATCAAATCCAATCGAACTTTAGCGGGCAATTAATTTGGTTTTGGTACGATAAACCTATGCTGGGATGGGTGTAAACATGGGAGACCTATTTGACTATTCACCACTGGATATGAGCGCTCCGGATTTCTGGACGATCATAGGTATTATCGCGTTTCTGATCGGGGTTAAGATGGCCGCAGACGATTCTCCGGCGTGTCCGTCTTACTACGGGCTTATATTTTCCTTATCGTCGACTCTTTTTGTCATGTGGGTGCGGTTTTACCATTAGAGTGCTCTTTTCGGAAGAAACGCTCTATTTTGTATGCTTTGTCGCATTTTCTGCGGTTAACCGGTATCCACTTAACCGGAAAATGCTCTAAATCCAGTTTGACTTTTGCGGCTGGCTCCGCTTCTATTCCTTCAATTATCAACTGAAGGAATAATTATGACCCAGTCTTCGGCACGTCCATCGGGACGCCAAACCAATCAGCTTCGCCCAGTCACTCTTGAATGCGGTGTGTCAAAACACGCCGAAGGGTCTTGCCTCATCAAATTCGGAGACACCCATGTTCTGTGCACGGCCACTGTCGAAGAGTCGGTTCCGGGATGGATGAAAAATTCCGGTAAAGGTTGGATTACGGCTGAATATGGCATGTTGCCACGCGCGACCGAAAAACGAACAGACCGCGAAGCTGCGAAGGGGAAACAAACCGGACGCACGCAGGAAATACAGCGTTTGATCGGGCGCGCTCTACGCGCTGTTGTTGATGTCGAGAAAATGGGCGAGCGTCAAGTGCGCCTTGACTGTGATGTTATTCAGGCGGATGGCGGAACCCGCACGGCGGCGATTACCGGTAGCTATGTTGCGATGTGCAAAGCCTTTGAGTATCTGATGACAATTGGTCTCCTCAAAGAAATGCCTATTAAAGACAGCGTTTCGGCGATTTCGGTCGGCATTCATAATGGTCAGGCGGTTCTTGATCTCGATTACGCCGAAGACTCCCACGCTGAAACCGATGCCAATTTCGTCATTACCGGACGCGGCGGCATTGTCGAGATTCAAGGGACCGCCGAACGCGAGCCGTTTACCGAAGACGAATTTCTCAATTTGCTCGCACTGGCCAAGAAAGGCTGCGGCGAGCTTAGCGAGATGCAAAAGAAAGCGCTTGGCGCGTAATGTTTAAAACCCTTATCCTCGCGACCCATAATAAGGGCAAGGTTGCCGAAATGAGCGATATGCTCGCACCTTTCTCGGTCGAGGTGCGTTCGGCAGCGGATTACAATTTAACGTCACCCGATGAAACCGAAGATAATTTTATCGGCAACGCACTTATTAAGGCGCGTTACGTTTGTAAAGCTACCGGCGAGGCGGCTTTGGCGGATGATAGCGGTTTGTGTGTCTCGGCTCTTTCGGGGCAGCCGGGGGTTTACTCGGCGGATTGGGCAGGGCCGGATAAGGATTTTTCTTTGGCTATGAACCGCGTTCACCACGAGATGGGCGAGACCAACGATAAGAGTGCCTATTTTATTTCGGTTTTTGCGCTGGTTCTCCCCAGCGGGGACGAGCATATTTTCGAAGGGCGCTGCGAGGGTCAAATTGTTTGGCCGCCGCGCGGGTCGGGCGGTTTTGGCTATGATCCGATGTTTGTTCCGAATGGCGAAGCGCGCACATTTGGCGAGATGACACTTCAGGAGAAAAAAAATTATTCCCACCGCGCCAAAGCGTTTGCTGCGTTTCGCGCTGTACTTCAGTCTGAATAATCATGGCATTCGGCATTTATCTCCATTGGCCTTTTTGTGCATCCAAATGCCCGTATTGCGATTTCAATTCCCATGTGGCCGAACGTATTGATCATGCGAAGTGGCTTGATGCATATCGGCGTGAGCTTCGGTATTATGCGGCCCTGACACAGGGGCGCGTGGTTGATACGATCTTCTTTGGTGGCGGCACGCCGTCTCTTATGAGGCCCGAAACAGTGGCCGGTGTGATTGCCGAGATACGCTCGCTCTGGCCGGTTTCCGACACCGCCGAGATTACGCTTGAGGCCAATCCGACATCGTTTGAAATATCCAAGTTTGAAGCGTTCCGTGCGGGAGGGATTAACCGTGTCTCGATCGGGGTGCAGTCACTTTATGCCGATGAGCTGGATTTTCTGGGACGTGCGCATACGCCTGATCAGGCGGTCTTTGCGATTGATGAGGCGTCGCGGATTTTTGATCGTGTGACCTTTGATCTGATTTATGCTCGGCCCAAGCAGACTTTGGTCCAATGGGAGCGCGAGCTTTCTGAGGCACTTCGGATGGCGCGCGGGCATCTCTCTCTCTATCAACTGACTATCGAGCAGGGGACGCCATTTTTTACCCGCCATGCGCGCGGTGAATTCGTTGTTCCCGAGCAAGACCTTGCGGCCGATTTTTATGACCTCACCCAGTCGGTAATGGAGGCCCACGGTCTTCCGGCTTATGAAGTGTCCAATCATGCACGGGCAGGGGATGAATCGCGGCATAATCTGATTTACTGGCGGTATGAGGATTATCTCGGGATCGGGCCGGGAGCGCATGGGCGTTTGACTTTGAACGGACAAAAATTGGCGCTGCGCGATCATCGCGCGCCGGATATCTGGCTTTCTCGTGTAGATGAGCTGGGGCATGGCGGCGCGGCATCGGACATTGTCGAGCCGTTGTCCAAGTTTCAGGAATGTTTGATGATGGGGCTTCGTCTTCGCGAAGGGGTTCCGCTTGCACGTCTGTCCGAAGCGGCTGGCGCTGATGTCTGGTCTGTGCTTGACCGTAGCGCTGTCGATACGCTTGTTTCCGCGCAGATGGTTGTCTGTGATGACAAAACCCTGCGGGCAACGCCGCAGGGTCTTAAATGTTTAAATGCCGTTCTGGGTTATTTAGTGGGCAGCTGACGGGGCTGGAGCTGTTTCCGGAACCATCTCTGCCGGAGGGGGAACTCCTGCTCCGTCTTGAGGAGGCATCCCCATCAGGCTCGAAAGATCAGAGCCGTTCATCGTCACTTTTCCGTCTTCGGCTGCAATCAGATGATAGGTGCGTTTCGCCGGATTGGCCGGGTCTTGTTGTCCCATCATCTGCATCATGGTCAGAGGGCCGAGCGCTTGTTTTGCATCATGGCTGGTCGCCGAGAGTTTTTGCAGTTCGGCCATAATGGTATCAAGACCCTCGACTGTCAGCATTTCATCAGCCGTGAAACCGGTCATTGCGGTGGCTGATGCTTTCGCTTCACCCGACCCCTGAACTTTATAGGATGGGGCGTTGATGCTCAGGCTTTGCGTGACTCGTGTTCCGGCTTTCGAGAGCATTTCCGGTAGAACCGCCATTGGTGACGGGGTGTTGGCAGGAGACACGGCGTTAGGGTCTTTGGATAATGCCGGATTGTTCTCTTGTGCGACTTTCATGATGTCGGCCATCGGCATATCATGGAACATGATGTTGATGTCCGCGCTGGTCGGGGTCAAGCTGGTCCAGTCTGTTTTCGGAACGGTCAGGCCGCTGAACCCAAAGCTGAAGCCGGCTCCGGTTTTGTTCGGGATGTCCTGTTTGAACGTCACGCCGAAATAACCGTTATCCAATGCGATATCGACTGGATTTGGTTTAGCCGTCGGGAATGATGCTTTGAAAGCTTTGACTTCGTATTTGGCCGTAAACTCGCCAAAGTTGGTGCGGAACATTTCTGTGAACATATCCATCGATTTCTTGGCTATTTCAGGGCTGTTTTCAATATTGGCTACAGCATTTCCCGAAGCTCCAAGAGCTTTGAATTGTTCGCGGAATTTGTTGAGTGAATCGGTATCAAGATTACGAATGTCGTATTGCAGGCCGATCTCTCCGATCTGGATTTTATCCGGCCCTTGCGATGTTGTTTTTATATCGGTAGCTTTTGCGCGGATCGGACCCGACCATTTTTGCGTAGCCTGATCTTTGGTCAGGGATTGGTCGATGTTGACCGAAGTAATAACGCCGGTTATCGGAGGCTTGGCCGTTCCGTCCGCGACAGTAAAACCGATATTGTCGAACGTGGCTTTAAGGCTGGTCATGTAGCCCATCGACGCATTCCAAAGCCCTGCGGTTTTTTGCGGGCCGAGCACGACTTTGAGGATGTCCTTTCCGTTTTCATCCTTGAATGAAATAGGGGATGGAAGGGAGAACGATACTTTCCATTCGTCCGGTGTGTTGCCCGGCATAGCGTTGATCGCAATTTTGCCGAGGTCATAACTTTGGTTGCCCGGATAAACGGTCTTTATATAAGGGGTGGTTACCTGATAATAGGTGTCTTTCGGAATAACGATCAAGTCACCGGTTGTGTCCATGCGGACGTTGTAAATCGACACCATTTGTTTTTGTTCGTCGATATATTTCTGGATCAAGGTTTTGAGTTGTTCGGCACCTTGGGCGTCGATGGCAGCGTTGGCCGGAGCAGCCCCCATCAAGAGCATTCCGATGGCAGAGGCGAGAGTGGCGGAAGATATAACTTTTAAACGGGTCATGGTGTGACGGTCCTTGAGCATGGCGAGTTAAATTATTGACGTATGATATCAGTCACTCGGGTTCGGGGCGAGAGCTAAAAAGTGCTAAAATATGCAAATTGGGGATGTTTTTTCGTGGATTTCTCTTGGAGCATCGATGATTTGGGGCTATAAATCGGGCTTATTCCTTTTAACCCGGATGTAAAGCGCTCTGCGATGATTTTGTCTGCTAACTCGAAACAATTTACCCTACGTGATGATGGGCAAATTTATTACCAACCTGATTCCACTAACCCGCTTCCCGGCGAACCACTCGCCTGTGTATCCAAAGGCGAGACTCTGCTTCAGCCAGTCGTCAGTCTTTTGGACGGTCGTGATACCGGAGCGGAAGATCGGGCTGCTGTAACCGAGTTTGTTGGAACATGGATGAAAGCTCATATCTATACGGTGCTCGAACCTTTGTTCGCTTTGGTCATTGACGAGACGTTGGCCGAGCCGGTCAAAGAGATCGCTCTCAAGCTTTTTGGCGGTGTCGGCGTTGTTCCTCGTGGTGACATCGAAGAGTCGATTGCCAAGCTTGATCCGGATATGCGTAAAGTGTTGCGCGACAAGAAAGTGCGCCTCGGCCCTTTGCTTGCTTTCATTCCAGACCTGAACAAGCCTGCTGCCGTTCGTCTTCGTGCGCTGTTGTGGAGCCTTTATAATGATGCTCCAATTCCGGCTCCGGTTCCTCGTGACGGGGCGATGTCGGTTGTGGTTGATCCAGCCAGCGCCAACGGCGATTTTTACCGCGCGATCGGATATCCGATGTATGGGCCGCGCGCGGTGCGAATTGATATGCTCGACCGCGTGATTAACGCTGTCTACGACGGATCGAAAGACGGGAAATTCCAAGCCCAGCACTCGATGGCCGAATGGATGGGTTGCCCGATTGCCGATCTTTATGCCGTGCTTGAAGCGATGGGGCATAAGCGCATCGAGGGTTCGGCTCCTGTTGTTGACGTTGTTCCGGCTCCGGCAGTTGCTGAAGAGGCTGCGCCTGCTGAAGCTCCGGTTGAAGCGGCGGCGCCTGCTGAGGCTGCGGCTTCTTCCGAGGCTGCTCCGGTTGTTGTTGAAGCGCCGAAAAAGGCCGAGCCCCAGAAGAAACCGGAACTTGATTTCTTCTCCTTGCGCCGCGGGAAAGCCCATAGCGAACGCGCCGAGCGTCGTCCGCGTGCCGATAAGCCGGCCTTCCCGAAAGAGCGGGTCTATTCCAAATATCCGGCCAAGAAAGCTCCGGCCAATGAAGGCGAAGCTGCCGAGGGCGGGCAACAGAGCTTTAAGAAAAAACGTGAGGATGAGCGCCGTAACCGAAAATTCGGTGAAGGCGAGGACGGTGAAGGTCGCCGTAAGGATCGTAAAGGCGGCGGTAAAAATGGCCGTGGTGATCGCGAGTCCCGTTTTGAACCGCGTACCTATTCGGCCGAAGCCAGCCAGCACGATAATCCGTTTGCTGTCCTTCAGAATCTCAAGCTGAAATAATCTTTAACCGATAAAATGAGCCGCGAGCAGGGACGCCCACGTTCCTGCCGCCAGTATAAACGCCAGTAAAACGGCTGCCGAGCCGAGGTCTTTGACTTTTTTCGAGGCTTCGTGCCAATCGTTCGAGATTCGTTCGATCACATATTCGAACGCGGTGTTGATGATCTCGGTAATCATGACCAGTATCAGGCTTCCGATCAGGGCGATACGTTCGAGCGCTGAAAAATCAATCAGGAACGCCACGATAATTCCGGCGGCGAGAAGGATAATTTCCTGACGAAAGGCCGCTTCTGATTTAATCGCGCAGCGCAACCCATCACAAGAATAACCGAAAGCTTTGATCAGGCGTTTCATGTTGGTGCGACCTTTCGGCGAATAGCGGTATCAAAGGCAATAATATCATCAAGCGACGAAAGGGGGGCTTTTTCGAGTTCGCTTAGTCCCTTGCGGATGGTCGGGATAATATCGCCGAAACGGATTTTACGGGCGAGGAAATCGGCCACGGCCACTTCGTTGGCGGCGTTAAAGGCGATGCAAGCGTTCTGTCCGGCCGCGAGGCATTCGTAGGCGAGCGTGAGTGCCGGAAAACGTTCTGTATCCGGTGTTTCGAAATCAAGAGACTTGAGCGCGCGCCAGTCGAGCGTCTTGCCGCTTGTGGTCATACGCTGCGGGTGGGCGAGGGCGTAGGCAATTGGCGTCCGCATATCAGGGGCTCCAAGCTGTGCCAATACCGATCCGTCGTTATATTCCACCATCGAATGAATAACCGATTGCGGATGGATCAGCACATCGATTTGCGCGGCGGGCATATCAAAGAGGAAATGGGCTTCGATGATTTCGAGAGCTTTATTCATCATGCTGGCGCTATCGACCGAAATTTTCGCGCCCATACTCCAATTGGGGTGGGCAATCGCTTGCTCCGGTGTTGCGGCGTCCATGGCGTCTTTGCTCCATGTGCGGAACGGGCCGCCCGAGGCGGTCAGGATGATTTTTTTGATCTGCTCGCGATTGCCGGTTTCGAAAACCTGAAAAATGGCGTTGTGCTCGCTATCAACAGGGAGAATTTTGGTGCCGTTTTTTTTAGCGGCTCCGAGTACCAATGCGCCAGCGGCAACCAATGGTTCTTTGTTCGCTATGGCGATGGATTTGGAATGCGGGATCGCGGCGAGGAGCGGTTCTAGTCCGGCAATCCCGACAATCGCGGCCATGCAGAGGTCGGTCTCCATGCTGGCGGCTTCCAGAATGCCGTTGCGGCCTGCGCCGACTTTGATGGACGTCTTTGCGAGGGCGGATTTTACAGTGTCGTACTGCGCATCATCGGCGATGGCGACATATTCGGGCTGAAGGTATAGGGCTTGCTCAATCAGCAGCTTGGCGTTTTGTCCTGCGGTCAGGGCGCGGATTTTGAAACCTTCAGGGTTAGCCTTAACCAGATCAATCGTGCTGGTGCCGATGGAGCCTGTCGAGCCGAGGATGGAAATATTTCTTTGTGACATAATTAATCTTGACAAACTAGGAAAAAATACCTACTATGCGGATGTTGTTTATAAAGCCATTTAGTGTTTTCAGTCAAAGCTCCCCTGTCGGGAGCTTCTTTTTATTTTGGAGGTTATATTAATGAAATCAATAAAATTGTCGAACCCTATTCGTAGAAATGGCTCGGATACCAATTTTGAGGATGTTGTGAATATAAAAAAGGTATTGAGGCAGATTGGTTATTATGAAACACCAACATACGGCATAACGGAATTTCCTGATGAAAGAATGTACTCAGCGTTGGAGCGTTTCCAACGCGAAAAGAATCTCAAAATTGATGGCGTGGTTATTCCCGGTGGTGAGACGGAAGATGCACTAAATAAAGAACTTAAAGTCTCAGCTAAAAGCCCCATCATTCGCTGTACTGTGTGTGGAGGTCCCCACGGCGGGTCAAAGGGGGATCTTTGTCCGTCCTGTGATGCCAAGATGTGATTGTGACCTGCCCCCCATAAAATAGTCCAAAAGTTGGTAGAGTCTGCTAGACATAAACATCCCCGAGGGGAAGAAAGAGCAGACGATGAAGAAGAGATTTAGCGAAGAACAAATTATCAAGGTATTGAAGGAAGCTGAGGCTGGGGCTGGAACGGGAGATTTATGCCGTCGTCACGGGATCAGTGCTGCGACCTTTTATAAGTGGAAGGCGAAGTTTGGCGGGATGGAGGTATCTGATGCAAAG
>JBPXJO010000008.1:0-60819 GCA_051715325.1 Alphaproteobacteria bacterium | reverse complement strand
TTACGGAAGGAATTAACGCCCGGGTATTCCCAACAATTCGTGCGATAACGTCCGTGCTTGCCGAGTTCTACGTTATTGATATGCGGCGCATCCCCAGACTTATAAACAAAGACGAGTTCATGGCGGGAGCGATAGAGGCTTTCTTGATTGGGTGCTCTCGTTGAGCCTGCGCGTATTTATCCGGCAGCCCCTCCGGCTTTATCAAATGAGCCAGATACTCGAGGAGGAACGGCTCGAATGTCCCGAGGAACGCTTCAAACTCTTGAGTTTCAGCTTTTGTCGGTTTAGCCAGCCTCTTGTCGATTGCCTCTAAATCCAATGGCGCGATTTGGCTGGCGTTGTAGTCTTTATCGATTCGCATTCTGTGCAAATCCATTAGACGCGCCGCCGTTATGACCGCTGAATCGACTGCAATTCCTTGCGGCGCCCAGCGTAAGATGCTTTGCAACACCGGCTTCAAGGTATCGATAAGCCGCGCATGATAAAGACGATTTGTACCTTGGTCATAAAGACGCATATCCATTCTTGCGTCAGGACGCAGAGGATGAAGACCAAAGCGTATATAGTTTCCGCGCGCCATCTCATAAATTGAGTTGCGCGAATTGGCCCAGTCGGAGGTCTGGAGAATAGGGCGGCTGTCCAATAAAGCAATCCGCCCTGATATTGCGCCATCTCCAGTTCACGTTCGATTCGCTCGATGTCCGGCGTATCCAAGCGAATGTCGTCGAGCACAAAGGCTTCACACCTATCAATAACCATGTTCCAAAAGGCCATGTACTCTTCGGCCTGGAACGGAATCGAGGTGAGCTGCCGCCCAAACCCTTTCGAGAAGACCCTCGTACTTCCTTCAAACATAGTTGGCGCAATAAAAAAGACCTCAATAAAGAGGTCTTTAATACGTTCAATTCGCTCTAAGCTGCGCTGGCTGTTGTCCTTGATTGTTTTGGCGTGCCATTCTGATCCAACGACCCGCGACAACCGGTCTGTCGTATGATAATCCCTTAGCACCGCATCGTGGTGCGACCATGTCCCGCTTGAAATGGCGCAGTTTTTATACGCCAGAGGCAGATGTCCGTAGACAGAGCGGAATAGCTCGAAAGCTATACTGACCAACGCGACATTGGCTTCGACCTGATCTCCATATCGGCGAAAATAATCGTGATAGAAATCATCGTATTTTAAGGAGAATTGCTGCTTTGTTGCCTTGAAACGGCTTTCCGGAACGGAAGCGGAAACGACACTTTCATACCGAAAGTCGTCGGTAAAGTATTGTTCAGCTAGGTGGTTTCTGTTGCGCAGCATGGCTACTTCCGTAGTCTGTTGGTCAGTTTCTTTAAGCTAAGTACACAATGTCACTACCCCATTATGATGCTCCGCACAACAGTTTTTTTCTACGCCCAGCCCTCTTACAAAAATGCATTCTTTATCTTGGGAATAACCGCAATTCTACCAAATCTTACAATCTATTTTTCTTTCATGACGATATAAATCGCCGGAATGACCAGAAGCGTAAGCAGCGTGGAAGAGATAAGTCCGAACAGCAAAGAAATAGCAAGCCCTTGAAAAATCGGGTCCGTTAAGATGACCGCCGCGCCGATCATAGCCGCCAGAGCGGTCAGCAGAATTGGACGAGCTCTCACAGAACCGGCTTCGATCAAGGCCTCCCTGAGCTCAGCCCCCTCGCGACGCTGTTCCCGAATAAAATCAACAAGTAGAATCGAGTTTCTGACTATGATGCCGGCAAGCGCAATAAATCCGATCATGGATGTTGCCGTAAAAGCGGCACCGAACAGCCAATGCCCGAAGAGAATGCCAATCAAGGTTAGCGGAACAGGGGTCAGTATGACGAGCGGAAGCGTATAGCTTCGGAATTGAGCGACAACCAGTACATAAATCCCGAGAAGAGCCACCATAAATGCCGCCCCCATATCGCGAAACGTGACATAGGTGATCTCCCATTCCCCATCCCACAGTAGCGTTACCTTTTGTTCATCGTCCGGCTGCCCGTGGTAGGTAATGTCCGGCTCCTTTATTTCGCTCCACTCCATTTTGGCTAGAGCGTCATTTACAGCCGTCATCCCATAAATCGGGGCTTCATACTTTCCGGCAAGTTCCGCCATGACCATTTCCGCGAACCGCCCGTCGCGCCGATATATAGGGTATGATCCCTCTTCATCCTTGGCGCTCACGACGTCCCCAAGCTCGACAACAGCCTTATTGCCGGGGATTTGATTTGCTGGAACAGGCACAGACTGTATATATTCATTCCAGACCATTTCCGATTTTGGCAAGCGGATTGCGATCGGAAGCGGTGTTCGGTCCTCTCCTCGCTGCGAGTATCCGATAACCGCTCCGTTCATAAGATAGGATATCGTATCGTAGACATCCTTCTGCTCTACACCAAAATATTCTATCTGATCCTGATTGATTTCCAGACGCTGATGTGGTCTGCGCTCCCCTATCGTGTTATCGACATCAACAATGTACGGCACGGAGTTAAATGCCTTTTCCACCTCACTCATAGCCTTGCGTCGTGTTTGAGAGTCGGGGCCATATATTTCTGCGATCAATGTCGACATAACGGGCGGCCCCGGAGGGACTTCCACCACTTTAACTTTAGCACCGTCATCCAGCCTTAGTTCTGCAAGGATCGTTCGAATCTCAAGAGCGATCTGGTGGCTGGATTTCGATCGATCTTCTTTGGGTGTCAGGTTAACCTGTAGCTCGCCTTGTTCCGGAGCATTCCGCATGAAATAATGACGGACCAATCCATTAAAGTTAAATGGCGCCGCCGTGCCAGAATAGGACTGCATTGATGTAATTTCAGGAAGATGGCTGATTTTAGACGCCACCTCACTGATGACGCGAGCTGTATCCTCGATTGTCGCTCCTTCAGTCAGATCGAACACCAGAGACAATTCCGGCTTATTGTCAAAAGGCAAAAGTTTAACCACAACAAGTTTCGTCGCAAATAACATCAAGGAAGCCAAAGTCGTCAGGGCTACAATTATCAAAAATTTACGCGCTGAACGACGTGATTGAATTACCGGCGACACAAAGCGACGAAAATAACCGGCAATCCTATCTTGCGAATGATCGAGATTATGTGGCCTGGCTCCCTCCCATTTTCCAGATATCGCGCGCATTAGCCACGGCGCCAGAGTTACCGCCACAATAAATGAAATTACCATGGCAATCGAGGCGTTTACGGGTATCGGGGCCATATACGGCCCCATCAAGCCACTGACAAACAACATAGGAAGAAGAGCCACAACGACCGTTAATGTCGCCAATATTGTTGGATTTCCAACTTCAGCTACCGCATCAATCGTCGCCTCAATCCTTGATCGTCCATCATTTTTTGACCAGTGGCGTGAAATATTTTCAACCATGACCACCGCATCATCAACCAGAATCCCGATTGAGAAAATCAAAGCAAAAAGACTAACCCTATTAATCGTGTATCCCAAAAGCCATGATGCGAACAATGTCAGCATAATTGTTGTTGGAATTACAACAAAAGTCACCACACCTTCTACCCAGCCAATAGCCCATCCGATCAGGAGGACTATGCTAACGGTTGCCAATGCCAGATGGAATAATAGCTCATTGGCTTTATCATTCGCCGTCTCCCCGTAGTTACGGGTTACTGTAATGTCAAGTCCATCCGGCATAAGAACGGTCTTCGAGCGCTCAACTGCCGCCATGATTTCTTTAGAAATAGTTACGGCATTTGCACCAGCGCGTTTGGAAATGGCCAATGTAACCGCCGGGACTTCGGTCATGCTTCCATCACTTCCCTTCGCCATTGTAGTAACGCGATGTTCTGCCGGATGAGGCGCTATTGTTACTGAAGCCACATCGCCGATATAAACCGGCCGCCCATCCCTTGACGTCAGAAGCATCTGCTCGATATCCGGCACACCTTTAAGCGTTTGGCCTGCCTTTACACTTTTGAATACACCGCCATCCAGAACGAAACCCGCATCAAACGATCTGTTCGCTTGCCCGATTTTTGACACCAGCTGCTGTAAGGTTATACCATAATTTGAAAGCTTTTCAGGATCAGGCTCAATTCTGACCTCTTCGGCATTACCACCCGCTATGTAGGTTAAACCGATATTATCAATTTTTATAATTTCTTTGCGTAGCTTTTCAGCAACCTCAAGCAACGAAGCATCTGTCCACTTACCGGCAATTTCTGGTTGTGGTGCGAGTGTTAGCGTTACAATAGCGACATCATTTATTCCATGCCCGACAATAAGCGGTTCAGGAATACCCGTCGGGATTTTGTCGTAGTTTGACCGGACTTTCTCATGGATACGCAAAATCGCGTCATCCGGATCCGTTCCGACGTTAAACCTTGCCGTAACTATGGCCTTATCGTCGACGGTCGTGCTGTAGATATGCTCGACATCACTTACGCTTTTGACGATGGCCTCTAGCGGCTTCGTTACGAGTTCAACCGCGTCCGCCGCCTTAAGACCATTAGCGTTCACCGTAATATCGATCATAGGAACCGAGATTTGAGGCTCCTCCTCTCTGGGAATGGCGAATAAAGCTATCATCCCAAGAATTAGCGCGACGAGCAAGAATAATGGCGTCAGTGGTGAGGATATGGTTGATTTTGTTAGAAACCCCGAGATTCCGAGCTGCATCATATCACTCCTACGGTGTGACCAATAAATCCTGATCCTTTACTCCGGACAGAATCTCAATCAGGTTATTATCCAAAAGATCGATCCGTCCGCATTGAACCGGAACCTCAAAATATTTTCCTCCGCTTGTACTTACACGAACATAGTCGACGCCGGATTTGGTCAAAATGTATTTTCTGGGAACCAGATAGCCTTGTCGCTCTCCCGTGCTAACCCACACACGAATGCGTTCTCCAACAAAATAATTGTTCATATCCTTGACAACCGCATCGGCGATTACACGGCCATTTTCAATAGCCGGATAGACCAATGTAATTTCACCTTCTCTTGCTGCCGCCCCTTCAGGAACTTCGTCTACATCCAGCCTCACCTTATCTCCTTTTTTAAGATAGGCCGCATGGCGCTCGGGGATGCTTAGGCGCAAAACATATCCACCGGCGGCTACGGTCGCCACCGTTTCGCCCGGCATAACCACCGATCCCGTTGTCATCGGAACATGGAGCACCCGTCCAAAAGAAGGAGATAATATCTTTCCTTCCGTCACTTCTTGCGCGATCAAATCACGCTGGGATTTTCTTGCTTTTAAATCATTGGCCGCAGATGTTGCGGCGGCTTTAGCGGCATCCAGAGCCGATTGAGAAACCCCTCCGCCATCAATTAATGATTTAACCCGCTTTAAATCGGCATTTGCCTTTTCCGATTGCGATGTCAAACTTGCAATCTGGGCGTCCAGAGTTTCAGCCTGAAAAGCAAGCTTCTGGTCTCCGACAACGGCAATTTCCTGACCTGCCTCAACAAAATCGCCTTCTTTTACACTTAACCCAATAATCGTACCGCCTATACGTGCACGCGCTGCGGCCTGATCGGCACTTTCAACTGTTGCAAAAACAACCTTGGGATCAACAATCTTCTGTTTTTTAACCGCATAAGTGTCAGCTTGCGCTGTTATCGATGCCCAAGACATCATCATGATTGGCAATGCAGCCCATCTACTCATCGTCATGATTTATTTTTCCCCGTTTTTTCAGGCCGAATACAATAGTTTTTGTAAAGTGCGCGGATCACGTCTTCGGATGCCGTGTGGGCAAGCGAATAATATATCGTCTGCGCTTCGCGGCGCGTTGTTACCAAATTCGACATTCTCAGAATCTGGAGATGTTGAGAAACCGTTGATCCTCTGGCCCCGAGAAATTCAGCCAATTCCGTTACGGACGCCTCCCCCTCGCTTAAGCGGCATACAATCATTAGCCTTGACGGATTTGCCAAAACTTTTAAAAGCCCGGCCGCTTCTTTTGCAGATTTTTTCATTTGCTCTATCTTTATATTCATACTTTCGTATATACAATAATATGATTATAATGTCAAACATACAAAATAACTCTTAATGAGGTCACACCATGAATATCGATCGCTATATCCTTGCCTTTGCCGGCGCACTGATACTAGGAAGCGCGCTGCTTGCGTACTTTATTAGCCCTCTCTGGCTAATATTGACCGGCTTTGTCGGGTTAAATATGTTTCAAGCCGCATTTACCGGTTTCTGCCCTGCCGCTATCGTTCTAAGAAAAATGGGAATTCCCGATGGGGCCGCATTTAAATCCTAAATCTTCATGGATATCCGTTTTTTTAATAATTTATGCGTAATTTCCCATTATAATTCCCATAATGGGAAATGTTGCGCCTGCTGAAAGTAGAACAAACAGCACCGATCACACATCACCAACGCGGCTAGGTCTTGGGATCGAGGACTTCCTGCTGGTGGCGATGAAGCATAGTCGTGCCCTTATGTTTGCCGACAGTAACCACTCGGTTGTACCAGAGCGCGTTGACCGCCTGCTGAGCAACCCCCGTCTTTTAGCCCAATTTTCCGAGAATGGGTATCACGCCTATTTCCGCGAGACTGGAGCCCGCGCCCAACCGTTTATGGACGAGCTTTCCAGAGGCCACCTATCAAGTGAAGAGTTTGCTTCAAAAATGATCGATACGAATGGCGGCTATCTTGACGTACCCACCACCCATATTCGCGATGCTGATGCCAAGACTTCTTACCTAAAAAAAAGCTTGGCTCCACTTATTAGCCAACTTGGTCATTTCGGAATTCATCCGATTTCGGCCGATGTTGAAATGGAGCAGTATGCCGATGAATTTGATTTCTTGATGAACAAAGCAACACCCCAACAAATCGAAACTTTCGAACGGCGAGACCTAACCAGCCAAGGGATCGATGATTCCCTGAAACTTTTGCGTTCTGTCGTTTATCCTGATGGCGTAATTCCCGAATATATACGCCTTTCCAAAGACCCTGAAGTTGCGGAGCATATCAAAAAATCCATGACCGATGTCGGAAGTGAAAAAGTATTTGGCCTTTATGGCGCTGGTCATAGCTTTCACAAAGATTCCATTCCCAATCATATTCAAGGAATGACCGTGATCCTAACCATGGATAGTATGGACAGCTACAACCTGATCAAAACAAAATTTCAGGAACGCAGTCGCGAGTCCCCTCAAGATTCAAAGACATTTCCCGGATTTGTTTTTGACACCGAGACCGGATCCGTCTACTCGACACCGAATGCCGATCCAGAACTTCTAAAAAAACTCAGAGATTTTGCTCATGACAAAGGGCTTAAAGAAGATGTTGGATCCAAGCCAGATACATCTTTTCAGCGCAGCTCTCCGCTTCAGTCCGCCAATCTTTGATCCTAGAGCTCTTCGTACACCTTGAAGTCACGTCGACCCGATGTCTTCATAGACAATTTATTATCATAGACCCACTTAATAACCTTACCAAAATCGGTGCTAATCTGCTCACCGTAAAGCTTTCTATATACATCGCCTCGATCAATTTCAGGCGCGTCTCCATCCAATATCCGGCGCGCCAGACCAAGAAACTTTTGCGTATAATCATCCGGTGATATTGCTGAAAATTCGTTCTTTAGCCCTAGTATATCGAGAATATACGCTTCAGTCTTGGATGATGGCTCGACACCCTCCAGCCCCACACACGGAAGCCCCAACAGCATCGTATCAATCAATGTGTTGGTGTGACCAAACGGAAACGGGTTAAGGACAAGATCGGATTTTGATAGCGCATCAAGATATTCACTATAGGACTTATATCCCGTATAGGAACAATTTTTGAATGTCCTCTCGAGCGATCGACTGAGACACAGCGTATCAAGCGCAACACTTCCCAGATGAAACGAAAAATGGATGTCAAAGTCGGCCTTTGCCTGAAGCGATTCCAGAAATTCGATAAAGGGGGCCGAAATTTTAAGCGGCATTCCCACAATAGCCACTTTTAGAGGACCACCATCACCTTTCTTACGCCGACTTGGGATAATCTTATCAAATTCCCGTTTCGGAAGATTGGCAACAAACCGGTATGGCGAATTGTCTTTAATATAAATCTCGTGGGGGAATGCGTCAGGATGATACATTTCCTCGGGCCCATACACAAAATCAATGAACTCGCTCATTGTGGTCGCGGGATGTCCAAGCCCCATAATTTGAACCGGAGCCAAGCGCATATTTGCAGCTACAATCCCGTAAACATTCATTCCCACAGAAGGCAGCATCACAACGTCCGGTGCGTATTTTTTAACAAGAAGGAAAAACTCACCCAGATTTGAATAGTAATCCACGTGCCCGTAAGCCTCGTGATGGTCGGCCTCGCCTGCTGTTCCTTTGGTTAAAATGACTGTTTCAAACTCGCTTTGAAGGGATGCTATCCAGCTTCCCCAGCTTCGGGTCATGGCATGCCCTTTGGAAAAGAGTTCCATCAGGATCACCATACGCGGCTTTTGCTCCACTGACTTCGGCGCAACGCCACTATAATTAGCGGCTATAAATTTTTTGTAGTCGGGACGAGACTGATAAGCCTGAATATATTTTTGCACGGATCTATTGATATTATTTTTTATCGCGTGACGATCCGGCGTCGAGAGATAGCTGCAGTTGAAATAAGCCAAAAGGGCGCCAGTCAGTAAATCAAAATCGGTTATACGTTCCAGATCATAGCGCAGCGCATAGAGTTTAACCTTATTATCATAGACATTCCGGTTATAAATCGAATGATAGCTGATATAGGACACATAAGCCGAGATGCGGTAGCGCGGATCAATCCGTTTCAAAATCGAAATACAATCCAATTCACGCCATAAACTTAGCAGCAGCAGGATTTTCTTCTGATCAATATCCGATATTTTTTTATTTCTCTTCAGGATATCATCAACGGCATCATTGGTATTTCCAATTCCGTAAAGAATAAAAAGATTATGAAGAACCTCATGGTATTTGATTAGAGCAAAAAAACTTTTATCCGGTAATTTAGTTGATGGATCACTCAGAAGGGAGAAGATCAACTCCCCAAGAAGCGCACCAAAGCTCTCAAGATTCTTTCTCTGTTGCTGATCCTCAAGATCCTGTTGCAGAAGGATGTTGGTTCCCGGACTAAAGACACTCGAGAAACTCTTGAGCATCTCCGTCAGATAATCCCAACATCCGGCCCAGTCTCCCTGCTCCAGAAATGACGCGACCTGATCCGGATTAAATGTATAATAGCTGACTAATCCGCCATTCATATTTTGACCTTACTTTTTATTTTCCAGCTTCGCGAGACCAAATCCGCCTCGACCGAATTCATTTCCATTATAAAGGAGATATATATCATCTCCGCGCCTAAATATATTCGGATAGCACATCATAAAACTATCCCAATCCCCTGAATATTCTGGTGCCCGATCAATTCCGAGTGCCTGATCATCCCGCACCCAATTTTTTAAATCGCGGCTTGTTGCATAGCCCAAACGGTAAGTTTTCGACCGCTCCTGACGAAAACCAACTGTATCCCTATAGCAAAACACCATATGATAGAGGCCGCTCCATTCACATACACTAGGAAGCGCCTGACATTCGTTCCCAATAACATCATTGATGATCGGGCGCGACCCACGTACCCATTCTTTTCCGTCCTGCGAAACGGCATGGGCGATTTTATAGGTGCGCTCGGGTTCGCTACCGCCATAATCAGCCCATTCCGTACCAAAGATGTACCACATGTGGAACGCCCCCTCATAATGCCGCACAAATGCATCGGCTATCATGTGTGGCTCGTGAACGGACTTGGCGAGAACCGGCCCACCCCGTCCATCACGAACAAAGGTTGCACCGCCATCATGGCTTTCCACACGGCCGATTGCCATATCTACGGATACTGACTTTCTCCGGCTCCACCCGCTTGTGTAGCCTACTATTTTGCTGTCATGTCGCAGCACATTGAACGGAAATATACCGTGTTCATCAAATTGCCCTAAACCGCCTTGCTCGAGAAGCTGCGAGGATGAAATATTCAGAATTTTAGCGAAATCCGTTGTAAAATCCACAAATTGAGGGCAGCTGATCCATTTCCCATTTTCCGTTTTTTTCTGACTTGTAAAGTACACACGGATAAAATCCCCCATATCGACAGCTTGCGGGGATTTGGCAAAATCCGTACAGTCATCCGCGAGTTTATGATCGGCGGGATTAAATATCAGTCCCAGTTTGTTCCAGTGCAGCATTACAAGTCTCCCTGCAATTCAGCGAGTCCAAATCCATCGCGTCCGACATCATTCCCGAGATAGAGCATGTATATCTTGTTATCCAGCTCAAAGACTGTCGGATAGGCCACCATCAACGAGTCCCATCCGCTTTCCGATATATCTATGCCGGATTTTGCATCATCACGTTCCCAATGGAGCAAATCGCCGGAGCTGGCATAACCAATACGGTAGCTACGCTCCTTATTAACGCGAAAATCGGTAGCAGCCCGATAACAGAAGAACATATGATAACGACCGTTTTTATAAATAACGTCCGGACACGCCTGCGCTTCATCCTCGCCTAACTTATCTGCGACGATATCACGATTTTCTTTAGTCCAATTCAGCCCGTCATCTGACGTGGCTATTCGAAGCTTATAGATGATTTCAGCGCGCCCCTGATCCATAAACCACTTGCGACCTGCCGTATAAAACAGGAACCACTTATCGTGATATTTTCGAAGCTTTGGAGACGTCACAACGAACGGCTCGTCCGGCGAATAAGAGACCACAGGACCTTTGCCGAATTTCTCGAATGTGACCCCGCCATCGTGGCTTCGCGCCATTCCAAGCGCCACGTCAAAGGGAACCGACTCGCAGCGCGTCCATCCGCCGTAGCAGGCCAGAATATCATTCTCACCGCCATTACGTAGAACCGACACCGGATACGTTCCGAATTCATCAAAATCGCCAAGGCCGCCGAGGGGCATTACCGGTTTCTCGCTTATCCGAACAATTTTCTTGAGGTCATTGCGGTCCAGATCGACAAAAGCGGTGCGGCTAACAAACATTCCTTTGTCATCCGGCTTGGGACGGCAGCAAAAGAACACGCGTACAAATTCATCAAAGATCACCACATTTGGCGCCTGCGCAAAGGACTCCATCCAATCCGGTCGATCTGTTATTGCGGCCGGATTAAAAACCAAACCGCGCTTAATCCACTTTGCCATTTAAACGTTGCCCTTCTTTAAGTTTCAACACAGCCTCGACCAATATGCGGTTTTCCTCTTTAAAAACGCGCCCGCCAAGATCCCAGGCGCTCTCCCCGGCTCTTACAGGGATTTTGGCCTGCAAAATTATCTGGCCGCCATCAATTTCCGGGCTGACGTAGTGTACTGTACATCCCGCCATATCATCCCCTGCCGCGATAACGGCTTCTTGAACTTTTACACCAACCATTCCTTTACCACCGTGTTTTGGCAAAAGCGATGGATGTGTATTAATCATACGGCCTTTCCATTTTTCGCAAATATTGGGGGGGATAATCGGTATAAAACCAGCCAGAACAATTAAGTCTGTTTCATCCGGAATTGCGGAATCAAACTGGCTCCAAAACGCTTCAGCCCCCAATATTTTTTTATCAAGACTTAACGCTTCAATCCCGCTTTTTTCGGCTCTATCCAGTGCGCCGCAATCCCGATCGGTGATGAGTTTTATAATCCGATAGCGGCCCGCCTGATTTTCTGCCGTTTTTTGCCCGTCGATCAGCGCCTGAAAATTACCACCACCACCCGAGGCGCAAACAACCACACAATACTGATTAGAAGATTTATAGGTCATGGATTTCCTCTTCGATGATATCGTAAAGAGACAAAGACTGGCGAGCCGTGGAAACACTATTAAACATCAGAACGTCAATTATCGACATATAAGGGTGGCATGACTGCCCGAAACATGAATATTCCAGCGGTCTGGATTTCAGGAAGAATAATTTAATGCCGTTATTTTTAAACGTACGAGCATCATAAAGCTCGGTTCCGCCAATCGGGTTTATATACTCGGACGCTCCTATCTTTTTATTAATTGCAATAACCCGATCTTCTCCTTTCATCCGCTCAGCGCTTTCATGAACACTTGATGAGCTGATCAGCTCGGTCGAAATATCAAGAATCCCGCACATACGGTCTATCGAGTTCCGGATATATCCGTATAAATTTTGATCCGGATGATTGATGATGTCGGCTATCGCCGGAAAATTTTCTTTGAAATGCGGGGCCTTCTGATAGGCGGCCGAAAGGCTGCGAATTAGTTTCTCGCGATCAAAGTCAGGTGATAGCTCTCGTTCGGCAACATCTAGTGTTGACGATGCTTGGGCAAGCGAAAGTGAGAAATATTCCGGCCGTCCGTTACGCAGGAAGCGGTTGCGCGTGATCCATCCCTTTTTGGTGTATTGTATAGTGTCATAGATCACGAATTGATCGACATGGTGGATAAGCTGCCAATACCCCATGTAGGGAAAAAAGTAAGGCTGCATGATCCCAAGCTTCATGACGGCCTTATCCTTTTAACATGCCCTTGATAAGGGCGGAGATACGCTCGACATCCTGAAGCTCCAGCTCAGCATAGAGAGGCAGACAGAGTATACGCTGCGTAATGTCTTCCGATATAGGACAAGACTGCGTTTCCTTAAGATAGGGCAGCGTGTTAAGGGACGGGAAGAAATAGCGGCGCGGGATTATTTCCTGCTCGATCAATCTCTCGCGCACTTTGAGGCAGGCGTCCTTGCTTTGGAATACCACCGGATAGTAACTGTAATTATACTCCAAATCCTGCGGGACTGTTGGCCGCACAATTTTGTCCATAGGTAAAAATTGCTCGTAGGTCTTTGATACGATTTTTCTTCGTTCGATGTTTTGGGCAAGCGTTTCAAGATTGCAAAGGCCCATAGCGGCCTGAAATTCCGAGGCTTTGGCGTTAAATCCCAATTCAAAGTGGTCGTCTCCGATATGCCCGAACGAGCGGAGAAGGTAGAGTTTTATGCTGATCTCGTCATTATGCGCGATCACACAGCCGCCTTCAATTGTGTGAAATACTTTTGTCGCGTGAAAGCTCGAGATTGCTATATCGCCGTAATCCAGCAGCGAGCGCCCTTTGTAACGGCAACCAAAAGCATGAGCACCATCATATATAACTTTAAGATTGTGCTTTCTTGCAATTTCTTCGATACGATCAACCGCGCACGGGTACCCGAAGACATGAACAGCAATGATCGCTTTTGTCTTTGGCGTGATCGCTCGCTCAATCGCTTCCGGACTGATACAAAGCGTTTCAGGATCAATATCGGCAAAAACCGGATTGCAATGCTCCCACAAAATTGAGGAGACGGTTGCCACATAAGAAAATGGCGTCGTGATGACATCGCACTGATCCAGATCAAAGGCACGGAGGGCCATTTGAAGCGCCAAGGTGCCATTGGTCGTCATAAGGAAATGATCGACACCCAGATAGGCTTTGAGTTCAGCTTCGAGCTTGTTGTGGAGTGGCCCGTGATTGGTGAGCTGTTTGTTTTCCCATATCTCGGCGACATAGGCGTTGAACCTCTCCAACGGCGGAAAAACAGGACGGGTCACAAAGATTTTTTTCATATTTTCAATTTTCGGCCAAGCGTTATACTTCCTTAAGTATCATAACCGATCCTGATCCAGAGAGAAGACCGATCATGCATTCACATAAGGGAATTATTTTGGCTGGCGGCTCGGGAACACGACTTCATCCGGCAACCCTCGCTATTTCCAAGCAAATCCTGCCGGTCTACGACAAACCGATGATCTATTACCCGCTTAGCACCTTGATGCTAGCCGGTATTCGGGAAATTCTGGTTATATCGACCCCCTACGATCTCCCCCTGTTCGAGCGCCTTTTGGGGGATGGCTCCCAGTGGGGTTTATCGCTTACTTACAAAGAACAGCCGTCTCCCGACGGAATCGCCCAAGCCTTTTTGCTGGGCGAAGAGTTTCTGGATGGAGCGTCACCTGCTCTAATTCTCGGGGATAATATTTTCTATGGAAGTTATTTTTACCAGAAACTTAAAACACTCAATCAATCCAGCTCCAGAGACGCCCATATCTTTGCCTACCGTGTCAAAGACCCTCAGCGGTTCGGCGTTGTCGAATTTGATAACCAGTTCAAAGTGATTTCGCTGGAGGAAAAGCCAGCCCAGCCGAAATCGCATTACGCTATTCCCGGACTTTATTTTTACGATGCCTCGGTGGTCGAACGCGCCAAATCGCTGAAACCTTCTGCGCGCGGCGAACTCGAAATTACCGATCTTAACCGCATATATCTCGAAGAAGGCGCTTTATCGGTTGAGGTTCTTGGGCGCGGACACGCCTGGTTTGATACCGGAACCCATGATGCTTTGCTCAAAGCCAGCTCGTTCGTGGCCGCGGTTGAAGAGCAGCAAGGTCTCAAGATTGCTTGCCCTGAAGAGATTGCGTTCCGCCAAGGCTGGATTGGTCGTGAAGATTTCAAAGATTTGACCGCACGGCTCGGGAAAAGCACCTACCGCGATTATCTGACCGACCTCCTTGAGCAGACCTTTGCCTAGGCTTTTCCTTTTTCGCACATAAGAAAGATGCTGGCGCACAAATCAGGGTACACATGGCCCAGTTGGTAGCAGCCTTCAAGATATTCGGGCGATATAATGTCCGTTTGAAGAATCCGGTCGAACTGGAAATTGGCTAGAGCCTTGAAAAATATTCCTGTCCGGAACACAACGTTAAGCCCTGCCGCTCTTGCATCCCGTTCAAGCGTATCAAGACTATAGGTTGCAAAATGACCGTGTTTACGTTCACCTTCGGTTACGGCAGCGTTATGCGAGATCAGCCCCATTTTAACGGCAATCTGGCGGGACGGCGCATTTGCGTTCGGGCAGACCAAGAAGAAGCGCCCGCTATCTGCGAGCCATTCATCATTGACGCGTTTTAAAATTTTGACCGGATCTTCGGCGTGCTCCAGAACATGGGTCATGACAATATTGTTGTATTTGACCGGCAAAGTCACCGTTTCAAATAAATCCTCATAAATCTTGACCGCTTTATCGCCGCCCAATCTCTCGGTGGCTTTTTTTACCGCGTCACCTGACGCTTCGACGCAATGAATATCATCGATGTGTTTCCTGAGTCGCTCGGTAAACGCCCCCTCAAAGCTGCCGAGCTCCAGAAGGTTCCCAGACTTAAAATGCGGAAGGAATGAGCGGAGCATAAACGGGTGCATGACATCATAGTCAAAACCGTAAAAGTAGCTCCGTTCGGCGTTATCTTTGGTTTCGCTGTTATAGTCGCGGGATTTGGTCATGGGGTGGCCTTTCAAAAGACGCGAGGAATATCACGAACAGCTTACCATTCCCGCTTTTGAGGTCCACCAGAATTTCAGCCCTAATGCGGTAAAGCCTCACTCTTTTAAAAGAGTTATGCGAATGTTATTGTAAATACAGGCGACGCCGTTGTAACACTCGGCTGGTGAATTATAGCCTAAACCTCAACATTTTTATGAAAATATTTCCGTGACCACGAGCTTTTTCTCACGTCTCTCACCGTCCAAATTTCTTCTCTCCAATGTCGGGGTCGGCATTGGAACGCTGCTGAGCCGCGTTACCGGATTTGGCAAAGTTCTGGCCCTTACCTATGCCGTCGGGCTTAGCGGACTGAGTGATGTTTTCAATACGGCCAACACGACACCCAATATTATTTATGAACTTCTGTTGGGCGGGGTTTTGTCGGCAACCCTTCTTCCAACATTTGTACGAGCCCAGAAAAATAACGATACCGAAGCGATGAGCGCCGTCATCAGCACGATTTTTGTCTGTCTCAGCCTGCTTACAGTGATTACCGTTGCGGCAGCGCCATGGATTATGAACCTATACAGCCTGACCCGCGCGGATCATCCGGCTGAATTCAACGCAGTCGGAACGAACCTTATCCGCTATTTGATGCCGCAAATTTTCTTTTATGGGCTGATTGCGGTTTCCACATCCTACCTCAACGCCCAGCACCGCGTTATTCTTCCTGCGTTTGTACCGATCCTCAATAACATCTTTGCGATTACCGCGCTCCTGATGCTTCCCCATTTTTTTGAGGAGCCCCCAACCCTTGATCTGGCGCTCTCCAACCATGGATTTACGGCCTATCTGGGGCTTGGCGCGACGCTCGGAATTGCCGTATCAGCCCTCGCTCTTTCCGTTCCTCTTCTTCGTTCGGGACTCAAAATCACGTTCCGCCCCAATTGGAACCATCCGGCTGTGCGTGATGTTCTCCGCCTGTCCGGCTGGACACTCGGCTATGTCATCGCCAACCAGATCGCCCTTTTTATGGTGAGCCTGATTGCCCTTCACCGCGAAGGATGGATGACCGCCTATCAAACCGCTTTTACATTCTTTATTCTGCCGCACGGGCTTTTGGCCATGACCATTACCACCACGTTTATGCCGCGGATCGCCAGCGATGCCGCCGCCGGTGATATGGCATCTTACCGCCGCCGTATGATTGAGGGTATTCGTTGGTTATTTTTTCTTATTCTTCCGGCTTCGGCCGGATATATGCTGGTGGCACGACCGCTCTTGACGGTTCTCCTCAATCACGGTCATTTCTCGCTCGATGCTGCGCTTTTAACCGGCGATACACTTAAGATGTTTGCGGTCGGGTTATTGCCGTTTTCGCTCTATCTGTTCTTGCTGCGCGGGTTTTATGCGCTATCGGATACGCGCACCCCGTTCTTTTTGAATGTTTTCGAGAACGGGATCAATATTGCCCTAGCCCTTCCACTCGCTATGGCGTTTGGCGTTATGGGTCTGGCGCTTGCCTATTCCCTATCCTATATCGCGGCCGCACTTTTGACATTCTATGTCCTTAACAAGCGCGTGGGCGGCGGCTTGATATCCCGTTCCTTCCAACTGCAGATTTACAAGATTGCCTTTGCAGTTCTGGTTATGGTTGCAGGTGTTTACACCACATCATCCATCACCAGTTCCTTTGGGCCTTTGACGCAGCTTCTTGCTGCTATTGTAATTGGCGTTCTGCTTTATGGACTGATGTCCATCCCGATGATCCGGTCTTTATACCCTTCCAAGCCGCAATCCCAACCGGAAGAGCCGACGCCTCTTCCGGAATAATCAGGATTTCTTGGCAAATTTACTCTCGATCAGGATAAAGAACATCGAGATAAAAAGGATAGACAGGCACGTTGCCGCAAGCATACCGCCAATCACAGCAACACCAATTGCGTTTTGGGAAGCCGAACCTGCACCGCTTGAGAGTGCCAGAGGCGTTACACCCAGAATAAAAGCAACTGACGTCATGATAATCGGGCGGAACCTCAATCGCGCAGCCTCAAGCGTTGCTTCGACGATGCCTTTACCGCTTTCATATTGAACTTTGGCAAACTCGACAATCAAGATCGCGTTTTTGGCCGCCAAACCGATGGTTGTGAGAAGCCCCACCTGAAAATACACATCGTTCGAGAAGCCCATAAAGGAGGTAGCCAGAACGGCCCCCAGCACTCCGAGCGGAATCACCAAAAGAACCGAGAATGGTACTAGCCAGCTTTCGTACAAAGCCGCAAGGCAGAGAAAAATAACCAGAACCGAAATGGCATAAAGGAACATGGTTTGCGATCCGGCTAATTTTTCTTCATACGAAAGTCCTGACCACGCAAATCCAAGCCCCGGTGGAAGCTTTTCAAAAAGCTGTTCCATTTTATCCATCGCAGCGCCCGAGCTGAAGCCCGGAGCCGCCGATCCTTGGATATTGATCGACGGTGTGCCGCTGAAACGCTCCAGACGCGAGGCATTAAATATCCACTCCCCGCTCGAGAATGCGTTAAAAGGAACCATCTGGCCACTGCCATTCCGGACATACCAATGGTTGATGTCTTCAGGAAGCATCCGGTATGGGCTATCGGCCTGAACATAAACGCGCTTCAATCGGCCATTATCAATAAAGTCGTTTACATACGACCCGCCCCACGCCATTTTGAGCGTTTCGTTAATATCACCAAGATCAAGACCCGAGGCGCTTGCTTTCTCGCGATCGACATTGATTTTATATTGGGACACATCTTCAAGACCATTCGGACGAACGCCGGTCAATATCGGTTCTTGCTTGGCGAGCCCCAACAGCACATTACGGGCCTCCATCAGCTTGGCGTGGCCAAGGCCGCCTTTATCAAGAAGCTGAAAGTCAAAACCGGAAGCATTTCCAAGCTCTCGTATCGGCGGCGGAACAATCGGCGTCACCATCGCGTCTTTTATACCGGATAGGGCTTTGGCTGCCCGTTTGCTGATCTCGGCGACGGCTTGATCCTTATTCTCGCGCAGCGACCAATCTTTGAGCCCCACAAACCCCATCGCCGAGTTTTGACCACGACCACTAAAGCTAAAACCGACAACCATAAAGAGGTGATCGACATTATCTTTTTCCTGATTGAGGAAATAGTCTTCAACCTTCTTGACACTTTCAAGTGTGCGTTCGGCTGTAGCGCCCGGAGGAGCGGACACCAAAACGCGCATACTGCCTTGATCTTCGTTCGGAAGGAAGGAGGTCGGAATACCCTGAAAAATATAAATCATTCCGCCAACCATCACGACGTAGACCATTATAAAACGTACGGTTTTTCGGGAAATGTAGGATGACGCAAAGACAAATCCGTCACGCAATTTATCAAATTTTCGGTTAAACCATGTAAAGAACTTGATTTCCCGTCCAGTCCCGGATGGCGGTTTCAACAAGGTTGCGCATAGAGGCGGCGAAAGAACCAAAGCAACCAATACGGACAGCCCCATTGCCGAGACAATTGTAATCGAGAATTGACGGTAAATAGCCCCTGCCGAACCCGAGAAAAGCGCCATCGGTACAAACACAGCCGAAAGCACCAAGGCAATGCCAATCAAAGCCCCTGTAATCTGGGACATGGATTTTCGCGTGGCTTCTTTGGGCGATAGGCCCTCATCATGCATAATCCGTTCGACGTTTTCGACCACAACAATCGCATCGTCGACCAAAAGTCCGATGGCCAGAACCATCGCGAACAGCGTCAAAGTGTTAATTGTGTAACCAAACGCATACAGAACGGCGAAGGTTCCCAAAAGAACAATCGGCACGGCAATACTTGGAATCAAGGTTGCCCTGAAATTTTGCAAAAAGAGGAAGATAACGATGAATACGAGAATAGCGGCTTCAATAAGCGTTTTAATCACTTCCTGAATAGATAGCCGAACGAAGGGGGTTGCATCATACGGATAGGCGACTTTTACTTTTTCGCCTAGAAGCGGCAGGTTTTCAGCAATTTTTTCTTTGACCATGTCGGACGTATCAAGCGCGTTCGAGCCTGAGTTGAGACTCACCAAGAGTGCCGAGGCGGGATTTCTTTTATAGCGCGAGATCACATCATAAGACTGGGATCCCATTTCAACACGCGCGACGTCTCCCAAGCGGAGTTTTGATCCATCCTCATTGACGCGAATAATAATATTATTAAAGTCGTCGACGGTCTTAAGCAGGGACTGGGCCGTAACCGTCGCATTCAGGGATTGTCCGGCAACAGCGGGCAAACCGCCCAATTGACCGGCTGAAATATCGATGTTCTGGCTTTTGATCGCGCTGCTGATATCCATCGCGGTCAGGGAATAGCTCATGAGCTTATTCGGGTTCAGCCAAATCCGCATCGCATGAGGTTGACCTAAAACCCGTACGTTTCCAACTCCGTTTACACGAGCGATCACATCCACGAGTTTTGAGTTGAGCATATCGCCGAGCTCTTGCTGGGATATGCTGCCATCTTCGGTATAAAAGGCTGCGGCCAGAAGAATGGCGTCATTTGATTTGGCAACAACCACGCCCTGATTCTGGACATCTTGAGGCAAAAGCGGCATTGCCGTCTGGACTTTGTTTTGCACTTGCACTTGGGCGATATTCGGGTCTGTTCCCAGATCAAATGTGATGTTGATCGAAACATTACCGGCTGAATCACTGTTCGCCGTAAAGTACCTCATATTATCAATACCGGTCAGCTTTTGCTCAATGACCTGTGTCACACTATTTTCAAGAGCTTCCGCTGATGCTCCGGGATAGGATGTCGAGATTGACACTGAAGGCGGCGCGATATTGGGATATTGTTCGACTGGAAGTTTCTCGATCGACAAGATCCCCGCCAACATAATAACAATGGCAATGACCCAAGCGAATACTGGGTGGTCGATAAAAAATCTGGACATAGGACAATCCTATTTTTGTTGTGTCGGTTCTGTTGATTTCTGTCCGGATGAATCTGCTTCAGCAACAGTGACTGCATCTCCCGGCTTTATTTTCTGGAATCCGGCGGTAATAATGCGTTCGCCTTTATCCAATCCGCCGACGACAACCCAGCTGTTGTCGTGGACATCCTCGGCGCTGAATTTTTTCTGCTGGGCCTTGCCGCTATCATCAACGGTCCATACGTACAAGCTGCCGTCCTGACCGCGTGAGGCCATATTTTGAGGCACGAGTAGGGCCGATTGGGTTGTGTTCACGAGTTTAACTTTTGCAAACTGGCCAGGAAGAAATGTGTAGTCCGGATTGGAAAATCGTATACGCGCCTTTATAAGGCCCGTGCTCTCGTCGACGACGACATCCGAGAATTCAAAACTGCCGCCAGATAGCACCGTTCCGCTTTTGGAATCGTCCGTGACCAGTTCCCACGTCAATTCTTCGGGGGATTCTTTATCTTTTGAAAAGGAAGCCACCTCGGACGGTAGAACCGTGATGTCGGCGTAAATCGGATCAAGCTGGGTAATCGTTGCGAGTTCATCCGGCTGGTTTGATGTGACAAGCGCTCCTTCAGTTACTTTGGAATAGCCGATTTTTCCGGTGATTGGCGCATTAACTTTGGTGTAATCCAGATTAAGCTCGGCGCTTTTAACGGCTGCTTTTGCGACTTCGATATCGGCGCGCGCGACATTCTGGTCGGCTACCGCATCGTCATATTCCTGCTGGCTAATCGCGTTAGCCGTAATCAGTTCCTTATATCGTCTTATTTTCGAAGATACTGCTTTTTCGGTCGCAATAGCCTTCTGGAGCTGGGCTTTCGCATTAATCAGAGCAATATCATACTGGGCCGGATCAATTTGATAGAGCTGCTCACCTTCCTTGACAAGAGTTCCCTCCACAAAAAGGCGATTTTTTATGACGCCGCTGACTTGCGGGCGAACTTGCGAGATTTTATTGGCGGAGAGCCTTCCGTTGTAGGCGCGTTCCGGAGCAATATTACTCGGAGCCAGCTCGTAGACCGAGACTTCCATCGGCGGCGGCACTTTATCCGGCTCGGCGGCTATGCTTTTTTCCCGCATCACACCCCAGATAATCCCTGCCCCAGTCAAGAAGAGGATAATCAAGGTCAGGGTAGTTTTTTTCATAATTTTGCTCTCACATCTATGCCAGAAGAATAAATAAACCAATTGGTTTATTTATCCATAGCATAACGGCAAAATTTTATTCTACCCCCGCCCGCTCTCTAGACGGGTAATCGGTATAGCCTTTTTCTCCTCCGGAGTAGAATGTACTAACGTCCGGAGTATTGAGTTCCCGTTTTTCCTTAAGCCGTTCGGCCAAATCCGGATTTGCGATATAAGGTTTCCCGAATGCTACAGCATCTGCTACGCCTTTTTCCAAGACTTCATTCGCACTTTTGAGGTCAAAAGCCTCGTTGGCGATCACTTTTCCACCAAACTCACGCTTAATAATCGGCGTTATACTGTCATCGGCCTGACGTTCTCTTGTAAAAATAAATGCAATCTTGCGCTTTGACAGCTCACGGGCGACGTAGGTAAAGGTTTCTTTCGGGTGACTATCGCCCATATCATGGGAGTCCATGCGTGGGGCCAGATGGACCCCCACACGCTGTGCTCCCCAAACAGAAATCGCTGCATCGACCACTTCAAGTAAAAACCGCGCGCGGTTTTCAATCGGTCCACCATACTTATCTTCCCGCTTATTCGTGCTGTCCTGAAGGAACTGATCGATCAGGTAGCCGTTGGCTGCATGAATTTCAACACCGTCAAAACCGGCCTTTTTGGCGTTTTCCGCTCCTTTGCGGTACTGGCCGACAATATCTTCAACTTCTGCGGTTTCCAGCGCGCGCGGCGTTACATATTCAGTGATCGGGCGCACCAAACTGACATGACCTTTCGGTTTGATCGCACTTGGAGCAACCGGAATCTCACCGTTCAAGAAGAGAGGGTGGGAAATTCGGCCCACATGCCAAAGCTGCAGGAATATCCGGCCGCCGCTTTCATGAACAGCCTTGGTTACCCGGGACCAGCCATCCACTTGCTCATCCGACCATATTCCGGGGGTATCAGCATAACCAACACCCATCGGACTTACGCAAGTGGCCTCGGTCAGAATTAGTCCTGCTCCAGCTCTTTGCGCGTAATATGTCGCCATCAATTGGTTGGGGACACGCCCCTCGTTGTCGGCTCTCGAGCGCGTTAGAGGCGCCATTACAATACGGTTCGGGAGTTCGATATCCCCTATCCTCACCGGATCAAACAGATTGATCATGTTAAATTCCCCACGTTTTTATTTGGTATGGATAACAAGGTATAGGCAAGAATTAGAATAATTCAAGCCTCGGAGCTACGCGTGTCCGGATTTATTTTTCCTTCGGAAATAAAACGTTCTGGTACGAACGCAGTCCTTTTAATCGAACCGTATTGAGACGGAGCGGCCGTGTGCAGCCAGACATTCCATTTCGGCAAACGTCTCGGCAGCAAGCCGTAGACGGCCCAGTTCTTCACGGTCAAATTTCTGGATGCTGACCTTTCTCAGAAAATGCGTTGTGGAAAGGCCCGAGAACATACGCGCCGCACCGCCCGTCGGCAAAACGTGACTTGATCCAGCCACAAAATCCCCTATCGGCTCCGGCGTCCAAGGCCCAAGCATAATCGCTCCGGCGGCTTTGATTTTAGGTTCCAGAGAATCAGGATCATGCGTGATGATTTCGACATGTTCCGGCGCATAAGCGTTGCATATATCGGCACATTCCTCGAGTGAGCTTGTCTTAACAATGAAGACTCCCTCACGGAGAACACGGTCAGTTGCCTCACTTTCGGGAAGCTTCGCCCTTTGCCGCAGAATGACCGTCTCGATTGAATCGGCAAGACTTTGTGACGTCGTGACTAAAACAGCTTGCTCAAAGCCGCTTCCGTGCTCGGCTTGAGATAACAGATCCGCCGCCACAAATTCCGGATTAGCACTATCATCCGCGATCACCATGACTTCACTCGGGCCAGCCAGCATATCAATGTTCACTTGCCCGAAAACCTGCTTCTTGGCCTCAGTGACATAGGCATTTCCAGGTCCGGCAATAAACTCGACCGGCTTTACTGTTTTGGTCCCATAAGCGGCGGCGGCGATGCCATAAACGCCTCCAAGTTTCAGAATGCGGTTCACACCGATAATTTTAGCCGCGTACAAAATGGCAGGGTGAATACCGCCGCTTTTGCATGGCGTAATAATCGTGCAGTCGGGAACTCCGGCCGCCTTCACAAAAGCGCAGGTGTGAAGCACGGTCGATACTAGCGGGAATGAACCGGACGGGACATAACACGCTACGCGGTCGTACGGGACAAATTTTTGAGCCACGAAATTATCCGGATCAGGGCGGGAGCTATCTTTGGGACGAATGGACGCTGCAAATGCGCCCAAACGCTCAGCTGCCGTACGAATGGCCGCTTTCTCCTGATCGGTCAAAGGCAAAACGTTTTCATCTACATCCGCCATATCCAGATAGAAATCATCCGGCGTTATATCCACATGATCGAATTTCTTGGCGTAGCCGATCACAGCCTCATCACCTTTTGTGCGGACATCCTCAATAATAGTCCGCACATCCAGTGCAATTGATTGGCTCTCTTTGCGGTTTCGGGTGAGGCGTAACAACTCACCAATTACATCCTGTTCTTTTTCTGTATTTAAATACAACATAACAACGTTCCTATTTCTTTACGGTGTGGCGTTTTTTTAGAATGCCCGCCACATGACCAATGTCCAATCCTGCATTTTCGAGTAAGACCATGGCGTGGAAAACCAAATCCGCTGCTTCCTCCGCGGTTTTATCGGTATCATCTTCCATATGCGCCAAAGCAACCTCGACGCCCTCTTCACCAACTTTTTGGGCAATCCGCGAGCGGCCTTTTTCAAAGAGACTCGTTGTATAGCTTCCTTCAGGGCGTTCCTTGTTTCGCTTTTGGATCAATGTCCCGAGCTCGGTTAAAAATGATATTGGCGCCGCGTTGTCCCCTTCAAAACAGGTTGGCGTTCCTGTATGACAAACCGGCCCTTTCGGCGTTGCCGTGACGAGCAGTGTATCGCGGTCACAATCCAGATAGACGGCATCAAGAGCAAGGCTGTTCCCCGATGTTTCGCCTTTTGTCCAGAGTGTCTGCCGAGTACGGCTGAAAAACGTTACAGTTCCGGTATCAAGCGTACGCACCAACGCATCGCGGTTCATATAACCGAGCATCAGAACTTGCTTGGTCACTGTATCCTGTATGATCG
The DNA here is from genome assembly GCA_051715325.1 of Alphaproteobacteria bacterium. Lineage (GTDB taxonomy): Bacteria > Pseudomonadota > Alphaproteobacteria > Micavibrionales > Micavibrionaceae > UBA1573. The sequence continues at coordinate 36,270 of JBPXJO010000008.1, read as the reverse complement.
CCGGAATGAGACCGTCAACTTTATCCCAATCAATTTTATCGCTGAGTTCGCTCATGCCGCTCTTACCTCTATGCCGGATTCTTTTAGATAATTTTTCAAGTCCCCAATGTGGATAGCACCCGAGTGAAATACTGAAGCAGCCAATGCTCCATCCACTCGCGATTCAACAAACACATCGCGGAAATGTTCCATATTTCCTGCCCCGCCCGACGCTATCAAAGGAATTGTGATCTTTGATCGCGCTTCTGTGAGCTGGGATAGATCATATCCCGCTTTTCGTCCATCCTGAGCCATGCAATTAAGGACAATCTCTCCGGCACCAAACTTCTGGGCTTCGACAATCCAGTCGAGCATTTTGCGTTTGGTTTTGATCGTTTTCTTATCGTCTCCGGTATATTGGTAGACGACCCAATCTCCATCCTCGAAGCGGGAGTCTACGCCGACTACTACGCTTTGAACGCCGAACTTTTGCCCAAGCTCGGTTATAAATTCAGGTCGCTCGAGTGCGGGTGAATTGATCGAGAGTTTATCGGCGCCCTCGTTCAGGATACGCTCGGCATCCTCAAGCGTCCTTATTCCTCCGGCAACGCAGAACGGGACATCCAGAACCCGTGCAATCTTGCTGACCCATGATTTATCAACGGTGCGCTGATCGCTGCTGGCTGTGATGTCATAGAAGACCAGTTCATCCACCCCCTCATCGCGATAGCGGGAGGCCAATTCCAGAATATCTCCCACTACTGTATGATCGCGGAACTGGACACCTTTTACGACCTGTCCGTCCTTGACATCAAGGCACGCAATAATTCGTTTGGTTAACATTTGACCACCTGCAACGCATCTTCAACTGTAAACTTCCCTTCATATAGGGCTTTTCCGACGATCACTCCATCGGCACCAGCATCATGGAGGTGAATTAGATCATCCAGTGTTCCAACCCCCCCCGATGCCTGAATATCCAAAGAGGGAAACTCCCGCTTCAAGACGCGGTACAGCGAGACATTACTGCCCGATAAAGTTCCATCCCGCGAAATGTCTGTACAAAGGACATGCTTGAGGCCGTTACCTTCAAACTGTTTTAAAAGCTCCCGAATTTCGATCTTGCTGTCTTCCTTCCAGCCAGCGATTGCAACATCGTACTGCTCGGAATGCTGAGGGTTAGGTTTCACATCAACTGCTATACAAATGGTCTCTGCCCCATATGTTTTTATGGCATCACATACCATCACAGGGTCTCGAACAGCCATTGAACCGATAACAACTCTTTTTACGCCTTGTGCCAGCAACATTTCGACATCCTTAAGCGATCTAACACCGCCACCTGATTGGATTTTCGCTCCTGACTGGCCTGTTAGGGACTGGATCAAAGCGGCCTGTCGTTTCTGAGGGTCACGAGCCCCATCCAGATCAACAACGTGAATCCATTCGGCTCCAGATTTGGTATAACCTACAGCCACCTCGAGAGGGCTGTTGCTATAGGTTTTCTGAATCCCAAAATCTCCTTGATAAAGACGAACGCATTTCCCATCTATGAGATCAATTGCCGGATAGAGTATCATTTAAAGCCTCGCAAAATTCATAAAAATCTGACTTCCGGCACGACTTGAGCGCTCGGGGTGAAATTGACATCCCATGACATTGTCTTTGGCCACAATTGCCGAAAATGTTTTTCCGGCATAATCGCACGATGCGATTGTGTGTTCACTTGTGGACGCGTGATAACTATGCACAAAATACACATAGGAATTATCGGCCACATTATTCAGGAGCGGGTGATCTCCCACTACCAATTTAATGTTATTCCAACCCATATGCGGGACCGGACATTCCTGCGTCTCTTTGAAACGGGAAATATTGCCCGGAATAAGACCGAGCATTTCAACATTCCCTTCTTCCGAATGATCGAAGAGGAGCTGCATTCCAAGACAAATCCCGAGGACCGGACACGTTAAAGATTTGAGGCATTCGATAAGCCCCCTAGCTTTCATCTGACGCATGGCTTCGGCAGCGGCGCCAACACCAGGAAGCAGAACATGGCTTGCCTTGGCTATACGGTCTGGATCTGATGTCCATTCGGACTCCAGACCAAGTCGCTCAAAAGCAAACCGTACCGAGGCTATGTTGGCCCCTCCACTTTCGACAATCGTAATCATAGCGATCCCTTTGTGCTTGGTATTATGTTCGTTTCGCATCGAATGGCCTGACCCAATGCGCGACCAAAGGCTTTAAAACACGCCTCGACCATGTGGTGGGTATTTTGGCCTTTTACCTTGATGTGGCAAGTCGATTTCATATTCTCGCTCAGCGAACGAAAAATATGTTCAATCATATCGCAAGGCAGTCCGCCAACTTCTTTATCCGGAAATTCAGCTTCAAAGATATTGACGCTCCGGCCCGATAGATCGATAGCCACCTCACACAGCGCCTCATCCATCGGCACCACAAAGCCGTAGCGGTTAATCCCGCATTTATCGCCAAGCGCCAATTTCAGCGCTTCTCCCAACGCAATAGCGCAATCTTCAACACTATGGTGCGGGTCAATCTCAAGATCACCCTCACAAGACAGAATGAGAGAAATTCCGGCATGGCGGGCAATTTGCTCAAGCATATGATCATAAAAGCCTATACCGGTGTCGATCACTATCGGTGCATTCCGGTCGAGATTAACCGAGACATCAATTGCGGTCTCCGACGTTGATCGTTGCACTTTGGCTTTCCGGTCATTTTCTGTCGACACGCGATCTTGTCCCAAAACAACCGATTCTAGTAGGGCCATATCTTCATCGGACCCGATAGTAATCCGAATGCAGTTTTCAAGCCCTTTAAGGTGCGACTGGTCGCGCAGGACCATATTGTTCTTCCGGCATTTTTCAATCACACTCGCCGCATCTTTAAACCGCACCAGAACGAAATTTGTATCCGACGGGAATACCTTGGTGACATCTTTCCATGCCGCCATCCGTTTTTCCCATATCCTCTTTCGTTCCATCGTTGCGGATCGTTTCTTATCCAGCTTGATTTTATTGTCGGGGGCGAGGATTTTTATGATCTCGCGTGCGACTGGCTGCGGCACAGGATACGGGGCCTCGACTTTACGAAGTATTGAAATAATATCGGCCGCAGCAATCGCTACGCCCGCACGGATTCCGGCGGCGGCATAGGATTTCGAGATTGTCCGGAGAACCACCACATTCGGATAGTCGGCCATTTTCTCCAGCATACTTGGTTTGCCCGAAAATTCGATATAGGTTTCATCGATAATGACAAGCGATGTGTTGGCCGCTGCCTGACATACACGCTCAATCTCCTTGACCTGAACGACGCAAGCGGTCGGGTTATTCGGCGAGCAGATAAAAACGAGTTTTGGTTTTTGTTCGGCGACCTGACGGCAGACCAGCTCTACGTCAAGCGCAAAACTCTCCGGATTAAGCGGGGCATCGATTATTTCCACACCCTGAATGCGCGCAGCTTGGGCGTACATCGGAAATGCCGGAGAGCTAATGAGTATTTTGTCCTGACCAGCCTCACAAAAGGTGCGAACCAAAACATCAATAGCCTCGTCCGCACCACGGGTCAGGATCAGATTTTTGGATGAGACATCATAAAGACGGCACAGTGCCTCTATGGCCTTACGCGGCTGCTGGGCCGGATAACGATTAAGGCCGGATGCTCCGACATAAGGCTCGTAGGCACATTCGTTTGCGTCGAGATAAATCGTATCTTCCGTTCCCTCAAACAGAGAACGGGCCGATTTATATTCAGGGAGAGATTTTATCGCCTTACGAGCCAGATCGGAATATTTCATCATCGTCTTAATCCAACATCTTTTCTATCGGGATTACCAAAATGTCCGAAGCCCCACGCCGCTTCAGGTCTTCCATAGTCTCCCAGAAAATGCCCTCGTTGCAAACAGCATGGACAGCAACTTTATCATCGCGCCCCTGAAGGGCCAGAATAGTTGGCGAGTCCGATCCCGGAATTACCGAGCGAATGTCATCGAGTTTATTGGTTGGCGCGTGCAGCATGATATATTTGCTGGTTTCCGCTTGCTGTACCCCGTTAATCCGGAGCAAGAGGCGATCCAGAATTCTTTGACATTCCTCCGAAATATTCGGGGATTTGACCAGAACGGCCTCACTTTTGAATATGATCTCGACTTCTTTGAGACCGTTCGCCGCCAGAGTTCCGCCTGTCGACACCAGATCGCAGATCGCATCCGCCATTCCGATCCTTGGTGCAATTTCCACTGCGCCGCGCATATCGACGATATCGGCTTTGACTTTATTCCGGCTCAAGAAATCGCCCAAAAGTCCGGCGTACGAAGTGGCAATCGTTTTTCCTTCCAGCACGGAAGGCCCGGTAAATTCAAAATTGTGCGGAACCGCCAACGAGAGGCGGCACTTGCCAAAACCCAACGTTCTGATTTCCGATATCGTTTTGATTTTAGGGTTGGGTGATGATAGACGCTCCTCGGAGAGAACATTCTGACCGACAATACCGATCTGGCATACGCCTGACGCCACGAAGGCCGGAATATCATCGTCCCGAACAAAGAAGAGATCAATCGGGTAATTGGTGGCCTGACAAAAGAGCTGATCTTTGCTTTTTGTAACCTGAATGCCGCATTTCTCAAGGAGCGCACGGCTCTCCTCCGCCAAACGACCTGATTTTTGAATCGCGATTTTCAATCGCGCGTTCCCCGTATCTACCGTTGTCATTTTCCTGACAGCCTTTCTATAATGATCTTGTATCCGCTGTTACCATTGAACAAGAAGCGAGCCACACGCGTTACTGTTGCCAGCGATACGCCGGTTTTTTCGGACACCTCGCGGTAGGGCATGTCTTTTACGAGTAAACGCGCCACTTTCCAGCGATCCGCCAAAGCTTCGATCTCAGCCGGCGTGCAGATGTCTTCAAAAAATGCCCGGCATTCTTTTTTATCTTTAAGCGAGATAACCGCCTCGTAGAGGTCATCTTCCAGTGCTTTGCGGTTCTTGTCCGTATTCTTTTTCATGATCTGGATTTGTAATTACTTATTGTTTTAATGTTCTATCATACTAGAACGTTAGAACAATAACAAGAATGGCAGCTCAAGTCAAACAAAACCGATCAACTCATAACTTATTGATTTTATAAGGATTATTCTTAGGCTTTATAATGCTCTTTGGCCCAAGCTCTGTAATCTCCGGATGTCACCGAGCTCACCCATTCGTCGTTTGACAGATACCATTCGACGGTTTTTTCGATACCGCTTGCGAATGTCTCTTGGGGTGACCAGCCAAGCTCCGTCCTGATTTTGTCGGCATTGATCGCGTAGCGGCGATCATGCCCCGGACGATCCGTTACAAACTTGATCTGCTCTTTATAGGATGATCTATCTGCTTTTGGCCGAACGCGATCAAGGATATCACACACGACACCGACCACATCGATATTCTTAATTTCGCTGTTGCCGCCGATATTATAGGTCTCCCCAAGTCGCCCTTTGGTCAGAACTTCATAAATAGCCGCGCAATGATCCGTTACATAAAGCCAGTCCCTGACATTCTGGCCATCGCCATAAACGGGAAGATGTTCGCCTTTAAGCGCGCGGTTGATCATTAATGGAATGAGTTTTTCAGGAAACTGGTATGGCCCGTAATTGTTCGAACAGTTCGTGGTTAGAACAGGAAATCCGTATGTGTGAAAATAGGCGCGCACCAAGTGATCGGACGCCGCCTTTGAAGCTGAATACGGGCTATTTGGCTCATACGGATTTTCTTCACTGAAGGCCGGATCACCTTCTTCGAGCGAGCCGTAGACTTCATCGGTTGAAATATGAAGAAAACGGAAGTCCGATTGATCCTTTTTCTGACTGGCCCACCATGTTTTTGCCACATCGAGCAACCGGAACGTCCCGACTATATTGGTCTGGATAAAGTCTTCGGGTGTATAGATTGAGCGATCAACGTGAGATTCGGCGGCAAAATTTACCAGTGCCGATGGTTTATACTCATTCAACAGAGAGCCCACCAGATCGCGATCAAGAATATCCCCTTCAACAATCTTGAGCCGCGGCGACTCCAGATACTCAGCCAAGGACTGCAGATTTCCGGCGTAGGTCAGTTTGTCGAGATTAATGATTGTTTGATCGGTACGCTCCATCAGGAAGCGAATGAAATTACTGCCAATAAATCCGGCTCCACCGGTTACGATAATCGACATTTGCACTGCCCCGATATTGATTTGTTTGAGCCCTAATCCAGCTCTCCAGCCTGATTATAGCGGCACCAATAGTACGGTAAACCCCCCAGAAGTACCTAGGGTTTTTTATGCCCGTTCAGGAAGATGCTTACGGCGTAGTTGACCAGATAGTCCCGTTCATCCTGAGGGACTTTCTTTTTAAGCCCCATCAAGCACTGCATGTGCGGGTAGCCTTTGATCATATTAAGAAAAAAATTCGCGGACATTTCCGGGTTTGGAACATTGAGCTGGCCATCACTATCCAGTTTCTTGAAATAATCAGCGAGAAGACCGACTGTTCGCTTCGGACCAACCTCATAAAAGAGCTGCCCCAACTCAGGATATTTCACACCCTCGCCAATCATAATCCGGAACATGGCCAATGTTTCCGGCTTTAGAATAATGTCCAGAAATGTGTGGCCGATTCCCTTTAGTGTATCTTCAAGCGAACGCTCGACCTCAAGATTTTCCTGAAAGGTGCGAAACATTTTCTGACTGCGCTCTTCCATCACGGCAAAAAAGAGAGCGCCTTTATCGGTGAAATGATTATAAAGGGTTGGTTTTGATACAGGGGCCGCCTCAGCAATAGCCTCCATTGTCACGCCGTTATAACCCTGCGCAACAAACATCTCGCCTGCAACCTCCAGAATACGCTCCCTTTTGGCTTCGCTTCTGGTTTGTTTCTTTTCGCAGCCTTCAGTCATCCTACTTACCTTCGAGGGAATAAAATAAATCATTTGAGGCCATCTGGCCGATCTTGACTTATCTGCATCCACTATTATAATATTAAACTATACAGTTTAGTTTAGAAAGCTTTTTTTGAGGCCCGCTATGGCAACCACAAAACGTAACCTCCTGATGATTGGAATTGTAACAGCTGCCGCCCTCGGCAGCGGTGTCACCTATACGGCTCAACTTGGCAAAGAGTCCACGGATGATGCCGTCCTTGAAACACAAGTGGTCACGATCAGCCCAAAAATCAATGGGTATATTATCGATCTTGCGGTCAAAGACAACCAAATGGTGCATAAAGGCGACCTTTTGGCGCAGATTGACCCTACAGATTATAAATTGGCCCTTGATAAGGCCGGAGCCGCCCTTCAGTCCGCCAAAGCGCGCGTGGCGGCATCATCCGAGAATTACGAGGCCACCCGCATCTCGGCACCATCGAACCTTGATGCCGCAACCGCCCGCGTTCAGGCCGCCGAAGCCACGTGGAATAATGCCGCTAAAACCTTGAAAAGGATGAAAACCCTATCCGATCTCGCTCGTTCGAAACAGCAGCTTGACGATGCTATTTCTGCCGAAAGCAATGCGCTTGCCGCCCTAAATGATGCAAAAGCCCAGCTGGCTACGGCGCAAACCGCTCCCCAAACAATCGCCTCGGCCAGCGCTGCGAAAGATGAACTGAGCGCCGCCGTGCAAGAAGCTGAAGCCGATGTTAAAATGGCTGAAGAGAATCTGGCTAACACCAAAATTTGGGCACCGATTGATGGCAAAATCACCAGCCGCGGTGCCGAGCTCGGCAATTATGTACAGACCGGACAAAATCTGATGTCGGTCGTTAGCCCCGATGTCTGGGTTATTGCCAATTTCAAAGAGACGCAGATTGCCCAGATGAAACCCGGCCAAAGCGTCGATATTGATGTTGATGCGTTTCCCGATCTTGATCTACATGGCCGCGTCGATAGCATACAGAGTGGAACCGGAGCCCGTTTCTCGGCTTTTCCGGCCCAGAATGCGACGGGTAACTTTGTAAAAATCGTTCAGCGTGTTCCGGTCAAAATCGTTCTGGATCAAACCGACACCAGCGAAAACCCTCTTGGCCCGGGTCTCTCGGTAGTCCCTACTGTTCATACAAAATAGACTGGATGTGCCATTATGATTGCGGCGATCCGAGCCCGTAGCCAAAACATTGACAACCCGTATCTCATAACGATTGCGGTTTCACTGGCGACTTTTATGGAAGTTCTCGACACCACAATTACCAACGTGTCGCTCTCCCATATTGCCGGATCGCTCGGCTCATCTCAGGATGAAAGCACTTGGGTGCTGACCTCTTACCTTGTTGCGAACGCGATTGTTCTTCCTATTTCAGGATGGCTTGCCGGAATTTTCGGCCGGAAGCGTTTTTTCCTGATGTGTATCGGCGCCTTTACAGCGGCATCGTTCTTGTGCGGAGCTGCGACCTCTCTCCCGATGCTCATTGCCTTTCGTTTAATTCAGGGACTTGCGGGCGGCGGTCTACAACCTATCCAGCAAGCGATCGTGATGGATACATTCCCGCCTGAAAAACGCGGCCTTGCGTTTGCCCTTACCGGAATTACTACGATTGCCGCGCCAGTAATTGGCCCCACACTCGGCGGATATATTACCGACTCGTACAGTTGGCGCTGGATCTTTTATATGAATGTTCCGGTTGGAATAATCGCCGCCCTCATGGTGGCCATGCTCGTCCGTGATCCTGACCACGCCAAAGCCAAGGGTATCAAGTCAATTGATTATACTGGCCTTGCACTCTTATCTCTGGGCCTCGGTTTACTCCAGATCATGCTGGATAAAGGGCAGCAGGAAGACTGGTTCAAGTCCGATTTTATCATTGCAACCGGCGTTCTAAGTCTCGTTATGCTGAGCTGCGCCTTGATCTGGATCTGGAATCAAAAGGACCCGATTGTCGAGCTCCGCCTCCTCACAATCCGAACCTTTGGTCTTTCCTGTCTTTCGATGTTTTGTGTTGGTGCCGCCCTCTACAGCAGCAGTGCTCTTTTACCGATGATTACCCAAAGCTGGTTTGGTTACGACGCGTTTTTGTCCGGACTTGTCCTCTCTCCGGGTGCTATCCTCTTGCTTATCCTGATGCCTATTTCAGGGAAGCTGGTATCGGTTATTCAGCCAAAATACTTGATTGCGTTTGGCTTTACTATGGGAGCCATCGGCATGTGGGGAACATCCCATGTCACGCCACAAGTTGATTACTGGACCTTTGTGATGTTTCGTGTGATGCAGGTTGTTGAGCTCCCGTTCCTGTTTGTTCCGGTTAGTACGATGGCATTCTCTGAAATTCCGAAAGAGATCAGTAATAAAGCTTCATCGATTTTCTCGCTCTCACGAAATATAGGTGGAAGCATTGGCATCTCGGTGATTGCCAGTTACGTCGCGCGCCAGTCGCAAGTTCATCAGACCGAGGCCGTCAGCCACCTGCAAGAATCGAGTGCAATTACACAGAGTTATATCGCGCAAACCACGCAAACATTGATTGACCACGGACATAGCCTTGTGAGTGCTCCGCATCAAGCCAACAGCATTATCTATCAAGAGGTCATCAAGCAATCGTCCATTCTGGCTTATGGCGATGCGTTCCTGATTGTCTCTTATGTGATGTTTGCGCTCGCTATCGTTACACTCCTCTATATGCCGAAGCGCCGGAAGGCGTCAGCATCCGCACCCCCAGAAGGGATGCACTAGGCTCTATATCTCTTTTAACAAGGGCAATTGGCGGTCGCGATCCGAGAGAATGACAGTTTCCGTATCGACTGGCCACGGAATCGAGAGCGCCGGATCATTCCAGAATATGCCTTTATCATGCTCGGGGCTATACAGCTCCGAGACTTTGTAAAGGACATCGGTTTGATCTTCGAGCGTGCATAGTCCGTGGGCAAATCCCGCCGGAATATAGAGCTGTTTCCCTGAACTTCCGTCCAGCTCTACCGCATCATACTGCCCGTAGGTTGGCGAATTTGGCCTAATATCGACGACGACATCCCAAACCTTTCCGCGCAGAACGCGCACCAGTTTGATCTGGGCCTTTGGCGCGGTCTGGAAATGGAGGCCGCGTACCGTCCCCTTTTTCTCGGTATGGGAGAAATTATCCTGAACAAATCCGGCATGAAGCCCTAAGACTTCAAAACGGCTTTTGCTATAAAACTCGGAAAAATGACCGCGATGATCCTTGAACCGTTCCGGCTCGAGTAATAAAATATCCGGCAACCGCCCCAGTTTTGTAATTTTCATAATTTAAATTCATTTCTTAAGGAGCATTTCCGGGTGCCAAGCGCTTAATACCACCCCAACCCGCATGTTCCATAACTTTTGGTTTGACTTATCATAAGTATTTATTCTAGGTACTAATCAGTTACCCTATAGATAGGCCTTACCATGACCGAACATGTATTACAATTAGTCACTCCGGATTCCTGTGACCGCGACCTTCACGACCAACTCACCTCTGAAAAGGGCCGCGATAAAGTTCACCCTCTCTCATCCGTTGAGGACCTGATCCGTTTTCGTCTTGGATATTCCGGATGGAGCAAACAGTGCTTTGCATTGCTGGATAATAGCGGCAATCCTTCCGACCGAAGAATTCTCTCTGCCATTTATACACACTGGTCTTCGCCGTCCGACTCTGAGCTTCCCGGCCAAGTTGACCGCATTCTTGCTGAAGAATCGGCTCCGCTTCAATCGCCCGCTACTGTTGTGACTTTTTATAGCATCTCTTCTTTTGCGCGTGGCGCGGGGGAATCCCTTATCAAGGCTCTTCACACCAAGTTTTCTGAAGCCAGCCAATCGCCAAAACTGACAACTCTCTCTCCACTTCGCACGTTGGCCCAATGGTTGTCCGAGCCGGAACAACAAACAATCAACTTTGATCAGCTTGATGAAGAAGCGCGCCGTGCGATCGTTGCGCGCTACCTCTCCGAATTTAAAGACCCTGTCCAGCAATTCCACTTGGCAAACGGCGCACAAGTCGGAGGCATTCGCCCCGATGCCAATGCCCCAGGAACGGCTGACTTCGAGCGTGGAAGCGGGTTTATGGTCAACTACCTTTACCCTCGCAAACCCGAGCGTTTGGTCGAAAACAGAGGAATATTGGCCGAAGGACGACTTCCGGTATCCTACCATCTCGAGTCTTACTTCCCAAAACGCGGTTAGTAGACTTACGTTACAATCAGGTGATTTGTATTAATCAGGTCATCCAGTGATGATCCCTTGAGGCCGTTGACCTGCGCAATGGTCATCAGGCCCTGAGCCGTATCCGTACCGTCTTGATCAATCTGAATGAATGTTCCTTTTTTATTCGTTGTAATCCGGACAAAGTCGGAAATCGCATCAGTGACAGGGTCATACCCGGAGAGTAGTGCCGAGATATCAATCCGGTCTTCTGCGGCATTAAAATCGCGAATGTTGTTAAGGGCCCGAACTGCCGGAATAGATTCAAACACGAAGAGATCTGCCCCATTTCCACCAAAGGCAACGTCGCCGTCCAGAATCAATTTAAACACATCGTCGCCATCATTTCCGTAGAGGGCATCACGGCCCGATTTCCCCTCAAGGGTGTCGTTTCCGGTATCCCCGATCAAAACGTCGTGTCCGTTACCGCCAATCAGGACATCATTACCATCTCCACCGACAATTCGCGCCCCAGCGGATGAGGTTACGACGACGTGGTCGTCGCCTCCTCCGGCATTAATACTGATTTTCAGACCGGTTGATGTCCCCGACACATCAATCTCGTCATCTCCCAATCCGGACATAATAACGATATTACCCTTCTGACGTCCGGTTGCTACCGAATTAATGTCCAGAACATCTTCGCCAGATCCGGTTACTATCGTTGTTGAAATATTTCCGTTCAAAGTCGCGGTGATATCCTGAGTTACGTCACTATCGGATAATGTCAGGCTCCGGATGTTATTAAACTCGAAGGATCCGGTCGTCCCCATATCAGAAATTGTAATGGTTTTGAGATAGGCTTCAAAGCCGCTATGAGCCGTCAGAATTAAAGTATCCGCTCCCGAACTGTCACTGCGGTGAACATCAAGAATGTCGGCGGTAAATTTATAGCGGAAATCATTGCCCGCGTAGACTTTATCGCCCTCCATATTGGATGTGATGTCTGTCCAGTATTTTCGTACCTTCCCTCCGGACGTAAACGAGGAGAACACCGATATACTCACGTCATCAGCTGGCGATACAGTTATCCCGCTCAAAACTGCCGCCGATAAATCGGCAAACGAGTACCGCGTTCCCGCAAACTCGAAATTCTCGACATTGGTTGCTGTCGTTGTGCCGTAGACTCCCGAGTAGTCTTCCAGCAGGACGGAAACCGAATTAATCAGATTGACAATAAAATTGCCAAGAGCCGTATCAAAAACCAGAAGGTCGATTCCATTTCCACCATCAACCGCATCGGTTCCAAGGCTGCCTATAAATGTATCATTGCCGCCATTGCCTCTGAGATCATTATTGGCGGCATTCCCGATCAGAACATCATTCCCGTTTCCGCCATAGGCGTTCTCGATTACCGCCCCATAGGCAATTCCTATATTGCGGGTCAGGCCAACGGTCGAATACTGCCCATCGCGAAGATCAAGGGTTACAGCGCCCGATTGAGCCGACGCATCCAAAGTATCAACACCACCCGCGTCCCAAATGGTGTAGGCTAGAGAACCATTTGTGACATAGGTGTCATTGCCGGTATGGTACGACATGTTCGCACCATAAATTTTCTGCAAAACGGCAATATCATAAATCATATAGGATGATGCAAAGAACGGTGACCAATCGTAGGCCATCACCGTATAGCGCGATGATGCCTCATCCCCAGTCAGTCCTGCCGTAAAACTATGTTGCAGCCCTAGAGCATGACCGATTTCATGCATCAGCGTGTAGAACCCGTAATTCCCTTCGGCCGGATTTTGAGTACTGGAATAGATATTATTCGTCCACACGTCACCGCCAAACGACGAGTATTGCGATGGATAATACGCCCACGCTCCCGCGCTTGACGGCAGGCTGGCCTGGGCAAAGCCCATCTGCGTCGTACTGCTGGTTGTCTTGACAAAGTTGATGTTGGTAAAGGTCTCGATCTGGTCAAGAATGCGCTCGGTCGCACCTTGCATCTGCGCATTGAACGCAGCAAAATTACGAGCCTCATCATCTGTGGACGAGTAGTAAGACGGCAAGGCCGTAAAGAATTTATAGGTAATTGTCGTTCCAGACGTTCCGGTTCCCCAGCGATAGCCTGTATTCAGGGAATAGGCTTCGGATAATGTCGGAGACGCTGTTCCGGTGTAATCACTGGATAGCTCGTCTCGAGCGGCCGCCGCCGCAGCCTGACAGGCCGAGCAGCCGCAACCCTCAACGGTTGTCGATGACGTTAATGTTGTTGTCATAGATTGTCCGACTCACTTAAACCAAACCCAACATTCCATAGTACCATAGGGAGGTTTAACAGAACATTGACGAAAGGGCCAGCAGCAAAACCTATCCTAAAGGTGGTATACCAATGAACCTGCCCAATTTGTGCTCTGCAATGGTACTATAATTATATAGTTAAATCAGTGCGTTGTCGGGTGTGTATATGAGTTTGAACCTTTCGTCATTAACGATCCTCCTCGTTGAAGATTTACAGCCCATGCGCGATGTTTTAATGGCCGTTCTCAAGGCTCAAGGGGCTGGAGAGGTTGTTCCTGCCAGCAATGGCGAGCGCGGGTATGCCGAATTTGTTCGTTGCCGCCCCGATATTGTGATTACCGACTGGGACATGAATGGTGGCGATGGTCTTGAGCTCACTAAAATGATCCGGACCAACCCGACCTCCCCAAATCCTCTGGTTCCGATCATCATGACCACTGGCTATTGCTCGCCTGAAAAAATCAAGCTCGCCCGCGACGCCGGTATTACCGAATTCCTGATGAAGCCATTTTCGGCCAAAGATATTTCGAAACGCGTCATGCACGTCATTCGAAAACCTCGCGATTACATCGTAGCCGATTGCTACCAAGGGCCGGACCGGAGGCGCCACAGCACGGATGATCCGGGAGTATCTTTTATCGAGCAGCGCGGAAATACACCGCGTCAGGCAAAGAAGATTATAAAGCCGGACCATCACCTCCAGAAAAAAGTTGGCCTTGGCGACATTTCCGACGATGCCGTTGCCCGCTCGCAAAAAATTATTGATGATTGCCGCGTCAACTTTTTGCCGATCGCCCAAGATTTCCTTTTCCAGTTTGAAGGGCTTGTAGACCATCTTGGACACCAGAGCGAACACCCGACTGGTCGCCGCGCCATCGAAAACGCCTCTATTCCGGTTATGCAGTTGAAGGCTAACTCTCGTGTGTTCAAATATAATCTTTTAGGGGACGTCGCGCATATCCTGCTCTCTTTTATGGACGGGCTTCAAGTGCTTGATAAGGATGCGATTGATGTCCTAGTCGCCCATAAGAAAACCATGCGCCACATCATCACCGAGGATATGTCCGGTACAGGTGGCTTTATTGGCGATACGTTTACAGATGAACTGCGCAAACTTTGCGAGCGTTACAAGCGTACGCGGATGGAGATTGCGAAGTCCGCGCTCAAGACCATGGTCAGCGCGTAACTGCCGATTGACCTTTCGTCTCTATAACAAAAGCCCCTCATTCGAGGGGCTTTGAACATTTTAACTCTATGTGAACTAGAATTTATGGCTGATATTGACGAATGGACGAATATCGTCGTCACCTTCGGCTTCAACATCACGCGTCAGAGGTTTCGCCACCATAAACCCGGCTTCGGTTCCCGGCATAATTGTGGTGCGAATACCAAGGCCAACCGAGGCCAAGCTTTCGACGCGAGCCGACGGTGTGGTTGCATCGTCATTCCAGACTTTACCGATATCATAGAAACCGTAAACGGTGTAATCGCTCAGCCAGCTAACCGGATACGGCTGGTTCCATTGAAGTTCCAAAGAACCGCCCAGACCATCATCGCCGACCAGCTCGGATGGATCAAATCCACGGCCAAGAGCCGAACCGCCCACGCCAAACTCTTCCGAAGTCAAGAGTGCATTGTTGGACAGTTGACCTTTTACCGTTGCCTGAAGGGCAATAGAATCCACAATTCGTTCGAGACGAGTCAGAGACGCCGTCAGTTTCGTGAACTCAGGATCACCATCCGCGCGCGACATATTCGGATCGCCTTTATCGCTGGCGCCAAAAGCGGAGAGCCCTTTCGAGAGCTCCATATCCACATTGGTTACAGCTGCATTGATGGTGGTGTCAACCCAATCGGCATGCGCGCCAATACGAGCCACGGTCAGATCATCTTCACGCGTGTCTTCGATGTTGCTTTTGGTTTTTGTATGGCGAATATCGAACGCACCGGTCATCGAGAGGTTCAGATCACGCGTACGAACGATCGGCTGGACAATATAAAGCCCGCCATAAGTGGCGTGACCGACAACCTCAAACTCATCGAGGCGGTGGCCAGGATTGGTTTCGGTCAAACCGAATTTCACGCCAACCTTGGTTCCATAAGCACCGACCGGTACTTCAGCCAAAGCCTCGCCAAAGCTTAACTCAGGCTCAAGACCTTGGTCGGACGGGGCATAAGCCAGATTGACAGAAAAGCGCTCGTTAAATCCCAGAAGTGAGTTGGCGGCCATACCGGCTGTAACTTCCCACGGACCGAGATAGCGGCTTCCGTAGTTATCAAGGCCGACTTGTCCTTCGAACGGATTGCGATCAATAATGATCGTGAGGTCAGAAGCCCCCGTTTTGGTTTTCGATGGCGAGAGCACGCCACGTGCGGTTACGCCCGGAAGATCGTTCACGAGCAGAAGTGTTTTTTCAAGATCTTTGCTGTTCAAAACGCCCTTGGATCTCAGTTTATTCGCATAGAGCTTGATGACGTCATAGGAAGAGCTCTGGTCGCCGCCTTCAATGCGGATCTGATCAACGCTCCCCTCTACAACGCGCAGTTTAACGGTACCGCCCGAGATCGTTTGCGGCGGAACAACAACCTGTGTCAGGATATAGCCGTCATTACGGTATTTGGCGGTCATTTGCGCGGCGATAGAGTAAACATCGGCCAACGAAATTTTTGTACCGATTTTATCGGCATATAATTTCTCGATTACACCCCATGGGTAGACCGTCTGGCCTTCCACTTCAACTTTGGACAAAGTGAAAACCATTTTCTCGGCCCCAGCCGGAGCGGTGAACGGAGCATTTCCCTGAATATTCAAAGGAGCTTCGGCTTTCCCTTTCGGAAGGGCCTGCTCGACGCGGCCTTGCACACGGGAGACATCGGCCGAACCCGGGACTGTTTGCGCCATGGCTGCTCCGGCAACCAGCGTCAACGCCGTTGTCGTTGCCAGTGCTTTGCCGAGGGATACCCCACTGACTTTGCTGTATAATTTAAAGGAAGAAAGACTGGCGAACATATACTGACCTCTAGTGTTCACGTTGCATGGGCTGGACAGAGCTTCAATATAATATATCGGTTCCCGACAAAAGCGTTTTATCGAACCTGCCCAAAATTACTTTATTAAGAATTTTTACAATCCAGATCGAGTGGCGTTTGATCATAGACCTTCCGCCTCTCTTTACCTGCCCGACTTTACGTTAAAAGTACCAAGCCGACAATGCCGGAAATAGACTCTAGGCTGCATTCATAGGCCCTAATTTATTGTTATGTCTAATCTATTTGTTGTTTTTTGCATACTGTGGCATTAAAGTCACTTTGGTGGAGCTCGCCGGGCCTTTATTTCCGCAGTGAAACAAGAGGTTTGCCTACGCGACCTCATGTAAAAAAATGTTGCTCCTTTTACCTAATATAGATTGCATTTTTGTCGCAGCTGAGTCTATATTTCCCCCACTTCTGGAATTAATGTTTTGTTAACCTTTTTGGCTTGGCGGGAAATCCCCCTCTCCAAACAAGGTTTCAGTTTTATCAAGGGAAAAGGTCACAAGGGCCTTTTCTCCTCAATCTGGCGAGGAGGCCATTCTAACTATGCGCACATCAACCACATCCATCAGTGCACATCTCATTGCATCCACTTCCCTGACGCGCCCAGCGCTCTTGGCGGTTTTGGCTGCCGGTGCTGTTGTTCTTCCAACCGGCCCTTCTTTAGCTCTTGATGATTCAACCCTACCGTTTGGTGAAACCGTCGTTGGCGGTCACGCGACTTTCGATCGTTCGACCACGAACGTTCTGAACATCAACCAGTCGACTGACCGCGTTGTCATCAACTGGAAAGGTTTCAACATCGGTTCGAACGCTACTACCCAGTTCTATCAGCCGAACTCCGGTTCTCTGGCTGTGAACCGCGTTCAAAGCGCCGGTACCGATCCAACCCGTATTCTCGGCACGCTTAAAGCCAATGGCCGTGTAATGGTTCTTGACCGTAACGGCGTCCTGTTCGGAGCCAATTCCCGCGTGGATGTGGGTGGTATTGTTGCTTCGACCGGTGATGTTGATACGGCAGCAGTTATGCGTGGTGACAAATCCCTCGTTCTGACCGGCCTTGGCACAACAGGCTCTGTCGTCAATGACGGCCTTGTAAATGTTGCCGATGGCGGTCTTGCGGCTTTCGTTGCTCCGACTGTTCGCAACAACGGCGTTATCAATGCCCGCCTCGGCAAAGTAGCTCTGGCTGCCGGAACCGAATCGGCGACCGTTGATCTTTATGGTGACGGTCTTGTGTCTTTGGCTTTGTCCAAATCCGGCGAAAAAGTTCTCGCTGAAAACAGCGGTGCGATCAATGCCGAAAGCGGCACAGTTCTTTTGACTGCTTCGGCTGCTAAAGATGTTGTCGATACCGTTGTCAACATGAGCGGTGTTGTGAATGCATCTTCCGCCACCATGGTTGGCGGATCTATCGTTCTTTCGGGCGGTGAAGGCGGTAAAGTCAAAGTATCTGGAAAAGTTTCGGCCAACGGTAAAGGTGGCGGGAAAGTTAATGTCAAAGGCGAATCGGTTGAAGTTACCTCCGATGCGTCGATCTCGGCTAACGGCGCAGTTACCGGAAATGGCGGTAGCGTTTATATCGTCGCGAACAAAGACGCGGTTGTTTACGGCGCCATTTCGGCTGAAGGCGGCGAAACCGCAGGCGATGGCGGATTCGTCGAAGTTTCCGGCCACGGCACTCTTGATCTGCACTCGTCCATTTCAACAAAATCCCGCTATGGAACTTCCGGCACATTGCTGATCGACCCGATTGCGATGGTTCTTCACAACGGGACTTACACTGGTGTGATCGGAGCAGATTCCTATTTTGCCCAAGACTATGTTCTCTCCCTTTTGGGCTCCAATACGAACGTGATTTTCTTGGCTACCGATGTGATGGATATCGGTACCGATACCGTTGCCGCTGGTATCGGTAACGGCGCGATCGACTTCAGCCATGTTGGCCCGGATGTTTGGACCGGCAACGTGTATTTCTCTGCACCAGGCGAAGTGAATTTCAACAAAGACCTTACCGTTGGAACGGGCACTGTTAACATCAACACACCAACACTTAACCTTGCCAGCACCATTTATGGACATGATGGGGTCAGCACTGTTGCCCTCGGTGACAGCCGTCTTAACAGCGCCCCTAGCCTCTCCACTATCAACGTTGTTAACCCGAACGCCAAAATCAATCAGGCCGTCGCTTTTGCCAATGGCTATGAGACCATCAATGTCGGTTCCGGCACTTACGCCGAATCTGTTTTGGTTAATAAATCCGACCTGACCTTGAACGGCTTTAGCGCAGCGCACATTACCCCAGCCGCTTCGGCCGGATTTGATGTGACCGCGAACTATGTTACCATCCGCGGATTTGAAATCAGCGGTGCTCGCGACGGTATCCGCGTTACAAATGCCACGAACTCGATCCTCAGCACCAACGTTATTCATGATATTGATGGTGACGGTATTCGCATCGAAAATGGCGACCATGCACAAGCCTCTCACAACGATATTTATGATATCCGCAGCACTGGCGAGTTTATCGGCTCGGGCATCCATTCTATTAATACTAACGGGGCAACCTACCTCTCGAACACAATTCATGACACCCAGTGGGACGGCATCCGTGTTGACCGCGGCCGTGGCGTCCTTGCTACTCACAACACAATTAGCGACGTAACTCGCACAGGTATTTTCTTGGGCAATACAGGATCTGCCCTTGTAAGCAACAATATTATTTCGGGAGCGGGACGCTCCGGCGTGAACGTTTCAGGCGGAACGTTTGCCATCATCTCCCGCAATACGATCTCGCACACAGGCCTTAATGGTGTTCTGTTAAGCTATGCTAAAGCCGCCGCAGTGTTGGGCAACAACATTTCCCGCACTGGTTTGAACGGCATCTACGCCGACAACAGCACTGACGCTTTTGTTGACTCGAACCGCATATACAACACAGGTGCAAATGGCATTTCCTTCTACAACAGCGCTCGCGGATTCATTGAAAGAAACGTCATCGGAGTCGATGGCGCCGATCAGAATATCGCCGGTGATGGCGTACGTCTGGAACGCTCGAACCGAACCCAAGTCAACCAAAACCAGATTACCAACACCAAGTCGACCGCGTTTAATGTTGGCTCCGGTATCCAGTCGATTGATAGCAACAACGTTCTGTTGCAACGTAACGAGATCTGGGACACCGCCTGGGATGGTATCCGCATTGACAAAGGCGACAATGTAAGTGCACTCAATAACGAAATCAGCTACGCAACCCGCACCGGCGTTTATCTTGGTGAGGCAAGCAACTCCGGCGTATCCGGTAACATCATTGCCCATGTCGGCCGTTCCGGCGTGAATGTCTCCTCCGGCGCAGACAACCTGATTTCCGAGAATGATATCCAGTACACTGGTCTTAATGGTATTCTGCTCAGCTACGCAGGTCGTGCCACTGTTGACCACAACTCTATCCAGCAAACCGGACTAAACGGCATTTACGTAGATCATAGTGCCGGTGCCAAAATCATTAACCGCAACACTATCCAGCAGACTGGCGCTCACGGCGTTGCTGTCGTAGATAGCGGCAATGTCGAGGTTAGCGAAAGCCTGATCTCGAATACGGCTGGCAGCGGTGTTTTTGTCGATCCAAGCCCGGATGCAAAAATCCTCCGCAACTATATCGACCTCACGAGATCACACGGTATTACCGTTCTGAACAGCTCGGGAGCTACGATTACCGGAAACTTTATCGGTACCGTTGGCGGGGCCAATAACATCAATGGCGATGGCATCCACCTCGAGCATGCCGACAATGCGCTGGTCAACCAGAACGCTATTGGAAACACCACCTCGACGGCGTTCAATATTGGTTCGGGCATTCAGTCTCTCTACAGCAACAATGTCAATTTCAACAATAACAGCATTTGGAATACCGAATGGGATGGTATCCGTATTGACGTCGGCAATAACGTTATCGCTGCCGACAATGATATTGACAACGTTGCTCGCACCGGCATCTTCCTGCAATATGGCGCAAATGGACAACTGCTTCGTAATATGATCTCCGGCGCAGGACGCTCCGGCTTCAATATTGCGGGTGGCCGTGACAACCTTATCCAAGGAAACCATGTCGACCACACCGGCCTTAATGGCGTGCTGTTG
Organism: Alphaproteobacteria bacterium; assembly: GCA_051715325.1. Classification (GTDB taxonomy): domain Bacteria; phylum Pseudomonadota; class Alphaproteobacteria; order Micavibrionales; family Micavibrionaceae; genus UBA1573. The sequence goes on along the minus strand of JBPXJO010000008.1, from coordinate 15,681 downwards.
AGCTATGCACTGCGCTCGACCGTTGACGGCAACATGATCTCTTATACTGGTCTAAATGGCGTCTACGCGACCAATAGCGCGTACACAAACATCATCAACAACAACCAAATCCATGACACCACTCAACACGGCGTCGCCATTATCGATAGCGCTTATGCACTTGTTGACGGCAACACCATCTGGAATACCGGACTGAGCGGCGTCTTCGTTGATCCAAGCCCTAGCGCCCACATTACCGGAAACCACATCTACAATACCGGTTCCCATGGCGTAACGGTTCTGGACAGCACTGGAGCTTTGATCTCCGGAAACTTTATCGGGACCGATGGCGGTGCCAATAACATCCATGGCGATGGCGTTCACTTGGAAAATGCTGGCTCCGCTCAAGTTTTGGGCAACCAGATTACCAACGCCAAATCGACTGGTTTTAATATCGGTTCAGGCGTTCAGGCTCTTAACAGTGCGAACGTTACGGTGGATGGCAACACTATCTGGAATACCGAATGGGATGGCGTTCGCATGGAACTCAGCTCAGGCGCTATTGTCCGGAACAATTCGATCGACGATGTGATCCGTACTGGCGTCTTCTTCGGAAGCATTGCCAACGGTCAGGTTTACAACAACCACATCTCTGATGCTGGTCGCTCCGGTGTGAATATCACGCTCGGTTCGAACAACGTTGTGGATGAAAACTGTATCGTAAACTCCGGCCTCAACGGCATCTTGCTCAGCTACGCTGCCTCGACGCAAGTTACCGACAACGATGTTCGTAACGCTGGACAAAACGGTGTATTTGCCGACCACTCGAGCAATACTACGGTTTCCGGCAACCACATTTACAACAGCACCAATCATGGTATTTCCACGTTGGACAGCTCTAACGCCCAGATTACCGGCAACCGAATCGAATACTCGCAAAACGAAGGCATCCATGCCGAACGAGGCGAGAATGTCGACATCACCAACAACAAAGTCAAATACAGCGGCAGCAATGGCATTTCTTCTGTCAATGTTCACGACATCCTGATTTCGGGCAACAAAGTCCGTCATTCCGGCGTTGAAGGCTTTGGCCACGGTATCTATGTGTATGACGACGCTGACTATGGCAACCCGATCATCAACGTCCTTAACAACAATGTGAAATACTCCTCACTTGACGGTATCCATGTTGATGCTTATGGCACTCTTGGCGAAGGTTACGGCTATGAAGCCCTGATTAACGTCAATGACAACGTTGTTGCTGAATCGGGCGACGACGGCATTGACGTCAGCTACTTCCACTTCCCGTACTACTACAGTGCCGGCATTGCCCCGCTCAGTGTCGAACTGATTGAAGGTGAAGGAAGCTACGGCCTTGAGGTCGGTATTAACGTACTCCGTAATACTGTAACCAACTCCTATGATGATGGCATTCATGTCGGCGTCAGCGAAGGCTATTACGAGGGATCGGCACGGCTCGCGCCTGAAGCGCTCTACTACGCCGGTAATGCACGCTATAACATCGTTGTTGCCAACAATACCGTTACCAATGATACAGGAAGCGGAAGCGGCGAAGGTCCAACAGCGATCGTGAGCGAAGGATCAACAGGTTATGGCAACGGTGATGGAATTCAGGTTGATGTTTACATGAACCCTTGGTCCGGAAGCGTTAGCGACACCCAAATCCTCAACAACAACGTCAGCAACTTCAATCAGAATGGCATCTACGTCTCCGGACCAAGCCATAGCTTCGTTGAAGTAGCCGGTAATACTCTGACCAACAATGCGGTTGGCGCCCGTTTTGAAAGCGGCCTGATCGACCTGACTGGTGCGACCAACGTTATTAATGGCGGATCAATCGGATTGTTGTTTAGCCCATACTTGATGGGTTACGACTATGGCTATGAAGACATGGCTGCCTTTGCAGCGTTCATTCCTGCTGCCCCAATCTACGCTCCAATGGCGCTGGTTGGTGATACAATCGGAACCACCGAGTTCAACGGCCAAAGCGAGTTCTTTGTCCGCCTTGAAAACGGCGCGTTCTTTGATCCGGGTCGCCCAACCCTTCTTGATGGCCTGCAATCATCCTACAACGGCTTCCGTCCGTCGGATGTTGGCGGTGTCTTGACCCAGCCACAATACGATTATCTTGAGTCCATGTTCTGGCACTACAACGATGATCCGGCTGTCGGTTTGTTCTTCTTCGGCGCGGTTCCGTCCGCTCCGCAGCAGATCGCTCAAGAAGACATCTTCAACCTCTTCGGCGTATTTGATCCAAACTCCCCATCGGGCGGCCTGATTATTTCCGGTCTTCCTTCGATTGGCGGTGGTCAAGGCGGTCAATTCGGAGCTGGTGGAACCGGTGGTAGCGGCAACCCGTTTGCCGACATCGCTCCAGCTGCTGGCGATGAAGAAGGAAGCGATCCTGTTCAAACATCCGATCTTCAGAATATCGAACCTGCCGCCGGCGGCGACAGTGTTTCGGATGCGGCTTGCTGGAACGATGCGACCAACTATCTCGGTCAGGGAACTCCGGTATCCTACTCGTTCGGCGATCAAGCATCGACCCTGCTGAAAAAAGCGGCGTCTTGCGGGACCGGTCAAACCACTTTCTAGGATTGATCTTTAAAGAATTCAAAGGCCCCTTCGGGGGCCTTTTTCTTTTGTGCAGTTCTATTGCATCAGCGCCTTGCGGAGATGTTCGAGTTTTTTCTCGTGATAGGCCATCACATCCACGAAAGCATCCTGACCTTTTAGGAAAAAGTCGTGATTTTCATTTGTTGCAGAATCCCCTGCTTTATCGTTTGCAGGAACTGTCTGCTCGCTTGGTAAGCGGTTAAGCGCTTCTAATACGGCCCGCATATTCGTGTAATGCCGATTAAATTCATTTTCCTGCACGGCGTCATTTACTCCACCTCGCTCGCTCGAGCCGGCCTGAGACATTGGCTCCAGAAGATCATTTGAACCCGTTGTTTGCGTATTTTCTACGGATGTTTCAAAGGCCGATACTCCAAGCAATCCGCGAAGACGCGAAGATACGCCGTCTCGCAATATCTGGATAAAATCGCCTAACCCGTAGAAGGCGCTCTGCTGGCCGGCTTCACCGCGATTCAGCGTTTCCTCAATCAGACTACCTTGGACCGAACCGAGTGCCCCACCATTTCCACTCGACCCGGCAGGGGGAGCCGGAGGCGTTGGCGTACCCGGCGGGACGTAAGTATCCATGACATCGCCGACATTTATAACAATGTTGCGGGCGAATGTGCCGCCATGCCCATCATCGGTCATAATACGCAGGGTATAATTTTGACGCTCTTCATAATCGATCGATCCGCTGGTTACAATCTGATCGCCGACGATAGAAAATTTATTTCCAGGATTACTGATAAGCGTATAGGTATGCGTATCGGATGGATCTTCATCCACGCTGGAGAGAGATCCGACAACGGTTCCGACCGCTACATTCTCTTCCACCCTGCGATTATCCGCGGTGATATTGGTCGGAGCGTCATTGGCATCTGTTACCGTAATAACAAATGTTTCGTCATGTGTTCCGCCATGTCCGTCATTGGTCCGGACCTGAATGGTCAGCGTCGGCGTGACCTCATAATTTATGTTCGACGCTACGCGCAGCTCATTTCCAACAATGGTGAAACGGCCCCCAGGGTTACTCAAAAGGGTGTAAGTGTGCGTATCGGCTGTGTCTTCGTCGGTTGTCGAGAGAAGCCCCACAACAGTCCCTGCGGCACTATTTTCAGCAATCGTTGAGTTTGACAAGGACACCAAGGTCGGAACATCATTCCGGTCGGTTACAGTAATGGTCAATGTTTCGTCACGGGTTCCGCCGTGCCCATCATCGGTCCGGATGGTCAGCGTGACGTTCGGCACTGTTTCATAACTGAACGGGGTCAGAACACGGAGCTCGTTTCCGACAATAGTGAAATACCCGCCCGGATTGCTGATTAGGCTGTAGGCGTGCGTATCAGCCGTGTCTTCATCGGTTGTCGAGAGAAGCCCCACAACAGTCCCTGCGGCGCTATTTTCTTGTATAACCGAATTGCTCAAGGATACCAACGTTGGCGTATCGTTTACATCATTGATCGAAATCGTCAGGGTTTGATCGTGGGTTCCTCCATTACCATCATCAGTTCTGATTTGGAGCGTAATGGACGGTGTCACTTCAAAGTTGATATTTGAGGCCACACGAAGCTCGTTTCCGACTATGGTAAAATACCCTCCCGGATTACTGATTAGGCTATAAGTGTGCGTGTCAGCGGCATCTTCATCAGTTGTCGAGAGAAGCCCGACCACAGTTCCAATCGCGCTATTTTCCGGTACTGAAGCATTACTCAACGACACAAGTGTTGGAGCATCATTCGCATCAAGAACGTTGATTGTCAGGGTCGTGGTGGCCGTACGTCCGGTTGAATCCGTTGCCAGCACATCCAGCGTGTAGGAATTTGTCACTTCGTAATTTACGGCTGCCGTATTTGTCAGAGTGATCTCGCCGGTTGCGGCATTGACCGAGAATATTCCCGCCCCAGTACCACCCGTTACACTATAGGAGAGCGTATCCCCCGTATCCGGATCATATGCCTTTGTACTTCCCAGAGATGTTCCATTGGGGGATAGCTCGGTCACGCTAAAGGTTAAAGGATTAAGACCCGCGCGGACGGCGTTTCCCTCCCACTCGATGACGTAACTCAGAATAGCTCCGGCCGATATGTCATTCCAGCGGCCTGTCGTCAATAGCTGGACGGCATCTTCGTTGGCCGAGTTATTCGGCTCCCCACCCGCCCAATTGGTATAAAATCCATTCTGGGCCGATCCGGTTGCAGTCCCGAGCCAGAACAATTGGCCATTTTCGGGACCCGCATCCCATATCCAGCTTCCTTCGGTTGAAGCATCACTTGCCCCAATATATGTTGGAGAAGTAATGAGGGATGTCAGGAAGGCGTTTTCCGCCGCAGACGTGATGGTTGCCAAATGGCCATTGACACCCAGTAAAGTGGATGCTCCGGCGGTGGCCTTCGCGGCGGCATAGTTGGCCCCTGTGGTCACCAGACGATAAAAGTTCCCTGTTGACGCACTGTAATAGAGCGTCGGGTCATGCATTTGAATCAGGACGCCTTGCGATTGGTCAAAGGTAGGTGATTCGGCGACATCATTGACCGTGATGGTAAAGTTCTCGGAATAGGTTCCGCCATTTCCGTCACTGGTACGAATCTGGACCGTAATTGATGACGTTGATTCAAAATCAAGATTACCATTCACACGAAGTTGGTTCCCGACAATTGAAAACATATTATAAGGGTTGCTGAGCAACGTATAGGTATGGGTGTTGGCCGGATCGGGGTCAACCGTACTCAAGGTTCCAACCACCGTTCCGACCGCGCTATTTTCATTCAAGGTCTGATTGGTCAAACTGATATCGGTCGGGGCCTCGTTGACGTCGGTAACATTGATGGTCAGCGTCATTGTATCGCTTAACCCGCCCGCATCGACAACCCGCAAATCCAGCGTGTAACTGGTCGTTACTTCATAGTTCACGGCAGATGTATTGGTTAGCGTGACCTGTCCATTGGCAGCGTTGTAAGAAAATATTCCTGCACCTGTTCCACCTGTTACGCTATATGTCAGGACCTCTCCTGTATCCGGATCATAGGCCGATATGGTTCCAAGCACCGTTCCATTTGCTGAATTCTCGGCTACACTCAATGATGATGGTGGAAGAGCGGCAATAACGGATGTCCCTTCCCACTCAATCACATAACCGAGGGACGATGCCGTGCTCACATCATTCCACTTACCCCCAGCCACCATCTGCATTCCGTCTTCGTTGCCGCCGCCGTCGTCCGGCTGCGTTGCATTCCAATTGGTGTAATATCCGCCTTGAGCTGAACCGGCTGCGTTTCCTTGCCAGAACATCTGTCCTGCCTCAGAGCCGCCACCTTGCCACAACCAATTTCCTTCGGTTGCCGCATCAGTAGCTCCCAGCCATACCGATCCTGAGATCAGTCCGGCAACAAATGCATTTTCACTGGCCGACGTAATAGTCGCCAAATGCCCGGCAACCCCGAATACTGTAGCTGCGGAAGCCGCCGTTGTGGCTCCGGCAAATGTTGCAGTTGTTGGAATATATTTGTAGAAGTTTCCGGTTGCCGCGTTATATCGGATCATTGGATCGGAGTTTAGAACAGCCTGTACAGCATCATATTCCGGAGCTTCATTCAGGTCGTTAATCGTAACAGTCAGACTTTGTGTCGAGGATAAAGCTCCAAATCCGTTATCAGTTGCCTGAATAGTCAACGTGTAGCTCGATGTGCCTTCAAAGTTCGGTGTACGCAACGTGGTGATTGCACCTGTTGCCGAATTGATTGCAAACATTCCCGCGCTGTTTCCAGCCGTTATACTATATGTGACCGTATTGGACTCGGCGTCCGTTGATGTCACTGTTTTTACAAGCGTTCCGACAGCGATATTTTCGTTGATAGCTGCCGTATTGGTCGATGTGATAACCGGCGCAGTGTTTTCAGGAGCATTCAGGACATTTACCGTTACGGTGGTTGTCGCAGTTAGCGTCGGAACTCCGCTATCCGTTGCCAGAATAGTGAGCGTATATGATGGAATTGTTTCATAATCGAGAGCGGCCGCATTGATAACCGTTAGAATCCCCGTGGTCGGGTTAATCGCAAACATTGATGCACCGCTACCGCCGATGATGCTGTAGGTTATCGTATCACCAATATCACCGTCATGGGCAATCACCTGACCAAAGGCCTCACCATTGGTTGATATTTCTGAAACATTAAATGGCCCCGGCGTTCCGCTGCCGCGCAGTTCACGTACAACTATATTATCGACGCCCCATGCCTCGTCCGTCACTATTTGATCGAGGGTCGAACCAAATCCCAGTTTTATTGTGGACGCCGTTGTCTGGATACGCAGCTCAAAATGATAGGTCTGATCGTTCCAGCTTCCATGCGCGAAGTTTGTATTAAATGGCGTCGTTTGCTGGATAGTATAGGAAACCGCTCCGCTCGAACCGTCCAGAGGCATATCGAATGTGCCTTGCTGAAAGTTATTGATAAAGACGGCTGAGTCGTTGATGTAGAGACGGAATGTCTCCCCGTCCCAGCTGTCGATCTCATAAAAATCCAGCCCTATTGTGACATAACTTTGGGTTCCCGACAGCGTATAGGTTTTATAGGTATTTTGCGCACCGCCTTCAAGTGAGTGGCGCCCGAGATATGTGGTCAGCAGTGTGCCACCATTGGTGGTGGTATTGTCACTCCATCCCGTTGCGCCCAATTCAAAGTTCTCGGACGAAACAACTACCGAGTCGTAGAATGACGGCGGGTCGTTGATCGGGTTGATTGTGATATTTTTTGTACCATTATCCGATGCGTACCGGTCATTGACCGTGTATTTGAAAGAGTCCGTGAGCGTATCCGATCCATCGTGGAAATACTGGATATACCCGAGATCAAGGTCATTCTGGGTAAACGTATCATTAAGTCCGATCGTGAGGCTCGTGTTTGTGTTGTAAAGGTACCCGTAATCAGCAGCATCGGTGATGGTATAGAGCAGATCCGAGTCCGTATTATCGGCATCCGTATAGGTGATATGGATTGTTCCCGAAGCTCCTTCATTTACAGCAAAAGCCGGATTGGCCGCGAGGGCCGGAACAGTGTTGGACACGCCAAGTCCCCACTTCTTAGCCAGATAGTTCTCCATATCATGGCGCTGGTCGCTGGTCAGGGCGTGGTCATATATCAGAATTTCGGCAATATCGCCTTGAAGCCAATCGCCGCTTGTCGAGTCGTCACCCAGAGTAATTCCGGTTGTTGCTGTCCGCGTTGCGGTCGTTGCACTTAGGCCTGATGCCCCATCCACCCACATATCCAGTGATGTTCCAGACTGCGTGAGTGAAACCATTTTATAGGTTGAGTGGAAATACGTTGTTGTCGAGTTGTAGAAGGAACCGTTGAGATAATAGTTATACTTATCGAGGCCGCCCTCGTTGATAAACAGGGCATTCCGGTCTGGATTACTTCCGATATCAAAGACCCCTTCGCGTCCGGTTGTCGACGTTCTCCGGAAAATGACATACACCGTCATGTCCGATCCCGAAAGACTCGTCGTCAGATTGGTCATCCGGTCGTTGATACCGTCGAAAGAGAGAATCTTATATCCATTGAGCAGTGACGAACCGTACACAGGCTGTTCGCCGGCCAAAGCGGTTACATCGTAATTGTTTCCGCTCTTATCTGCCCATCTGGCTACAGCTCCAGCGAAACCATCGTTACTTCCCCCGGTTCCCGTTTGGGCGTTATCGCCGTCGGTATCATAAACCGTAGACGAGTCGGAAGAATCGAGCCAGAGAACCTGACCGGCTATCACAGGCATAGAGGCGTCAAGCATCAGCCGCTTTTCTAGCGGTTCAATCGCCAATTTGCGGCGGTATAATCCTAGCTCTGTTCCCGACATCCAGCTTTCCGCATTCCTAACTTTCAGGGTAACAAAAAATACTTAATATTTGTTAACTTTTCTTCCTAATTCAGCGCCAATTCACGGCGCAACAGAGCAATCAATCTTCCGGAAAATGACAAGACCCAGCTTGTGTAACTGGCACTCACGTCAAGATTTCCTTTAAGACGCATATCTGCAGGAATGACGGCACTATCGGCTGGTTTTAACACGATCCGGAACATGTTTTGTTCCGGCTTCCAGTTTTTAGTGCGATCCATCTGACCTTGAACCGGACCTCCAAAGCCGGAGGCTAGTTCAAAATCGCTGAGGCTGGATGCATTTATGACATCAATTCGCTCCAGCGTTGCCGCGTATTTTATCAGAGGGTTCATTTCCGGAATGAAATCGGCGCTTGCTCCAATCGAGAGGCGTTTGCTGTCCTGTTCCGATACATAAGCAACAATCTCGCCTTTGCTGTTATCAACCACGCGAGCCAGAACCTGATTTCCATGTACATAGGTGTTCTCGGACAATCCGCGCGCCATATCTCTTATTGTTCCTGAAAAAGGGGCACGGATGACCAGATTATCCTGATTGTGATCGAGCGTTTCAATTTTTGCCATTGCGGCTTTAATCCGGTCATCAATACCTTCTTCCGGACGGACACCTTTGGTGGTTGACATCTGGCGGCGTTTTTTAAGCTCCAAGCGATCCAGATCATTTTGGGCCAGTTTGCGATCGCGCGTTAATTCAAAGGAACTCAGCGTTGCGATGACATCTCCTTTCTTTACAGCCTGCCCATCTTCAACCAGCAGGTGATCGAGATGTGAAGGGTACGGAGCAAAGGCTTCAAATTCGTTTGCGCTTTTGAGAACTGCTTCAGTTGTTACACTGGTATCGAGCGGAAGAATGACCAGAACGATAAAAGCCCCTAAAAGTGCAGAGCTTTTACGGCTGCGCGGGGACGACCAGACCGGCTTGGAAAACCCTTTCCAGACTTTGAGTTCCGTGATGACCGGGCGGAGCAAAAAGAACCACACCTCGATCCCTCCCAGAATAGCTCCAAGCGGCTGAGGAAACATATGAAAGACCAAGGCCGCAATCCCCGCATAAAGACTCATCCGATAGATCAACAAAGCCAAACCGAAGCGGGTCAGGAATTTTGTCTGGCGATTGGGTTTAAATGTATCCAGATCATTCTTTACCGCTTCTTGTCCAAACACGATTTTACGAATGAGAAGACGTGCGTTCTCAATTGCTCGAAACTGGAGATTTTCGACACCCAGAACATCGGAGAGGATATAATATCCGTCAAAGCGCATAAGCGGGTTCAGGTTAACCGCCAAGGACGAGATCAAGGCAACGGTGACAACCATAAAGGAGAGAACCTGTAGGGGTGATCCTGTATCGCTTATATGCCACACCAGCAGCGCTATAGCAGCCAGCCCGAGTTCTGCGCGAATTCCTGCCAGTCCGATATGGGCGCGTTGCCATTTGTTCTCCAGTTTCCACGCTCCGGATGTCTCGGTATAGAGAACGGGGTACATGACCATAACGGCCACTCCCATATGGGGAACGGCCACGCCGTATTTAGTTGCGGTATAGGCGTGCGCCCATTCATGAACAAGCTTGATTACCGCGAAGATGACCGCGATCTCAACTAATCCTTCGAGCGAAAAGAGCGATGGATACGTTGTCCAGAACTCGTCCCAGCGTTCAACTGTCATCAAAAGACCAATAACCCATAGGACTGCAATTCCTATGGTTGCTCCACGCGAAAGAAGCGGCGCTACAAACGGCAATGTTCGACTGAGAAATTCTTGAGGATGAAGAAGCGGCACCGTAAAATACAAGTAGCGATGCAAAATCCATTTGAATGCGCCTTCCGGTTTTTGTGGCGGAAGCAGCGGCGACGGGTCACGGGGGTCCGTTAAGCCGTGCTGATATAAAAACCCGATTAGGGCGACAATATCATCTTCTTCAATTTGGAGGGTTGTTGTCCGCGCAATATCATCCATCAGACTTTTGAGCGTTTTATGCTGACCAAATCGCATTAAACATTCGGCCTCGGCCCACTTAACACGGTAATGCGAGCCCGATACAGGATTATAGAGAACAAGAGTTGGCCTTCCCGTTTCAAAATCCGGCGCCCCGCGAACTGCCTGAATGTGCGGAGCAAGCTGCGGGAGTTTCATATCCCCCCTGTCTTTTGTGGCCCCTAGGGTTTCCAGCTTCATATTACAGCCCCGTAAACTGGCGCAGCATCAACACCGGACGACGCAATAGACCTTCCAGCAAGACCGTCCAATGCCCTTTGATTTTTGCCGTTCCTTGCCAGCCAATCCGTGTATCCTCATTATCTGAAAGTGTGGCTGTCATTTTGTAGGTCAGAAGACCATCCGCATCAGGGCTGGCCTCATACCCTATCGTTTTAAGGGAAGCATCGTATCCCCCGAACGGTCGGGCATTAAAATAGATGGTGACATCATCGCCTGTTTTCACCGGTATGAGCGATCGAACAGGTATACGAAGAAGAACCTCGCTTTGCTCCGGATTAGCGATCTTCATAATCATGTCACCTGTTTGCACGGGCTGCCCTTCCAATTCTGAACGGCTTGAAAAAACCGCAATCCCCGATGCCGCCGCTCTGATTTCCGCTTTCTCCCGCTGACTTTTGGCGTAGTCATAGCGGATCTTTTTTTCCTGAATGTCGGCCTCGAGAACCCCAAGGTCGGCGCGTTTTTCAGGAGAGGTCAGTGACTCGCGGCTAACGCGGGAGAATGTTGCTTCTGTAACTTTCCAGTCCTGATAGGCAATTTCTTCATCGGCCTTGAGTGCCGTGCTATCCATTTCAGCCAGAAGATCACCCTCTTTGACCTGATCGCCCGGATCAACCATCACTTTACCGATCAACCCTCCGAACGGAGCGGTCATTAGCTTGGCGTCCTTAGGCACAATCTCGGCGGGCACGGTTGTGCTCATACGCGTCGGAAAAAATAAAACCACAAAAATTGCGGCAACAATATACTTCTTTGCTACCAGTTTCCGGATCGTCGTACCGCCCAATCCATGCCAGCTGGAATTTTGCATGAGGGCCATCATCGGCGTATATGACCTTGCGAGTTCCTTGACTATTTCTCGCTCATTCTCTTCGAGGCTTTTCGCGCATTCAAGCATAATTCCGCCGACCAGACCGCAGCGCGGCGACTGCAGCGGAACCAGATAGCGTGTTACGCCCGTCTCCTCGATTTTATCTTCGATGATCTCGGCTCTTTCAAGCCTATCGCGCGCGGCGGCAATAGCGCTGCGCAATTCAACACCATACTGGCTTTCCGGATCAAGCACCACGTTTCCGGAGATACGTTCCAACGACGGCCCCATCACACCGTCCGTCCACACAATCATCCGGCTATAGGAAACGAGCTTCCGGCTTTCATTGACAATGACATGGAATAATTCTTCCGGTGTACGGCAATCCTGAGCCTGACGCTCGAGTGTGAGTAGCGTGAGGAGTTTATCCATTGCCGCAGTGCCTTTGTTTATTATTGTCCCGTTACGGGGCGTCCGAAAGCGCCAGATACCCGTATACGCCCGAATCCTTGATCTTTTGAACGTCAATCGTTACTTTTCCGCTCATTCCCGACATCAAACGGTCTTTGTATGGATCGAGGGCCGCGCGGACCTGTATCGATTGGCTAACCGGATCAATTGCACCAAATATTCGCACGACTTTAGCGGTGTAGGCATTTCCGGTTTCATTGACGGTGATTGTGAGCGGCGCACCGATGTTTACCCAGCGCAGCCATTTGGATGGAAGAAGGAATTCGATATTCATCGGATCATCCGATGCCACTTCCATCAAAACGCGGTCCGTGCGCGTGTACTCACCTTCGTTGGCCAAACGCTTGGTCACACGCCCATTAAATTCGGCGCGAATGACGCAATCATTCAATCGCGATTCATACATCCGCATTTTGGCGTCCGCTTGCTTGTCTTCCGTCTGGATGTTCATCCGATCAAGGTCGGAAATGATATCGAGTTTGAACAGCTGTTCGCCGCTTTTGGCTTTGGTTTCAGTCAGTTTTTTCTGAATACCGGCAACCTCGGCTTCCGCCTCGATATCGGAGCAGTCGTAGCGCACCAGAATGTCGTTCCTTTTGAAACGGTCACCATTTTCGAGCGGAATGTTGCTGATCCGCCCGTCATGACTGCTGGAGATGACTGTTTCTTTTTTGGGAACCAAAACACCATCTACGGATAATTCATTTTCTTCAACCGGCCATTCTTTAACGTCGAGCGGCGGCTCTGCAGTGGCGCCTTTACCACCGCCATTTTCCTGCGTCACAGCTATCGACAACTGCCCTGCTGGTTTCTCGGCATTCTCGCCCGGCAGCGTGTCAGAGGCCGGCTTGACCACGACAGCATTATCACTGGCGTATCCTGTTTCACTGTAGGTCAAAAGGTGATAGCCGGAGAGCGCGATAATCACCAGCGCCACAGTCCGGATCAGCGAATGGAAAATCCAGCTTTCGGCGATACGGTCAATCATGGTGTCACCTCGCGTGCGGTGACTGTGCGCGGCTCGAGCGATGACGGATCAAGCTCTTGTCCCATTGTATTGACCATAGCGGCATAAGCATCTTGCAAGTCTGCCATCGCCATTGATCCGCGCAAGGATTCAATTTGGGAATCCATACGCGCATTGAGAACATCAGCTCCCGAAACAAATCCGGCGCTGGCCTTCGCCTGCTTGGCTCTAGCCGATTTTTGCGCCATATTTGTGATCGTGCGCGAGTCGTTCCATGCTTCCCAGCATTGGTTCAGGCGCAATTTTCCAAGATTAACCTGAGCGACAATCGCGGCATTCAACGCACTGCGTCGGGCATCGCCCAGTTTTTCTTTTTCTTCGGCGGCTCTGAATCGCGCTGGCAAAGTAAATATATTCAATACGTTTTGAACAATTGATACCGAGTAATCATTCCAACTGTGGTCTTCAAGAAAACTATTGCTGTCATAGTGGTTATTAGCCAGAAGCTCCAACCCCGGGAACGTCTTCAGGATTTCCTGATGAATATTGTTGATCGCGTTGTTTTTTTGCAGAACTTCTTCGCGCATTTCCGGGCGGGATTTCAGGGCTGCCCACTCCTGATCGATTATCCCCGCTTTCATAACCGAGCGAATTGCATCAAGATTTTGCGGAGGGCGTTTTAGTTCGAGGCGTACCGACTGCGGATAATTGAGCAGCGCCTTGAGTTCGGACTCCGCGCTTGCGATCCTCACATTTGTATCTTGCAGCGTCCGCATACGCCCCGAGATCTCGGCAATTTTCTGCCCGCCTTCATCTACGGATATATTATTCCGGCCAGCTGCTGCTTCGTATTTTTTGATCTGGGCACGAGCTTCACTCAGCAGTGCCGTCGTCTGACGATTACTATTGCTATAAGCGTAAGCGCGCCAATAGGCTGCATAGACATCACGTTCGATGTTCTGCACCACTTTGGCATAGCGCGTCCCCGCGATCGATGTTTCCGTTTTCATACGGTCAGCGTCAACCAGAGTAACCGCAGCATCCATCATATTCCAACTGGCGCTCATCTCGGACACAAGACGGCGGCGATCCGTGGATTGCGATGGCTCTAATGATTGCAGGCCGCTTTTTACCGACATACTGGATGAGGCGCCCGCGTTCGAGCGCTCGTTAATTCCGCGCGACGTCCGTAGAGACGGCAAAGCCTCGAGCTCACGTACTGTGACATCCCGCTTCTGGCTTAAGACTTGGAATTCAGCAACCCGCGCATCCAGATTGGTTGCAATTGCACGTTCCAACGCCTGCTTTAAGTCCAGTTGAATAGTCTGGTTCTCAAAAGCTGCCTTGTCGGCACGATCTTGCTCGATCAAGCGTGAATGCGCTTCGGCATCAAGAGTAACAGGCGTGTTCGTGCATCCGGCAAGAAGTGCCGGAATCGCAACAAGCAGGGTCAACCCCCGCACGGAACACATGGTATCCATCAATTTATTTCAAAACCATCGGGCGGTTGCCCGACGAATCAAGGAGTTAAAACGCGACTGCGCCTTAAAAGTATGCCGCAAGTTGTTTTAAAAGTGAATCCCCTAAAATTTTTTATAGAAATTCAGAATTAAGTACTCAAGACCTGCGGCATAACTTGATGGGAGGCTATCTGATTTCTGTACTCTTCCAGATCCTCATCTTCGACAATACCATCCAAAAACAGGATGAACCGGCCCTTGCATTGCTCATCTGCCAAATGCATCAAGGCATCAGTCAGGAACTTGTTCATAGCCTCATCTTCAGCCTCAAGCTCGCTGTCTGACGGGCTTGCTGCGTAGAGGATCAAATCCGGCGCAAACGCTTTTATTTCCGAAATAACAGATTTTTGGGCGACCCGGGCCAAGTCATCTTCATGGCATATCCGCGGCAAAGACGCGTGGCGTATATTTCCGGCATTCGTAACCGCTGCGGGGGCCTTGCCGCGCCCCACGGTAATCATCAGCATATTCGGATTATTTTCGATCATCCCGACACTACGCTCTTGGTCAATCGGAAAGCTCTGGACAATCGCCACGCGACGGATCAGGTTTTTGGACAGAGCATATTTTGCAGCGATCTCTACATTACTGAGACGTTCGCCTTCCGCCTGCCCCGCACTTTCGGAACTTACACGGGCTGAGCACACGGCTCGCTTCACCTTGCCCATGGCGACATTATCGACCGCGCTACAGGCCGCCTCGACCGCCCGGAGCATCGAAAAAGCAACCGAGCGCGCCGTGTTTTTTTCAAACTTCGCCTCTTTACTTCCTGTTCCAATGGTGGAAATAAGACCCTGAATTCTACTCAAGGTAGATTCATCCTTGTCGACCAAGTCTATTGCCCCATCGTCATTACGCGGAGGGTAATAGTCCAGACGGTTTGAATAACCGTATTGTGCTATTGTCTGATTATTTTCAGCAATCTCGACGACATCATCGAACATACGTTCGATACGCGTTACCATACATACCCCAGACATTTTTTTCTCCTGGCTCAGCTTTGCTTGACGCAGTACAGCAGAACACAGCCCCCATCTTTTACTTAGTTTCAGATTCCAAGTGCAACACTTTTATGTATAAGAGCGAACGTAAAGGAAAAGCAAATGGGAACAACGCGATATGCGCATCTGTGTGAAGCAGAACGCTATATGATTACCACTGGACTTGAAGCTGGCCACAGTA
>JBPXJO010000007.1:0-35949 GCA_051715325.1 Alphaproteobacteria bacterium | reverse complement strand
GTCTTTCGATTTTGGGGTGGGGTGTCTTTGGGGATTGAATATGGAACACATAAAATTCACCGATCCGTCTGTTCGGGCGCTTAAAGGCGATCCGGCGGGCAAGAGGATTGTCTGGATTCTCGGGTGTCCGGGCTTTGGCGTTCGGGTTGGCCAGTCCGGAAAAAAGAGTTTTGTCTCCAAACATGAATTTAATGGTAAAGACCGTCTCGTCACCTTGGGTGTTTATCCGGCTATGACGCTCAAGGACGCGCATGAAATGCATCTCGAGTACATTGATCGCGCGGCACAGGGCATTGATATGCGAGCGGGCCTCACGGGCCGAGGAATGACGGTGCGCGACCTTCTTGAAGATGAATATTTCGATCACCGCAAAAAAAGCGGGATCGTGTCGTGGGATGACGAGCGTTCCATATTCCGCATCGAGGTTATACCCGAGATCGGGGCGCTGGCTCCGGAAAATGTGACTCCCGACCAGATCAAGGCGATTTTATACGGCAGCCTCGCACGTTTGCGGGAAAAGTTTCCCGACCGCCCGACGGCAGGGCAGAGTTACGTCCAGCACTTGCGGACAAGTTTGCGGGTGTTTTTCGATTGGTGCGAGGATCGCGGAGCCGTAAAGGTGAATCCGGCCGCCGGAGTGAGGCGGATCAGCAAAATGACAGTGAGCGACCGCGTTCTTTCGCCCGAAGAAATCTGGCTGTTCTGGAACCGGATCGGATCGAGCGGGGCGGGAAGCCATTACATCGCGGCCCTCAAGTTCCTGTTGGCTACGGGCCAGCGGACAAAAGAAGTGCGCTCGCTTAAATGGTCGGACATCGATGAAGTAAACCGCGTCTGGACGATTGCCAGCGCCGAAGCCAAGAACCGCCGGATGCATCGTGCTCCGCTCGGCGCTCTGGCGATGGATATTCTCAAGGCCCAAAAGGGCGGGAAAGAGGTCAATCGGGATGCGTTTGTCTTTCCGGGTGAAGATAAAGACGGCAAGATCGGGGAGAAATCTCTGGCGCAGCTCGTGCGTAAAACGAGGGGCGCGGTCGGGGTGAGTGATTTCTCGCCGCATGACCTAAGACGGACGGCCGCGACCTTAATCACGGCGATGGGCCTTCCGACATTCTATGCCTCGCTCTTGCTCAACCACGTTCAGCAGGGCGTCACGAATAAGGTCTATGTCCAGTATTCCTACGACCTCGAAAAACGCAAAGCGGTTGATGTCCTCGACGGGGCGCTGTCAAAAATTATCAAGGCGAAATCGCAAAAGACAGTCCCGAGTTATGATCGGTTGAGGGATGTTGTGAAAAAGAAAACCGATTAAAGCCGCCCTTTGCGCCAGTCATCGATCATGTAAAAAATCCAGAACAGGACGAAAAGCGTATCGGCCAGAGCGCCGCGCGACCGCGATGTGAAATTAAGGTATAGACCGAAAAATAAATACGCAATCGCGGTGCTGACTAATATTTCATTCATTAAGATTTTCTCCTTTTGTTTAGGTGGGGCCGGATTCTTGGTTTTAAGATATTATGGTTGGTGTTTCTGGCCTTGGCATATACGCGATAAATTCACCTAGTGATGTTGCAAAAATATCTCCGAACGCGTGAAAGCATTGACTTTCTAAATTGAATTTAATAGGGAGGACAACAAGTTTGGTTTCTTTTTTGTTCTTTGAAGCATTTATATATGTTCTCTTAAACAGTCCATTGAACCAGCTTCCATCCCTTGGTGCTTGGCTAACATCATAGTTCCACCCATCATCCATTGACGTTGCAGTGGCAATGGTGAGTACGGCGCGGATTGTTTCATAATCTGTTTCTAAAACTTCACTAGGGAAACCTTTATAAATTCTATCCAACGCCTCCAACGCCGCTTGCACGTCACCAGATGGCTCTGGCTTGGGGTGGGATAATGAACGTTCTAATGCGCGAGATAACCAACGAATGCGGTCTTTCGCAGATTGTAGCCAAAGCATAGATTGCAAACCTTTGCGATGGTCGTACATGAAAAATGCATTTGCAAATTCATCATCTGTCATGTGTCCATGAGTTAATTGCGCCCGTTCTTTATCAAACTTTCCAGCGTGTGGGTCTGGCTCACCATTTACACGCCATTGTGCCGCTGGTGTAGATTTCGCATCCACGTTTTGCGGCTGGGCGCGGGTGTTCCATAGATGTTTTGCCGTCTCAAAATGCGTATTATCTTCATAAACTGTTACAGACGGTTCCACTCGGCAATCGCAAGTTATTTTTGTCCACGCATCGCCATCAATAGATGGACATTGCGGCCTAATTAAAGGTTTCTCCCCACAAAACGGGCAAGGCAGTAGTTCGTCTTTATTGGTCATTTAATTTCTCCTTAAAACTTGTTGGTTTCGTTGCCGAAGACTGTCCAGCCTTCACGCTTTGTGCGGCTGAAAATCTCGAGATAGGGGCCGTCAAAAAGTTCCTCGAGCATCTTTGGAACTTCATCGGGCTTTCTTGAATGTTCACGCGCGAGGCTCGAGATGTGAATGCCGAGATCGTGCAGGTTCTCCGGCACGTCGCCGGTGAAAATCTGGTTCCGCTGGCTGTGGTTTTTGATACGCGGATTCCCGATGGTTCCAAGAATAAACGGCTCGGACGATGACCGGAAAATATAGCCGGGGCCGCATTGACGCTTTCCGTTCTTGGTTATCTTGGCCCATGATCCGCCGGTCTTGCGCTGGAATCCCCAAAGCCGCATGAGATCAAGCGATTGTTGCAGGTGATCGATGCCGCTGGCTGGATCGGCCGCCCACGTCGTCCACATGAACAAAACGGCGTCCGGAGCCGAGGCAAAGAGAATGTCGTCCCGCATGGCCGCCAGATCGTCAAAAGTCATGGTGCTGTATTGGGCTTCGGCCCCCTTGGCGTGGCCTTTGTCCGAATACATTTTATAGCGCCACGGCGGATCGACGTATAAAACTCCAAACTTTGATCGGGGAAAATTCGGGATCATTTTATTCTTCTTCGAAATCGGAAAGCAGCTGTTCAAGTGTACCTTCTATAAGGGGTACTCCTGCTAGGTTTGGTGTTTTTGACATTCTCCGGCATTTGGAGTGAATCATGAGGTATCTAAGCCCAAATATTGATAAGTCTTCATGAGGATCGTCGTATCTAACTTCTCCCCCAACATCTACATCATAAAAATTATTAGCGCGTAGACAGTCTATCAATTCATTTGATACGGGCCTGCGGGCAAACCACAAGGTAAGGCGCTCTGAATTTCTAAACAATCGGTCTGGTATCATTTTGGCTCCTGCATTTCCTATTTAATCCTCTTAAATTCGATCACCCAAACCCAAGGGTTTTGGTTCCATGATTGCTCTCCGTTTATGGACTTCCAAAGGTCGATAAAGCGCGACAATGGGTTGTGATTAAGATGTGGATTGTCTGGCATTGAATCGCTGCAAATCCAGTGTTCGCCGACACCTTCCGCAATGGCATCATATTCGGAAATATCCTGCAATCGTTCGACGCGGGTTCCGGTTATTTCAAGCTGGATACGGCTGGCCCAACGCGGCATAAATATCGATGGCTTCCAATAACTATGTTCTGTTCTAAATCCATCGTCATCAACCCACTCCCATTCACCATCTGCCCGATAAATTACAGATGCAAGATCATCGTTATCGAAATTTTTATGAGGTCGAGATGGCCATTCTTTTTCACGATCAACATTTGTAGTTATTGCAAAAGTTTCCCGCACCCAAAACTGATCTCCAACTTTACCGTATGGACACTTTATAAATTTTTCACATGGCCCTTTATCTTCATAATTTCCACGAAAACTTATATAACCATCTGGTGTGAAACAAGTATAACCAGCCCTATCACACCATTCCGGAACACCTTTCACAACTCTCCGAGTCTTCGTCTTGCGGCCTTCGAGTATGGCGCGAACCATTGGGGCTGAAAATAAAATAGGACGCTCTTTCATCGTTCACACTCCACGGCAAGGGTTATGTCTTCAATTGTTTCGGCGGTCTGTCTTAATTGTGAAGCTCGGAATTCGCTGACATCGTTTAAAAGTGCGGCGACCTTACGGATATCGTATGAAATTGAACTCAGGCGCATGATCGCTTCATTCCTGTTTTTTACCGGATCGGGGCCAGCGTACCATTTGGCTCCGGATGTATTTCCTATACGGTGAATCAGTCCTTCGGCTTGAAGGTTTTGAAGAAATTTATGCATTCCATTCGGTGTGACGTGCCCACGCATTGCTTTAGTTATCATCGCTCCAGATGCGGCCGGATGATTGGTCAAGTATTCCACGATAATTTTGTCCGGCTCTTTCATCTGCAACCTCGCGTATCGTTCCAATCGGCGATGATATCGGCGATCCACGATTTATAAGACCGGTCACCGTCAACGGCGCGGTCGGAGATATATGACGCGAGACTATCGATATCGACTTGGGTCAGAATAGTGGCTTTCAACGAAGGATCGGACATAGTAAATTTTTCCTGTTTTTGGGTGTATCATTTTTTTAAATATGATGTCGTAAACGGGGATTACTTCATTCACGTAAAGCGGCCGGAGTTTGTCGCAATAAATTTCATATCTTATGCTGTTATCTATAAATATATGTTCAGCCCGAAAGACGATTGCCCCCTTAAGGGCAGCTAGAAACTCTTCTTTTTTTAAAATGTCAGTTCGCAGATAGAGAACGCCAAATCTCCGATCATCATCATTGAATTTCATTATGGTCTCCAAATTAAATACCGTTCCAATGAAGAGCTGCGATCCAGTGCCGACAGGCGTAGCGCTTCACAAGAAATGGTGGCCGTCTCTCCGAACTGTCACGCCTATTTACCCATTCCTAGCATTGCGGCCATGGCGTCCTGCCGCGCTTCCCATGGGTTGGGAACTGTTGGAACTGGTAGTGGCAACTTGTCAGCTTCACCTGTTACAGCGGTCAGGACATACGCCTAAATCTCGCGTCCGAGAACCTAACTTTTTACTTTGATATCCTCCCGTTCCAATCAAACTATCCGATTAGGGAACCGCGCACACAAAAAGCGGCCGGATAGCTTGATAAGAAGGGGAGAGGCAGTCACCATGCCTCGATGGTTTTTGAATAACTACGCCGCTGGCGTCGCCGGTGACATTTGGGCGTTAATCCAGCTTTGAATGTGTGAGATGCGCCATGCTTTTCGTTTCTCACCAATCGGAATCGGTCGCGGGAATTTCCCGCTGGCGATCCGGCGATTGATTTCCGACGTGCTCAAGGTGGTGAGGGTGCTCACGCTGCGGATATTCACGAGGGCATCCATCTGGCGTAGCAGAGCGGCCTCGATATCGGCGGGCTGAACAGACGGTTCAATCGCCGATTGAGCGTTGTTTTTGTCTGTCCGAGCCTTTGCCATTTTGATTACTCCGGTTTTCCGTTGAAGAGAGGGGCGCTGAACATAGCGGCCACATCGATTGCAATCTGTTCGAACGCTTCCTCGATGTATTTTTCAATGTCGATAAGATCGACAGACCACAGGATTTCACCGCCTTTTTTACGGTAGCGCAGACGCACCGGAATAAGGTCAAGCGGCCCTTTTTTGAAAATCGGGAAAGCAATCAGGAACCATCCCGGAACTGTGACTTTCTCTCCTTCGCTGTTCACGGTCGAATTCTCGGATTCGTACACGAACGAGCATTCGCCGGTGGCGATGTTTTTGGCGTTCTGGACTTTACTGGTTTCGAGAATTTTAAGGGCCGGAATGGTGTTGATGACCGATTGAGGGTCACCAATTGCGCCTCCGATCAGGCGGATGCGGTCAATGCGCGGTTTGTGGTCATCCGGAACAGCGTCGAGTGGTACGAGGTCGATCCCGCGCTTTTCAAGAAAGAAGGCGAGCTGTTCGGCGGTGCGTGGCTCTTGTGCGAATTTCATCCATTCCTTGAGTTCATCGGACTTTTCGAGTTCAAGGGTCGCGCGATGATCTCCAAAAAGAGCGTTTCGTTCATCTGGGCCATTTGGATTGTAATTGTAAATGGCTGTGATATTCGCTGCGTCCTGATCGGCAAAGAGAACGGTCGTATCCGATTTGTAACGCTCGATATGAGCCGCGAGTGACGCCGGAGTGGCGTGAACGGATTTTCCTTTGCGGCGTGTCGGTTTTGGCAGTAGCTCGTCGATGAACGGCTTGGTCGATTTAAGCTCGTAATCGCGCGGAACGGCAAAAATTTCAACATCGATAAGTCCGCCCTTGAGATCGGTTTGCTTGATCGGCGCGGCGACTTCATTGATAACGGCGGCGATGCCGGATGGGGTTGGTGTTTCAGTCATGGTTTTTCCTTTTTCTTCGGGGTTGCTTAGTTTGTCGGGCGGAAGGCCGTTTGTTGGTTTTCTCCCGTCACGTCGCGGAATGTGAATTCGCGCTGGTTCGGGTTCCGCTTGCTGAGAAAATTGTCAGGGGTGAGAAAGAGTGCTGTTCTTGTGCGCGGCTGCTTTGGTGTTTTCACTGTGTAGTCGGCCTTTGTGTCCATATTGATGCCGTCCTTGGTGATTTTGATCTTGATATTGATTTCCATCGACGGGTTGCCGCGATAATTCTCGTAATGGGCGTTGAGTTTCTCGATCCCTTGTTGAAGATCGCGGGACAGGTCGGCTTCCAGATTTCCGCCTTCGAGGTTCTGCATGAGCAGCGAGAAATATCTGATTTTTTCGGATTCATTTTCGGACATTTTTGGTGGTTCCTATTTTGTGGGGGTTGGGGTGGGGAACTGGATCACGACAGCGCCGCGCCGTGGAAATGGAATGACCTTGGCGTCGGGGCGGGTGAGTTTGAATGTGCGGCCAGCGTTGGCGGCGTTGATTTCGGTCTCGATCCGCAGCGCTTCCTCGACGGCGGTCACGGCGATTTTCTGGCAAGCGGCATAGGCGGCGATGTTGTAAATGGTTGCGAGGCAATACCACGCTTCGATGATCTCGCCGGTTCGGATCGCCATGCGGGCGGCGCGGGCGTTGGACATGAGACAATAAGCGGTAACGTCATTGAGTGCGGTCATGACGGGCTCCGTTACTGGATGCGGATGCGGGCAGATTGAGCAGCGGCGGTGATGATCGTGGCCGCGATGCCGGATACCAGTGAGAGTGAGATCATCTGGAACGCCGAGACATTCGGGATGGCGGCGTAAAGGGTGGCCAGAATAACGAGCTGGGCTGTGAGGATTGAAAGCAGTGTCGAGAGACGGTTCATTTGGCGTTACCTCCAGTTGGTAACACCAAAAATACACTAACAATTTAGGTAGTCAACACCAAAAATACACCAATAAAATATTTTTTTGGTTTATTTTGTTCTCCAGCCGCCCGGGCCCCATCCGCTGCCGTACACGGTTTTAAGGTAAATTTCGGCGCAGGCATTGGCGTCGCTTCCGGCTTCGTGGTGGTTGAGTTCAATCCCGAGGTAATTGCTCACGGTCGGGAGTTTATGATTCGGAAGATCATCCCAGACCTCGCGGGAGAGCTCGCAGGTGCAAATCCAGCGGATTTTCGGCAATCTAATCCCGTAATGCGCCGCGGTTTCTTTTAACACGCGGCGGTCAAACGTAGCGTAGTGGGCCAAAAGCGCGTCACTTTCGAGATAAGGTTCCAGTTCGCTGAAAATTTCGGCAAAGGTCGGTTTATCGCGCACCATGTCCGGTGTGATGTGGTGAATATCGATAAAATCATCGTTAAACCGCATGACGGGTGGTTTGATCATCCATGTTTTTGCTCCGGTGATTTGGCCGTTTTTGATGGTGGTCACGCCGATTGAAATGGCGCTGTTCGGGTTTTTATTGGCGGTTTCAAAGTCAATGGCAGTGAGGCTATCGGGAAACGGGGCAAAGCTATCCAGTGGATTATATGACACCTCTCTGGCGGCAAGGTGCTCAGATAATAACTTGGTCTCTTCAAGCTGGTTATTGGTGCCGTCTATGACTACCATGCGGTCGCCGACAAGCACTAATCGTTTAATGGGCATGTCCGGTGGTGAGGGTGAGATTCTTTGTAACCCAAAAAAAGCAAGTAATTTATCTAACGTCATGATTTTAAGACTTTCAGAATAAGACCGCTATAAATCAGCGCATCGGTCGTGCGATGACCTAATCCCCGTTGAGTAATTCGTCGTATTTTTCTTCGTATCTTTTGCTCATTAAAGCGGGAATGAAATGCTCGGGAATCCTGAAAAACAATGCGACATCGTAGCTCGTTAGTTCACCACTTTGAAGACGAGGTTTTATCTGATCGACGGCTTCTTTTGGCGCTAGAATGGCAAGGGCGCGGTAAATAGCTAGTTTTTCGTAGTGATTTGCATCAGATCCATCTTTGACGGGAACTTTGTATGCCAGTTCCTCCGTGAGCTCTTTTATACCTTTTGTGGTCTTGGTGCGTACGGAAGCGGGATCGATGATATGCGTCATTTCCTTGGTCAATACAAAACGCTGCCAGCATAAATTCAAAGACTCGCTGTATGTTATATATGTTACAAATTTGGGGTCGCTGTAGGCACCCTCGCGGCAGGTAAATTGGGCCATTTGACCTAGGGTTATATTTGGATCGATCTCTACGGGGAAAAACTTAATTTCGCTTTGATAGCCGTGTTCAATAAACCACAGGCGAACGTCTTCGACTGGAACGGGAAATTTAGTAAACGTGCTGGTATGGTTTACGAGATCGGAGAATTTAGTCATAAAGAAGCCGCCGATTTATATAAATTCGGCAATAGTTCTGAATTCCAGACCTTCATCTATGTTTTGGCGCTCTTTTGACGCGCCGCGCTTAATCTGTGTAAAAGCGCGGTTTGCCTCGACGATCATTTCAGCCGGAGAGACAATTGATCTAAACCCCGGAAAAAAACGAACATTCACTAGCTCGAAACCTGTTACTAGGGTCGAGAGAGTGTGGTGCAGTGTTGCAGCTGCGTCGTTCGGGTTTGCCATTTTTTCTGTTCCTGCATCCATTTTGGTCACCGTGAGGTTAATGTTTTCCTAACATTAAGATGATTCTTGCACAAAGTGTGCAGAAAACGCAAAGAAAACAAATATTTTTTGGATTGCGCATCCTATAGCTGTCTATTCAGATAGTCAATGAAAATGAATAAAAATCAAAGGAATCGCCTTAGTAGGATAAAACTAACATTTGTTCGGTGCGATCTCAAGGGGATGCCGGGAATTATTACACTCTCCCGATTTTCAATATGATCCGCCCGTAAATCCGGACATCGGTTTTTGCGGCTTCCATCGGGGAATAAGCCGGATTTGACGCGCTAAGGCGCAGATTTCCGCTGGGAAGGGGTTCGACGCGGCGCAGAGTCAGGCCGTGGCCGTCGTGGATCATGAAAAGTCCGGCCGGTGAGGGGGAAATATCGGCGGTATTGACCAGAACGAAGTCACCCGAGCGGAATTCAGGAGCCATGGAATCCCCGACAACCTCACGGATTTCGAGGTTTTTATTCTGGGCGGCCGGAAGACCGGTCGCATGGGGTGGAATGCTCCAAACCGATATTTTTGATCCGTCATTGCCGATTTCGTCAACAAAGGCGCGGCGTTCTTGTTCGTTGAATAATATCTCATTGTAGCTGGAAAGGCCGAAAATCCAATCTTTCTTGACCTCAAGAATTTCAGCCGCTTTGTCGAGAAAGGATGGGTTCTTCAGGTCGCCATTCTCGAATTTCTGGATGGTTTGCTGGCTAGTTCCACACATTTCAGCAAGCTGTAACTGAGTAAGGCGGTGGCGCTCGCGTGCCCACCGAAGACGATAGCCAGCCTGTTTCTGGCGGTGTTTCGCGTCATCCTCGATCATGGTTTGTTCGTTTGTTTCTGCGGTTTTGGTCATGCCGCTACTCTTTCACAGAGGCAAAATAATGTCTTGGTGTATTATCAGTGTTGACAACACCAATAAAACACCACTATTCTATCCAAATCTTATTAAATTACGGTTCACGCACAAATGACTCCTAAAAATTACCTAAAAGCAGCGGTTTGTATTCTTGGAGGTCAGGACATTCTTGCCAAATCGGTAGGTGTCTCCAAACAAAGTATTTCCTATTGGCTCCAGAGAAAAAACGGGTTTGTTCCGGCCGAGGCAGCCCGTTCGATTGAAACGGCCACGGGCGGGCGGATTACCCGCATCGATCTGCGGCCGGATTTGTTCGGGGATGGGTTCAAAAATGCTCATGGGTTGAATTCTGGCACGATTCCGCTCGCTGGTCTTGCGGAAAAGAATGGCGGCGTTCCGTCCGCCGTACAAAAGGGGGTTTAAATGCGCGTTCTCTCGAAAGACGAATATCTGTTGATTAAAGCGGCAACGCGGTCGCTGGTTAAAAGCTGCGGCGGGATCGAAGCTGCGGCGGATATCACCCGCGTGGGCAAGAGCAACCTGTCCGATTACGGCAATCCGGAAAAGTTTGAATATTTCATCCCTGTGGATGTCGCTCTCGACCTCGAGCGTGAGAGCGGCTCCCATGCCGTGACCGAAGCGATGGCGGCTTTGTCGGGCGGGGCTTTTACTCCGGATGGCAGCGGGGCGGCAGCTCCGGAATTAATGACGGCGGTCGCGGGTATTATGGGCGAAACCGCCGAGGCGATCAAATCGGTGACCGCATCGATGTGCGACGGGTCGATCAGCCCGCGTGAACAACAGGACATCGTCAAGCAAATTCAAGACGTCATCCATGCCTGCACCGAGGCTTTGATCTCGGTGGGTTCGAGTTCCAATCTACAAACAAAAAAGTGAGGTTCCTATGTTTGATCCGCGTACACCGAACCAGAGGCCGCTCGATGCGGCGATGAAATGCAAAATCCGTGGCCTGCATTCCGAGGGCCGGACGGTGCGCGAGATTTCCGAGAAATGCGGGATCAATATGGCGCTCACCCGCATTTACTTGAACCGGCTCAAACTGAAAATTTGCGAAGAAACGCAGGTCAAGCCAAAGACCAGCGAGCGGCCAGTGACGGAAAGCCGGATCGCGGAACCGAAAATTCAAACCAAGACATTCGATGATTACCGCTATGACACGCCCGGACAGATTGTCCGCGTGGCTCGCAATATCGTCACAATCCCGCGTCCCGTCACGCACGTTCCGTCCGGATCTGTTCTGGTCAGTTAAACGGGGAGGGGGAAGAATGGGAATTAATGTCGAACAACTGGTCGCCGGAACGGATTTGATCGAGGTGGTGCGCCGGAGCGGTGTCCACCTCATTCATCGCGGTCAAACATTGGTGGGGAAATGCCCGTTCCACGCTGATGACCGTTTATCCTTTGAAGTGTCATCGAGCGGATCAAAATGGTCATGGCGCTGCGGTGTGTGCACCGAAGAGGGGGATGCTTTGTCCTACATCCAGAAGCGCTACAGGCTTGAATTCTCTGACGCGCTGAAATACCTCCAAGGCGGGGCGCAAGTGTCGTCCGATTACACGGGGCGCACTGTTATGATTGAACGCGCCAAGCGTGTTTATGGCGAGAAAATGAGCGAGCGGGATCGGTTGTATAAAACCAAGATGGCATTCCGCCTGTATTGGGGGTCAACGCGGCCACTGGATAAAATCACCGCCTATCTTGAGGCTTCGGGTGTGGATATCGAAGCGATTGGCGGCGTTCCCGAGTGTTTGCGCTATCATTCCTGCCTTGAACATCCCGACCGCGTATCAGCTCCGGCGATTTTGGCGCAGGTGTCCGATGTGAACGGGAAATTCATGGCGGTGTCGCGGACATGGTTGGCGCAGGACGGGCTGGCTTTATCAGATTGGCGTCCGTGCCGTATGGCGCTCGGCCCGCTGGCCGGAGGTTCGATCCAGCTTTATAAACCCGCCGAACATCTGGTCGTGTCGATCAGTATCGAAGCCGGGCTCCAGTTCCGCTCGATGCATCCGCATCTTCCGGTGTGGGCGGCGATAACCTATGCCAATCTTCCGTCGCTGATATTACCGGAATGTGTCCGCAAGGTGACGATTGTTCCGGACGTGGCTCCGGGGGTTCAGGAATCCGACCTTAAAAAACTCCGCAATCAAATTCTCAAGGCGGCGGATGAATGGAAGTTAAACACGTCCGGATTGATCGTTCAAACCGCGTTGCCGCTCGCCAAGCGCGAGAAAGAACGTCAAACTATGAACCATGCGGTCGGGGTGATGTGATGGCCAGAAAGACCGAGAACGAGATTTTCAATATGGTGTTTTTAGCGACGGGAGTCGACCGGATGAAACTGATCGGCGATTGCCGCCGTCAATCCATGGTGAAAGCGCGGCGCGAGTTTATCCGGATCGCCCATAACGAGGGATACAGCGTATCCGCTATCGGGCGGATGATGCAGCGCGATCATACGTCGATCCTGCACCATTTACAGCAGATGCCGGAAAGGACGTGTGATGACGTCTAAAGCCCCACCCCAATGGATGAAGTTTTCGCCGGATGATTGGCAATCCGATACCGCATTAAAGTCGTGCTCTCTGGCGGCCCGTGGCCTCTGGATCGAGATGATCGCTTTGATGCATAAATCCCCGAGATACGGTCACCTCATTGTAGGTGGCCGTATTCTTGATGATGCCGCCCTAGCTGCTTTGGTCGGGGCTCCTACCCATGAGGTCTCCGCTTTGTTAGGCGATCTCGAGCAGGCTGGAGTTTTTACGAAAAGCAGCGACGGTGCGATCTATTCGCGGCGCATGGTTCGTGACCATAAACGCTCGAATGTCAATCGCAAGAATGGAAAGAAAAGGTGGAAAGAGGATAACTCGCAACCACCTGATATTGTTGAAGAAAATAAGGTTCGCAAAGCGAATTGCAATGCGAGGAAGATACGCGGGAATATTACCCCTAACGGGGTAAATATTCCCGCTTTGGAAACTGGCGAGTTATGGCCTGATGACCGAATTCCCGAAAGCCTCGGAAGGCGTTTGGTGGACGAGATCGGCGAGGTAGCCTATCGCAGCTGGTTTGCGGACGTGGTGGTTCGGGATGGGCGATTGATCGCACCGAGCCGCTTCAAGTCCGACTGGATCAGGGACAACTACGGCCAACTCTTGCGGCAAGGCGGCATCACCGAGATTGTCACCAGCCATTGAATGCCTTCGGGGGGAACCCTGCACACGCTTTTAAACTCACCTAAAAACCATCGAGGATGCTCATGACCAAGAAAACCAAAACCAAAGCCGCTAAACCCGACACCACAAACCAGCCAAACCTTCCATCTATTCCAAACCAGCCGCGCTTTCTGGTCAAGGACAAGGCGTCGGGTGTGACTGTTGACATTGACGCCAACGATCCGGGCACACGCGAACGCAACGGAAAAGGGGATGTGTTCGACGAGAGCGTAAGCCAAGATCGCGTCGGGGATGTGGCAATCGGCGAGGCCGAGGTCAACAAACGATTGCAGCGTGTCTTTCGGTCGCAGGATAGTCTCGACATCATGGTGCGGAATAAGACAATCAGCCAGACCGAATACGCAGCCGGAAAGAAGTTTAAGCAACTCTGGGATATTGCAAACGCATCCCATTACTCGACGATTGATTTCAATCGCTCGGGTGGTTCGGTATCTCCGGAGGACTTCAAGACCGCTCAAATCAACGCATCCCGCCGTTTGGATGAAATCTGGGAACACGTTGGCGGGCGGTCATCCGTCACCGGAATGGCGCTCGAGCATATCATCGTTCGCGGTGTTTCATTCTATAGGATGTTTGAATCCACAGGAAGGACGGTGCATTATTGGCGCGGTAGTCTTCATTCGGGGCTGACGTCACTCGTGGGTTACTTCGATAAAAGCAAAAGAAAACAAAAGGATAATTGAGGGGGGTTCCGGCGTGTACCTTTCAATGGCATAGTTTGAATAAGTTCAGAACGTGTGCCCACACTGATTGGTTGACCAAGCACTTTCTCCTCCAGATGACACCCTCCTCAAAACGCACGTTCTGAACGCTCATGCCCAAACGCATCCCAACATTCAAGCCTGCCGGAAAGCCTGCGCCAACAGAACGCCAGCGCAAAGCTGACTTCGACCGAACCCGTGAGACCTCAAGCGCTCGCGGGTATGGTTACAGATGGCAAAAGCTTCGTAAAAAGTTTCTCGAGCACAATCCGCTGTGTGTGATCTGTGCAATGAAGAACTTGGTCAAGGCAGCGATGGTGGTTGATCATATCATTCCGCATAAAGGCAACGCCGAACTGTTCTGGGATCAGAAAAACTGGCAGCCTTTGTGCACCTCATGCCACTCCCGAAAGACCGCGACCGAAGATTCAGGCTTCGCGTCAGGGGGTAGGGGGGTTAAATCCCTACCACCCCCACCCCGCTAGACCGCGTGAGTGGTTGGGGATTTTTGGGCGCAAAATGAGGGAAGAAAAGTTAAAAATAGACTGAGTCATTTCAATGGTTTAGCGACCATATCTTTTTGAATTTCAACAATAAAACCCGTTTGCAACATGGCCGGACGTAAGCCCAAGACAGCGGCGCTAAAGACACTCGAGGGTAATCCCGGGCGTCGACCGATCAAGCCGCATTTGATGGCGGAACTCGAGGTTCCGGCTGCGCCCGCGCACATGGAGGGGTTGGCCAAGGCTACGTTCGAAGAGACGGCGCTGCGGCTTTATCGGCTTGGGGTGATGACGGCGCTTGATGTGTTTTTGCTTGAGTCCTATGCCGAGAATTACGCCATGATGGTCGAGACGCAGGCCTATATCCGTGAACACGGGATGACCTACGAAGCCATGACAAAAAGCGGCGTGTCAATCCGGCAGCGTCCGGAGCTGGCAATCCTCAATCAGTGCCGCGCGATGCACCGTCAATATTCCGGCGAGCTTGGTTTGACACCGGCCTCGCGGACAAAATTGCCGGATGCTTCGCAAGGCGATCTGTTCAAAGAACGCCAGAACCCGTTTTCGGAGTTTGCTCCGGCTTCGGGGCGTGTGAACTAGATGACCGCACGCTATCCGTTTGCGGCTCTGGCTGATCGGTATATTGCCGATGTGCTTTCCGGGGCAATTCCAGCGTGCCGCTGGGTCAAGCTGGCCTGTCAGCGTCACCGTGATGATATGAACCGCTCGCGCACGTCGCGGTGGGATTATCGGTATAATCGCGAACAAGCTGAACGGTCGTGCCGTTTTATCTCGAACCTGCGGCACGTCAAAGGGAAATGGGCGCGGAGCCGTGAATGCCTGACTCTCGAGCCGTGGCAGTGTTTTGTTTTATGTATGCTCTTTGGCTGGGTACACAAGAAAACAGGGCTGCGGCGATTTCGCCGCGCGATGCTTCTGGTCCCGCGTAAAAATGCCAAGACAACTCTGGCGGCCGGAATTGGTCTTTATGGATTGGTGGCCGATAATGAATTCGGGGCCGAGGTTTATTGCGGCGCGACGTCCGAGAAACAAGCGCTTGAGGTATTCTCGACCGCGCGGATGATGGTGGCCCTTGATCCGGATTTGAAGAAAGCCTTCGGCATCCAGATCAATGCGCGGAATTTGTCGGTCGAGGTTACGAATTCGAAATTCGAGCCGGTGATCGGTGTTCCGGGTGATGGGGCATCACCGTCGATTGCGATCCATGACGAGGTGCATGAACACGCGACAGACGCGCAAATATCGACCATGGAAACCGGTCAAGGGGCGCGGGAGAATCCGCTCCAGCTTTTAATCTCGACCGCCGGAGATAATCAGGCGGGGCCGTGTTACCAGATTATGAAAGAATACGAGCAGATTTTGCTCGGTACAATCGAGGACGACGCGGTCTTTTTTGTGAATTACACCCTTGATCCGGATGATGACTGGTCATCGGTCGAGGCGGCCAAGAAAGCCAACCCGAATTATGGCGTGTCGGTCATGGAGGATTACCTCGAAGGCCAGCGCCGCAAAGCTTTATATTCGCCGCGCGCGGCGGCGGGGTTTAAAACAAAGAATTTGAACTTGTGGGTCAACTCGGCCCATGCCTATTTTTCAATCGATCACTGGAACCGCGCTGCGGATAAGAACCTCCGGATCGAACAATTTGCCGGACGAGAGGCTTATGTCGCGCTTGATCTTTCGAGTAAGACCGATATCGCCGCGATGCAGGTTTTAATACCGCTGGATGAAAAAGAGACATTCGCATCGTTCAGCTATAATTTTTTGCCCGAGGAAACGGTCAACCAGCCGGAGAATCAGCATTACCAGATATGGCGCGAGGAAGGTTATCTCACCGTTACCGATGGCGAGATTATTGATTTCGAGGTGATCCAAGATCGCCTGCGCGAGCTAAAAGAGATTTTGACGGTTCATGTCGTGGCTTATGATCCGTTTCAGGCCACGATGCTGGCCACCACACTCTCAAAGGACGGATATCCGATGCTGGAATACCGTCAAACGGTTCAAAACTTCTCTGATCCGATGAAACAGGTCGAGGCGTGGATCAGGGCGGGTCGTATCAAACATTGCGGTGATCCGGTTTTTTCGTTCGGCGTAGCCAATATCGAAGCCAAGGAAGATGTGAAACGCAACGTCTACCCGCGCCGCGCTTCTGATAAACGGAAGATTGATCCGGTCATCGCCCTTATTATGGCGGCCGGATGTTGGATTTCGCGTGATGTGAACGCGGTTGCGCCGTCGGCGTATGAGACTCAAGAAATTTTAGTGGGTTAGGATTTTATGAAATTGTTCGGAAATTTGTTTTCCCGCAGCGGATCGGCAGCAGGGCCGCAGAATACTGCGCTCGCTCTGCCCGGAACATCGATGGGGGATGTGCTCCAGCTGGTTACAAGCGGCATGGGAGCCATTTCGGACACTGGCGTTCCTGTGACGCAAGATAGTGCCCTTCGCCTTGCGGCGGTGTTTGCCTGTATACGCGTTTTATCATCGACCGTTGCCGGTTTACCGTTTCATGTGTACCGCGCCACCGAAAGCGGATCGGAGATTGCCAAGGATCATCCGGCAAATAAGATGATCGGCAAGCGCCCGAACCCGATGATGACCTCGTTCATCTGGCGGGAAGCAATGATGGGGCAGGTACTGACCAGGGGGAATGCTTATGCGGTGATTGCGCGGAACGGACGCGGGGAAGCGCTGGGTTTTTATCCGGTTGATGCGGATCTGGTCAAGACCGAGCGGATTAACGGTAAAAAATGGCACAAGATCACGACATCCAAAGGCGAAGAAGTATGGCGCGATGATGATGTGATCCATATTCCGGGGTTCGGGTTTGACGGAATTGTCGGGATTTCGCCGATTTTAAACTATGCCCGTGAGGTGTTCGGGCTGGCTTTGGCCACACAAAAACATGAATCCAATTTTTTCAAGAACGGCGCGAGCGTCGGGGCTACGCTCCAGACCGAGCAGAATATATCAAGCGATCGTCAAAAAGAAATTCTGGCGAACTTCAAGGCGAATTTCACCGGCGTCGAAAACTCCAAGAAAATCGCCATGCTCGTCGATGGGTTCAAGCTCGTTCCGCTGGCGATGAACAACGAGGACGCGCAGCTCATTGAAGCGCTCAAACTTCAAGCATCCGATATTGCCCGTGTCTTTGGAGTTCCGCCGCACATGATCGGAATTCTTGATAAGGCGACGTACAGTAATATCGAGCAGCAATCAATTGATTTTGTCCAATACTCGCTATTGACCTGGGTCAAGCGGATCGAACAGGAATTTGATGCGAAGCTCTTTCCGGAGGATGACTATTTCGTCCGTTTTAATCTTGAGGGACTGCTGCGTGGTGATTACGCCACGCGCATGGACGGTCATTCGAAAGCATTGAACGCGGGAATTTTTACGATCAACGAAGTCCGCGCTCTCGAAAATCATAACCGCATCGAAGGCGGCGACACGCTTCGTGTGCCGCTCAATATGGCGGCTCTCGGCAAGGACGGGTTCACCGCGATTGACCAGAAATCAACATCCCAGAAACCATCGAATCCCGATAGCGGGCAGTGAGGAACACATGAAACGCAAAAGCCTGTTGAACTTGGCGAACCAGATTAAGGCCTATAGCGGATCGCCGCTTACCTTGGATATCAAGGACGGTGTTGGTGAACTGATGCTGTATGATTTTATCGATCCGTATTGGGGTATCTCGGCGGACGCCGTGGTCAAGGCTCTGGCCGGACAAAATCTCACCAAGCTGGTCGTGCGTATCAATTCGCCGGGCGGTGATGTGTTTGACGGATGGGCGATTTATAATTACCTGAAATCACGCCCGTATCCGGTCGAGACGGTAAATGACGGCGCGGCGGCATCGATTGCATCGATCATTCTGATGGCCGGTTCAAAGGTGACATCATCGGCCCATGCCCTGATTATGATCCATGATCCATGGATGATGTCGATGGGAAATTCCGAGCAGCTTCGTTCGGACGCGGCGGTTCTTGATAAGGTTGCCTCCGACCTCACGGCGATTTATGTGGAAAAATCAGGGATGCTCGCGGCTGACGTTGCGGCTTTGATGGCGGCCGAGACATGGATGAGCGCCGAAGAGGCTCTGGCCTATAAGCTGATTGATGAGATTGTCGATGTGTCCGGATCGCCGGATGCTGCGGCTACGGCTGCTAGCGCCCTTTATAACTGCGCTATGCCGCCTAAAAATGAACCTATCCCCGAAAAGGAACCTGTTGAACCTATAGTTAAAGATGACGCCGCGCAGGCTGGCCGCCGCGCGCGGGCCAAAGCGATCTCTG
The DNA here is from genome assembly GCA_051715325.1 of Alphaproteobacteria bacterium. GTDB lineage: Bacteria > Pseudomonadota > Alphaproteobacteria > Micavibrionales > Micavibrionaceae > UBA1573. The sequence continues at coordinate 17,341 of JBPXJO010000007.1, read as the reverse complement.
AACTCGCGGCTCTTCAATAAACTAACGCCCCGTTAAGTGGGCGAACTCTCACCACCATTTCCGACCTAACCGAATTCCGGCACTGCCGCTCCCTCGTATGAGGCGGTGGTGGCGGTGCTTTTGTCCAAACATTTTTCAAAGGAGAATAACATGAAGATTAAGGACTTGATCGAACAGCGCGCCAAGCTGATTAAGGACGCGCAGGCTTTTGCGCAGACTTCCGAAAATTGGGGAGCTGAAGAAGAAGAGCGCCACGCTAACATGATGACCGAGGCTTCGAGGCTTCAAAACCGTATTGACGCTATGCGTAAATCGGATGAAGCGGCAGCGGCGCTTGAAAACGCCCAGCCGTTTGATGCGGGCCGCAATGATGTCCAGCATGGGAATGACGCCAGTGCTATTCAAGCCGCAAAATACGCTAAGGTTTTTGACAAATTCCTGCGTAATGGCGCACAGGAACTTGATTCCGAAGAGCGCTCGATCCTCAAGGCCGGTTTCAACAAGCCGTCGCCACAAGCGGCCATGAGCGTCGGAACGGCAGCAGCCGGTGGTTATACTGTACCGACCGGATTTGTATCCGATATGGATACGGCGCTGAAAGCATGGATGGGGGTTGTTGGGGCCGGAGCCCATGTGTTTACCACCGAGTCCGGGGAAAACCTGCCATGGCCAACCGCGAATGATACCGGAAATGTCGGCCGTATTATTACGGAAGGCGGCACCACCAACGTGATTGATCCGGGATTTGGTCAGGTCACGCTCGGCGCGTATATTTACACGTCGGATGTCATTCTGGTCTCTTTGGCGCTCTTGCAAGATAGTGCCATTGATCTGGTATCTTGGATTCAGGAAGCGGCCGCCGAGCGTGTGGGCCGTGCGCAAAATGCGCACTTTACCACCGGAACCGGTACAGGCCAGCCAAAAGGTCTGATCACTGCGGCTACGCTGGGTAAAACGGCAGCATCGGCAACGGCGCTGACGTTTGACGAATTGTCCGACCTTAAATTCTCGGTGGGCGAGGCGTATCGCGACGCTCCGAATTCCTGCTTTATGGTGGCGGACAGCACCCTCAACTATATGACCAAGATGAAAGACGGCGAAAACCGTCCGCTTCTTCTGCCGTCGACACGCGAGGGCGAGGTTGATCGTCTGTTGAATAAGCCGATTTACACCAACACCGATATGGCGGCTATTGCGACCGGTGCCAAAACCGTGGCGTATGGTGATATGTACAAATACAAGGTACGGAATGTTAAAGGCGACTTTATCGCCCGTGTCGACCAGCCGTACATCACCAACTACCAAGCGGCGTTCATCTATTTCCGCCGTACAGACGCCAATCTGGTCGATGCCGGAACCCGTCCGGTCAAGTACCTGCAACAAGCTTAATAAGGTTGTTCATAACCCTAGCAGGAAGGCCCGCGCGGCCTTCCTGTTTATTGTTCTTTCTTCTCGTTCAAGTTTTTTAACCCGTTCCGGATGGTCTCATGCCCGTTCCTCATGTGTCGCAGTGGTTTGCTCCGGTGATCGGGGCAATTAAAAAATGGTTTCAAGCTGATTCCTATAAAGCCGACTCGGTCAGCCCTGCCCTTATCCTTGATTTTGCGAATAACAGGTACGCAGCAAATTCGTCCGCGAAGAATTTCTCTGACATTCTAACTTTCACAAGAGGATCGACAGGAACATACTTTAATTCGTCTGGGGTAATGCAAACTTCCGCTGCGGATGTCCCACGCTTTGACTGTGATCCAGCCACTGGGGTGGCGAAAGGTTTGTTGGTTGAGGGTGCGAGGACGAACCTTGTTCGTTACTCAAACGGTTCTGGTGGTGCGACTAGTAACTCATATGGAGGGGTCACAGCCACAAAGGTGCGACAAGAAACACGTAATGGGGTTTCTGGAAGTGTTATAACTATCTCCGGCACTGCTTCATTCTCAAGTGGGTTTGCTGTATCTTTAACTACAAGTGGTGAGATAACAACTACAACAGGGCATACGTTTACACTGTCGGCGTATACAGAAGTTATAGAGGATAGGGGGGCAAACAGACCGATTGTTAACCTTGGGGTTAGGTCTCTTAATGGCTCCACACAAGTTGACTTTGATCGTGTTTTCTCAAATTTACAAACCATATCCGGCTTTGCTCGGTCTTCCGGAACTGCGACAACAGATCAAGCCACAACGACTGGAATTCAGGCCGCTGTTGAGGTTGCGTTCTCCTCGGGACATACTTATGATTTTGACATTTGGGTTGGTGGAGTCCAGACTGAGGAGGCGGGGTTTGCGTCTTCACTCATCCCGACATCTGGTTCCGCCGTAACCCGTTCTGCCGACCTTGTTTCCAACTCTGCCAGTAACACCGTGCCGTTTGCGGATTGGTATAATCAGAGTGAGGGAACTGTTGTTGCGAAATTTAAGGGCATTGGTGGTGATGATAATTACCCAAGGGTTTATGAAATAAGCGATGGTACAACTGGTAATAGACAAACTATAAATCTTGCACCCACAACCAGAAATATAACATTAGCAATCTTTAATGGCGGTGTGTTTCAAGCTAGTCGAGATTCTGGAATTTCTGGTTTGGCGGCGGCGACGGCGGCTCTTGCTTACAAAATAAATAACTTTGCCTTTTCGGTTAATGGTGACGCTCCAACAACTGACACTAGCGGAACACCTCCAACAGTTACCAAGTTAAATATAGGATCGCGATATTATAACGGAGAGATATTTTTCGGTACTATCAAAGAACTCCTGTTCTATCCAATTCGCGTCACCAACTCGGAAATGCAAAGGATTACAACATAATGTACTACCGCGTTTTATTCTTGATCCCAGAAGGTTTGACCTTCGATATGCTCACAGATGAGAAAAAGGCTGCAATCCAGTCTGTTCTAGGCCAATTTGTGCTACCTATGCCCTCGACAATCCCATTCGGCGGGAAAGTAGTGTGCGATGGCTTGGCTGCCGAGAACTTTGACCCGTCCACGTTGGGGCCACTCGGCCTCCCATTTGATATCATAGGACTTTGGGAATGGGACGGAGCCGAGTATATCAACGAGGTTGTGCCTATCAACGCAGCGGAGTTCATAGCTAGATTACCGCTTGACGAAAACGGTGATCCTCAACCACTACACGAGCCGCATCGTTGGTCTGGTTGGCCAGTGTTGTTTTAAAATAAAATAGAAAAGGTTCAGAATTATGCGGTATTCAGGAATGAAACGGACGCTTGTGGGTGGTCATAGCGAGCCGGTGACGCTGGACATGGCCAAGGCGCATTTGCGGGTGAGCGGTAGTGCCGAGGATGCTCTGATCCAGAGCATTATTGCCTCGGCCCGTGACTTTGCCGAAAATTATTGCACGCGGTCTTTTGTCGACGGGACTTGGGTTTTGTCGATGCCATGCTTTCCGGATGGTGATCTGGTTTTGACGATGGGGCCGGTGCGCGAGATTACATCGATCACCTATTTGAACTCATCCGGCGTCCGTACGAGCGCCACGGGCTATGCGTCCGATCTCAATGCTCGGCTTGCCGTAGTGTCGCCGCCAATCATGGGTTGGCCGTCCGCTCTCGATCAGGCCGGATCGGTTCTGGTCACCTATAAGGCTGGCCCAGAGAATGCCACTATTTACACGGAAAACCCGCCAAGTCTAACGGCGGCCATGCTGCTTTTGATCGAGCATCTTTATGCGAACCGCAGCGCGGTCATAAACGGGAGTCAAACCGAGACACCGCTCGGCGTTAAACCTCTTCTTGAAGCGATGCGGATCGGCGGCGGGGTGGCGTAATGCAGGCGGGTGAATTAACCGAACAGATCATTATTCGCCGTGCAAGTACCGCGAGCGACGGGGCGGGCGGGAAAACTGTTACATGGGCCGATCATATCACCGGATTATGGGCCAAGATTGATGATATTTCGGGCCGTGAGCGCAATCGTACCGAGCGTTATTCGGCCAACGGGGTTTATCAGGTCTGGGTGCGTGCTCCGGCTGATATCGGTGTCAAAGACCGCGTCCAATGGAACGGGCGCGAATTCAATATTGTCGAGGCGCTCCCGCTTCCAGAGCGTCACGCCTTTTTTAAATTCATCATGGAAGAAATCATAAATTAGGAGAAAAATATGGTTGTACGCGTTGCCATCCGTCATGACGAGCCGGATGCGAAATCGGCTATCGAAGTTAAACTCATTCAAACCCATTCGGCTCCGGGCTTTGGCGGTCTGTGCAAGCGTGCGGATGTCATTCTTCCTGGTCTCGAACATAGTTTTGATGTGGAAAGCGGCGTTCATCTTCATATCGAAGAATGTCCGATTCCGGTTTCCGAACTTGTGACCGAACCGGTTGCCGAAAGTGCACCTGATGATCTTAGTGATGGTGCATTGGTTGATCCGGCTGCGGCTGGCGCGGTTCCTGTGTCTGCCGCTGCGGATGGCGAGGACGGAACCGAGGAAGCTCCGGAGAAAAAATCGCTTCTGGCGAAGCTCGTCGGGGCATAATGGCCGGATCGCGCAAAAGTTACGTCAAGGTGAGCCGTGTCCGGCGGTTGCTGCGGACATATCCCGAAGCGGTTCGGGAACCGATCCGCAAAGTGATAACCGATACGGCTGACCAGATTTTGAATGAAGCGACGCTGCGAGCGCCGATCCGGACGGGTCGGCTGCGCCGCTCACTCTCAAAATCGATTGCGCGTGATGGTCTGACGGCCAAGGTTGGCCAGCTGCGCAAGCGGGCCAGTGAAAAGGCTTTTTACGGCAAATTTATCGAGTACGGGACGCGGGGCTATCAAAAAGGCAGTGTGCGCCGTGCCCAAGGTAGCCGGACTACAAAAATCATTCGCCGGTCGGTTCCGGCGCGGAATGCTGAACCATTCTTGCAGCCAGCTATCGAGCGGGCTCAAGAGCCGTTCCGTAAGAATATGGCGGCGGCGCTCGATGAAACGATGCGCCGCGTTACAACCAGCGGGCCACAAGAATCATGACATCACCACGTTATGCGATCCAGAACGCCGTTTTTGTGCGTCTGGACGCGGATATGGACGCCACAACGATCACCGATGATCCGGATCAGAACACGATTGCTCCGTTTATTGATATCGGCCAGTCCACGATTGAATTCGGCACCGATAAAACCGCGCTGGATTACACCGCGATTTTAACGATCCGTGTCGTCACCGAAATATCAGGCGGGCAGGGGACGAAAGCGGTGTCGGAACTCCAGCACCTTGTCGTGCAGAGTTTGACGGCGTCACCGCTCGTGATCGGCAGCGGATACGTTTTCAACTGGCTGACCGTCAATCGGCTCGGGGATGTCCTTGCGAGCGAAGACGGCCAGTTTTACGTCGCCGATATTGAACTCGAAATTTATTTCCAAAAAAGCTGAAAGGAATCATCATGGGAAAAGAAGTAGGCAAGAATGTTATTTTGAAAGTCGGCAACGGCGCAACACCGACCGAGGTGTTCACGGCGCTTGCGGGCCAGCGTGATGCCAAGCTGACGATCAACGGGCAATCGATTGATGTGTCGGATAAGACAACAAACAACTGGGGCGCGACGCTCGCAGGGACTCTCAATGCGACCGTGACCGTATCGGGGTTTGTCTCATGGCCGGACACGACCGGATGGGACGCACTGCGCCTCAAAGCCTTGGCCGGATCAACCGTCAATTTCGAGCTGGTTGTGAATGCGGCGGGCGATAAATTCAAAGGCCCGTTCTCGATCACCTCGTTCAATATCGGCGGCGAGCAAAATTCCGGTACCAGCTACGATATTACGCTGGAATCCGCCGGTGCGCTCACTTGGGTCGCGGCATAGGTGATATGAATGGCGGCGCGTCTTAACAAAGAAAACGGAACCGTGGAATTCGACCTTGGTTCCGTTCCGTGTGTGCTTAAAGCCACATGGAAGGCGATTGCCGGGATCGAGCATGATCTCGGGTTTGGCATGGTGGCTCTGGCCCGCCGCGTCCTCGCGCGGGAATTTGGTCTTCAGGATTTGGCTGTGGTCGTATTTCACGGCCTCAAGGAAAGCGGAACCGCTTCTGGTGTCACGCTCGAAAAAGTCTCCGAACAGATTTTTAAAGCCGGACTTCTTAATCCCGAGCTTTTGGGCGCGGTGACGCTCTTTTGTGAGTTTGCTTTGAGCGGCGGTGAAGAGCCAAAAAAGGAAACAGCGGCGGAGTAATGTCCGAGACGATCCCGATCCGTCGCTATCTCGGGCTGGCTATTGCACTCTTTTACTGGACGCCTGCCGAATTTTGGGCGTCAACGCCGTATGAATTTTTTGCCGCCATTGATGCGCGGCTCGAAATAATGAACGGAACTGATCCGGAAGATGAATATGCGGAGTGGTTTGATACTATTCCCGACGAACACAAGGTCTAAAAATGGCACTGGAAAAACTGGTCGTCCGCGTTGAGTCCGATATTAACGGGCTCAAGCAAAAACTCGGCGAAGCTGGGATCGTGATTGACCAGTTCTCTGGGAAGGTTGGCGGCAAGCTCTCAAAGGTTGAAGGTGTATTCGCAGGCCTTGGTCGCACCTTGGCTGTTGCGGGAATTTCGGTCGGGATTGCCGAGATTTCGCGGGCAACGCTCGATGCTGTGAAGGCTCTAGCCGATCTTAATGATCAGGCCGAACTCTTGGGGCTTTCGGCGGAGAAACTTCAAGAACTTGGCCTTGCCGCGCTCCAGAATGGATCGGATATCGAGCGGATGAATGAGTCGCTCGAGCAATTTACGCGGCGTCTGGGTGAGGCGCAGGCGGGTAGTGGTGGCCTTTTGGATGTTCTGGCTCAATACGGTGTCGCTGTTAAGAACGCCGAAGGGCAGAACCTATCGACGATTGAAGTTTTAAACGCGGTCGCGGATGTTATGGCGTCGGTAACTGACCGGACAGAACAAGCCCGGATTGCCTCGGAAGCGTTCGGGAAATCCGGCCTTGAATTGGTTCCTCTGCTCTCGCAGGGATCGGATGCGATCCGGAAAATGGGAGATGAGGCCAAGGCCGCCGGATTGATTATTGATAAGGAAACAATCGCCAAGGCCGCTGCATTTGATGACGCTTGGAAAGTGGCTACTTATGAGGCTGGAGTAAATTTCAAGAAATTTAGTTATATCGCACTATCGGAGATGAGCAAGATCGGCGGGGAGATTTTAAATCTATACCGCCTGACCGATAAACCTCTGCCAATGCCAAAACAGTCAAATATTGACTGGAATTCGGTTGATGTTCCGCAAAGTGATTTTAAGGCGGCGACCAGCGGAAAAGGGGTGAAGGGTCTCGGGAGTTTTTCCGGTACGGTGCAGCGCCAGATGGCCAATCTCGGGGCTGTGCAATCACCGTTTGCCGATTTCGCCAAAAAAACCAAAGAAGATGAAGTCAAGGCGTCCGAAAATGCGGCCAAGGCGGCGGCCAAACAGGCTGATGTATATAAACAGGTGATTGATAACCTCAAATTCGAGGCGGAGCAGCTGGGACGTACATCGACCGAGCAGGAAATTTATAACAATCTGAAAAGCGCCGGTGTGAGTGCGGCCTCAAAAGAGGGGCAGGAAATTGCCCGTTTGACAAAAGCCTATGCCGATCAGCGCGACCAGATGGCCGCGACCGCCGAAGCCAGTCAGGCCATGAGCCAGACGGTGACGGATAGCCTCAACGCCATGATCCTTGGAACTGAAAGCCTCGGGTCATCGCTTAAAAATATTGCGCTTCAGATTGCCAATGCGGCCCTCACAAAATCCGTGACGGGGCCAGCCGGTGATTTTTTCGGTGATGCTCTGTCCAGTCTGTTCAAATTCGAGAATGGCGGGGTGATGACCTCACGCGGCTCATTGCCGCTGCGGGCTTATTCATCGGGCGGGGTGGCGTCATCGCCGCAATTGGCGCTTTATGGCGAAGGGCGGATGCCCGAGGCGTATGTCCCGCTTCCGGATGGCCGTTCGATTCCTGTGACCATGAGCGGCGGTGCTGGCGGCGCTGTCCAGATTGTCCAGAATATCAATATTGCGCCGAGCATCGAGCAAACCACGCGGGCCGAGGTTTTGCGGATGATGCCGCAAATCCGCCAGATGACGCTCTCCGCTGTTGATGACGCGCAAAAGCGCGGAAAACTTCGTTCCTAATTCCTTTTATTTCAAGAGACATCGATGCCGACTTATCCTCTCGCCTTCCCTGCGGTCGGCGTTAAAAAATCGACGTTCCGCTTAAAGAGCAATGTGCGGACGGCTGAAAGCCCGTTTACGGGTGAGGTTCAGGTATATCCGCTTTCGGCGCAGTGGTGGGAAGGGGAAATTCAATTTCCGCCAATGAAACGCAGCAATGCGCGGCTTATTCAGGCGTTTTTGGCCGAGCTGCGCGGACGTTACGGCACATTCCTTTATGGTGATCCGGACGCGATCCAGCAGGGTGTGATGGGGTCGGGCGGAACTATTCTGGTCAACGGGGCCGCGCAAAGCGGGAACACTCTGGCGGTCGACGGAATGGCGGCCGGTGCGAGTAATGTTCTCGTTCCGGGGGATTATTTCCAATTAGGAACCGGGTCGGCGGCGCGGCTTTATATGGTGACGCAGCCGCTTAATGCCAACGGATCGGGGCAAGGAACGCTCACGTTCGAGCCTGCTTTGCGGGCGGCTCCGGCTGATAACGAGGCTCTCATTTTAAGCCAGCCCAAGACGGTCATGCGGCTTTCGGATGATGTTGCTGAATGGTCGTCGGATGAACTCGGGATTTATGGGTTTACTCTCTCGTTCCGCGAGGTGCTTTAATGACGCGCATTCTCGATGCGGCGGTGATCGCCGAGCTGGATGGTGTGGTTCTCACGCCGGTCATCCTGACAGAAATGTTCTTTACAAGCGGGACGCTGCGGCTTTGGAGCGGATACGGCACTTTAAACTGGGACGGGAACGCCTACACCGGAGCCGGATTCCTTCTCGGATTTTCGGGGGTCGAGGAAACGAGTGATCTCTCGGTACCATCGGCGAAATTCTCGCTCTCGGGCGTCTCCAATTCGATTTTGGCTTTAGCGCTGGCCGAGGATTATCAAGGGAAGAAGATCATTTGTCGCGGGGCGTTCCTTGATCCGGCTGGCGCGATGATCGGTGCGCCTTATGTGGTTTTTGCCGGAAAAATGGACGTCATGGAAATTCAGGATGACGGAACAACCTGCATGGTCGGCCTCAATGCCGAGTCCGATCTGGTTGACCTTCAAACGGTGCGCTCGAGTTATTACACTGCCGAAGACCAGAAAACGCGGTTTCCGGATGACAAAGGTCTCGATTTTATCGCGACGATTTCTGATGTCCAGATCAATTGGGGTGTGGGTGTAACCGATGCGGTGTGATGGTTGGGAATCAAAGCTGGTTGAATTTCTGGAGCGTGAAGGCCAAACCCCGTTTGCGTGGGGCGAGCGGGACTGTGTGCTTTTTGCATCGGACGCTGCGGTTCTTCTGACGGGAAAAGATCCCGCCGCCGAAGGGCGGGGGAAATACCGAACCAAAGAGGAAGGCTTCGCGGTTCTACGCGAAATAGGATGCAGCCAGCCGGGACTCATGGATGCCCATTTCCAGCGCATTCGTCCGAGTGAGGCGCAGCGCGGGGATATTGTCTACCGCAAGCGTGAATGTGGGGCATCTTTTGGCGTGGTTTACGGCGGCGCAGCGTTTTACCGCTCGCCCGAAACCGGACTGGTGAAAGAGCCGGTTGCTCTGGCCGATGCGGCATGGCGGGTTGAATAATGGGATTTCTGGTATTTATTTTTTTGATGGTGATCCCGCTCGCGGCGCTCGCTGATCCGGTCACGGTCGTGGTCGGCGCGACGGTTTCGGCAATCGGAGCCGGTTCGGCGATCACCGCCGGAGTTTTGTCTCTAGGATTTAGCTGGGGCGCTTTTGCGGCGTCTTTGGTGATGTCGGCAGCGGGATCGTTATTTTCTCCGAAAACCAAGTCGGGGTCATCTTACAATTCGAAATCCGGATCACCGCAACAATGGCGGCAAGCGGTGTCGGCGCGTGAAATCGTCTACGGCGAAATCCGCAAAGGCGGGCCGATGGCCTATATGCCAACGACGGGCGGTAACCGGTATCAACACATTATCGTGATGCTGGCATCGCACAGGGTCAAGAAAATCGGTGAAATCATGATCGGCGATGTAACGATCACCGATGACATGATGGATGCGGATGGTCATGTGATCTCGGGCCGTTATAAAGACTACCTACGCATTCATAAATATCTCGGAACCGATGACCAAGCGGCTGATCCGATTTTAAGTGCAGGCGCGACCGAATGGACAACCGATCACCGGTTGCAGGGGATTGCGTACCTTTATATCCGTTTTAAGTGGAGCCCGAGCAAATTCCCGTCCGGATTGCCGCAAGTTTCGGCATGGGTTCAAGGCCGCGATGAAATTTATGATCCGCGCACCGGATTGTCGGGATTCACGCAAAACCTGCCCTTGATGATCCGTGATTACCTGACGTTTTGGCGCGGATGCAATGTCGCGGCCGAGTTTATCGATGATGATATGGCGAGCGAGGCGGCTAACCTTGCGGACGAGTATGTCGGGATCGATGCGGTTGACTATGACGTATTGTCGGTGGATCAGACGAAAAATATTATCACGCTGGATGGCAACCGGCTCGATCTCCAACTCGGGGACAAGGTACGACTGACCAGTGGCGCGATTACAGGATTGAGCGCGGGAACCGATTATTTTGTTGTGCCGTACCAGCGGATCGGCAAAGCGCGGGTTCAGCTTGCGACCTCGCTCCGCAACGCGTGGGACGGTGTCGTGATTGACCTTGGAACCGGATCGGTCGGGGTTTTGAGTAAAATCGCCGAGCCGCGCTATCACGGCGGCGGTATCTTCCAGTGCGATGTAGCCCGCTATGATAATTTGCAGGAATTGATTAAAAGCTGCGCGGGAACCCTGTCTTATATCGGCGGGACTTGGAAAATTATGGCGGGCGGCTACCGGATGCCGACGGTCTCTCTGGATGATGGTGATCTGGCGGGCCCGATGACGGTCACGACCAAAGTCTCGAAGCGGGATCGATGCAATTTTGTTCAGGGCATTTACACAACGCCGCTCAATGACGGGAACAACGCCGATTATCCGGCGGTAAAAAATTCGCTGTATATCGCCGCTGATGGTGAAGAGCTCAAGAAAGATTTCGATCAGGCATTCTCGCAGCGTCCGGGGCAGGCGCAGCGCGTCGCCAAAATCGTGATGGAACGCTCGCGCCAAGACATTATTTTTACGGCGCCGTTCAAATTGTCGGCGCTCAAGCTTCAGGTCGGGGATGTGTTTTATTTCTCGATGCCGATTTATGGATGGTCGTCTAAACAATTCGAGGTCACGAACTGGAAGCTTGCGACCGATGACGGGCGTTTGGTGGTGCAGCTCACGGCGCGGGAGATTGCGGCAGCAGTCTTTGATTGGGCGGGCGGAGAAGAAACACGCGTCGATCCAAGCCCGAATACGTCGCTCGGAAATGTCTTTGATGTTGAACCGCCGACCGGATTGAACGTCACGGTCGAGGAAGTCGCTACCGAACAGGGCGATAAAACATACCAGTTTAATGTCGGATGGACTCCGCCCGATGACGGATTTGTGACCGAAGGCGGAAAATTCGAGGTTGAATTCAAAGAGTCGGCTTCGGCCTATTACCGCCCGTCCTACACGGTGCGCGGGGATACCAGCGCGATGCGGATCAATCAGGTGCAGCCGGGGGTCTCTTACGACATTCGAGTGCGCTCGATCAACGTGCTCGGCGTAGCGTCGGTCTGGACGTATTACGTCGGGTTTACGGTGACATCCCCGACCGGAGCCACATTCACCGTTGATTACGGCCTATTTACCGAATCCCCGTCCTCGACCGAGGACGATGGTCTTTTCACGGAATCCCCGTCCTCGACGGTGGATGACGGAACCTTTGCCTAACCTGAAATGAGGATGACATGACGTCAACACGCCGCCAGATGCGGCGCGGAACCGCTGCGGAAATCGCGGCGGCAACACCTGCGCTCGCCGAACCCGGATACGATACCACCAATAAACGCATGGTCGTCGGCGACGGCTCAACGGCCGGTGGGATTATGATCCCGAATTCGGTTGATATTCAAAAGGCGGCCTTTACGGCGGCGGTTGCTGGCGGAACGGCAAACGCGCTGACAATTTCGACCGCTCGGAATCCGTCAACGCTGGATGTTCTGACCTTTGTGCGGGTCAAGATTACGACTGATAACACGGGCGCGGCGACTCTGGCGTGGGGAAGTCTTCCGCCGACGGCGATCAAGAAATATGTCGGCGCGAGTAAAGTTGATCCGGCCGCCGGTGATTTGAAAGCGGGGAAAATCGTCCATTTTGATTTTGATGGAACGGATTACGTTATTTTTAGCGATGGCGGCGGCAGTATTCCGGCGGGCGCGATTATGGACTATGCCGGTTCGGCGGCTCCGACCGGATGGCTGATGTGCGCCGGTCAAGCTATCTCGCGAACGGGCTACGCCGATTTGTACGCGGCTATCGGCACAACTTTTGGAGTGGGTGACGGAACAACAACGTTCAACCTTCCCGATTTGCGCGGGCGTGTGAGTGCCGGAAAAGACAATATGGGCGGAACTGCCGCGAACCGTTTGACCGGAGTCAGTGGCGGGGTGGTGGGAACAACGCTGGGCGCTTCGGGCGGCGGGGAAACGCACACGCTGACATCGTCCGAATTGGCGTCACACTCGCACACGCAGCGCGGGAGTAATACTGGTTCGGGGACTGGTACGAATTACAGCTCAACGGCTAATGCTGGAAACCAGATCAATACCTCAATGTCAACCGCGGCCAATGGTGGTGGCGGCGCACACAACAACGTCCAGCCGACAATTATTCTCAACAAAATTATCAAAACCTAAACGGAAAAGGGGGCTCCATGAAGGTCACAATTATTCCCGAGGACGGCTATGTCCGGATCGACGGTGTCGGGAAAAATCTTGATTTCAGCCAACTGGCCGAGCCGCTGGATAGTAATATCCACGCGGTGCAGTGGACGGGGATGTCGGGCGTGGTCGAGCGCAAGATCGGCGGGCCGGTGGTGATTACCGACTTGCTCGATTTTGAAGGTGTTCTTGATCTCTTCGCGGCGGATGATGTACCGCCTGCGCCGCCGACGCTCGAGGAAGCCAAGGTGTCCAAACGGGCCGAGCTGGCCGCCTATCGTTACGCCAAAGAAACAGGCGGGTTTGTGTGGGCGGGTCAAACAATCCTGACCGATGACCGATCAAAAACGCTTCTGGCCGGTGCGCGGACGGCGGCCGATGCAGCTCTGGCTAATTCCGAAACCTACGAAATCAACTGGAAAAGTTCCGGCGGATGGGTGGTTCTTTCGGCGGCGATGATTGTCGCGCTCTCGAACGCGGTGCGCGAATTTGTCCAAGCTTGTTTTGATGCCGAAAAAGCCCATGACGAGGCGATTGAAGGTCTGACATTGATCGGATCGGTCGAGGCGTACGATGTCACAACCGGCTGGCCGGAATAGGGGGGCGATATGGACTTTCTGAAATCAGCGCTCGAGGGGGTCATCTTTTTCCTGACCTACATTGTGTATATGGTGCAGCCGTTCATTTTTATCGGGATATGGTGCACATTGATCGTGCTCTCGCAGTTTCTTGTCTCGCGCGAGCGACGCTCGGCCAGCCAGTTTTTACGCGCCGCCTTGATTGGGGTTCCGATTGGAATCCTGTTCGGTTCCGCGGTTCAGGAACATGGGCATGGCCCAGCCACAGCGGCGGTCTTGGGATGCGCGGTGTCTATTCTCGCCGAACAGATTTTGAACGGTGATCTGCCGCGCAAGCTTCTTGAAAAAATCATGGACAAAAGGGTCTAGCATGGCCGCATTACCAGCCGAATTTGCGTGGTTAGGCCGTGAGAGTGGGCCGCGCATTCTTCTTGAGGCGCTCAAACTTTACGGCACACTGGAAACACCGGGGGATGCCAGCAATCCGAAAATTCTCGATTGGGCCAAAGAGGTCGGAAGCGGGATCAAGGATATTTACACAAACGACGAAATTCCGTGGTGCGGTCTGTTTGTCGCGGTGTGCGCCGTGCGTAGCGGGTGGGATGTCCCGAAAAATCCGCTTTGGGCGCTCGCATGGGGTGAGTGGGGACGTGCAGTTATGCGGCCGATGCTCGGCGATATCCTGGTCTTTCGGCGCAACGGTGGCGGACACGTCGGCATTTATGTCGGCGAGGATTCATCGCGCTATTACGTTCTGGGCGGGAACCAAGGGGACGCGGTGACGATCATTCCGATTGATAAAGCGCGGCTGGTCACGGCACGGCGCTGCCCGTGGCGGATTGCGCAGCCGTCAAATATTCGCGTGATTGAAATCAAAACAAGCCAGAAAGCCTCGAGCAATGAACGTTAAATTTTTCATGGATTTAATCGGTGGTGTGAATTGGGCGCGGGTTGGTCTTGGCGTGGTGGCGGGCTTGGCGCTTTATTTTGCGGCTCATTATGTCTGGATCGGTCGGCCGAATGAATTTTATACGCGGGGATTTGATGCGGCCGCAGCCGCCGAAAAATTTGCCTGCGCTGAACAAGAGAGGTTGAAGAATGAGGAAATTTTTAAACGGTCGGAATCCGAACAAAAGCGTCGCGCTCAAATTCTGGCTCGCCCTCATGCTACTCCTGACCGGCTGCTTGAGCGGATGCGCTCTGGAAAAATCTGATCCGGTTTATGTTGAAAGTAATTTACCCGAGTATCCGGTCGCAGGGCCGGATGTTGCCAAAGAGCTGGAACGCGTCTGCCTTCCGGCTGATAAATGTCCGGCGCTCTGGGAATGGTTTGGGCGTGTCGACAAGCTGGCTGACCAGCTTTGTCGGCCTCCTGATGGTGAGTGACGAGCAGATGACTTGCGGCCGGTGAGATGAAGCGTTCAGGCGCATCATTTTGTCGGCTGCCTTTTTTCTTGACTTTTCAGAATACTGCTTGTTAGTGTTTAATAATTCTGGGAACACTACTGCGTAAGGGGAAAAGCATGGACGAAAAATCGTCACCGAGCCTCGATGGTCTGCGCCATCTTGAAATAAAATACCAATCCGACATTAAGCAGATTATAGGGCGCATTCGCGCCGTCGAGCGCGAGCGTCTCGAAACCGACGTCGTCCAGCTTGTGCTGGATCGCGAGCATGGCACGTTGCGGAATCATCTGGATGCGCTGCGCCGCCTGCGGCGTGAGCTGCGGTCATGGAAAAAGGCCGGACAGACTTTATAGAATTCTTCCCCCAGAAGAGTGAGAGGGCAGGGCGGCATTCCTGCCCTCTTTTTATTTCTCCGCTTGGTTGAAAAGACCGGGCGGGGGTGGGTGCTACCAACACCCGAACCGACAGAGTGACCTCTGCCATAACCATGACCGGCCGCGTCCGGTTATCACCGCACCTCTCGCGCGAGGTGCTTTTTTTATGGAGAGAGTCGATGATAGAGTCAAATATTGTCTTGGAAAATGTTATTCCGGTTGCGCCGGTGGCCCCGTGGATGGGTGGAAAATCGCAGCTGGCGCCTATTTTGTGCCCTCTAATTGATCGTATTCCCCATGTGACGTATGCCGAGCCATTTATGGGGATGGGTGGCATCTTTTTTCGCCGGGCGCGGAAGCCAAAAGCTGAAATTATTAATGATTTTTCAAAGGACGTTATTAACCTATTCCGGATATTAAACCGTCATTTTCCTCAATTTTGTGATGTTCTTAAATGGCAAGTAACCAGTCGCGCAGAGTTTGAGCGTTTAAAGGCGGCTGATCCGAACACTTTGACCGATCTCGAACGGGCCGCGCGGTTTTTATATTTGCAGCGCACCTGTTTCGGTGGGAGGGCGACTAGGCAAAATTTCGGGATAATTCCGGATGGCCCGGCGCGGTTTGATTTGACAAAGCTTGTGCCTCTTCTGGAAGAGGTTCACTCGCGCCTGACTTCGGTCGTGATTGAAAATCTGGATTATAAGGATTTTATCGCGAGGTATGACCGCGAGGGGGCGTTGTTCTATCTTGATCCGCCCTATTATGAATGCGAAACGGACTACGGAAAGGATGCATTCTCACGGGATGAATTTCCTCTTATGGCTGGAATTCTTAAAAATATTCAAGGTCGATTTATCTTGTCGATCAACGATCATCCGGACATTCGTGTAATTTTCTCGGGTTTTCTCTTTAAAGAGGTTGAAGTTCAATATTCGGTCGGCGGCGGAGAAAAGGTCGGGCGATTTGGTGAACTTATAATATCGAATTTTGATCTGACAGAATTCGAGGACAAAGATTTATTTGATGTATGAAAAAGCGGGGATTTCCCCGCTTTTTTTTATGGGGTGTATTTAAGGTGGGGGGAATAATCGCTCTTGGGATTCCAGAGACCGCGCTTGGCCTTCTTTGCGGCATCCTCTTCGGATTTATAAAACCCTTTGGAGAACCGGACAAAATCGCGGGCGTATCCGGTTTCAACCATATAGGAACCGATGTCGACACCGTCGGGCGCGGCGCATTGCATGACCGTCCGGCTGTATTTGTCGGTGTCCATAACTTTGCAGCGTAGCTCGCGGCCTCGCGCTTTGAGATCGAGAAATAGACCAGCGGCCCAATATCCGGCTTCGTCCCGCTCTGGCGAATTGATCCCCCAAACGCGGACGTGCTCGTTTTCGGTGGTGACGAACGTGTCACCGTCCAGAACCTGACGGACAATGACGGTTCGGGGCTCTCCCTGTATCGCGTGAATGTTTGGGGAAGGGCTGGATTGCGAGGCAAAAATGATGGTCGAGGCTGTAAGGGCCGAGAGCGTTTTCAAGAACATTCGGGCAGTTTATACCGTTCCGGCCCGCCGCTCAATCTGGTTGCGATTGTATGTAATTCGGTAATTTGATAGGCTGATTTTACCGATTGGGGCGAATGCTTTTAATTTTTAATGGGTAACCTAATAGGTAACCTGAAAAAAATAAAAACCGTATAATCCGCTATAATCTAGTAAAATATGATTATATAAACTTGCATGGGGTGCAAGGGGTCGCAAGTTCAAATCTTGTCACTCCGACCAATCTTTTCAATGGGTTAGCGTTGATTTATCTAGCAAATCCGCCATTTTCCCCGATTGGGGAAAAACCTTGTTTCCTGCCATATTATACCATACGATGCCAATCAATCCTCCCGAATAGGTAACCTCATAGGTAACCTGTCTTTCGATTTTGGGGTGGGGTGTCTTTGGGGATTGAATATGGAACACATAAAATTCACCGATCCGTCTGTTCGGGCGCTTAAAGGCGATCCGGCGGGCAAGAGGATTGTCTGGATTCTCGGGTGTCCGGGCTTTGGCGT
>JBPXJO010000006.1:0-69640 GCA_051715325.1 Alphaproteobacteria bacterium | reverse complement strand
GCGGCGGCTCCGGCTCCGGCTTCGCCTGCGGCTGCATCCGCTCCGGCGGCAGCGCCAGTGGCGTCTGTTTCGGCTTCGGCTGCACCTGCACCTGCTGACGGATCGCGTGTATTTGCTTCGCCTCTGGCTCGCCGTATGGCTGCCGAGAAAGGCGTTGATCTTAAATCGGTTCAAGGCAGCGGCCCACATGGCCGTATTGTGAAGGCGGATGTGGTGAATGCGAAAGCTGGCGCTGCGGCTCCGGCGCCTGCTGCTAAATCAGCCAGCAGCGCTCCGACTTCGAGCGGGCCAAACGCTAAACAGCTCGCTGATATGCTCGGCATGGCGTACACCGAAATTCCAAACAACAATATCAAAAAGGTTACGGCTCGCCGTCTGACCGAAGCCAAGCAAACCATTCCGCATTTCTACCTGTCGGTTGATTGTGTTCTGGACCAATTGCTTGCTGCTCGCGCCCAGATGAATGAAGCGGCGGACGGAGCTTACAAGCTGTCGGTCAATGATTTTATTATCAAGGCAAACGCAATGGCCCTCAAGGCTTATCCTCCGGCCAACACGTCGTGGACGGATGACGCAGTGATCCAGTATACCCATTCGGACATCTCGGTGGCTGTAGCAACGCCGAACGGTTTGATTACCCCGATCATCAAGAAGGCCGAGACTAAATCTCTTTCTCAAATTTCAAACGAGATGAAGGATTTGGCCAAACGTGCGAAAGACGGAAAACTGAAGCCTGATGAATTCCAAGGCGGATCATTCTCGATCTCGAACCTTGGTATGTTCGGTGTGAAGAATTTCCAAGCGATCGTCAATCCTCCGCAAAGCTGTATTATGGCGGTTGGTGCCGGTGAAGAACGTGTCGTTGTCGAAAACGGGCAAATGGTTGTGCGTACAGTTATGACCGTTACGCTCTCGACCGATCACCGTTCGGTAGACGGGGCCGTTGGTGCCGAGTATCTGCAACATTTCAAACGGTTCATTGAAAATCCTGTTTTGATGCTGGCCTAATATGCGTCAGATATATGCCGAATGGAAACATTTCACCTCGGGCAACCGAAAAGCGGAAGGACGTTTGATCCATCCGCTTGCGCCGTGCGGTGATTTGGTTTTGTTTTGCCCGGGTTTTCCAGGGGGCGGGGCTACGCTCTTTGAGCAGCGCTTTGTTGATCGGCTGCTGGAAGAAGAATATACAGTCTGTGTTCTTCGTCATAATGGTACGCGTCTTGATACGCCTGAAGGGCAATGGATGCTGAATTCGCAGCAATACCCCAAAGCTGTCCCGTTTCATGACGGAAAATTTATTGGCGGGGCGTCGTCGTCGGTTCGTGAATGGATTGGGGAACCTCAAACTGTTCTTGAAACTTTGGGGGCAGAATTTTCCGAGATCATTGTTGTCGGCCATTCGTTTGGTGCGGTAACGGCGCTCAATTCGCTATGCGGTTTGAATGAAAATGGATCGACCCTTCTGGAGCGTATCCAAAAAGTTATACTTTTGGCTCCGGCCGTTGGTTTGCTTCATGAGCGCCACGACGACGTCATGGATACGCTTTGGCAGGATGAGTTCATTATGAGCGATCTGGTGACTTCTCGTGTAACTCTTAATTCTTGTGACGAGATCAAGAGGGACTTGAACGATGTTTATCATGGCCTTGCATCGCGTGCCGCTCAATTGCCTGAACATATGTCCAAGGTGTTTGTCCATGTCGAGCGTGATGAATATATTCGCCGTGACGATGTTGAAGAATTTGCGCGGTTTATCGATCGGGATAGCCAATTCTTTATTGATAAGTTTGATCGGCATGATCCGCGCCTAGGCATTGATGCCCATGATATGCCGCATTTTCCCCAGCAAATCTTGCTGGATTTAATTGAAGGGAACAACGACGCCTATGCCGGTGGCCCCAATTTTCATGATGGTTTTTTAGATAATTGATCGAGGAGAAGTAAATGTCCGAACAGAATTTTGATGTGGTTGTAATTGGTGCAGGGCCTGGCGGTTATGTCGCCGCTATACGCGCGGCGCAGCTTGGAATGAAGACGGCTGTCATTGAAGCCAATCATTTGGGCGGCATCTGTCTTAACTGGGGCTGTATTCCAACCAAAGCACTGCTTCGCTCGGCGGAAGTGTTTCATCTGATGAACCATGCGGATGCGTTTGGTCTCTCTTGCGAGAAGCCGACGTTTGATCTTAAGAAGATCGTCGAGCGTTCGCGCGGTGTATCGAAGCAGCTTTCGGGAGGTATCGGTCACTTGCTTAAAAAGAACAAAGTGACTGTATTTGACGGGTATGGTCGTTTGGCTGGAGGCGGAAAAGTTGCGGTTGATCTTAAAGACGGAAAAAAAGAAGTTTTAGCCGCGAAGCATATTATTCTGGCAACTGGCGCGCGTGCCCGTGTTCTGCCAGGGCTGGAGCCGGACGGCAAACTGGTTTGGACTTACCGCGAAGCGATGCTTCCTGACATGATGCCAAAATCGCTTTTGGTGGTTGGATCGGGCGCGATCGGGATCGAATTTGCTTCGTTCTATCGTACGCTTGGCGCCGACGTTACCGTCGTGGAAGTTATGGACCGGATTATGCCGGTTGAAGATGCCGAGATTTCCGGATTGGCGCGAAAAGCGTTTGAAAAACAAGGCATGAAAATTTTGACCAATGCCAAGGTGGCGAAACTCGAAAAGGGCAAGGACAATGTAACCTGCCATGTCGAGATTGGCGGTAAGGTCGAAAAAATTACCGTTGATCGCGTGATCTCGGCGGTTGGTATTGTCGCCAATATCGAGGATATCGGTCTTGATAAAACCAAAGTCAAAACCGACAAAGGCCGTGTCGTGATCGGCCCATACTCGGAAACGGACGAGAAGGGTGTTTATGCCATCGGTGATATTTCGGGGGCTCCGTGGCTTGCTCATAAAGCATCGCATGAGGGTATTATCTGCGTTGAAAAATTCGCTGGCCTTAAGGATGTTCATCCGCTCAAGAAAGATGAAATTCCGGGCTGTACCTATGCTCATCCGCAAGTGGCCTCGATCGGCTTGACCGAAGCTAAAGCCAAGGAAGCCGGTTACGACATCAAGGTTGGCCGTTTTCCGTTCATGGGGAATGGTAAGGCTATTGCTCTTGGTGAGCCGGAAGGCTTGGTTAAGACGGTATTCGATGCCAAAACGGGAGCGCTTCTTGGTGCTCACATGATTGGTGCCGAAGTGACCGAGATGATCCAAGGATTTGCCATCGGTATGACGCTAGAAACCACCGAAGCCGAATTGATGCATACCGTGTTCCCTCATCCGACGTTGTCGGAAATGATGCACGAGTCGGTTCTTTCGGCTTACGGCAAAGCTATCCATTTCTAGATGCGGCGCTACCGTGCCCATGTAAGAAAAGCAGGCTTGTTGGCGGTTTTGTCGGCTGCTTTGGTCTGCTATTCTGTATGGACCCATGATCGCAGTGTTCCCTCGGATGCGGCGAGCTTACCTCGTCAACTCTATGCGAAGGAATGGTCTTCGACCCGCGAAATGAGTGCCGATGAAAATGCGGAACATCATTTTGAAAAACATGGCGATGAGTTTGGCTTTACCAGCGAAGATCAGTATATCCGTGCGGCCAATGATTTTGTCGGGTCGCCGCCCGAAGGGACATTGACGGCTAAGCAGACCGATGGGGATACGGTCTATTTCAATCCGGCGACCGATTGGTTTGCTGTGGTCAGTTATAAGGGGCAAATTCGTACGTTTTATAAGCTTGACCCTAAAATTCACGGGTTCAAGAGCAATACCGAGTATTTCAACGCGCAAGCCCGCCGTAAATAACCTTAATTTCTTTCTATTTGACAAATCTTCATTTTGGGTTTTAGCTTGCCATAAACAGGCAGGCGCGAATGGGCTATACAAAAGCTTTAGCAGCAGAAACTGCGCATGACATTGCTTTGATCAGGGAGGCGCTGAAACTACTTGAAACCGGATCGATCGATCTGGACGCTCATCCTCACCTTAGGCCTATGATTGTGCCGCATAAGCGTTATGAGACATTAACGCCCGTCGAACTTATTCGGGATATTGCTGAGGAGCGGATGCGGCTCTCGGTTATGTCGATTGATACCCATATCGATTTGGCCGAAGCGGGCAAAGAGCGTGTGCGCTTTATGTGTCAGCATTTTAATGTGTACGCCCATGGTGTTCTTTGTGGTCAGACCCGCAGTGTCGTGAAGGATATTCAGCAGCAGGCGCTCGATGTTTCGATCATGTTTGTCTACAACCATACGCGCGGCTTATTTATGAAGAAGCTCGTGCCGGACGATAACCCTGTTTTGATTGAATGTTTGCGCCGCATCGAGCTTCAGCGGATTGCCCTTCGAGATTTTAAAGCATCGACATCTTTGCCTTTGGATAGTTTCGAGGGTAACCCCTTGGGGCCTTATAGTCCGCGTGAGCTTGTGGCTTTTCAGGATGGGTTTGAATACCGGACATTAGATGTGGCCAACAAGAATATGGATGTCTGCCGTTCATCGGCTATGCTGCTGGGAAATGGTATTCGCGGCGTTCATTATTGGCGAAAAATGCTGGAGCAAGAATTTAATTGTATGGCTTTGGCGAAAGATCTTGGTTTTTACCCTGATGAGGATCTGAAATACGAAATGGAGCTCCTTCGGCTCAATGACGAGAAGGTGGCTATTTTGAGCAGCCGGGCTGGAAATATATCCAATCTGGGCGAAAAAGTTGCCGAGCTTGATTTTATCTAGGTTTAGGCCATATCCTGATGGTGGTTTTATTTGATTTTTTGGGCCAAAAGGCCTAGAACATGGGCTTATGACATACAATCCCGATCTTTTGGATAAGGCAAAACGCCATCCTGAAAAACAGAAAAACCCGGATCGCCCGATGGGCAAAAAGCCGGATTGGATTCGTGTGCGCGCTCCGCAAGGTCCGGTTTATGGTGAGACCCATGCGATTGTTAAAAATTTCAAGCTGACGACTGTTTGTGAAGAAGCCGGTTGCCCGAATATCGGTGAATGCTGGAATAAAAAACACGCGACTTTCATGATTATGGGCGAGGTTTGCACGCGGGCTTGTGCGTTCTGTAACGTGGCCACAGGTAAGCCGGACGCTCTCGATAAAATGGAGCCGCTCAAAATTGGTGTTGCTGTCGAGAAGATGGGCCTGAAGCACGTTGTGATTACTTCAGTTGACCGTGATGATCTTGAGGATGGCGGGGCTGAACATTTCGTGAAAACTATTGAGGCAATTCGCTTCAAGTCTCCGGAAACGACTGTCGAGATTCTTACTCCTGATTTTAAGAAAAAGTCGGGGGCTGTTGATGTTGTGGCCCATGCGCGTCCGGATGTTTTCAATCATAACCTCGAGACCGTGCCTCGTCTTTATCCGACAGTTCGTCCAGGGGCTCGTTATTACACCTCGCTTCGTCTTCTGGAGCGGGTTAAGGAAGTTGATTCGGGCATTTACACAAAATCCGGTTTGATGGTCGGTTTGGGTGAAAGTTTAGAAGAAGTCGGGCAGGTCATGGACGATTTGCGCGCTGCACAAGTCGATTTTCTGACCGTCGGACAATATCTCCAGCCATCGCCAAAACACGCCCCGGTTGACCGTTTCTGGACGCCGGAAGAATTCCAGAATCTTGAAAAAATGGCGAAAGCCAAAGGCTTTCTGATGGTTTCGGCATCGCCGCTGACTCGTTCCAGCCACCATGCCGGTGAGGATTTCGAGAAATTGAGACAGGCTAAGGCCCAACTCGCTTAGGTATATTTAGAATATTGTTTCTATATATACATAATATTTCTTGATTTTCCTGACTTTTAGAGCATATAACGCACCATGCAAAAAACCCAAAAACCACATGGATTGGCAGTAGAGGCGCGCGCTCTTCTCGAAGTTATGCGCCGCGCGTTCAATAATGCTGTTGCATCTTTCGCGGTGCGTGAACGTACCAGCACGATGAAGCTCGCTTTTAACAGCACTCATCTTGATACATTTGCTGTACGCAAAGACTTGTGGTTGTCGATGGGCCGTAAAGAATTAGCGCGTGGGAATATCGATCCTCTCTTATTTAGCGCCATGACGTCGGCGCTAACTCACCGCCATCGTGATTCAGGTTATAACCGCGTTGATTATGTGCGCCGTGTTGTTGATCTGTTCTGCGCCAAATCAATGCGCGATCTTGAGAGCCTGTCCGGTTCTGGAAAGTTTCCTAAAAAGATTACCCAAGTGGTGACGACCGTTGGGATAGAAGCTGCAAAAATTCTTATCTTTATCGATGATGTCGCTTTTGGCAGTAAGGGCCAGTTAAAGCCTGACGAGATGTATGATTTGCTTCGCGTTTATAATACTCCCGATCAAGATGCGCCGCGCCCGCGTAAACGTGATGAGGTCTCCATTGAGGACGGGCATCGCGTACAAGCCACGTTTTCAGCTTTCGAGAAACGCGAGCTGTATCCTTTGCTTCACTCCATGGTTCAGCGTCGTTTGATTACGGACGAGCAAGTTTGCCTTCTTCTTTGCATTAATTTTCATTCACGCGAGCGCCGGAAAAGTGGTGAGCGATATATCGATCACCCGATTAATGTTGCGCGTTTGACCATGAAATTTGCCCAAGTGTTCGGGTTGACTGAGCGTGATCGCCAAATTGCGATGATGATTGCCTTGATCCATGATATCGGAGAAAAATCCAACTTCGATATGTCGTCGGATTTGGCTCCGCTCATCACCGATAAAGAATTAATCCGTTCGGCGGCTTGTCTTCATAAATATGAAGACGAAGCCTATTTTGAGGACTACATTGAAACCAAGTGCGTGAGTGGGGTTCCCGAAGCTTTCACCAAGCTTTGCGATTCGTTTCACAATTGCTCGGACGCAACCTATGGTCGAATTTCGATCAAGCAGGCCTATGTCTATCCTCTGGTCGCTAATTATTTGCGCGATTTTCTGGAAACCCGTCGCCGCAAGTCCATTGAAACGTTTGTGCAAGAGAACGGGATTTGCTCACCTGAACAGCTTACTTTGATTAAGCAGCTGACTGAAAAAGATAGCAAATTTACACTAGCCGAGGTTGCTGCTAGAATACCCCAACTCAGGAATATTATTCCTGTGTCTCAAATATTTTCGGATGAACCTAGTAATTCTCTCAGAACAACAATTAGTTATGCCCACTTACAAAGAACAGAAAGTACTGCCGTACACCGCCGTCCAGATGTTTGATTTGGTCATGGATGTTGAAAAATATCCGGAGTTCCTTCCATGGTGTCTTGATTGTCGGGTTCAAAAAAAGGGTGAGGCGTTTCTCGTTGCCAGTCTGGTTATCGGCTATAAACTTTTTCGTGAATGGTTTACGTCGCGAGTTGATTATCAGCGTCCCAATTTAATTAAAGTCCGTTATGTGAGCGGCCCTCTTAAACATCTCTCGAATGTATGGAAATTCAAGGACAATGGCGACGGTAGTTCGACCATTGATTTTTATGTCGAGTTTGAATTCAAAAACGTTGTCTTTGATAAGGTTTTGGGAGTTTTCTTCAACGATATGGTTCGCAAGATGGTCGATGCCTTTGTAAAACGAGCCGAACATCTATATGGTTTGCAGGGTACCGGAATTTTTATCGGTATCGATGAGTGATTTTTTTTAACGGAGGTAATTCAATGACCCGAACTCACATTATTGGCGGGATGATTTTCGCTACAGTACTGACTGCGTTGTCCGTATGGGCTATTCCAGCGCGTGCCGAAGAGGCGCCTGTGTTGCAGCCCGGGCAAACTCTGGTCACGCTGTCGGCGACCGATCAAAAGGATGTCGAGCAGGACTTGCTGATAGCGAGTATGCGTATCGAAGTCGAAGATAAAGACCCGAATGTTGTTCAGGACAAAATCAACAAGGCGATGCAACAAGCGGTCGAGCTGACAAAAAAATCGCCGGAGCTCTCTGTCTCGACGGGCCAATACTATGTGTATTCGGTCGATCCCGAGCCATCGCCGATTCCTAAATTGATGGGGTCCGCAGCGCAAAAGAAAGTCACCATGTGGAGAGGTAGCCAGTCTCTGGATATTCAATCCAAAGATTCCCAAAAAGTGCTGGATGCAGTTGCCTCGGTTCAAGGAATGAATTTTGTAATGAACGGGCTTACCTACACGCTGTCGCCGGAACTTGCCGAAAAATACCGTGATGAACTCCTGACCGGTGCTCTTAAAAAGATTCAAGCCAAGGCTGATTTGATTGCCAAATCCTTGGGCAAATCCGGTTATGACCTCGTTGAAGTCAATGTCGATGGTGCCTTTATGCCAAGTCCGATGCCTATGCTGCGTGGTATGGCTAAAATGGAAATGGCGTCGATGGCTTCGGATTCAGTTGCTATGAGCGCGCCTGTTGCGATGCCAGGGAAGACCACAGTATCCTTGAATGTATCTTCGCGGGTTATCGTAAAACCTTAATCAGTTTTCAAGTACTGAACGAATTTTTTCGAGCGCAGTTCTAACGGATTGCGCTCGAACTTCATCGCGTGATCCTTTGAAGATGTGGCGCTGCGCACTAGCAGGTTCGCCGCGTCGGGCAATCCCGATATAGACAAGGCCGACAGGTTTTTCTGCCGATCCGCCGCTTGGGCCTGCGATTCCGGTTACCGAGACGGCTATGTCGGCGTTACTGTTGCGAATGGCTCCTGATGCCATTTCTTCGGCTACGGTTTGACTGACAGCGCCATGCTCCTCGAGTGAGGCTAGGGATACACCCAGCATATCGGCCTTGGCTTCATTGGAGTAGGTGACAAAGCCGCGATCAAATATTGCGGATGAGCCTGCGCGTTCGGTGATATGGGCGGCAATAAGGCCGCCGGTGCAGGATTCGGCGCTCGCCATTTTCAGGTGGCGTTCTCTCAAGATTTCGCTGACGACTGCAACTAGATCAGATAAGTCCATAGATCCCCCATAGAACGGCGATTGTAAAGATAGCCGCCAGAATGTCGTCGGCCATGACTCCAAGTGCCCCTTTGACATCGCGGTCTACCCGGCTGATGGGCCAAGGCTTCAATGCGTCAAAAAAGCGGAATATCAGAAACGAAAGGATGTAATAGAGATTACTTTGTTCGGGTAGGGTTCCAAGAACAAGAAGAATGGCGACAACTTCATCGATCACGATAAAAGAGCTGTCGTGCTCATTCAGTTTCTTTTCGATTTTATTGATGCTGACAAGTCCTGCGAAAAAGAGGATTGCGGCGAGGGCGACGAGGGCCAGGGGTGGAACAAACGGAATAAGGATCAGGCCGGTAATAAAGCCGCCCAGTGTTCCCCATGTCCCGGGGGCCGGAATAATCAGTCCGGAGCAAAACCATGTGGCAACTTGGAATTCGGGCGCGTTGATATTGAGCGGGGCCATGAAGTCGGCGCGTCGCTGCCTGAGTTTTGCCATTTTATTTTGCATTTTTTTAATAAGGGACATGGTCGTTCCTATTCCCATTCCGGTAGTTCGGCAGTGACAACGGCTTGGGCGGCGATACCTTCTTTTCGTCCGGTAAATCCGAGCTGCTCGGTTGTAGTGGCTTTTACAGCAACGCGGGTTAGGGGGATGCCCAGAATATCCGCGATGCGTTCACGTATCTTGTCACGGTGCGGGCCAATTTTGGGGGCTTCACAAATGATGGTGGTATCAACGTGGTTGATCCGTCCGCCGCATTCTTCAAGCTGATTAACAGCGGCTTTAAGAAAATCGGCGCTGTCCTGATTTTTATGTTCGGCCTTTGATGGAGGGAAATGCGAGCCGATATCTCCGTCACTCAGTACGCCGTATATGGCGTCCGTGATCGCGTGAAGCGCGACATCGGCATCCGAGTGGCCCAGAAGTTTATGCGTGTGGGGGATATCAATGCCTCCAATACGCAAGGATGGGGCGGCTTCGCCAAAGGCATGAACGTCAAATCCCATTCCTGTTTTTATCAGGCGCTGCGGCAAACGGTTCGAGAGGTGAAGCTCGGTCATCATCAGGTCCTCAGATGTTGTAATCTTCAAGTTGGGATGTTTGGCATGGATAGCGGCGGTTTCGATCCCAAGAGCGGCAATTAAAGCGGTATCATCGGTGTAAGCGAGGTTATCAGCCTCGGCTTTTTTGTGTGCGGCAACAAGGTCTCCTAAATAAAAGCCTTGAGGGGTTTGAAGAGATAAAAGCTGGTCGCGGTCGATGACTGCACCACAATTTTCACCGGATTTCTGACGCAGGGTTTCTGTAATGGGGGCAACAAGTGTTGCCGCCTTATTTTTATCAAGAGCTTTAATAACCTCTAAAATATCATCCGGATGAATAGAGGCGCGCGCCGCGTCATGGATGAGGATCTTTTCATTTGAATCCAAATTGGTGCTTATGGTCTTAATGGCGTTGTGGACGCTGCCCTGACGGTTCGATGCTCCGACGATTGGATCAGGAAAATCTTCGTTAAACAGGCTGATTGTGGCCATATACAGATCGCGATGATCCGGATGGATCACAACATGGATGCTCTTTGCCGGAATGAGGTCCAGAAAAGATTTGATGGTCCAATAGAGGACCGGTTTTCCCAAGATTTTGGTGTATTGTTTGGGGATTTCGCCCCCAAAACGGACCGAGCTTCCGGCGGCAACGATTATGACGCTGGCCGGAGAGGTTGCCAAAGGTATGTTTCCGCGAAGTTTGCTCATAACGTTATGGTTTAACTTGCTTTTTTGCTTCTGAACAGGGATATTTCACATTACCATGAAAACCCTGTCCCGAACCCCGTTTTTTGGAGCTATGCGTGTTCCTGTCCGCCTGATTTGGCTGCGTAGCCGCTTGCGTTCGTCTTGGGATGGGCGGCTTGCTCTTCTTTTGTTCGGATTGGCCTTGATTGCGGGGGCTGCAACCTATACGGCTTTACGTTCGGCACCTCCTTTTGGCGATAGCCCCGATGCGGTGATTTGGCTCCTCAATATTGACCTTATTATTCTCTGTGGTTTGGGGATTTTGATCGCCCGACGGGTTGTGTCGTTGTTTACGACGTGGCGCAAGGGAATTCCCGGGGCACGTCTGCATATTCGTCTGGTTTATATTTTCGGAATTTTGGCGATGGCTCCGGCTGTCATTATGACGGTGTTCTCGCTGGTCTTTTTTCACTACGGGGTTCAGACGTGGTTTAGTGACCGTGTTCGTACGGCGGTTAATGAATCGGAAGAGGTTGCTAAATCCTACTTGCGGGAACACCATCAGGTTATTCGGGCCGATATTCTAGCGATGGCCAAAGACCTCGATCACGAGGCATCGTTGGTCTATACCAACCCTGCGGGATTTAAACGTTTTGTTGAAACGCAGTCTGTGCTTCGCGGATTATCCGAAGTCGCTGTGTTCACCAAAAACAAAACGATTATCGCGCAGGTTGGGGATCCTTCGGATTTTCTGGGTAAAGATATCCCGATTTTTGCGCTTGATCGTGCCGATGATGGTGATGTGGTGCTTCTGACGGCGGTCGATGATGACCGTGTTCAGGCTTTGGTAAGGCTACAGGATGTCTCCGAGGGCTATTTGTTTGTCGGACGGGCTGTGGAAAGTAATGTTTTAAAACACCTTGAGACCACGCGTGAGGCCGTAAAAAAATATGATGAAATGTCCGAGCGCTATGTCGGGATGCAGCGGACTGTGACCCTTATCTATGTGGTTGTGGCGCTTATTCTACTGTTCTCGGCGATCTTCTTTGCGCTTTATTTTGCGCGACGAATTGCAGGCCCGATTATCTCCTTGATCGAAGCATCCGACCGTGTGCGTCGGGGTGACTTGACCGCCATTGTTCCCGATCACAGTGGTTTTGAAGAGTTTGACCATCTGGCTCGTTCGTTTAACCGCATGACGCGCCAGATTGAAGATCAACGGAATGAGCTGGTTCTGGCGAACCAACGCATTGACGAGCGGCGTCAGTTTACCGAGACGATTCTTGCAGGAGTGACTTCGGGTGTTCTGAGTCTTGATAAATCATCGCTGGTAACTCTAGCGAACCAGTCGGCTGCCGATATTCTGGGCAAGAAGCTGGAGTCCATTATCGGGGCGTCGGTTGATAAGCTTCTTCCGGATATTGGTGAAATACTTGATTTAGCCTATGCCAAACCGGATAAAGTCCATCAAAAGGAAATCTATATCCAGACCCTTGAAGGCGGGCGCCGTACGCTTTTGGCACGGGTCGGGATCGAACTATTGGGTGATAAGGATATCGGGGCGGTCATTACGTTTGATGATATGACCGATGTTCAATCGGCGCAGCGCAAAATGGCGTGGGCGGATGTGGCGCGGCGTATTGCCCATGAAATCAAGAACCCTCTAACGCCAATCCAGCTGTCGGCGGAGCGGTTGAAGCGCAAATATCTCAAGCAGCTTAGTGAAGACGATCAGCGTATTTTTAGCCAGTGTATCGACACCATTATTCGCCACGTCGGTGATATTGGCCATATGGTGAGCGAGTTCTCGGCGTTTGCCCGTATGCCGGAACCAAAAATGCAGGCTGTCGAGGTTCGTCATCTTTTGTCAGATACTTTTATGTTCCTGCGGCAGGCCCATTCCGGGATCGATTTTATGGGGGCTGATTTGTTGTCAAAGCTTCCTGATTTGAGCATTACCTGCGATGAGCAACAGATCCGTCAGGCGATCATCAATTTGGTCAAGAATGCCGTTGAGGCGCTTGAGGATTATGGGCGCACCCAAGAAGGTTTTGTGCCTAAAATTATGGTTCTGGCGTTTGATTGCCCTGACGAAGCGTCGTTTGTTATTGCGATTGGAGATAACGGGCCCGGCTTCCCTAAGGATATTAGCAACGAGCAATTAACCGAGCCGTACGTGACATTTAAAGAAAAGGGTACGGGCCTTGGTCTCGCCATCGTTAAAAAGATCATGGAAGACCATCGCGGGACACTTATTTTCGGGGTGGATGACCGTCTTCGCGCCCGTGGGGAATGGGTGGATTTGGGCGGTGCAACCATTTCGCTGGTTCTCCCCAAGAATTAAGGGGCTAGATAGTTCTGGTAATTGCGTTTTTTATAAAAAGAAGCTAGATAATGTCCATGTCCCAAGCCAATATTTTGATCGTAGATGATGAAGCCGATATCCGCTCCCTGATTATGGGGATTCTGGAGGACGAAGGCTATGGGACAGGGCAGGCTGAAAATGCCGCTCAGGTTTATGACGCCCTCACGAAAAAGCATTACTCGCTAGTTGTACTCGATATCTGGCTTAAGAATAGTGAATATGACGGTCTTGCTATTCTTGAAAAAGTTAAAAAAGATCATCCCGAGCTTCCTGTGGTAATGATTAGCGGTCATGGGACGATCGAGACCGCGGTCAAGGCCATTAAGATGGGGGCTTATGACTTTATCGAGAAGCCATTCAAGACAGATCGTCTGACTCTTATGATCGAGCGTGCGCTTGAAGCTGCCGCACTCCGCCGTGAAAATGCCGCGCTTAAAATGCAAGTCGAGAGTACCTCGGAGCTGATCGGATCATCACACGAGTTTCAGGCCTTGGTGGCTTCACTAGAAAAAATTGCCCCGACGAATAGCCGCGTTTTGATTAATGGGGCGTCCGGCGCCGGTAAAGAAGCGGTAGCGCGTTACATCCATAAGAAATCTGTCCGTAGTAAAATGCCGTTTGTGGCTATCAATTGTGCTTCACTTGAGCCGGATACTCTGGAACAGAAATTGTTCGGTGTTGAGGAGGCCGGGGCGATTGTTCCCGGTGTACTGGAACGCTCGAATGGTGGTACGTTGTTCCTGGACGAGGTTGCCGACCTTCCGCTTGAAACGCAGGCCAAGCTTCTTCGTGTGCTTCAGGATCAATCCTTTATGCGCGTTAACGGCAATATGCCGCTTCGCGTTGATGTCCGTGTGGTGGCTTCTACGGCGCAGTGTCTCGAAGACAAGATCGAGGCCGGAGAGTTTCGTCAGGATCTTTATTACCGTTTGAATGTTGTTCCGGTTTCTGTTCCTCGTTTGCTCGATCGCCGCGAAGATATCCCTGAACTGATCGATTATTTTGCTCGCGAGATCAATAAACAATCGGGTGGTACGCAGACTATGCGCCCTTTGTCGGAAGGCGCTATGGTGGCGCTCCAGAGTTATGTCTGGCCCGGCAATGTTCGTCAGCTTAAAAACCTTGTGGAATGGTTGATTGCGACATCGGGTGGATCAAACGGCGAGGCTATTCAAGCTTCGGATTTGCCGCAAGAGATTGCCCAGTTTGTTCATGCATCGCTCAAGGGTGATTGGGAAACCGATATGATTTCTCTTCCGCTTCGAGAGGCGCGTGAAGTGTTCGAGCGTGAATATCTTCTGGCCCAGATTACACGATTTAACGGCAATATTTCGCGGACGGCGCAGTTCGTCGGTATGGAACGTTCGGCTTTGCACCGTAAATTGAAGTCACTTCATATTTCGACGTCAGAACGCGAAGAGCGTGAGGATATTCCTGATGAAAAACCTTCACTTAAAACCGCTACAGCCTGATCTACTGCCACAAAAACCATCTATCCTCTTGTTTGATTGGGATGGCACGTTAGTCGATAGTTTCTCGGTGGTTTTTGGCGCATATCAGGCGACCAGTCAGCATTTTAAAATTCCGCCCTTTGGTGAAGATGATGTGCGCAAAAATATGCGCCGCTCGTCGCGCGATCTTTTTCCATCTTTATTTGGTGATCGAGCGGAGGAAGCGCGAGAGGTGTTTTATGCCTATGTGGGGCGTCATAAAATCGAGCCTTATGAGGGCGCTGAAGAGATGCTTAAAACTTTTCAAGGCAAGGGGCTTTTGTTGGGGGTTGTCAGCAATAAGAACCATCAGGGCTTGTTGAATGATATTCAAAACCTCGGATGGCAGAATTTATTGCCGGTTGCTATTGGTGCGGGACAGGCTGCGCGGGATAAGCCCGAGCCTGATCCGCTGCTGTTAGCTGCGGAGGGTTTTTCTGTTGATGCCGGTAATGCGAATATCTGGTATATCGGGGATAGCGAGACTGATATGATTGCGGCGATTAAGGCAGATATGGAGCCCGTTTTTATTGGCCACGGGCTCAGAACATTGGAAGATTGTTATGATTCCTCCGTGTTTCCATATTTCTGTAACAATATAGACGCTTTGATACGTCTGGTTGAAAAAACAATTGCAGAATGAGTAATTAGGACTTGTCGTACCCAAGTATGTCCATTATTGTGCAGCAGTTTTGAACGAAATATTGCACAGCCGCAAAATGGTGTATCAAAAAATGAACGAAAAAAACCAGAACATCCAGGATGTTTTCTTGAACCGGATCCGGAAAGAAAAACATACCGTTACTGTGTTTCTTGTGAACGGGGTCAAACTTCAAGGGATTGTAACGTGGTTTGACAATTTCTGTCTTTTGCTCAAACGCGATTCTCATATCCAGTTGGTTTACAAGCACGCAATCTCGACGATCATGCCGTCTGGCCCGTTGTCACTTTATGAAGGTGATGATGCGACCAACGGAGCAACGACGTCTGAGTCCTCTGCTGAATAATCCGAATGAGTGATGAGCCGGTAGGCAGCACCTGTCTTGTTGTTCATCCGGTGCTCTTCTCTTCATCCGCAGCAACACTTGCTGCGGGACAAGTTGATTCCGGGCGGGATGTTTCGTCTATGGTTGACGAGATATGCGGTTTGGCCCGTGCTATCCGTCTTGAAATTCTCGACATCGTTGAAGCTCAGGTTCGAAAAATTTCGGCAGGGCATTTTTTAGGTAAAGGGACGCGCGAGCGCGTTACAGGACTTGTCGAGGAGCATCAGCCTGCGGTCGTTATTGTGAATGCGACTCTCTCTCCGGTGCAACAGCGTAACCTCGAAAAAGAGTGGAATGCCAAGGTCATTGACCGTACTGGCCTTATCCTTGAAATTTTTGGTGATCGTGCCCAAACCCGCGAAGGGATTATGCAGGTCGAGCTAGCCGCTCTTACTTATCAACGTTCTCGGCTCGTACGATCGTGGACACACCTTGAGCGGCAGCGCGGCGGGACAGGGTTTATGGGTGGCCCCGGTGAAACCCAGATCGAGCTCGATCGACGGATTATCGACGATAAAATTACCTCGCTGAAAACGCAGCTTGAAAGCGTGCGAAAAAACCGTGATCTTCAGCGTAAGAGCCGTGAGAAAGTGCCTTTCCCTGTTGTGGCTTTGGTCGGATACACCAACGCGGGAAAATCCACTTTATTCAATAAACTGACCGGTGCGAGTGTTTTTGCTCAAGACCTTTTGTTTGCGACACTTGATCCAACCCTGCGGCGTTTAAAACTTCCCAAAGGACGCGATGTTATTTTATCGGACACGGTGGGCTTTATTTCCGATCTTCCAACGCATTTAATTGCGGCGTTCCGAGCCACTCTCGAACAGGTTCAATTCGCTGATGTCATTCTTCATGTGCGGGATATTTCTTCGCCCGAGACCGAGGCGCAGCGTCTTGATGTGATTACAATTCTTAAGGATCTTGGCATTGATTATGAGGCCGATGACCGGATTATCGAAGTCCTGAATAAAATTGACCGTTTTGACCGCGAAAATACGACATGGCTGCGGGAACCGGAATTAAAAGGACGTCAGGTTCCTGTGTCGGCGGTCACGGGTGAGGGGCTTGAAAAGCTTCTTGATGTGATTGACGGTGTTTTGTCCGAGCACCATATCGAGCGTGTCGTGACTGTTGCTGCTGCGGACGGGAAGGCCTATTCATGGCTTCATCGGCATTGCTCGGTCTTAAGTCGTGAGGAAGAGGGGGAGTTGATCCACCTCACGGTGTCGATTTCGGATGCCGAGTATAATAAATATCTAGGCCTTTTTGGTCGCGCCTGATTTCTTTTTAGCTACGGCTTTTTTCTTCACACTGTAGCGTTGTTCGATAAAGGCCGTAAGGGTGCGTACGCCCATTTCGCGGCCACCGACTGATCGACCCGGTTGGCTCGAGTTTTGCCATGCGCGTTCATCGATGTGAACCCATGTGGTCTCCGGCGAAACGAAATGCTGGAGGAAGAGCGCGGCTGTGATGGAGCCTGCCGGATTGCCGCTGCCGGAGTTGTTGAGATCGGCAATCGGAGTCAGGATGTCTTTTTTGTAGGGTTGCCAGAGCGGCAAGTTCCAAAGCGGGTCATCGAGCTGCATCGAGAGTTTCTGGATGTCATGCCCCATCTTTTCGTCATTGGAATAGACAATCCCCATATCGTAGCCGACAGCGTAATGCGCTGCGCCGGTAAGCGTTGCGATATCAATCAGCAAGTCCGGATGCTCTTCGCAGGCCAAAGTCAGGCAGTCAGCGAGCACCAGACGGCCTTCGGCATCCGTATTTCCTATTTCAACGGTTGTTCCGCTTCGCGCCGTCAGAATATCCGACGGGCGATAAGCTTTGCCCGATACCGAGTTTTCGGCGCAAGGAACGAAGACGCGAAGATAGACTGGTAACTTGAGACTCATAATCATCAGAGCGGTTGCCATGACCATGGCGGCTCCGCCCATATCTTTTTTCATGAGCAGCATACCGGCTGACGGTTTTATGTCGTATCCGCCGGTGTCAAAGCAGATGCCTTTACCAACCAGTGTGACCTTGGGGTGTTTTGGGTTTCCCCATGCAATTTCGGCCAAACATGGACGGCGATCGCTGCCGTTTCCGACTGCGTAAATCAGCGGCAAGTTTTCAGTGAGAAGTTCCTCATCCGATGTGATGCGGATCAGTGCGTCAAAGTTCCGGCCAAGAGCTACAACGGCGTTGGCCAGTGTTTGTGGCCCCAAGGCATTTGGCGGCAAGTTAATCAGGTTGCGAACAAGATAAGCGGCACGGGCATAGGCTTCGATCCGTGTGCGGTCGGCAGCGTTTGACAGGGCAAGGGTCGGGAATGTTTTGTTCGTTTTCTTATAGTGGTCGAAACTGTAGGCGGCCAAGTACCAGCCAATCGCCAATTGTTCGAGTTCATCCTCTTTCAAATGATCTTCATCAAGCGTGTAAGTCGCCTCGGGCAATTTCTCGGCGGCGGCGCAGATAGTGTAGAGGCCGATTTTATCTTTGTAACCGATGAGGACTTGCTCGAGTTGCCCGTCTTGATCCAGTAGCCCGATATAACTTTGATCGGTGGCTTTCCATCCGTGATGCTTGATCTGGTTTTGATGGAATGGCGAGAGCTTATCAAAAGTTTTCTCAAATTGGGCCGTTTTGACCAATGTTACCGGAACAAATTTCAGCCCCTTTGATTTGGGAATGACCACATTTGGTAAGGCCAAAAAGTCAAAAATGTCGGTTTCAGGGAGTTCGGTAACGGATGTGGTCATCATGAGGTCCTTTTTTGTACAGAGTAGGTGTTTTACGTGTTTTGGCAAGCGGTTAAACACTATTTAATTATTTACATATATATTTCTTCGATAGAGAGGTGAACAAATGGTAGATTTTCTAGGTGGGCTTAAAGCAAGTATCGAGCGCGGAGTTAAGGGCGCCGTTGAAGGGGCAAAGCGCGAAGCGGCCCGTGAAGTAACCGGCGCGGCAACAAAACCAATTAAAGATGCAGAACGTGCTGCACGCGAAGGCGTTCGGGAGGGAGCCGGCGCGGTTCAGGACAAAATTCGTGGTAAGCCCGGTAAACCGGAGGCAGCGGCATCATCACCTACAAATTCGGCTTCTTCTCCAGCTGCACCCGCAAGTGCGGCTTCGGGAACCACTCCATCTGATCCGGTCAAGTCTGTAAAAGAAGGTGCCGGAGCTGTTGTGGATGGTGTAACGGGCGGCGCTCAAAAAGTTTGGAATTTCCTCAAGGAAAATCACGAGAAGCATAAAGATGATCCGCCAAAGCAAGATGCGTTTGGTGGCGGTAGTGCCAGTGCGGCGAGCCCGTCTCAGCTTCTTGCATCGAATATGACGGATATCACAGCTCCAGAGGCGGATGATGATGTCGGTCCATCTGCTGCGCCTGTTGTGAAGCCCGGTTTGCGCGGCCCAGGCGGTATGGCCTAGAGAATTTTTTGAGAGACTATGAATCGAAAAGCCCTGAACGATCAGGGCTTTTTTTATCTTCATCGGAATGAAGAATTCTGCAACTAGGCAGCGGTTTGGATATTCACTGCTGCTGTTTTTCCGCGGCTGTTTTCCAGGTCGTACGAAACTTTCTGACCTTCGTTCAGGGTTTTCATACCCGATTTTTCAACAGCAGAAATGTGTACGAATACATCTTTTCCACCATCGTCCGGAATAATGAATCCGAAGCCTTTTTGTCCGTTAAACCATTTTACTGTCCCAGTAGCCATACTCTTAGTCCTTAGTGTTAGAGCGTTCATATTGTGTGTTAGTTTCAGTGGTTGATCTTACGGTGGATGTTCAACATCCAGAGTAGAGCTTAGACCGCAGAAATCTAATACGGGGAACAGTATATTGCGTTTCTTCGCTCTTGTATAGCGGAATAAAGAAACGGGCCAAACCGTAAGTTTGACCCGTTTTTTCATTGTTTCGTAAATTAACCTTTAGGCTACAGCTTCTTTTTTCTCGGTGGCTGCTGCGCGGGCGCGGCGACCTTTGATCATATTTTCGAGACGTTCGGAGGCTTCCTGTTCGGAAATGCGCTCAACGGCTGCAACCTCACGGGCCAAGCGCTCCAAAGCTGATTGGTAGATCTGGCGTTCGGAGTAAGATTGTTCGCTTTCATCGTTCGAGCGTTTCAGGTCACGAAGCACCTCGGCAATTGCTACCGGATCACCCGAATTGATCTTGGTTTCGTATTCTTGAGCGCGACGGGACCACATTGCGCGGCGAACATGGGCGCGGCCTTGAAGGGTTTTCAGGGCATCTTCCATGCGGCCTACCGAGGAAAGGCGGCGAAGTCCGGACGCGTGGGCTTTGGCAACCGGCACTTTGAGGCGCATACGGTCCTTTTCAAACGCGATGGCGTAAAGTTTGATTTCCATCCCGCCGATGGTTTGGCTTTCAACGGCTTCGATTTCGCCAACACCGTGGGCCGGATAGCATACATAGTCGCCTTTTTTGAATTCGACTTTTTCTTCTTCCTTGATAATCGGGGCCATTTGGCGAACTGGTTGAAGAGGAGCCAGAGGTTTGTTGATGACCTGAATTGGACGATATACCGGCTTCATCATCGAGGTCGGTGCGGAAACGGAGGTGTGATTTCCGGCTTTTTGTGGAGCCATGGCCAGAACAGGCTTGCTGCTGATTACGCCCGAGATTTTCGGAGCGTTCTGATTTTCCGGCATTTTTACGATAATCGGCTTGGCTGCAGCTTTCGTGGTCACGATTTTTGGAGCTGGAGCGGCTTTAGCTTTTGGAGTTGCGGCTTTTTCAGCTTTTACCGGAGTTTTGGCGGCAGTGGATGCTTTGGCTGTTTCTTTTTTAGGAGCGGCTTTAGCTGTTTTTGCCGGAGCAACTGCTTTTTTAGCGGCTGGAGCCACTTTTTTTGCAGCGGTTTTAACGGCGGTTTTCTTGGCAGCTACGGCAGGAGCGGACTTCGCAACTGCTTTTTTAGCGGCTGGTTTAGCGGCAGTTTTGGCCGTACTTGTTTTTTTGGTACTTGATTTCGAAGGACTAACTTTTGCAGATGCTGGAGCTTTTTTTGCGACTACTTTTTTAGCTTTTTCTACTTTTTTCATACTGTTAGTCCCTTTTTTTAATGTTAAGGTTTAGCTTCACTTACCGACTACAGCTTACTTTGACGAAAACCTGTCGGTTCGCACCATCAAATTTGCCCGCGATGTCGGTAAAATGGTCTGGAAATTACCATTGACACCTTTAGAAGGAGTGTTTAATACCAAACTACCCACTCTTGTATCCGGCTCATTGTTTAAGCATGGGAGGTAATATAGCAGATTTTTGGGATTTTTCAAATTTTTCTTTATGATTCGTTAATATGTGAAAAAGGGCCGCTCGGGCCCTTGTTTTTTGTTGGATTATTGCGGTTTTTTCTAGTCGCCGATACCTGGCTTGTTCGAGAAAAAGTCCTTAAACTTGTTTTTGACCGACTTAAATTTGTCGGCTTCGGGCATGGCGTCCTTTTTGCGGGTGATATTTGGCCATTCGGTCGAATATTTCCGGTTCATTTCCAGAAACTCGGCTCCTTGAGGGTGGGAATCAGGGACAATTGCCTCAATCGGGCACTCTGGCTCACAAACGCCGCAATCAATACATTCATCCGGATGGATGACTAAGGTGTTTTCACCTTCATAAAAGCAGTCCACCGGACAAACCTCGACGCAGTCGGTGTACTTACATTTAATGCAGAATTCGGTTACGACAAATGTCATTCCAGCCTCTTCGTGGTTCTAACAGGGCTTTTTAAGAAATTTTACTCAGAAAATCAAGACGCGCTTTGGAGCGTCGAGCGTGGCTTTTTGCCCCAGCCGAAAGGGATATATTCGTCCGTCGTGCCCGATCGGGGCGTTGGCCAATACAGGGATACCAAGTCGACCTGTATGTTTTCTGAGGATATCGACCAGTGTTTCGCCATAAGGACGACCTGTGTCTTTTAAATCCATAAATTGGCCGAAGACCAAACCGGCAAGGCGCGAAAAGTCTATTTTTTTCGAAAGTGACCAGAGCATCCGGTCAATATTATTGAGCTCCTCACCGATATCTTCAAGGATCAGGATGTGGCCGTTTAAATCCGGCATATGGCGCGTTGGGGCCAGAGCAAGCAGTACAGCCAGTGTCGCGGCAAAGACGGGGGCCTCAACCGGACCTTGGCCTATTGATATCAGTTCGGCATCGGTCCATTCGGCGCGGATGGGGTGTTCGGAATTTTTAAGGAGCGACAGCGTTGGTTCGAGATTTGGGGCGGGCATCCGTCCAAGAGTTTGGACAGTCGGTCCAAAAAATCCGCTTATGCCAGCTGTGTAGGCCGCGCCAAGGAGGGCGGTTGTATCGCTAAACCCCATGAGCGGTTCTGGCCCCAGTTCCTTGTCCGAAAGATGGTCCAGCATAAAACAGGCGCGATTGCCGCCGGTCGAGGCCATAATGAGGTCAATATTTAGGTTGGATTGAAGTTCCTTGAACGCCTTGAGTTTATCTTCAATGCTTCCCGCGATCTGGTTTCCGGTATCAGCTCCATCGTAGGTCTGCGGATGAATGACCAGATCAAAACCGTTTTGTTCGAGTATTTTTACACCCGCATCAAACCTCTCGCGAACGATTGCGCTTGAGGGGGAAAATATTCCGATAGTTTTGACGGAGGCGGCTTTGATGCTCATGGGCTTATGTTACTTCATGCCTTTAAAAGCCTCAAGGGCTGCTTCGCGGGCCTTCTTGTGATCGAGCATCGGTTTTATTTTGTATGAGTTCGGCGCCCATTGCCGGATATAGGCTTGATCAGGGTCGAATTTTTCGCCTTGGGTTGTGGGATTAAAAATCCGGAAGTAGGGGGCGGCATCCGCCCCGCATCCGGCGACCCACTGCCATGAGGCGGCATTGTTACCGAGATCGGCATCGACGAGCGTATCCCAGAACCAGTTCTCGCCTTCGCGCCAATGGTAGCGGAGGTCTTTGACCAAGAACGAGGCGACAATCATACGAACGCGGTTATGCATGTAACCTGTCGCCCAGAGTTCTTTCATGCCGGCATCAATGATCGGGAATCCGGTTTCGCCTTTTTGCCAGCGTTCCATATAGTCGTCTTGTACTGCGTCCCATTCGAAGTTACGGAATTTTGGATTGAGTGGCTCCTCGGGAAGTGTGCGATTGTAATAGAGCAGCGAGTGCGAAAATTCGCGCCACGCCAGTTCCGACATAAAACAGTCGCTATCAAGTGCAAACTTCCGGCTATGTGGATGTTCGTTTAATGCGTCCCATATCTGGTTCGGAGAGATTTCTCCGAAATGAAGATGAGGGGACAATTTGGATGTGTGATCGAGGGCGGGGTAATTGCGTTTTTCTTTGTAACCCGCCAGCTTGTGACCCAGAAAATCTTTGCAGCGAGTTTGAGCTGCTTTTTCTCCTACGTCCCAATAGGACATCATCCCCGTATCCCATCGTGGTTTTACGGGCAAAAGCCCCAGATCATCAATAGTGAGTGACTTTGACGGTTTTAGAATATCCGGAAGTTTTGGAATGGGGAGCGGCTTTCGTGGAGGCTCTGCCGACAGGCAACCTTTGCGAAAATAGGGCGTGAACACGCGGTAGGGCGTTCCGTCCTGTTTTTTGACGTCCCACGGTTCCCAAAGAAGCGAGCCATTAAAACTTTCGCAAGTGATGTCTTCGGCGCGGGCCAAGTCCTTGATGGTGGTGTCACGGTCCATGCGCCATGGTTCATAGCAGCGGTTCCAGACGATGCGGCGGGCTTTGACTTCGCGTGCGAGATGTAAGAGTTCTTTTTCAGCGGGGCCTTTGCAAATGACCAGCTTTCCGCCCAAGGACTGATTGAGTGCCGTGAGGCTGTGATGGAGCCATGCCCGACTGGCACCACCCATCTTCCATGGGCCAGCATTCTGGTCGTCGAGAATGTAGACAGGGATAACCGGAACTTTGGCCGCGCAAGCACTTGTCCATGCCGGATTATCTCCGAGGCGGAGGTCTTGCCGAAACCAGACAATAACGGGAGAGGTCATCTAAACCTCTCTAGCCGTCCTTGTTTAGCTTTTTGACGACATCTTCGAGAATTTCATCCGACTTCAGGTTTTCTACCTGACAGGTACCGGCTGCGTTGTGTCCGCCACCACCGTAGGAGAGGCATAAGGCCCCAACGTTGGTCTTACTGGTTTTATTGAGAATCGATTTCCCGATTGCAAAGACGGTGTTCTGTTTGTTTTTACCCCATAGGACGTGAATGGAGATATTTGTCTGCGGGAACATCGCGTAGATCACAAAGCGGTTCCCGGCGTAGATGGTTTCTTCGTTGCGCAGATCGAGAACAGCGACGTTGCCGCGTACACGGGTGCAGCGTTCAATCTGGGATTTGAATTTCGGTTGTTGGTCGTTGAAGAGCTCAACGCGTTCTTTAACATCCGGCAAATTGAGGATGTCTTCGATTTTGTCGTGATCGCGGCAATAGTCGATGAGCTGCATCATCAGTTGATAGTTCGAGATACTGAAATCACGGAAGCGGCCAAGGCCGGTACGCGCATCCATCAGGAAGGAGAGAAGTTCCCATCCTTTCGGATTGAGAATGTCGTCTTTGGTGAATGCCGCGGAGTCGGCTTTATCAACGGCGACCATCATATCATCCGGCACGCGGGTGAATGTTGTTTTTCCGCCGAAGTAGTCGTAGACCACGCGCGCTGCCGATGGGGCTTTGTCGTCAATGATGTGATTTTCTTTTTTACCGCCGACGCGCTCGACTTCACTGGCGTGGTGGTCGAAAGCCATAAAGACACCTTCTACATAAGGCAGGTTGGTGGTGATGTCGTCCGGGCCAACTTCGATCAGTCCATCTTGCATATCTTTCGGGTGGGCGAAGGTGATGTCATCGATCAGTCCCAATTCTTTAAGAAGAACGCCGCAGACCAGACCATCCATATCGCTTCGGGTGATCAGGCGGTAGCGTTTGTTCGGTTCCGGCATAAGTTTACGGGCGGATGGAGCGGATGACATCAGAGACCTCGAAATCAGAAATGAGTTGGTTTTTTTATCCTTCTTAGGATATGGGCTAAATCATAACGCAAGATTAACGGACTTTAAATATCCGACTTATATTGAAATAAAAAAACCCGCTTGATCGCGGGTTTTTAATAATCTTTTTATATGTAGCCGACTAGGCGGACTCGACTTCAGCTTCTTCGGCTTTGTCTTTGCTCTTCTTCTTTTTCTTTTTTGATTCAGAAAGAACATAGACAGGTTTTTCGCCGTTTTTAACGGTTTGCTCGTTGACGATGACTTCCTCGACCTCGTCGTGATCCGGAATTTCATACATGGTGTCGAGCAACATGGTTTCCATGATCGAGCGAAGGCCTCGAGCTCCGGTTTTACGATCAATCGCTTTAACGGCGATTGCGGAAAGAGCTTCCGGCGTAAAGGTCAGTTTGGTCGATTCCATTTCGAACAGGCGTTGGTATTGTTTTACCAATGCGTTTTTCGGTTCGGTCAGGATCGAGATCAAAGCCGCCTCGTCAAGGTCGTCAAGTGTTGCGACAACCGGCAGACGTCCGATGAATTCCGGAATAAGACCAAATTTCAGAAGGTCTTCGGTCTCAAGAGAGCGCATCATTTCGCCCGGGCGTTTTTCTACAGAGGCCGCAACATCCGCGCCAAAGCCGATCGAGGTCGATCCTTTGGTGCGCATACCGATGATTTTGTCGATACCGGCAAATGCGCCGCCGCAGATGAAGAGGATGTTTGATGTATCCACTTGCAGGAATTCCTGCTGCGGGTGCTTGCGTCCGCCTTGTGGAGGAACAGATGCAATCGTGCCTTCCATAAGTTTGAGGAGGGCTTGCTGAACGCCTTCACCCGATACGTCGCGCGTAATCGACGGATTGTCGGACTTGCGGCTGATCTTGTCGATCTCGTCAATGTAGACAATACCTTTTTGGGCGCGTTCAACGTTGTAATCGCAATTCTGAAGAAGTTTCAGAACGATGTTCTCAACGTCCTCACCAACATAACCGGCTTCGGTCAAAGTGGTGGCGTCGGCCATGGTGAACGGTACATCAAGGATGCGTGCGAGGGTTTGGGCCAGAAGGGTCTTACCCGAACCGGTCGGACCAACGAGCAAAATGTTCGATTTGCTGATTTCAATGTCGGAACCTTTTTGGCCGACTTGCAAACGTTTGTAGTGGTTGTGGACGGCCACCGAGAGAACGCGTTTGGCGCGGTCTTGTCCGATGACGTAATCGTCGAGGACGTTGCGAATTTCGCTTGGGGTCGGAACACCTTCGCCGGAGCGAACCAGTTGGCTCTTGTCTTCTTCGCGAATGATGTCCATGCAGAGCTCGACGCATTCATTACAAATGAACACATTCGGTCCTGCGATCAGTTTCTTCACTTCATGCTGACTCTTTCCGCAGAACGAGCAGTAGAGAGTGTTTTTAGATTCGGTTCCAGACGTTTTAGACATACTCGCGTGATCCTCACGGCAAATTAAATTCGACTCAATTACCTGCACTGTGCCAAGGCGGAGCTAACTCCGCAAGCCCTTCTTTTGTTTATCCTATTCACTATTCGTTAATGAAAGATGGAAGCACGAGGAGGGATTTGCACTACTCCACAAAAGATATTATAGAGCATGTGTCAAGTCCAGCCAGAAAGAAGGCTTTATTCTGCGGATTTTGAGTTAATTTTTGCAGTGAAATCATAGGATAAAATGGAAACCCTGGACGAAATTATCGAATCATTCGAGCTTCTGGACGACTGGGAAGAGCGGTACAGGATATTGATTGACCTCGGAAAAAATCTC
Organism: Alphaproteobacteria bacterium; assembly: GCA_051715325.1. GTDB lineage: Bacteria > Pseudomonadota > Alphaproteobacteria > Micavibrionales > Micavibrionaceae > UBA1573. The sequence continues at coordinate 43,315 of JBPXJO010000006.1, read as the reverse complement.
CCGCCTTTTCCAGAAGATATGAAAAGGGATGAATTTCTGGTTCGTGGATGCACATCAAGGGTCTGGATGGTTGTGGACACCGAGAATGGGAGACTCAAATTTCAAGCTGACAGCGAAGCCCATATTGTTAAAGGGCTTGTGGCTTTGCTCTATATTATTTTTAATAATATAGCTGTGTCGAGCATTGGATCGGTTGATATTGATTCGATATTCAAGAAACTCTCCCTCGACCAAAATCTTTCCCCAAACCGTAGGAACGGGTTTTATTCGATGGTCGAGAGAATACGCCACTATTCAGCTTGAAGCTTTGCGCTCTCAGCCGATTTTTTTTCCGTTGATTGCGTTGAGGCTTCTTTTTTAGCTTTTGGAGCTTCGGTCGGTTTCGATTGTTTGATGGCGTGGGTCGAACTTAGAATTTCGGCGAACAATTTATCTACCTGATCGTTTTTGGCGCCTTTCATGCTGATTTCCAGCGTGAACATGGATTTCTCACCGATCCAGATTTGTCCGGTATACACATACGGAACGCTGTCCTGAGACCCTACACTGAGAGAGGTTGAGCGGCGAATGCCGTCGGTGTTATCGGAGGTCACATCGTAAGCCTCCATATTTTGTTCACCCAAAAGGCGCTTCAAAGTTTCTTCAACGACTTCAGGTGTGTAGCTGTCGAGTTCTTTTTTGTCGTAGGCCACGCAGGTGACTCGTGCGTTTACAGATCCATCCGGTATGAAAATCTTTTTGAACGTCACGACATCCGAACATTCCTTTTGATCGCCTTTGGTCATGCAGCGATTTTCGATGAGAGGTTCCTCAGGGAATGTGATTTGGGTATCACAATGCTCAGGGGCATAGGTAAATGGTTTTGCCATGGCCGTATTCGGGGCGAAGGCTGAAAGAAGGCAAGCTGATGTTCCGAGGGCTACGAGATATTTCATTCCGGTTTTTTCCAATCCTCAGGGGTTGCGGTTGTTTGCTCGCCAGTCTGCATATTTTTGATTTCGTGCGGCTGGTCGTTTTCGAACGGAGGGAACCAGACGAACGGTATGCCCTTTTTCTCGGCATAACCCAGTTGCTTTTTGATCTTCTGGTCAGAGTGATAGAGTTCGACATTGTAGCCGCGTTCGCGCAAGGTGCGCGCTGTGGCCGATGCTTCGGCGCGGCGATCTTCGGACGGGAGGCAAACAAGAATATCGGTCGGCGATTTCGCGCGGATGTCGATGCGGTTATTGAGGCGCATATAATCAAAGAGGCGCGAGAGCCCGATTGAAATGCCTACACCCGGAAGATGTTTGTTGATATAGCTTCCGGCGAGATCTTCATAACGCCCGCCTGAACAAATTGATCCAAAGGATGTGTTCTCGAGCAGCTTGGTCTCGTAGACGGTTCCGGTGTAGTAATCAAGGCCGCGGACGATTGAAAGGTCGGCTACGACAAATCCGGTTTCAATATGTTTGAGCTGATCCATAACGGAGGCAAGTTCAGCCAGACCTAGCGCCAGCATTTCATGCGATACGCCAAGAGCCAGAACCTGTTCAACAAAAGATGAGTCAGGCGTTTTGATTGTGGCGAAGGTTAGGATTTTATCGGCTTTGGAATTATCAAGGCCGGCTTCGATCAGGAGTTTACGGGTTTCGTCCTTGCCGATTTTCTCGATTTTATCAACGGCGCGGGTGATAGGGGCAGGATCGGCTATGCCGAGGCCAGCACACAATCCCATCAGGATTTTGCGGTTGCTGATCTGCATCTGGAACGGGCCGATATTGAGGCCGCGCAGAATGTCGATCATGATTGCGGCGAGTTCCGAGTCAAAATGGATCGGAACATTATCAACGCCGATCACGTCGATATCGCATTGATAGAATTCGCGGAACCGTCCGGCTTGCGGGCGCTCACCACGCCAGACTTTTTGCATCTGGTAGCGTTTGAACGGAAAGTCCAGCTCATTGAAGTGCTGGGCGACATAACGGGCGAGTGGGACGGTTTGGTCAAAGTGGAGGGCGAGGCGAGTTTCGCCATTGTCGTTTTCGTCTTTGTGGAGGCGATCGATCACATAGATTTCTTTGTCGACTTCACCTTTGGCGCGCAGGACGTCAATTTCTTCAACCGAGGGTGTTTCGATGGAACAGAAGCCGTACGATTCAAAAACCTTGCGGATATGGTCCATCCATTTTTGTTCGACGCGGCGAACTTCTGGAAGCCATTCGGGGAAACCGGTTATTGGACGGGGTTTATAAATGCGTTGTTCGGACATGTTCATTCATTCAGAGGTTAGGTATTGCCCTAAGGTTATAGGCGATTTTGGCGGCGGAATGAACTGGTTTTCACTCATAAAAACGCGAAAATCAGGGTTTGTCGAATAATTCCGACAAATTGGTGATGAGGGCTTCGCCCAAATCCGAGGCATCCGTTATGGTTACGGCGCGGCGGTAGTAGCGTGTGACGTCATGGCCGATGCCGATGGCTGTCAAATCCACCCGTCCAATGGTTTCGATCCAGTTGATGACATAGCAAAGGTCGGCTTCGAGAATATTAGCAGGGTTAACCGAGAGGGTTGAGTCATCGACCGGAGCCCCATCCGAGATGACCATCAGAATTTTGCGTTCTTCGGAACGGGAGGCCAAGCGATTATACGCCCACACCAAAGCTTCACCGTCGATGTTCTCCTTGAGAATTCCTTCTTTCAGCATCAGGGCCAGATTTTTACGTGCGCGGCGCATAGGAGTATCCGCCGATTTATAAATGATATGGCGCAAGTCGTTCAACCGGCCCGGTTGATCGGGGCGGCCATTGCCGATCCAGATGTCTCGGGATTTTCCGCCTTTCCATGTGCGGGTCGTAAAGCCGAGAATTTCGCATTTGATCCCGCAACGCTCTAACGTGCGGGCCAGAATATCGGCGCACATGGCGGCGATTGTAATGGGCCTGCCGCGCATGGATCCGGAGTTGTCGAGCAGGAGGGTGACAATTGTATCTTTAAATTCGACTTCTTTTTCCTGTTTGAAGGTCAGGGGAACGGACGGGTTGGCAATCACCCGCGCGAGGCGCGACGTGTCAAGATATCCTTCTTCCAGATCAAAGAGCCATGAACGCTGTTGGCGTGCCAGAAGTTTCCGTTGAAGCCTGTTCGCGAGTTTGGCGATAACAGGCTGCATCGAGACCAGCTGTTTATCAAGGAGGGTTCTGAGGCGATCCAGTTCTTCCGGATCGGCGAGGTCTTCCGCTTTTACAATTTCATCGAATTGACTGGTGTAAATGTTATAGGTCGTACCGGGCGATGTTTCGCGGGTGGGGCGATCCGAGCGAATTTCAGCGGCTTCATCATGATCGTCATTCAGCTCGTTTTGCTGTTCTGCGTCGGCATCGAGTTGCCCGAGTTCTTCTTCGGCATTTTCGTCCTGGTTTGCGTCATCATCCGACGGGGTGTCGCTATCTGTTTCAGTGGACTGTTCGTCCTGATCGTCATCACCATCCGGATTATTTTCTTGATCGCTGTCGATTTCGCAGCTGTCGTCGCTTTGATCATTGTTTTCGAGTTTTTCGTCGCTCTCGGATTTTTCGCTCTCATCCGGAATGAGATTGAGACGCATCAGGATTTGGCGTGAGGCGGTTGTGAAATCTTTTTGATTATCGAGTTTGCCTGAAAGTTCATTCTGCCAGTTCGATCCGAGTTTTTGATCAATGTAGTCGCTCCAGAGGTCAACCAAATGGGCTGCTCCCGTAGCTAGAGGCGTCTTGGTCAGGCGCGAACGGATCAGTGCGTGCAGAGCATCGGGGAGAGTGTCGTTGCGCTGACTCTTGAGTTGGTGGTAGCCGAGCATCTGGAATTTCTTTTCCTGAACGGCATCCAGATTAAGGCCAATTCCGGGGTAATCTTTGCTGCCGAGAGATTCGACGCGGGCAAGTTCGAGTGCATCAAAAATGGCACGTGCTCGTTCATCCTTTGGGGCGAGTTTGGCGTGGAGTTTGGTGTTGTGAAAGCGAAGGCGAAGAGCTTCGGCGTCCGCTTCGCCCCGCGCACTCATACGCGCTTGTTCGTCCATTTGGATGGGAGGAACAGATAAACGTGCACGATCTTCAGGAAGAACGGATAGGTTTTTTCGAACTGTTTCTGCCGGAGAAAACAGCACTTCAATGTTTCTTTTTCCGGCGAGCGCACGCACTGTGGCGGCGCTGGCATCCTTGAACTGCTCGGGGTCTATCGGCAAGGTTGGTGGTTGTGGCATGGTAAGCCGCCTCAATCCCCTCTAAGATTTTAGTTCTGTGCCAAAGCAGCGCTGATAATACTCAGCTAACACCGGGCGTTCGAGTTCGTCGGTTTTGTTGTAAAAACTGAGGCGGAACGCCATATCAAGATCGTCAAAAATGCGGGTATTTTCGGCCCAGCTGATAACGGTACGCGGGGACATCAGGGTCGAGAGGTCGCCGTTTCGGAATCCTTCACGGGTTAACGCGGCCATTCGAACCATTTTATCGATTAGGGCCGGATCAAATTCAGGAATTTTGGCTTGCACGATGCTGACTTCGGTATCGTGCGGCAAATAGTTAAGCACGGTGACAATGTTCCAGCGGTCAAGCTGGCCTTGGTTGAGTTGATGTGTGCCATGATAAAGGCCGGTGGCGTCGCCGAGCCCAATCGTGTTGGCGGTTGCAAACAAACGGAAGGCCGGATGCGGACGGATCACCTGATTTTGGTCGAGGAGGGTCAGGCGTCCTTCGGCTTCGAGAACGCGCTGGATCACGAACATCACATCGGGACGTCCGGCATCGTATTCGTCAAAGGTCAAGGCTACCGGGTTCTGGATAGCCCATGGCAGAAGACCCTCTTTCCATTCGGTTACTTGTTTGCCTTCTTTAAGGACGATCATGTCTTTACCGAGAAGATCGATCCTGCTGACATGGCTGTCGAGGTTGATGCGAACGCATGGCCAGCCCAAGCGCGCGGCTACTTGCTCGACGTGGGTCGATTTACCGGTTCCGTGGAAACCCTGAACCATGACGCGCCGGTTGAATGCAAATCCGGCCAGCAGGGCGAGTGTCGTGTCGCGGTCAAATTTGTAAGTTTCATCCCGAAGCGGGACGTTTGGCATATCATGGCTGAAAGCCGGAACTTCCCAATCGATGTCGATATCAAAAACATCTCGGACTTTGATCATTTTATCCGGAATGCTGATGTGGCGCGGGTTGTTCGGTGTCAATGATGTGACGTCAAAGGCCATGGCCATCGGTTCTTGTTTTAGTTCTGCCATTTTATGAATTCTTGGTTCAGGGTTATTTTACTAGCGTATCATATTTGGAATACGCCATTTTCAGAATGGTATAGGCCATGTTGATTTTCTTCAAGAGTTCTTCTGAGGCGCGGGCTTCGGCGGGGTTTGCATGGTCAGGATGGTGTTTTTTAACCAATGCTTTATAGCTCTCTTTGATTTCATCGAGGGTGATGGGCGGTGTCAGGCCCATAATGGCCATGGCCTCGAACTCAGGTGTTTGACGTGAAAAGGTGCCGGATTGACCGTTTTGTTTGCGCTCGAAGCGGTCTTCGGGCGGCAATTCATCGGTAAAATGGTAGGCTTGGTAGGCTTTTTGCTTAAGTGTATCTGCCATGGACGCCATGGAATCATAGCGGCGGGTCGGGCGATCCCAGACCGTGCTGCTATTGATATGGTTTTCGATATCGGCCGAGGACATTCCGGAAAAAAAGTCCCACGCCTTATTATATTCCTGTATATGGGGTAGGCAAAACCAGTAATAATCGCTGAGGCCGCGATCTTTCGGGGCCTTGTATTCACCGCATTCCGCGCATTCCGGCATATCGCAGGTGCGTTTTCTCGGGCGCGACGATAGTTTTTCGTCGGCAAATTCAGGGGAGTTCGGTTTTAAATATATGTTTGGCATTCTCTTTTTATGATAAAATAAAGATATACTCGGGATCAAAATAAATGTCAGTTCGTGAACGTATAATCAAGGTTTTGGAGCAAGGTCTTTCACCTTTATTTCTGGAGGTGGAAGATTTTAGTCATCGCCACCGTGGGCATGACGGTTATAGAGAAGGCGGAGAGAGCCATTTTAACGTGGTTTTGGTCTGCGATTGCTTTGAGGGAATGGCCTTACCCGAGCGCCACCGTATGGTTTACGAGCTTCTGGCCGACGAAATCAAAAACGGTCTCCATGCTTTACAGCTTAAAACTCTAACTCATTTCGAGGCTAAAAAAAGAAACCTATACCCCTAATATAACCTTTGGTTGATTTATATTATCCAAGTATATATACTTAAGCGTGTATACAGGAGGATGGTATGGGGTATTTTGATCCGCGTTTCGAAAGAATTTCAGCTTTATTGGGGCCTGATGAGGGTGATGATCCTGCCAATAAGCACCATAAACCTTCTACATTAGTTAGTCGTAATATAACTGTTCTAGGACACAGGACATCGATCCGTTTGGAACCCGAAATGTGGGCCGCCCTTTATGATGTTGCCCGGCGCGAGCGTACCAGCATTCATAATATCTGCACTTTGGTCCACCTTCGAAAAGTTCAGGAGAGCACCTTGACGGCGGCGATTCGGGTTTTCCTGTTGCTTTATTTCAGGGCCGCTTCAACCGAGGAAGGGCATCGCTTGGTCCGTCACGGTGATTTTGAAATCATGAAAGCGCGCGCCCGTGTAACGGACGACATGCTTCTTCCCCATGACGAGGTGTCGCGACTCCCCAAGGTGATGGGGTATCGGGAACAAAATTAAATTTTCAGGGTTAGATCCGTCCCATGGATAGGTATTTCTGACGGCGACGCATAACCAGTCGTTCGGAATCCCATGGGCTAAGTTCTTGCAAACCTTTTTCTATTTGCTGGCCGACCATTTGTACGGCCTCCTGGCGAGCGCGGTGAGCCCCACCAAGAGGTTCCGGAACGATACCATCAATGAGTTTTAGTCCAAAAAGATCTTGGGCAGTTAATTTCAATGCCGTTGCGGCGTCTTCCGCCTCTTTTGCCGAGCGCCAGAGAATGGATGCGCATCCTTCCGGAGAAATCACTGAATAGATCGAGTGCTCGAGCATATACACGCGGTCGGCTGTTGCGATCGCTATAGCTCCGCCCGATCCGCCTTCGCCGATGATCACGGATATCATTGGCGTACGAAGGCGCAGGCAGGAATCAATCGATTGGGCAATTGCTTCAGCTTGGCCGCGAGCTTCGGCGTCGACACCCGGATAAGCGCCAGCGGTATCTACCAGCGAGAGAACAGGGAGTTGGAACTGACTGGCCATTTCCATGAGGCGGATGGCTTTGCGATACCCTTCAGGGCGTGCCATGCCGAAATTGTGGCGAATGCGGGATTCGGTATCGTTTCCTTTTTCTTGCCCCATGACCACTACAGAGCGGCCATTGAATCGTCCGAGGCCGCCAACGAGAGCTTTGTCTTCTCCAAAAAAGCGATCACCTGCGAGTGGCGTAAAATCTGTAACGAGGTCTTTGATGTAGTCTGAAAAGTGTGGACGTTCCGGATGACGCGCGACTTGAACTTTTTGAGCCGGTGTCAGTTTGCTGTAGGTTGATGCCTTAAGTTTTTCGGCTTTGCTCTCAAGACGGGAAATTTCTTCGGAGATGTTTACATCTTTGCCGCTGCTCATATTACGCAGTTCGGCGATTTTACCCTCAAGCTCCGCAATCGGTTTCTCGAATTCCAACGATACCATGTTGATGTCCTTGTTTGTTGTTTTTTGCACCATAGCAAATCAGGCAGGACGTTACAAATGCGACCTGCCTGATTTCTATAATATCTGTTTATAAGTAGCCCGTGGATTAAGCTTCTTTAGACAGAGGATGGTTTTCCTCAACGGTCTTTTTAAGCTTTTTGCCAATGATGTGGGTGTAGATTTGTGTCGTCGCGATGTCCGCATGGCCCAACATTTTCTGAACGGCACGAAGATCGGCACCGTTGCTGAGAAGGTGGGTTGCGAAAGCGTGACGAAGGATGTGTGGCGATACGCGCTCTTCGTCGATTTTTGCCGCACGGGCCAAATCTTTCAGAAGCTGTGCAAAACGCTGACGGGTCAGGTGACCGCTGTCCGATGTACGGGACGGGAACAGCCATTTACCTTGGCGGGTCGCATCTTCACCGGCAACGAATTGTGGGCGAACATCCATATACTGGGTCAGGGCTTTTTGAGCCGAGTCACTCAATGGAACCATACGCTCACGACCGCCTTTTCCTTCGACCATGATGAACTGACCGCCTTCGGCGATAGCCGAGAGAGGAAGTCCAACGAGTTCGGAAACGCGAAGACCGGTTGCATACAGAAGTTCAAGCAAGCATACGAGACGGGTGCTTTCGGCACCGCCTTGTTCGCCAGCCACTTTAATCAGTGTATCAACTTCGCTCTCGCTCAAGGTTTTTGGCAGAGTGCGTGTTTGTTTCGGGCTTTCGATCGACGAGGTCGGATCTTCCGAACGCATATTTTCCGATACGAGGTAACGATAGAATTGACGAAGGGCCGACAGACGACGTGCAACAGTGCGTACGGCGATCTGGTTTTTGTTTTGGCCTTTAACGTGAATTTTGTTGCTCAGGTCCTGCAAATAGGCCTTGAGATCTTCGGAGGTAGCGGCATCGATTTCTTTACCACGCGCGCTGCGCAAGAACAGGCTAACGTCAGCCAGATCACGCCAGTAGGCATGTCGTGTGTTCAGTGCTGCACCACGTTCTGTGGTCAACATATCAAGGAACGAATCTACCGTTTTAGACAGAACCGGTTTAGGCATTGCCGGACGACCTGGACGAGCCATTGTTTATTTCTCCTTTAATTCTCCAGTATATGTCCCAGAACTTCATGTCCTAGAGACTTTGTTTGAACACTCAACCCCGCAGATTTCAGAACATTAAGAACTCTGTATAGCGCTGCCGGATGAAGGTTTTCGACCGGTCGGGCTGACAGAATACTCAGGCTCTCAGTTACGGCCTGTTTGGAAGGCTTCTTATTGGCTTCCTTTTTCAGGCTACTCAGAATGTCATTTGAAGGCATTACATAATTGCTAGAGTCTGTCAAGTTAAAAATATTGTCATAAACATCCTTTTGGGGTGTCGATGATTTGACCGAGCTTGATAAAAATGGCTGAATTGCTGTAACCAGAGCTGTTCTTGCTTTGTCCGTGTCATTTCCCTTTGAAAGAAAATACTCACAGAAAATATCATCGCCTGACTTATTTTCTGACGATTTATCCGATGATTCTGGTGGATTTATAGCTAGAGCGGCGGCCATCCAGCTCTCCGGAGACACTTGATTCGCGGCGGCGAATAGAATGACCGCATTCTTTGCACTGGTTTGATCGGCCATGACAACAGAATCAAGTCCTTCCGGAAGGTCATTCGCCTCGCGCAGCGCAGCAATTGCTAGAGAACGTTCAATCGGATCTTTGATTTTATCAGCAAATTTTGCGTTGGTCAGATCCGATGCGCTATTAAGAAATTGGATGAGCTTGCTCGAATAATCACTTGTTTTCACATCTGTTTTTGGCGTTGCCTTTGCCGGTTTATCAGGGGCAGCCTTAAGATCTGTCAAATCCTGTGCTATTTGTCCCAGATTGCCTGAATGCAAGAGCCCTCGTTGTACGCCCTCGGCAAGAAGCAAAGCCAGTTTTTCAGCCGGAATCGCGTGCTTACGGCTTAATATTAAAGCTAAAGATAAGGTGTCGAGTTGTTTCAGTGTTGATGCGGTCATATCCGCCGGAATAACACCTTTTTCAGCAAAAGAGAGGCGGGCCACTTCGTCAAGTTTATTGTAATCCGCTAAAGTTGAGGGGGTGGCCGCTCCGCTGGCTGTTATATATATGCGGGCAGCGTTGCTGTAACGAAGTTGGTCATCTTCTCCGGCTGCCGGGGAGAGTAAACCTTTACAAAACAGATCAACTTTTCCCCAGAAAGCTTTATCTTTATTGGTAATGTCTTCGGGGAGTGCTTTTTGCTCGAGGCAAGCCACGGCGGCTTCATTACGGGCCAACATCGCTACGATGCCGGCCTTTGCGGCCAAGTTGGAGGGAGGCTGCCCCTCGTTCATTTTATAAAGAATTAGGGTTTTTTCGAGTTCACCGAACTTCATGAGTTTATCAAGGCGAAGAGAATATACGTCGTTCTCTTCCTTCTCTTCCTTGTTTTTACCAGAATCATCTACGCTATCCGGAATCAAGTTGCCCAGAAGCCAGACGGCGCTTTCCTGCATGGTAATGCTGTGCGACGAAGGGGAAAGCCCTTTAAACAGCTTAAGAAGTTCGCTGCGGTCTTGCGGGCCGTCATACACCAGTTTCAATGTCTCGGTGTTTCCGGTCGTGGGTGTTTGCAATGTCAAAAGCTCAAGCTGACCGACTGTTTCGGTTGTTTTAATTTCGGGTGCAGCCTTGGCCATACCCTCACCACCCTCGGAATTATTCTGAAGAGGCGTAATCTTGCTTGGCATAATGCGGGTAGGAGGGCGGATATCCGGATATTGCGGCTGAGAGGTTTCCGACGTTTTCGGGGGTCCAGTTTCAGCTTCAGCCTTGGCTTTAGCATTATCAACAGAAGGCGCTGCGGCTTGCACCGGATCGGCCTTGTTCGTGTTGGCAGGCTCTGATGGTGCCGAGCCCGGGGATTGGGGCTCAAGAACCTCCTGATCTATAGATGACGGTGTGGCCCAGACATAAGCGGGGGATGAGCATTCGGCGATGAAGAGAGCCAGAGCTATGAGAGCGGTTTTCCCGAATATTGAATTTTTCTGAGCCATGATACAGCGAATTCCTGAGTCTGTCGGTTAACCTTGTGCCTTGGCTGGATCAACCGTAACGGTTACGGTTTTTTGCGGAACAGTTACGTGTGCGACACCCAGATAAATTGTGGTGCCAACAGCCAGCAAAACGACGATGCCCAAAATGGTCCCGATGAACTTCATGTGAGAGGACTCCTGATCTCAATATGATTCTGTATTTCGTCTATATAATCCCGATTTCCCCTTTATGAATAGGGGTTTTTCATTTATTTAAACACCATGATCGAATTTGAGCATTGTTGTGAAGAAGTACGTAATCGCCTGAATAGTCCGGTCGTTCTGGTCGGCATGATGGGCGCTGGAAAAACTACAGTTGGCCGGCTTTTGGCAAAAAAACTGGGCTGGACGTTCTATGATTCCGATGACGAGATTGTCCGTTCGGTTGGCAAGTCGATATCCGACATCTTCTCTGAAGATGGAGAGCCTGCGTTCCGTGATCTGGAGCGCGCCACCTTAAAACAGCTTTTGGGCACGGGCCGCTGCGTCATTTCTTCGGGGGGTGGCGGAATTTGTGTGCCGGAAACCGCCCAAGTTATCCTCGATCACGGTCTTTGCCTTTGGCTTGATGCCGGCGTTGATCTCTTGGTCGAGCGGACACGCGGATCGGATCGCCCGCTTTTGATGCATGGTGAACCGGAAGAAGTTTTAACCAATCTTCTTGAAAAACGCCGCGCCGCGTACGAGCAAGCTCAGATCCATGTCCTTGATGACGGACTGACTCCTGATGAAGTTGTCAACCGGATCATTCTCCAGTTGCGCGAGTATTTATTCAGCCATGCGGATACGGACGGCGATGAAGATGTGCCGGAAGCCATGTGCCTGACAGTTTCTCTTCAGGACCGGAGCTATCCGATTTTTATTGGTTCCGGCCTTTTGCAACAACCGGATTTCTGGCTTGGGCACGAGTTGCAAGGGCGCGATGCTTTTGTAATGACCGATTACAATGTCCGTGAGAAAATTACCGATAAATTCGTCGAGGCCCTTCGGCCTTACATGAAATCTGTTTCTGTTATGGAGCTTGCTCCCGGTGAGCAGACGAAATCGTTCGAACGTTATCAAGCGTCGATGGAATGGATCATTGAAAACGGCGTTAAACGCGATTCAATCATCTTTGCTGTTGGTGGCGGTGTTATTGGAGATTTGGCTGGCTTTGTCGCCGGAACCATTTTGCGCGGTATCGATTTTATTCAAGTTCCCACCACGCTTTTGTCGCAAGTTGATAGTTCAGTTGGCGGAAAGACCGGTATCAATTCCCGTGTGGCCAAAAATATGGTCGGCGTATTCTATCAGCCGCGCGCCGTTGTGGTTGATCTCGGGACACTTACAACGTTGCCGCGCCGCGAATGGCTGGCCGGCTATGCGGAAATTGTAAAATATGGACTTCTGGCCGATCTCGAGTTTTTTGAATGGCTCGAAGAGCACGCCGCATCTGTATTGGACGGCGATGAATCGTTTATTGTTCGCGCCATTGAAACCAGCTGCCGGATGAAAGCCGATATCGTTCATAAGGATGAAAAAGAGACGTTGGATTTGCGCGCTCTTCTCAATCTCGGTCATACCTTCGCCCATGCGCTTGAAGCTGTCGCGGGCTATGACGGGACGCTTCTCCATGGGGAGGCCGTTTCTATCGGCCTTGTTCTGGCGGCGCGTTTGTCGTTCCATTTGGGTTATATCAGTTCCAAAGATTGTGAGCGCGTACGTGACCATCTCGACAAAGTCGGTTTGATGACTGAAATCCGTCAAATTCCTTACAAGGAGCCTGTAAAGGTCGAGGAATTGATGGCGCTCATGCAAAAAGATAAGAAAGTTGGCGTCGACGGTCTGCGTTTTGTTGTTCTGAAGCGCCTTGGTGATGCCGCCCTCGAACGCGGCGTATCGTCGGCGTTGGTTGAAAACCTTTTGCGCGAGTCTATGAAAGCGGCCTGATATCATGGTCACGGGTATGCTTATATCCCTTATTGTTATTTTCATCTTGCTGATCCTGTCTGCTTTTTTCTCAGGGTCCGAGACTGCATTTACGGCGGTATCGCAAGCGCGTATGCACGCGGCCGAAAAGGACGGAGATCGTCGGGCTGCCCTTGTAAATAAAATATCCAACAGCAAGGACCGGATGATCGGCGCTTTGCTTCTTGGCAATAACGTTGTCAATATTACCGCTTCGTCTATGGCCGCCGGTGTTTTGATCTCGATCTTTGGCGAGAACGGGGTGTTTTATGCATCGGCGGTCATGACGGTCCTAATCGTCATTTTTGTCGAGGTCTTGCCGAAGACCTATGCGTTCTATCACGCGGACACCATGGCGCGGTTTGTGGCCCCGATGGTCCAGTTTTTTATCTATATTTTCTCGCCGATCACGTCGATCATTACAAGAATTGTTCGCTCCTCGCTCAAGATGCTCGGCGTGGATGTTACCCAAAAAACCGAGAACGGTAGCCATCTCGAAGTATTGCGGGGTGTTATCGATATGCACCGGGGGGACGATGCTGATATCGTTCGCCAAAGGGCAATGTTGCGTTCGGTGTTGGATCTGGCGGATGTATCGGTTCTGGAGATTATGACCCACCGCAAAAATGTTATGATGCTCGACATTGATGATCCGGTTTCCTATCTGGTGGACGAGATCATGAAATGTCCGTATTCGCGTATTCCTCTTTATCGCGGATCTCCTGATAATATTATCGGCGTAATTCATACCAAATGGCTGATGCGCGAGCTTAAGGCTGTTCAGGGGAATATGAGTTCGGTCAATCTTGAAATTCTGGCGAACGAGCCGTGGTACATTCCTAGCACTACTGTTTTATTTGACCAGCTTCAGGCGTTCCGTAATCGCGGCGAGCATTTTGCCTTTATCGTAGACGAATACGGAACGTTCGAGGGTATTGTTACGCTTGAGGATATTCTTGAAGAGATCGTTGGCGAGATATCGGATGAGCATGATATGCGGATGACCGGAGTTCGCCGTCAACGCGACGGCAGCTTTATCGTCAGCGGCGAGGTGACTATTCGCGATTTGCGCCGCGAGCTTGAGTGGGAATTGCCTGACGATGTATATTCAACAGTGTCTGGTTTAATCCTTTATGAAAGCCGCCATATCCCGCGTGTGGGCCAAACGTTTCGTTTTTACGGTTATACGTTCGAGATTACGCGGCGTCACCGGAACCAGATTACGCAAGTGCGGATTCTTCCTCCAGCAACTTTGCCGTCAACCATTTCCCAATAATAGAAATTTGATCATCCGGATAAAGTGATGGGACGTGGCCGCAGTCTTGCCATGTGTGCAGCTCCATTTTTTCTCCGGTTTTGCTGAATTCCATTTCTTTGGCAATATGCTTGGGGAAAATGGTTGAAAGTTCGCCGCGAACGACGAGAGCCGGTTGCTTAACCGCTTCCCATACAGGCCAGAGCGGTATTTCACCGAGTGGCTCTTTGCGGAACATATCGGCGATTTTGGCGTCCATATTGCGCTTATAGAGACCATCCGTATCTTTGCGTAGGTACGTTTTGGCCAAATGGAGCCACTGTTCCTCATTCATCGGGCCGCGCGAGTAGGGCGATCCCAACGCCATTTTGAGTAGGGGAACAAGTTGTTCCGGATTGAGATAGGCGGCTTCGGTTGTTATGAACTGGGCTATATATTCGAGATCGCTACGAGGAGCCTCCGGCCCTATATCGATCAGGATCAGGTTTCGTACGGGCGAATTGTATTCACCGGACATACGGATGCCCAAAAGCCCGCCCATTGAAACGCCGAGCCAGTCGACGGACGCCGGAGAGGTGCAATCAATATCTTTTAGAAGAAGGTGGAGGTCGTTCAGATATTGGCGGAAGCAGTAATCGTTGGGGTTTTTATAATCTGCGCTTTCATTGCGGCCAGCCATATCTATGGCGACAACTCGCAGATTGTTTTCGCGCGCAAGATATTCGCCGAGAAATTTGAAATCTCCAGAGTTACCGGTTAATCCGTGTACGCAGACGAGCGTTCGCGTCTTAGGGTTATCTTCGCCCCAAATTTTGTAATGGAGATAGTAAGGGTGACCGTCAGGCGTATGTGTCAGGAGCGAGTGTGTTTGCATACCCCATTATGGACACGCTATGTAGCCACTGTCCAGTACAGAACTGTTAAGTCTCTGCGCTATTTGTCTTAATGTGCCTTCATGCCCAAAATACTGTTTGAAGGCGCTGCTGCGCACCAAAGTGCATTTTGTCGAGCCGTTAAAAAGGTTGCTCAGGCAATCCGGTTGATCGCCTTTAATCATAAAGGTGTCGACGCCGCATTTGGCGGCAATGAAGGCTGCTTCGAGCTTGGTTTCCATACCACCCCGGCTGTGATCGCCGATCGGGCCACCTGCGGCCTCGATGTGGTGAGGTTCGACTTTATCGATGACGGCATAATGCACTGCGGCGGGATCGAGATTAGGATTGGCCGAATAAAGTCCATCCACATCGGTAATCAGAATAAGCGTATCGGCGTGATCGGCGCATGCGGCATGGGCCGATAATGTGTCGTTGTCGCCAAACTTGATCTCTTCGGTGGCGACGGTATCGTTTTCATTGATGATCGGAGTTGATCCCAGTTGTCTCAGGACCCCCAGTGTGTCGACAATTTCGCGGCGTCCCTCACTGGAGACCAGATTGTTTTTGGTGACGAGGATCTGGGCTGTCTCCATTTTGTGAAGGCGTTGGAACGCTTCCTGATAGAGTTGATACAGCTTGGGTTGTCCCATCGCGGCATAAGCTTGTTTTTCGGCGATTGTCGAAGGCGCCGGACGGCGTCCCAGAACTCGCTCGATAGCGATTGCTCCGGATGTTGTAATCGCGAACTCACGCCCGAGAGACGGGAGTGATGCTACGAAGGCTCTGAGCCAGTCGGTGTGAACTCTATTTTTTTCAGTGCAAACTATGCGGTTGGAGCCGATTTTGACCATAAACCGGCGTGTTGCTGCAATTCGATCAAGTAGATGCTGCCGGGTCGTATGGTCCTGTTGTTGTTGAGCTGTCATCGCTGTCTATTCCGTCGTTCTTTTCTTCTTTTATAATTTCCGCCAATTTGAACAGGAGAGGGCGGACGCCTTCTCCACTTACGCCAGAGATCAGATACGGTCGCTCACCAAGTTCTTCTTCAAATTGATCCACTATGTTTGCCATAATTTCCTGATCAATGGAATCAATTTTATTGAGGGCGATAATTTCACGCTTTTCATCGAGGCCTTCACCATATTCGGCAAGCTCATTGCGAATAATATGGTAGGCCTCAAGCGGATCATCCTGGGTGATGTCAATCAGGTGAAGTAAAACAGATGTCCGCTCGACGTGGCCGAGAAAGCGGTCTCCGAGACCGTGGCCTTCGTGTGCCCCCTCGATCAGGCCTGGAATGTCGGCCAGCACGAAGTCATAGTCGCCGATTTTTACCACACCCAAGTTAGGATGAAGGGTGGTGAAAGGATAATCGGCAATTTTCGGCTTGGCGGCGCTAGAGGCGGCAAGGAATGTTGATTTTCCGGCATTCGGCAATCCGATAATACCGGCATCGGCAATCAGTTTAAGGCGAAGCCAGACGGATATTTCCTGTCCCGGCCAACCAGGGGTGAATTTTTTCGGGGCCTGATTGGTTGCCGTTTTATAGTGGGCATTTCCAAACCCGCCATCGCCTCCTTTGAGGAAGACTTTACTTTGGCCGACTTCGGTCATGTCGAGGATGATGGTTTCTTTATCTTCATCGAGAATTTCGGTTCCCACTGGAACGCGAATCACTAGATCGTCACCATGTGCACCCGAGCGGTTGCGGCCCATACCGTGATGGCCTTTTTGCGCTTTGAAGTGCTGAGTATAGCGGAAATCAATAAGGGTGTTGAGACCGCTGACGCATTCGATAATGACATCGCCGCCTTTGCCGCCGTTTCCGCCATCGGGGCCGCCGAATTCAATGAATTTTTCGCGGTGAAACGAGCAGCATCCGGCTCCGCCGTCGCCACTTTTCAAAAAGATTTTTGCTTCATCGAGAAATTTCATTTTTTATCTTTCTAAACAAAAGCCCGCCATCTGGCGGGCCTTTATCCAATTTTGTGGGATACTATTCCGCCGCTTGTGGTTGAGCGTCGTTGCACGGAACTACGTGAACTACAGCGCGGTCATTGTCATCGCGGGTGAACAGAACTTGTCCATCAACCAGAGCGAAGAGGGTGTGATCTTTACCCATACCAACGTTTTTACCTTGTTTGTACTTGGTGCCGCGTTGACGGATGATGATGTTACCTGGAACGACTTGTTCGCCGCCAAAGCATTTTACGCCCAAACGACGACCAGCTGTGTCGCGACCGTTTCTAGAGCTACCGCCGGCTTTCTTGTGTGCCATGATTTAATTCCTTTCGTTTGCTAGCCTGCCAATTAATTAGGCGGCTTTGATGTCCGTGATTTTAATGGTGGTCAGCATTTGGCGGTGACCGTTTTTACGACGATAGTTCTGACGGCGGCGTTTTTTGAAAATGATGACTTTCTCACCACGGCCTTGTTCCAGAATTTCGGCTACTACTTTAGCGCCAGTTACAACTGGTGCGCCAACGGTCGTTTTGTCTCCATCGGAGATCATCAGAACGTCGGTGATATCGAATTTTGCGCCAACTTCAGCGTCAATTTTTTCGACTTTTAGGTAGGTGTCTTTCGCAACTTTGTATTGCTTTCCACCTGTACGGATAATCGCAAACATGATTTACCTTGCTTCTTTCGTCAAATAACCCTTCTTTGAGGGCTCTTTTTGGTTGGTATTACGTCGAAAGTTAATTCGACTGGCAGCTTATAAACGATTTATTTACGCATTGTCAAGAAACTGTTGGGTGGAGTGTGCCCCTTGTACCGTCAGTTTTCCTCGCCTATCGACCTTAGAAAGCGTTCGTCCCCCGTTGTAGTTATCTACGGGGAGGACCATAACAAAGACTTTACCAAGGTTTTGTGGGAACTAATTCCTACCTATGATGTGCAGTTGGCAAATCCCAAAAACATCAGCGAATTATGTGAAGTTGCCTATGACAGCGCTTTGGTCTTTGTGATGGTCGACGATGCCGATGACGAGACGTTAAGGGTCGCCGAAGCACTTAGCAATATTAAAGGCGTGGTTGCGGACGTTGTGGCGATTACCCGTGAACCGGATATTCGCCGCCGGCTTCATATCCTGTCGGCTCGTTTTGATGCTATTTATAACCTCGAGATTGTCGGATCGAACGAATTTAGCCAGATTTTCCACCATAAGCTCAAAAAAGGGATTATGAGGCTTAATGCTCGTCTTCAAGAAGACGAATATAATACGTTTTTGGGTTTCTTGTCGGTTTCTGCGGATGCTTTTATCGTTTTTGACCCTCAAAAGCGCATTTTTTATGTTAGCGAACACTATCTACGCCTTTATCCGCGAAGTCGCCATGTTTTCGAGCGCGGCGTTCCGGTCCAGCGGGTGTTTGAGGCTATTGCCGACGAAATGGGGGTGGGGCAGCACGACCCGCGCTACCAATCGGCCCTTGATTTCTGGGTGAGCCTTAAGGGGCAATTCGAGTTTCGTCTTGATAACGGGCTCCATCTTCGCTTGACCGCTGTTGATCTTCCGGGTGGCCAGGGGACCATTGTCTCGACGACCAACATCACGACTTACAAGAATCAGGAGTTCGCGCTGGCGAAACAGCAAAAGGAACTCGAGCGGGCTTTGGCGGCGGAGCAGGAGGCATCGGCACTCCAGAAGCAGTTTATTAGTATGGTGAGCCATGAATTCCGGACGCCACTCGCGATCGTGGATGGAAACGCCCAGATTATCCAGCGTCTTGGCAAGTGTATGTCGGATGACGAGATGAAATCGCGACTGACCACGATCCGTTCGGCCGTATCGCGAACCGTTTCGATGATGGAAGCTGTTTTATCCTCGAATATGCTCAAAACCGGGAAACTTGATCTTAATTGCGAATCCTTTGATGTCGCTGGGCTTATTTCCGAGCTGTGTGACGAGCAGTCGAATTTGGCTCGAGGGCACAAAATCATTAAAAACATCCGGATGACTCCGACTTCCGGTTATTTTGACAAAAAATTCCTGACGATCATTCTAACCAACCTTTTATCAAATGCTGTTAAATTTACCGATCCGGATCAAGGCGTGATCGAGGTGAGTGCTCAAACTTTTCCAAACACGCTGATTGTTCAGGTCAAAGATAATGGCTTGGGGATTCCCGCCGACGATCTTCACAAAGTGTTCGAGAAATTTTATCGTGCGTCAAATTCCAGCGGTATTCCAGGATCGGGAGTTGGTTTGCCGCTTGTTCGGGACCTCGTTCATATGCACCATGGCGAAATTTCGGTTGAAAGCACCGAAGGGGTTGGTACTGTGTTTACTCTTCGTTTTCCACAAGACTATACGCTTGAGGCCTAGAGCTCAAAGATATAAGCTTTTCACCATAAGACTTTCAGGAGATTCGAATGTCATCTGTTAATGGTAAAAAAATTCTGGTTGTTGAAGACGAGCGCGAGTTGTGCAGTATTCTTTATGCCGATCTCAGCAGCCGCGGGTATACGGTGGAATTGGCCCGAAATGGTCAGGAAGGGCTTGAAAAACTTCAGGCGACCGAGCCGGACCTTGTCATTTGCGACCGTGCGATGCCGGTAATGTCCGGATACCAGATGATGGAGCGAATCCGCTCTTCTTATCCTCAATACAAAAATCTACCGATCATTTTTCTGACCGCCTTGTCTGATCCTCGTGATCGTCATTCTGTCGATCATCTTAATCCCGTCGCCTATATGGAAAAACCGGTTGACCTCGAGAAATTGGCCGGAACGATTTCCACAGTTCTAGCTGACTAGCTTGAAGGTTTTTATGACCCATCATTATTTTGCCAGAGCCATTCTGGCGTGCATTCTTCTTTTCGGGCTGGCCTCATGTGACACGGTCGGGAACCCGAACCGTGTCAGTAATCTGGCTGTTCCCTTGGTTATTCCGCCTGAAGAGCAAAAGGCAGGGGCGAGTGAGCAAGCCCCGCGCGAGATTGACTACATCGTGGTCCAGAAAAAGGATCGAATTCTGTCGACATGGAAAGACGGGCGCCTTTTAAAGGCTTACCCGATCATGGCTCTTGGCGCCAATCCCGTTGGGCAGAAGGTTTACGAAGGAGACGAGCGGACGCCAGAAGGCCAGTATTTCATATCCGAAATGCATGTCAGCCAGAATTTCCAGAAATTCCTCGAAATTTCCTATCCGAATGAAGAAGACCGCAAGATTGCCAAGCGGTTCGGGTTGTCGCCCGGAGGTCACGTTGGAATTCATGGCGACCGTGGCGGTGTTTCCGGTTTCTTTCAACGTTTTGATAAATCATGGACGGACGGGTGCTTGGCCCTTCGCAACGACGATGTCGAGGATTTATATAGCAAAATTGTGGTTGGAACTCCGATTATCCTCAAGCCATAGTTTTTCAGCATAATACACTTGCATTTTACGCATGGCTTTGTTAATTTTTCCCCGAATTCGATTTTAGGGAGAAAACGACGTGATTTCAGCTGATATAGCATGGATGCTTGTGGCAACAGCTTTGGTGCTTCTTATGACCCCGGGGGTCGCCTTTTTTTATGGCGGAATGGTGCCGCTTCGAAGCGTTGTGTCGACAAAGCTGCAAAGTTTCTCGGCGATGGGGTTTGTAACGCTTATTTGGGCTATTTGCGGATATTCTCTTGTCTTTTCGGGAGACGAGGGCGGTCTGATCGGTAATCTGGACTATTTCCTTCTGGGTGGGGTTGGTCTTGAACCTAACGAAACATACGGGCCGACAATTCCCCATGTTCTCTTTATGTTGTTCCAATGTACGTTTGCAATTATCACTCCAGCACTGATTACCGGAGCAGTGGCCGAGCGTGTGCGTTTTAAAGCGTGGCTAGTGATCATGTCATTGTGGTCCCTTCTGGTGTACGTGCCCGTAGCGCACTGGGTTTGGGGGCCTGGCGGCTGGATTGCCAAGATGGGCGGACTTGATTTTGCCGGAGGGATGGTCGTTCACATGACGTCCGGATACGCTGCACTTGTCGCCGCTGTTATTCTTGGTAACCGTAAAAATTTCCGCCCTGACGAAAGCAACAGTTTTTCAGCCCTGATGGTTTTGCTTGGCGGTACTCTTTTGTGGTTTGGGTGGATCGGCTTTAATGCCGGGTCTGCTCTCGGCGCGAACGGTATAGCTGCTCAAGCGGCGGCTACTACAATTCTTGCTGCCGCCGCCGCTATGTCTGCGTGGATGCTGTGTGACTGGACCGTTCATGGACGCCCGACCGCTATAGGCTCTGCCGTAGGGGCTGTGGCTGGCCTAGTCGCGATTACTCCGGCGGCAGGATATGTGTCTTTGCAATCGGCATTGATTATCGGCTTTGTTACGGCGATTGTTTGCAATTATGCAACCCGTGTCGTGAAGCAAAAACTTCGTACAGATGATACAGTCGATGTTTTTGCATGCCATGGTGTGGGCGGAACTATGGGCGCGATCCTGACGGCGGTCTTTGCTTCCAAGGAGGTTAATCCTTTGGGTGCTGATGGACTTATTCACGGTGAATATGGTCTTTTTATGGCTAACCTGCTTGGGTCTATGGCGGTTATTGCTTACACCATGATCATGACCTATGCCGTTTTCAAAATTGTCAGTCTTTTTATGAAAGTGCGCGTGAGCGAACGTGAGGAGCTTTCCGGTCTTGATGCGACGCAGCACGGAGAGAAGGCTTTTGTCCTTCGTTAGAGGTTATCTTTTTGTCTGTACTGGAACTGCCCCGCCGAAAGGCGGGGCTTTTTTCTTTGCGACATATCGCGCATTGTCTTATCCTAAAAAAAGCGGGAGTCTGGAGTTACAACTTTAGGAGCTAAACATGGCAAAATTATCGTCGTACGTATTCATTCTTGTTGCGCCCGTCCTGATGGGCATACTGGCTACAGCTGTGCTGGCGACTCCTTCATTGATGGATCAGGGACCAAAGATGATCGTTGGCGCAGCCGCAATCGGTTTCTTTCTGGCATTTCCGATTACTTATTTTGTTACGAAGGCCTTGCAATCAAAAGCGGGGCCCAAGGCTTAGCCGCTGTCGGGTTTGCTATTCCGGTGAGGGTTCCGGCTCGTCTTTGGTGCGGGCGAGTATGCTGTGCGGCCCGTTTGGTTTGGGCTGCTTTGATCCGGCTTTGAAGAAGTCTTTCTCGATCATATAATTCATCAGATAGACATCGTTTACATTAATTAGCAGATAATCGGGGATCATGCTGGCACGAGCGCCGATAACCGGAACAAAGTGGTCGAACACGCGATGACGGGTTTCGCCTTCCTCTTGCAAGATCTGGCTGTGAAATTCTTTATTGCGAAACTTGAGATCTTCGACGTCCAGACTTTCAATATGGGCGCGGTTCTTTAGATTGAGCGGAGTAATATGCAGTTCGAGCGTGGCACGGTGACCGCCCTCGCGCAGTTCGCTTAACTGCCGGAGGGTTATGCTGACATCCACCAGTTCCGAATAATATTTTGTTGCCTTACTGAGGGCGTCGACCAATGCTTTTGACGCGCTTTCATCGGAAAAACCCTCAATCAGTATACGAGAATGTTCCGGAGCGATGTTTCCGGCATCTGTTCCTCCCGTGGACTGAAAGCGTCGCTCTTTTAGTTCCTCGAGCAGTGCAGCAATTTTTTCACCATATGTTTCAATAGTATGGGCCAGTAAAAGTGTGCGTTCTTCGTCGGTACGGTCGATCTGACCCGACGTCACCTGATTGACGCGGCGCAATGCGTGAAGAATTTCATCAATTTCTGTATCTTGCTTTTTCATGATCTACTTAAGATTTATTACAATTCTTCAAAAATGTTAATAATGTTTATTGATTGATTCTCTGTCTGTTTATGAAACTTTATTAAATTTCAGCCGTTGATTTTACGTCATTTTATTATATTAGGCTTATAGTAAGTAGGGATCAAAATTTTTTGTTGGGGAAATATTGAGGAATCGTCAATCCGGTAATATCTTTTTCGCTCTGTTTGGAGCGATCGCCCTCGTCGGGATACTCGGCGCGGGCGTGATGACCTTTATGAAAGGCCCTTTGGCGACTTCCGTCAAACTTACCCGTCAGAATACCGCTGAAACACAGATGGCCCTTGGTGCCCAAGTCGCGGTTATGGCCGCGGCCAATACCGCCTCGGGCGGTGATTGTGATAGTGACGGGTTTGTCGAACCACTCGAATGGCGTGATGCCGGAACGGACCCTAAACCGACTGGCGGCGGCCTTGTCCCGATGAGTATCGGGATGACCAAGAAAGATCCGTGGGGAACCGAATATGGGTACTGCGCTTGGGATTACGGGACATTCGGAGCAGCGGGATGCGGGGGCGTGACCGAAAAACGCCTGCAAGGCGCGAGTGCGAGCGGGGCTTATCCGGTTGTGGCTCTTGTATCAGCCGGAACGGATAAAGTCTTTACCACCACGTGCCGTAGTTTTGCGACCGCCGATGTCAACGCCGATGGCGACTTACTCGATGCCGTTGATCTTCCGCTTGTTTCCAAAGCCGTAGAGACCGATGACGATATAATCTTTACCTACACCTATGACGAAGCGACCGGAGCATCGGGTGGTCTTTGGAGCATCAAATCCGGAGATCCCGGAACAGCGGTGATTGGCAAGAACATCGAGACGACCGGAACGGCGAACCTGCAAGGAGGTGTCCTTCTTCCTGATAGCTCCCTGATTACCTGCGACGCGACGACTGCTGGCGTTATGGCGCGGAATACACTTGGCACGGGGGTCGAAATTTGTGACGGAACCGGATGGACATCGATCTCGGGAGGCGGGACATCGGACGTCTTTAACAATGATAACAGTGTTGCCTGTGACGGCACCACGATCGGGCAGGTGCGATACAATACCACCAGCCAGCTTCCTGAATTTTGTAACGGAACACAATGGCTTCCGTTTACCATCAATGTTCCAGGGGTTAATCTGGTTATCAACCCTCAGCAAAATAGCGCCATGAACGTCGACGGATCTACGAACGCAGACCCAGTGACCTGCACAGGGTCAAGTGGAATGTATTGTGGTTCCGAATTTACATTTACGATAACCAATCAAGGAACCTTAAACTCGTCGTCCTTGGTCGTACAGATTACAAACGGAGTTACGACTTTATCGTCGGCTACGGCTGCTGTCGTCGGTAACGTGTCGAATTTTGTTATCACATCCAATAACTGTTCCGGTGTTGCCCTTGCTCCCAACGGAAGCTGTGTTGTTAAAATCCGTCCAAAAGCCAATGGGAATACAACTTACAGCTGGACTCTCAAAATAAATGTCAACAATACGCCATTGTCGATTCTTCAAGGAACGGCCACCAATTTCGGGTGTATCGAAGGGCGCTCGGCCCCGGGCGGCATTTATGCGAAATGTGGATATAGCGACGGAACAACAACCTATAATCTTATTACGACGCCAAGCGGGTGTTCGACTACAGTTGTGAACCCGACTTGTTCCGGCAGCGATGCAACTACATTCGCCTATGAGCCCGTCAATAAAGCCAGCGACTCTAATGTTGTCAATTACACCAACGGTGCTCAAAATACTGTAAACCTGATGGAACTTCAGAATGTCGGTTATAGCACCTATCCTGCCGCCAATTATTGCTCCCAACTTATCCTTAATGGTCAATCCGACTGGCATTTACCGTCAGGTGACGAGTTGTGGCAACTTTATTTGTACCGCACGCAAGTTGGTGGATTTGTTGTCGGATCCGACTATTGGGCCTCGACAGGTTTTGCCGGAAGTCTGGATCATGCCCAGATGTACTACGGGAGTGGGCAATATATCGACATCGCTTCTAATGGCGGTCAGAACTACAAGACCTATCTCAAAAGAGTTCGATGCGTAAGGCGCGAGGGGCTTACCCCTCCAAGTCCAACTTCGGATGTTGACCCCGACGCTGTATCCATAGGCAACACGGCTGTTAGTGCATCCGGTGGTAACGGAACTTCTAACACCGTGACTGTAACCGGTATTTTACAATCTGTTACGGTTTCGATTTCCGGTGGTACAGGCATGGATATTGTCCGCAACGGCAGCACTGTCGGAGCAAATACAGTGTCGGGAGTTAGTAACGGCACGACACTTGCTTTTAAAGGGGATGCACCGGCTGTCGTAGGGACATATAATACGTACACGATCACAATAGGACCTGATACGTACACATGGTTGGTGGGTTATACATCCGGATCATCGCGCATTTTTGTTACTTCGGTTCAATACACGGCAAGTCTTGGCGGTCAAAGCGGCGCAGACGCCAAATGCGAGACTATAGCGGGCAATGGTGGACTTGGAGGGCATTGGGCGGCAGTCATTGGAATTAACGGGGTTACAGCCAAGTCTAGATTCCCATGGCTTTTCACCAGTCTCGTCAATACAGCGCCTACACCGCAAACAGTTGCCACCAGTTATGCCGATTTTTGGGATGGTACTCTGTTGGCCCCAATCAATTACAACGAAAACCATGTGGCTTATTCAACAACAGTTTGGACCGGAACCGATTCATTAGGAAATGCGCCAACAAATGATGCTGGATTTACCTGTTCAGGATGGAGCCAAGGATCGAGCGAGAATGCCTATTACGGGCTCTCATCGACCGCGAGCGGGACTTGGGCGCAGAATGATAGCAATGAGGATGGGTGTCACTTGTCAAAGTCACTCTATTGCGTTGAAACGGATTCGAGCTATGTTGATACTACAGCCAATGCTCCGGCCTTTGTGGATCAATCGATGTATTCGGCCCCGGGCCAAGTTCCATCCAATGTTGTCACCATCACCGGACTAGGTACGGGACAGACAACCAACTTGTCGGTTGGTGGAACAGCGTCGAATAAAGGGTTTGCAATCAATGGCGGCGCAATCGTAACTTCTGGAAGTGTTCAAAACGGAGATACCGTGCAGCTTTATGCCGACCTTCCGGCAACCGTTGGCGCTACTCATACTGTTATTCTTACTTTGGGGACAGTGTCATCCACCTGGCGCATTACGCATGTCAGCACAACTGCGTCATGTAAAGCCATTCTGGATAACGGGGCAAGTGTTGGCGACGGGACATATTCCATCGATCCGGATGGCACTGGCGGACTGGCTGCTTTCAATGCCTACTGCGACATGACAACAGACGGAGGTGGTTGGACCGTCATCTTGAACTATGTTCATAGAGGAGGCACGATGCCCTCACGATCCCCACGGTCTTCATCAACGCCGGTTCCCGATATGGCCGCTACTTTAGGAACGGATGAATCGGCCAGCTCGACGAAATGGGGGCACTCAAATGCGGCTTTAATGGCTACTATTCCGTTTTCCGAATTGAGACTCTATTGCAGCACGTCGCGACATGGGCGGGTTGTGCACTTCAAAACATCTTTGGCTGCCGTCATCTCCTATTTAAAATCTGGGGTCGGAACAACGCCGTTTAGCTCGATTGCCACAAACTATACCGCCCTTAGCGGGCATTCGGCCAATCTCCCGTCATCAGCTAACGGTTTTGGCTCGGATCAAGGGGATTACGCGATTACAGACCATATGTTCTATACAAGCAGTGTAAATTACTGGCACATTGGGGTTAGCAACAATAACTATTGGCTCTGTGATGACGACGGGTCATCTGGTTCTACCTACAACACTATTCACCGAGCGTGGGTTCGCTAGTCTAGTGCATCGCCGTTATCAATAGAAAAACCCCCGTCAGGGGGCTTTTTTAAAGATTTTTTTGCTCTGTTTATTGAGCCGGATTAGGAGGCTGGCTTGAAACCGGAGCAGATCCTCCTTGATCTATTGTTTTGGAATTTGTTTTCGTAGCGGATGGGGTTTTAACATCATCCAATCCTTTGTCACTGCGATCTTTATAAAGGTTCATAATGACCTTGCCCCGCTCAAATTCCAGAGTATCAATATCCGGAAGCTTGTCGCCGTACATAATTTTGATGTAGGCCATGCTCTTTGATGTCGAGAAATCAGTTACAGTCCCGAGCTGGCTCTTCTCGGGGCGAATGTATTTGCCCAAATTCTTTTTATACGGAATTAACTTTAACGGCACTTCAATGTCCACAACGTAATGGCCATCAATTTTCCCGTTTTTTATAACGTCAATAATTTTAGGGGCACAAGTTTTGCCGTCGTATTCGTAATAGGTAATCTCTTTGGTGTCGTGTTCTTCGGGAACTTTGAAATCCAGAATGCAATATTTTTCACGGCAAACGAGAGTGTAGGGCGTCTCTGATACTGTAGGATTACCATCGTCGTCATAAATCGGGTACGGGTCGAATTCACAGCGTTTGTAATTATCAACCCGAACCAGATAGTTGCGTTCCGCATGTGCGGGAACATCCATTTCCAGTTCGCGACTACGTCCGGCGAGCGGATTATAAACCTCAAAGCCGTCATTTGGGTCGACTGCGGGGACGGGCTCCTTACCTCTTTGGGAAGAGCTATGCGCCGGCTCATTTGCCAAGACCAACAAAGCAAATAAGGTCAGGGGTACTGCGTATGTATACTTTAACATAATTTAACCTATTGTGAGGATTTTCAGCCATATGACAAGATTAGTATCCTTGAATAATATTAAAGAAATATTGCGGTGCCTTAGATAATCATCGGATATTCAAATATTCATAAGATTTCAGATTTTCATTTTAGCCAAATCTGGTTATATGGCGTATGGCTTCGTTTCTTCAGGTTGAAAACCTTTCAAAATCCTTTCAGGTCCGCAAAAAAAGCTCTTTTTTCAAGGGGCTTTTACATCCGGACTACCAGACTATTCAGGCTGTCGATTCCATCAATTTTTCTTTAAACGCCGGTGAGAGGGTTGCCTTCGTCGGCCCTAATGGCGCCGGTAAATCGACCACAATAAAAATACTGGCTGGAATACTTCATCCCACTTCAGGCGATGTAAAAATTGATGGTTTGACCCCTTGGCTCGACCGCACAAAACTGTCCTATAAAATCGGAACTGTATTCGGGCAAAGGTCCCAGCTTTGGTATCATCTTCCGGCGCGCGATACATTCGAGCTTCTTTCCTATGCTTATGACCTCAAACGCTCCGATTATGTCGAGAGGTCCCAATCTTTGATATCAGCATTCGAAGCCGATCATATCGTTGATAAGCCTGTTCGGCAGCTCTCTCTGGGCGAGCGGATGCGCTGCGAGATTATTGCCAGTTTACTTCACAGGCCGAGTGTTCTCTTTCTTGACGAACCTACCGTCGGGCTTGACGTTGTCTCTAAAGCCATTATCCGGGACCTCGTGAAGCAAACATCGGATCAAGACGGAACCACAGTCCTTCTGACGTCCCATGATACAGGCGATATGGAGCGCGTTTGCGACCGCGTTATTGTGATCGATCATGGACATCTGGTGACCGACACTCCTATTCGTGATCTGAGGAACGGATATATCAGCGAGAAACTTATCACTTTGGCGCTCAAAGAAGAGCGGATCGATATTGAAGCCAAGGGCGTCCGCCTGATCGAGCGCAAACCCCATCAGCTTATGATTGCTGTTGATGCCAGCCAAACATCGGTCGAAGCGGTTTTACAAGACTTGATGAAGAAAAGCTCTCTGGTCGACATCACGGTGGAGGACCCGCCGATGGAAGATATTATCAAGAAGATTTATGCGACCGGATGGAAATCCGCATGATTAAATATTTTCATTTCGCCCGCATCGCTTTTGTCGATCATTTAAGCAATAGGCTGCGCCTTAGCACGCGTTTTGTCGTTTTTATGCTGCTTGTCTGGATCATGGGTGCGATGTGGACTGTTATTTATAAAACAGGGCATGGCCCCGCGTCGATCACCAGCACCGAGATGATCTGGTATATGGCGGTTGGGCAGATGATGTTTTTTTTATCACCGCGATTGTTTGTGATTATCGATGATGATGTCCGCTCCGGCAATATCGGTTACTTTATTAATCGGCCTATACCTTACTTGTGGATGCGTTTTGCCGAGGGGGTAGGGGCAATGAGTGGCAATTTTGTTATTTTGACTACTCTTGGAACACTGGCAATAACTCTCTATGCCGGAGCGGATCCCCCTTGCGGCTGGCTCCGGCTCGGGATCATTTATGCCCTTATTTTTATGTCCTCGGTACTCCATTTGCTCATCCAGATCGGCTGTGGCCTTAGTACATTTTGGACGAATGATGCGGTCTTTATTTATCACTCGTATCAGAAATGCCTTTTGCTTCTAGGCGGGGTATATATTCCTCTTTCTCTTTATCCCGAACAATTCGGGGCATCAGTTTTACCGTACCTTCCTTTTGCGTCTTTGGTCGGAAATCCAGTTTCACTCTTTTTCTCGAATTTTACGATGCCGCTACTTGAAATTGTTGGTTTGCAATTCCTGTGGCTTATCGCCGTTGTTTTTGCTTTGACCCAAATTTTCAAAGTGTGTTTGAGAAAGGTGGAAGTGAATGGGGGCTAATTTTCGCTTCTTCCTGGCGTTATGCCGGATGACGTTTAAATCTGCGTCGATGCAGCGCGGAGCGATGTTGCTTCGGGCGTTCTTCAGCGTTACCACCCATCTGATCTATATTCCGGTCTGGTATATCCTCTTCCAGTTTACGCCCAGCATCGACGGCTGGACGATTGAGCACGCCCTTTATGCATATGGTCTTGCTATCGCGTGCTGGGGGATTGTTTCTCTTTTGGCGTTCGGGCTTAGGACGCTGCCGGAACAAATCGATCATGGCGAGCTGGACGCATATCTTACGTTACCAAAGCCCGTTTTATTATCGGCGGCAATCAGCAGTTCGCGAAATACAGGGCTGGGAGAACTTTTATTCGGAATATCCCTTTTGATCTTTTGTCATCTTCATTATGGGGCATCTATTATTCTCGTTCCTTACTTTCTCTTGCTTGGAAGTCTTGTATTTGCGAGCGCCGTTCTTTTCTTTGCAACATTCGGCTTCTGGCTGCGTCAATTTCTGGCATCGGCTGAAGAGATCTATTTTAACTTTAATTTGATGGCGTCGCGTCCGGCTCCGATTTTTACCGGCCTCTTTCATGTTTTATCGCTTACTCTGCTTCCTGTCGGACTGATGACCCATGTTCCCGTCGAGTATGTTATGGGGCATAGAATTGAGCTTTTGATTTATTCGTCGTTGGGGGCAATTGCATATGCAGCTTTTGCTATTTTGTTTTTTCACATAGGATTACGGCATTATGAGTCCGGAAATCGCTTTGGTGTGCGTGGATAAGGGGTAGGAGATATGTTCTTTTCAATAGCCAAAATTTTCTGGATTTTGTGTCAGCCCATAACCTTTATCGCTTTCCTGATGATTATCGGGATTGTTTTTTTCAAGACGGCTTTCGGGCGCAAGTTTTTGGTGTCGGTTTGTTCGCTTTTCGTCTTTCTTGGTTTTTTTCCTGTAGGCAACAATCTCCTTTGGTATCTGGAAGATATGTATGAATTACCGAATGTGCTTCCTAAAAAGATAGACGGGATCATCGTTCTTGGCGGGGCTATTGAGGGCAAATTGACATATGCCCATGGACAACCTCAAATTAATGACAACGCCGAGCGCATGACCGAATTTGTAAAGCTTGGTCGGCTCTACCCGAATGCCAAGCTGGTGTTCACGGGAGGGGATGGGACTCTTTTTCAGAGCTCAGGTAAAGAATCAACTATAGCTTCTATCTTATTTAAAGATTTGGGTTTTACCAGTTCGCAACTTGTTTTTGAAGACAAGTCGAAAAACACATATGAAAATATGGTTTTCAGTCGAGAGCTGGTTAATCCAAAGCCGGGAGAGCAATGGGTTCTTGTTACGTCGGCCTTTCATTTGCCACGCTCGGTTGCAATCTTTTCCTCTAATGGATGGCAAGTCATTCCTTATCCAGCCGGATACATTACCGAAGGGCGTTATGACTATACGCCAAATGCTGAGGTTCTTGGGAATTATTACAAGTTACAGGTTGCCGTGAGGGAAATCGTGGGTATCATCGCCTATACCCTAACAGAACGAATCAAACCTGCTCATGATGAAGTTAAAGACGACATTCCTCCATCTCGTCACGATGATCCTTCTGCCGGTCCTTCCGGCAAAAGCTGAGACCTATCAAAACTGGCTTTCGGACTTTAAGAAGCACGCGGCTACTCAGGGCGTTAAAGCGTCGACCTTGCTTATGGCCTTTCAAGGTGTCGAACCGAATGATCGCGTTATCGAACTTGATACGCGCCAGCCAGAGCGAAAAAAAATAGGATTTGCCAAATATATTGAGGGCGGACTTGCCCAAAGCCGGATTGATAACGGGCGGCTGAATTTCCGTCAGGATCAGGTTTTGCTTCAAAAAACCGAAGACGCTTATGGCGTTCCGGCTGAAGTTATCGTGGCTCTTTGGGGAATTGAAACCAGCTACGGTAAAAATACAGGTGGGTTTGATCTTATATCGGCCCTGTCGACACTGGCTTGGGAAGGGCGCCGCCGCGAGTTCTTCCAGAAGGAATTGGTTGAAGCCCTTCTTATTCTTCAAGACGGACATATTTCCCGTACAGATTTCAAAGGGTCTTGGGCTGGAGCGATGGGGCAAAACCAGTTTATGCCGTCCAGTTGGCGCAGGTACGCGGTTGACGGGAACGGGGATGGTCACAAGGATATCTGGAAGACCAAGGCCGATATCTTTGCGTCGTCGGCCAACTATCTCAAGCAAAATGGCTGGAACAATCAATACCCATGGGGATGGGCTGTCGATCTCCCTGAAACCGCTTTGGGTCCAAATGGACATCTCAAAGATTCTCCAACGCAGCCCTTGATGAACTGGGTGCGACTTGGCGTTCATTTCCGGCAAGCTACTATTCCCAATAATCTTCAAAATCTTCCTGTCCGTTTGATTGTGCCGGATGGTGGGGCGGGTCGCGCTTATTTAGTGACCAGTAACTTTGATACAATCCTGAGCTGGAACCGCTCGACTTATTTTGCACTGACGGTAGGACTATTGTCCGATTTGATCGCCAAAGGTGCTCCAACATCGTCCCAGAACGGGATGAATCACTTAAACCCTTAGGAACGGTAGTTTTTCATGACCCCTACATTGGCACGACATTTATTTATGGGGCTGGTCCTTTTATCCAGCCTGTTTCTGTCGGCTTGCACGGAAGTGGAGTATGGCTCTCATCTTTATAAAAAATGGGAAGGGCCTTCGACAACAACAACGACATCTCAAGGTAAGTTTAAAGTCGGCAAGCCGTACAGCGTTATGGGGCAAACTTACTACCCTCAGGAAACATACAATTACAGTGAAACCGGTATTGCCTCATGGTATGGACCGGGCTTTCATGGTGGGCGTACCGCGAGTGGTGAGGTTTATAGTCAGAATGAGCTGACAGCCGCGCACCGTACTTTACAAATGCCGTCACTTGTCCGTGTGACCAACCTCGGAAATGGGCGCTCGGTCGTGGTACGTGTTAATGACCGTGGGCCGTTTGCCAAAGGCCGCATCATTGATGTATCCGAAAAAGCCGCCAAGCTTCTCGGTATGACAGGAGCGGGAACTGCGCGCGTTAAACTGGATTTGCTGGCGGATGAAAGCCGCGCACTGGCTCAGGCTGCACGAAGCGGGCAGTCGACCAAAGGGATGGAGGTCGCTTACAACGAAACAGGGCGCCTTCCTATAAACTATACGGGGCCGGTTGTATCCGATATTCCGCAGACCGAGAGCGATCTTAATCAAGTGGCTCAAGCCGAGTCTGTGCCTGGACATATCAGCAACGGGCATTTCTATCCTAATCCTGTTGTCCAGCAAGTTGCTGTCTCGCCGACCAGTCTTTATGTTCAAGCTGGAGCTTTTGGAGTCGAGTCCAACGCGGTCGCTTTGTCGCAGAAACTTGCCAATATTGCGCCAAGTCGTGTAGAGCCAGTGACTTATCAGGGGCGCACCTTATATAAAGTTCGTCTCGGACCTCTTGACAGTGTCCGTCAGGCGGATAGTGTCTTGTCCAGAGTTTTGTCCAGCGGGCAGTCGGATGCCATCATCGTTGTCCAGTAATTTAACAGTCAAATCATAACATTAACTACGAAAAGACGTATCATGAAATCGTTTCCTCTTCTGAGCCTTGCTCTTTTTGCCTGCGCCTTTGCCGTACCGGCTCTGGCCCAAACCATTCAAGTGCCGGAAACAAGCGCCAAACAAGCCTATATTATCGATTATGATACGGGTGCAGTTCTCCTGGACAAGAATGGTAGCGAGAGGATGCCGACCTCATCGATGTCCAAGGTTCTGACCAGCATTGTGGCGTATGACGCTATTCATAAGGGCGAGGTCAAACCTGACCAGTTATTTACCGTGAGCGAGAAAGCCTGGAAACAGGAAGGCTCGCGGATGTTCCTTGATGTGAATACACAAGTAAGTGTTGCTGATTTACTGCATGGTGTAGAAATCCAGTCGGGCAATGACGCGTGCGTGGCTTTGGCCGAAGGTATTGCCGGATCGGAAGCCAATTACGTCGTTATGATGAATCAAAAGGCCAAAGAGATCGGGATGAATGACAGCAATTTCATGAACTCGAACGGCCTTCCTGATCCGAACCATTATTCGACTGCGCACGATCTGGCGCTGCTCGGATCATATCTCATTCACAATTATCCGGATGAATATAAACTCTATTCCCAAAAGGAATTTACTTACAACAACATCAAGCAAGGTAACCGCAATCCGCTTCTTTATAAAAACATCGGCGCTGATGGCATCAAAACCGGACACACCGATGTCGGCGGTTATGGTATGATGGGCTCGGCGGTTGCCGGAGATCGTCGCGTCATCATGGTGATTAATGGTACAACATCGATGCAAGCGCGCGCGGATGAGTCCTCGAAACTCATGGAATGGGCGCTGACCAATTTTAAAAATCTCAACATTGTTAAAAAGGGCGCCGTAGTGGCGGAAGCTCCAGTTGTACTGAGCGACACCCGTAAAATCGGCTTGGTTACGGCACTTGATTACAAAGCAACGGTTCCAACTTATGCCAAGGATGGTGGTGTTCAAATTACTGCTACCTATCAATCGCCGCTTGTTGCTCCAATCCAACAAGGTCAGGAAGTCGGAAAGCTAACGCTTACTCTCGCGAATGGTTCTGTTGAAGAAATACCTCTTCTGGCAGGCAGCGGCGCAGATGAGTCTTCCTTCTTTAAACGTATTGGCGAAAACTTCATGATTATGCTTGTGGGAACTGCGAAGTAAATATGAAGCGGGGCTGGTTCATCACACTTGAAGGCGGAGAAGGGGCGGGTAAAACCACCCAGTGCCGCGTGATGAAATCCCATTTCGAGAATTTGGGGTACGAGGTTGTTTTGACCCGTGAACCGGGAGGGACGCCTGAGGCCGAGAAAATCCGCAATCTTTTGGTTCAGCGTGACGGCGGCAACTGGACTCCCATAGCCGAATGCCTTCTGTTTTTTGCGGCCCGTCAAATGCACGTCGAGACATTGATCAAGCCTGCTTTGGCCGCAGGAAAGATTGTCATTTCCGATCGGTTTACGGATTCAACGGTGGCTTACCAAGGATATGGCCACGGGTTTGATCTTGATGTCATTAGCCGTGTCGAGGAGCTAACTCTGAACGGGTTTAAGCCTGATTTGACGTTCTTGCTCGATTTGCCGGTTGAAACCGGATTGAAGCGGTCACTAAAACAGAAGTCTGTCGCATCGGGACTTGAAAATACCGAGGATCGTTTCGAAGGACTCGATACGTCTTTTCATCAAAGGCTGCGCGACGGGTTTTTGTCGTTGGCTCGCGAATACGCCGACCGGATTGTTCAGATTGACGCGTCGATGGATTCTGAAACAGTATCACACTCTATTGTGACTATTCTCAAGGAGCGAATTCATGCTGTTTGATGATATGGCTGATCCGGATGACGATCTCTTTGATGAAGATGATCTTGTGGATGCGGACGATGATAATGAAAGCGTCGTCGATGAGGGGCTTCCGAATGCCCGAAATAGCACGGAGTTGCTGGGGCATCAGG
The DNA here is from genome assembly GCA_051715325.1 of Alphaproteobacteria bacterium. Lineage (GTDB taxonomy): Bacteria > Pseudomonadota > Alphaproteobacteria > Micavibrionales > Micavibrionaceae > UBA1573. The sequence continues at coordinate 8,516 of JBPXJO010000006.1, read as the reverse complement.
CGATTGAAACAAGTCTTCTCAATATGCTGGATACGGGGCGTTTTCCTCACGGACTGATTTTTTCGGGGCCATCCGGAATCGGGAAGAGTGTTATGGCTTATCGTCTTGCACGTTTTCTGTTCTCGGAAGCTGACCGTGAACCGGATATGTTTGGGGCCCCTCCGAAGCCAACGTCCTTGTTTGTTGCTCCCGATCATCCGGTTTTTGCAAAAGTCGCCAGCGGCGCTCATCCTGACCTCTTGGTGATCGAGAGGCCGACTGATCCCGATACCGGACGCATTAAAGCGAGTATTCCGGTTGAAGAAATCCGCCGCATTACTCCCTTTCTTCGCCGCACGTCGTCGATTGAGGGCGGATGGCGTATCGTGATTGTCGATGATGCGGATACGATGACACGTTCATCGCAGAATTCTTTGCTTAAAATTCTGGAAGAGCCTCCTGAAAAGACCATTCTCGTTCTTATTACGCATAGGGCAGGGGCTTTGCTGCCAACGGTTTATTCGCGCTGTGTCCATTTACCGTTTCAAGCGCTATCGAATGATCTCATTCTACCGGCCCTGACCAGAATGGGTGTGGGTTCGCACGATCAAGCGCTGATTACGGAGATGGCCGGGGGGTCTTTGGGCAAGGCTGTAGATTACGCTGTAGCCGAACATCTCGATATCATCCGTTCCAGTTTTTTGCCTTTTGAGAGCTGGCCTGCTTTCGATTGGGGATCAATTCAAACATCCGCGGATTTGTTTGGTACAAAAGGGAACGATGATGCGCAGCGCATTTTTTCTGAATCTATCTTATGGCTCGCGACATCGCTGGTCTTAAGTCGTCATGGGCGGATTGACTGGATCAATGCGATGATTGACCGATTAAGTCTGGAACAGCGGCTTGCTCTTTATGATCGGGTGCAAACTCATTTGCAGACTTGCCAGAATGGTAATCTGGACAAGCGTTTCCTGATTATGGGCGCCTATATGGCGTTTGAAGCCTGATTTTTATGTCAAAATTCTGTAAAAACACTGGAAAATAGCCCAAACTGGGCTATAAAGTGTTTATAAAACAATGTGAAAAGACACCATGACGACAGCCAAAAACTATTACATCACCACTCCGATTTACTATGTGAACGACAAACCTCATTTGGGCCATACCTACACGACGATTGCCTGTGATGTTCTGGCGCGCTTCAAACGTCTTGATGGTTTTAATGTCAAGTTCCTGACCGGTACGGATGAACATGGCCTTAAAGTCAAGCAATCGGCCGAGAAAGCGGGGATGGACCCACAAGCTTTTACCGATCAGGTCTCGCAGAATTTCCGCGACCTCTGCTCGCTCATGAATTATTCGAATGATGATTTTATCCGCACGACCGAGGCGCGTCATGAGAAGGCGTGTCAGTATCTTTGGAATGTGTTGGTCGAACGCGGGGAAATTTATCTCGATAAATATGCCGGATGGTATGCCGTTCGTGATGAAGCCTATTACGCCGAAGATGAACTTCGCGATGGGCCGAATGGTAAAAAGATTGCGCCAAGTGGTGCTGAAGTCGAATGGATGGAAGAGGAAAGCTATTTCTTCCGTTTGTCGGCATGGCAGGACAAACTGCTCGATTTTTATGCGGCCCATCCTGATTTTGTGATGCCGGATACGCGTTTTAACGAGGTCAAAAGTTTTGTTAAAGGTGGCCTCAAGGATTTATCGGTTTCGCGCACCACATTCGATTGGGGCGTTCCGGTTCCGGGTAATGACAAGCACGTCATGTATGTCTGGATTGATGCCCTGACCAACTATATCACTGCCGCCGGATATCCGGACGAACAGAATATGGGTGGTTACTGGCCTGCGGATGTCCACATGGTCGGTAAAGACATTCTGCGCTTCCATGCTGTTTACTGGCCCGCTTTCCTGATGGCGGCGGGTATTGCTCCTCCAAAACGCGTATTTGCTCACGGTTGGTGGACAATCGAAGGCGAGAAAATGTCGAAGTCTTTGGGTAACGTGATTGCTCCAGCAGATTTGATCACGCGGTACGGCGTTGATGCTACGCGCTTCTTTGTTCTTCGTGAAGTTCCGTTTGGAAATGACGGGGATTTCTCGCACACCAACGCTCTTAACCGCATCAACAATGATCTGGCCAACGGGCTTGGAAACCTCGCGCAGCGAACCCTTTCATTTATTTATAAAAACTGCGAAGGAAAAATTCCGCAGCCTGCGGCGTTTACCGAGAACGATTTGGCTCTTCTTAAAAAGGCGCAAGTCACTATGCTGGAAGAAGTTCGCCGTGAGCTTGATAATCAGCGTTTCCACAAAGCCCTCGATGCCATTTGGGACGTGGTCAATGCGGCCAACGTTTATATCGACGTTGAGGCGCCATGGTCGCTCAAGAAAACCGATACTGTGCGCATGGGCACGGTCCTTTATGTTTTGACCGAAACCATTCGCTGTTTGTCACTCATCGTTCAGCCGTTTATGCCGGTATCGTCGGGTAAACTTCTTGACCAGTTGACAATTAGGGAAAATCTAAGAGCGTTCGATCAATTGAACGCCGACCATGCCCTCAAAGGCGGGGAACATATTCCTCAACCTCAAGGCATTTTCCCACGTCTTATCGAAGAAGCAGCGGCCTAGGTTTACGATGTGGGTCGATAGTCACTGCCACCTCAATCATTCCAAATTCACACCCGATGGCGGTGTGAATGAGGCTGTTGCGGCGGCCAAGTCAGCCGGTGTCGATGCCATGCTCTCGATCAACTGTCAAATTGTCGAAGAGTTTGATGGTTTGCTAACTCTTGTTAAACCTCTCGATCGTGTCTGGTGCACAGTTGGAACCCATCCGCATGAAGCCAGCCGTGAGGACGAGAAAGCGGTCAGCCTTGACGAGCTTATCCGTCTGGCGAATTCTGATCCGAAGGTTATTGGAATAGGGGAATGCGGCCTCGATTATTTCTACAAGAACTCGATTATTGAAGATCAGCATGTTTGTTTCCGCAAGCATATTCAGGCCTGCCTTGCTACAGGTCTTCCGATGATTGTTCATGCCCGTGATGCCGATGCTGATATGATCCGCATTATTCGTGAAGAGACAGATGGAAAAGGCATGGACGGGATCATGCATTGTTTTTCAAGTTCACCCAAAATGGGATTTGAGGCACTTGAACTTGGGTTTCATATTTCATTCTCGGGCATCCTGACGTTTAAAAAATCCGAAGAGCTGCGCGACTTCGCACGCGAGGTTCCGCTTGAACGCCTTCTGGTTGAAACCGACTCGCCCTATCTGGCCCCAGAGCCATTTCGCGGACAGATGAACCAGCCATCGCTCGTCGTTCATACGGGGGCTGTATTGGCGGATCTAAAAAATGTAAGCGCCAGTGAAATGGCCACCATTACTACTAATAATTTTTATCGTCTCTTCCGCAAAGCTGTGAGGGCATAGGCTGTGCACGATGCCATTATAACGATACTCGGATGCGGTGACGGAGCAGGGGTTCCGCGGGTTGGCAATGTCTGGGGTAATTGCGATCCTAACGAGCCGCGTAATATACGTTCACGCCCAAGCATTGCCATTCAGCGCGGCGCGACCAATCTGATCGTGGATACCGGAGTGGATTTCAGCCATCAGCTTACGCGTGCCGAAATCAAGGAAATTACGGCTATTCTTTACACGCATTCGCATTCTGATCATGTCAACGGCATTGATGATATTCGTTTTGTGGCCGGACGCATGAAACAAAAAATACCGGTTTATGCGGATCAACAAACCTATGACGAGCTCTATCTCCGTTTTAGATATATCTTTGAACAAATTTCGCCCTACTATCCGGCGGTTGTTGATGTTCATCGCCTTGATGATGGTGCATTCGGCACACTGCACCAGATTGGTGACATTACCTATGTTCCGTTTTTGCAGGATCATGGGCAGGGGGGGCGCTCACTCGGTTTCCGTTTTGGTGACGTCGGATATTCAACCGATATGGCTAATCTGGATGAAAAAGCACTGACGGCTCTCAAGGGCATCAAAGTCTGGATTGCCGACTGCGCAGATTTCCATACGCCGGATCATTATCTATTTCACTCTAATCTTCCGAACGTTCAGCGCCTCAATGAAATCATTGGTGCCGAGACTGTTTATCTGACGCATCTTCGGCATTTGCATGATTACGGCACAATGATGAAAACTTGTCCGACTGGATATTATCCAGCCTATGACGGGCTGCGTATTCGTTCTGACGGCACAGTTTTATGATAGTGGCCATTGATGCGCGTTGATTTATTTGATTTTGACCTTCCGGAAGAGCGTATTGCGTTAAGGCCTGTTTCACCGCGGCATTCTGCTCGCCAGCTTATAGTCAATCATCCGGAGCGTGACTCCGGTTCACTTGTTGATTCAACGGTTTTTGATTTTCCATTGCTCCTCAACGATCGGGATTTGATCGTCTTTAACGATACGAAAGTTCTTCCGTCTTATCTCTTTGCGCGGCGTGGGGAGATGATGACCGAAGTCAATCTCCATAAACGCGAGTCCCCGATTGAATGGCTGGCATTTGCCAAGAAAACCAAGCGCCTCAATGTTGGCGATATTCTCGTGTTTGGCGAGGGGGCCTTAACAGCTACAATTACCGAGAAACATGAGGGCGGCGAACTTCGCCTTTTGTTTGACGTTCGTGCAGGCGAGCTTGAGGGACTGTTGGCTAAAGTCGGCATGATGCCCCTTCCGCCCTACATCGCGAGCAAACGCGCCGTGGACGAACATGACGCTGACGATTACCAGACCATGTTTGCACGGGAAGAGGGCGCTGTGGCGGCCCCGACGGCGTCCCTCCATTTTACGCCCGAGCTTATGGCGGCGATTGAATCGCGCGGCATTAAAACTGCCAAAGTCACGCTTCATGTCGGCGCGGGGACTTTCTTGCCTGTAAAGGCGGATGATACGAACGATCATAAAATGCATTCCGAATGGGGATCTGTTTCCGAAGATGTCGCCGCACTTATCAATGAAACGCATAAGCAGGGTGGCCGCGTTCTGGCTGTGGGCACGACCGTTTTGCGTATCCTTGAGACAGCCAGTAGCGATGATGGCATCACCCATCCGTTCTCGGGAGACACATCAATTTTTATTACACCCGGTTATAAATTCCGCTGCGTAGATATTTTGATGACCAATTTTCACTTGCCGAAATCAACTCTTTTTATGCTGGTTTGCGCGTTTGCCGGAACCAAAACAATGAAGGCCGCTTATGAGCACGCCATCTCGAACAACTATCGTTTTTATTCCTATGGGGATAGCGGTTTGCTTTTTAAAGGAAATTCCTAAACAGCGAGAGCCTCAGCCGCAGGCTGTCTTTGTCTAGCCAGTGGCGCTTCTATTTTGGAATCTGGCGCAGATACTTTTGCTATCACGGAGGATGTCATATCCGCCGCGTTCTGCTGGAACAAAGATGACGTTTTTTCCTCTTCTGGAGGCTCTGCCGGTGCGGCGTCTTTTGACGATTCCGGTGTTTTGGCATCGGCGGCCGGGGCAGGGTTTCTCAGTCTTTGTTCGAATTCCTGAATCGCGGTAACTACCGCTCTCGTTGTATGGGGGTTTGTGACAGGGATACTTCCGTCATCCTTCAATTTTGTTTTCGGGTCAGTCTTTAATGCTTCCTCCGCTGCATTTTGCATGTAGTAAGGCATATCCTTAAGTGTTCCCGAATCAATCCCAAGAGCTCTTTCCTGACGGCGTTCTTTTTGAGCCGTTGTTAGATAGTGATCCGTGGTTTGATCAACTTTTCCGGCTTTCAAAGCCTCTTTGGCGGCCTGAAGGTATTTTTCCGGATCCGTTTCGCTCAAATCCGAGGCATCCTCAATCTCAATTCCTAATTGCTTTGCGACCATACGGTTCATAAGAATTTCGCTTTGATCGTTGGCTTCGGCTTCCAAATCATCGTCAGATATGACTGAGCCATCATCGGTTAAGTCATCTTCAGGCAGCTCCAATTTTTTAGGTTCGGCTTTATCTGCTTGTGCTGACGGATCGGCTTTAGGAGTGGTATCGGCAACCATCAGGCGCTGGGTTGCCCCAATGTACTGCTGTGCCAACCGCGGTGAGGTTTCGGGTGACGGTCCTCGTGTTGTAAACTCACCATCCGCCTTTAATTTTTTATAAGCGTCTGTGATTGCCGAGAAGTTTGACGGGTCTGCTTTTCCAATGTCTTCAACCGAGAGACCTGTTAGCTTTGCTATCTTACTTTTTTGTTCTTCTTCATTTAGTTCCTTTTTAGGAGGAAATTTTCCGCTGTCAATTTGCTCTTGCAGGAGCTGGGCATAGCGCTGTGGATCTTGCTTTCTTAGGCTTTCAGCATTGTATTTATTTGTGCCCAGAGCTTCGCCGACGCTCGAATTCATGGTGTCACGAATGTTTTTAATTTCATCCAATTGAGCATCTGTCAGCTCAAAATTCTCGTCATCAAGGAATAGGGTGGTCGCGTGCGAGTCGTCTCCTCCAACTGTGGCAATTATCCGTATGTCTTTCCACGCTTGAGCTACATCCGCATGGCCATTCTGGATCAGGTCTTTTATAGCGGCACGGTCCGAGCGTGTTTCGGCTTCAATTGTTTTTTTGAGTAGATCGTCGCCTTCGGCATGCTCCATTTCAATATCATCTTGATTACAGTGCTCGCCTTCGTGCGCACCAACAAGCCGATCCCATACAGCCTTGTTTCCAGGCAGAGGTTTGAAATGATCCGCATTGAAGTCCTGCTTTTTAGCAAATCCAATAAGCCCATCTTTGAGAAGATTTTCAGGATCTATTTCATTTCCAAGAGGCTGGTTTACAAGACACATATTCGTGTCAAATATCTTGCGTTCTGCATAGGGGCCTACGGTCAGACCTGCGGCCATGATTGTGGCCAACTTTATTCTTGAGGCCGAAGCGGATAGACCTTGGACAGATTCATCAAATTGATCTCCAACCAATTTGGCAACTTTATCAACTTCTTTCATAAGAGGTTTTTTTAGACTATCAGGAAGGCTTTCAATCTGCTTTGGATCGGATAAATCAATTGTGGGTCTTTCTTTTTTTATTTTTTTAATGGCCTCATTTGCAGAGCCCAATATTTCTTGCATACTTTTCTGATCGAAACGGTTTCCATTAAAATAAAGGATGGGCTTCGTTGACTGACTTTCAACGCCAGCTTTATAATCATCTATAAATATGCTTCTAAACCGCTCTAATAAATCCATTCAGCACACATCATTTAGGAAACTCACGTTGAGGCATACAATTTATTATTTTTGTACCTTCAGGGTCTTTGGGATCTGGAATATAACGACAGCCTGGGCCTGCATCCTTTGAAACAGAGTTTACAAATGCGTTGGCCGCATCATGCATGTCCTGATCATTTTTCGGAGACGGAGGGGCTGTTGTGCAAGCCGTGGTTAGTGCCGCAAATACGGCTACAATGGTATGGTTTAGATTTATAGCCATGATGGGCCCCCAAGTATCTATATGTAAAGTATAGTATATTTTTGAAAAATTTGCTAAGAAGTTGTGATTTTTTGGGGAGGTTAACGTAACATATTGATATAATTTACTAATTTATTGATTTGGCCCATAGGAAATGTAGGTGACCAAGCTTTGAGTTTCATTGTCAATTTTGGATGCCTGTATTCCAGTGTCTTTTATAAAATCTCTTATTAGGCGGAGTGCGCATTTCTTTTCCATGTTTTCAGCAATCATGAAAATCTGGCCTTCGGTGTTGAAGTCGACATCATACAGGTTTGGGAAAATTAGGGCGTCGATGATATCGGCCGAAAGTGGGTAATCATCGTAATCAGATCGGGCTTCGCTGTATTTACGACGTTGTTGCCAATTTCCTTGATGTAGAGGTGACGAATAATGGTAAGGAGAGTTTCTGCTTCGTACTGAAACTTCTTTAACTTGGCTAATCGGGATTATCTCTTTTTCTTCTAAAGGATTAATCAGAACAATATTTTTATCATGGCCAATGCAGATTCTGTTTTCATGCATGTCCGTTTTTATTCCCATTTGCCTATATGATCGAGACAGCAATGTGGACGCCGCAAAATAGAGCATGAGAGTTAAAATCGGCAGAAATATAAAAATTGATAATATTGCCAAATCTTTAGGCGTAGATTTGAAATGCATTAAGACTGGGATAGAATAATATAGAATTACTGCCGGTATCATTACGAATATAAAAAGCAATGTTGGGGCTGTTAAAAATCGAAACCTCAGAGTTGCTTTTGGATGTACAACATATTCTATAGTCTGATCATGATTTTCTTTTCTTATATAACTTCTAGGCATTAAGCCTCTTAGAAACCCAATCAAAGTGCCCTCCTTTAAATAATCATTTAGTTTCCATAATATACATTATCACATTATTCTATATAGCTTAGGTTTAATAAACCCAAGCCATAAATTACTCCCAAACCCTATTTAATCCTCATCTACTTCCGTGCGAACCATCAGGATTTTATCAATTCGTTTTCCTTCAGTTCTAAGAATCTTGAGCTTCCAA
>JBPXJO010000005.1:0-13995 GCA_051715325.1 Alphaproteobacteria bacterium | reverse complement strand
AACGGTAACGATTGCGGGTGCCCATGGCACTCTGACGATCAGCCATACCGGCGCTTATACCTATACGGGATCGAGCGTTGGTTCTGACCTGTTTACATACACGATTGTGGATCAGGACGGCGACAAGGCCTCGGCGACTTTGACGGTGACGGTCAATGACATTGACGAGCAGCCAACTGTTATCAGTGATTGCAAGTTGATTGATGAAACCGACCTTGGCCCGATTACTGTCAACGGAACGGTTTCACCGGATTATCATGGTGATGGCCCTGGCTCGGTTACAGCGCTTCCGGTTTCCGGGGTTGTTGTGTCCGGCAATGCCAAGGGTGGTGTTTTGACTTCGAGCGGTGTTGCGGTTGTGATTACCCTCGTGGGCGATACCTATACCGGTAAAGCCGGCGATACCACGGTCTTCACTCTCAAAGTCAATGTGGACGGGACATACAGCTTCAAGCTCTATGATAATCTCGATCACAGCATCACGACCAACCATGACGAGACCCTTTATATCTCGTTCCCTGTTCAGGCGACGGATGCGGATGGCGACAGCGTTGCCGGAACGATCAAAATCGGTATCGATGATGATGGGCCGGTTGCTGTGAATGACCATGCTTCGGTTCCGGCCAACCAGCACAGCGTGAGCGGCGATGTTGACCTTAATGATGACATCGGTTCGGATTACACCGCAAATGGTGTTGCGTTCGTTAAATACGGAACCACGACTTACACCATTCCTGTTGGCGGCACTGTTTCGATTGATGCCCAATACGGTACTTTGGTGATTGGTTCGAACGGCGCATACACTTATACCGCGAAAGACGGTACAACCGGTGGCACCGAAACCTTCACCTATACGCTCTGTGATACCGATCAGGATACCGCGACAGCCAATCTGGTTATCGATGTGGCACCGCGTTATCTGCCTCCTGAACCACCTTGTGTCACGGCTTGTGATACTTGTGTGATGGAAGACGGATGTGTCCAGCTGACTGTTGGAGCGTCTCCGACCAAAGGTGACGGTAACGAAGTAATCACGCTCTCGATCGCCGGATTTAAACCGGGATGGACGGTTGATACCTCGCATAGCGGCGGTACGTTCAATTCCGTGACCGGCATCTGGTCGATTACCCTCGCGGCCGGCGCGTCATATCATGGTGGTCCGGTTGTGTATCCTCCGGCCAACAGCGATGCCGATCTCAATGGTCTTGTTGTTAAAGCTGTGGTTTATGATCCGGATTCGGGTCAATCGGCTCAGGCAACCACCGGAATGTCGGTTGTTGTTGACGCGGTTGCCGATCAACCGATCCTTAATCTCCATGACGTCTATGGCGTTGGATCTTCGACGGTGGCTCTGTCCATCAATGTTGGTCTCCGTGATACGGACGGTTCGGAAGTGATTAAAGAAATCCGTATCGAAGGTATGCCTTTCGGTTTCGAGCTCAATCACGGAACTTACGATCCGATGACTGGCCGCTGGGTTCTCAGTGCCGATCAGCTGCATGACCTTCAGGTCACCGGACCGAGCGGTTACGAAGGGCAGTTCAGCTTCCTTGTCACGGCTGTTTCACAAGAGAAAAATCTCTCCGGAGAGGAATGCACTCTTGATAACAACCTTGCTTACAATGCCGGAGTTGTTACTGTGTCGATCAATGACGGACATTGCAGCTGTGATTGCGCGCCTGATACAGGATCCAGCAGCAGCGTCAATGTTTCTGTTACGACTGTAAACAGCACAACAATCAATGGTTCGGAAAGCTACAGCAGCACGACGACCAGCTATAGCTCGACCACGACCACGATGACGAGCTCGACCGATACATCGTCCCACCATTTTGATCCGATTGTGATCAAAGACTTTAATGTGGCGGATGGCGATGTTCTGGATCTCAGCGGTTTGGTCGAAGTTCAGGATGTAACAACGGCGGCCATTCATGATTTCGTCTTTGCCCGTACCGAAAACGGCAATACGATCATCAGCGTGGATTCCGATGGAACAGGTACAGGTGCTTCGGCTCAGGACGTTGTTGTGCTGCAGGGCGTAACCAACGTTCATGTGGAAGACATCGTTCGTTTGACGACGCACGACCAATCGCAAAGCGGATTTGGAACCGCCTAATTACCATATTTATTCAGGGCCGAGGCTTTTCCAAGTCTCGGCCTTGCAATTCAAGCCAAAACATATCATAACTATTCCTAGAATTTCAGTCCTTTAGCTGCCCATTTCTGGGCTGTGGAGTAAAAAATGAAACAAACCTCTTCGAAGATTTTTACCCTGCTTGGTGCTGTCTGCGCGTCAGCCGTTATGGTTTTCACCGTTTCGGGGGCTTCGGCTCAGGATGCAGCTCAAGCCATGGAAAACCAGATGAAGACATCCTCTGGCGATGCGCTCCCGGTTCCAACCATGCCAACTGATTCGGCACCGGTTGCTTCAAGCGCTCCGGATCTTCCTCCACAAGAGCCCCCAAAACCAATTCTTTCGGCAACCAGCCCGGAAACGGCGGCTGTATCCCAAGCAACCCAAGTCGGTTCGTACAACCCACGTTCGACCGAGCGTATCGTGACTCTTCGTGATGCCGTGGCTGTTGGCGTGTTGACCAACCCTGAAACCGAAACGGTTGAAAATAACCGTCGCGCTACCGATGAAGAGCTGGAGCAAGCCAAAGCGCTCTATCTTCCGTCCGTCGATGCTCGTGCCGACACCGGTTTTCAGAGCATTTACAGCGATCCCAAGAATTCTCCCACCGGACACTCCGATCTTTGGCGTTCACAAGCATCCTTGACCTTGACCCAAATGTTGTTCGATGGATTTAACACCCAATACGAAAACCAACGCCAACATCACCGTGTTCGTTCGGCGTCGCACCGTGTGCGCGAAACTTCCGAATTTATCGGTCTCGACGTTGTTGAATCCTACCTTGATATTCTGCGTCAGCGCGAACTTCTTTCGATTGCGCAAGAGAACCTTAGCCAGCACCGCATGATTATGTCCCAAATCGAGGACAGCACCGGAGCCGGACGTTCGACCGGCGCTGATGTCGAGCAGACCAAAGCCCGTGTGGCTGCTGCTGAAGCTCAAGAAGCGGCCGTACGCGAATCCCTGCAAACCGCAGAAGCGTCCTATCGTCGCCGCGTCGGTGATATGCCACAGCCTGACTTGCAGCGCCCGGTTGCTCCAAAAAATCTCCTAGAGGCCAGCGTTGATGATGAAGTGAAACAAATTCTCACGCACAGCCCGACCCTCGACATTAAAGAGGCGGATGTGAACGTTGCGGAAGCCGAACGCGAACAAGCTAAATCGACCCTCTATCCTCAAGTCGACTTCCAGGCCGGCGCCTCGGTGGGTGATGATCTTGATGGTGTTGAAGGCCGTACCCAAGAAGCTTCGGCTCTGGTGATCGCCAACTGGAACCTTTATCGCGGCGGCGGGGATGAAGCCCGTATTCGTGAGAACACTTACCGTCATGCTCAAGCGAAATCCGATCGTAATGCTACAGCCCGCGCTGTCGAGCGTGATGCTCGCCAGACATGGGCCAACATGGAGGCTTCGGCTTCCCGTGCTGAAGCTTTCCGCAAGCAAGCGGATGCTAACGCGAATGTTGTGCAGGCCTATAAGGACCAATTCAATCTGGATCGCCGGACGCTTCTTGATGTTCTCGACTCCCAGAACGAATGGTTTGTTTCGCGCAGCAATGCTATCAACAACGACTACCTGAATATGTTTGCGGTTTATCGTTTGTTGGCGCTGCAGGGCAATCTTCTTCCGGCGCTGGGTGTCGCTTATCCTAAAGAAGCGAATCCGGCTGATAAAAGCCGCCAGTAGATGTGGTGACGACGTGGGTTTATTGCCGACGCGCACATTCTAAATTCGAAGCGCCAGCCGACTTAGCCGGATGGCGTTTTCTTTACTAACGGGGGATATTCTTCTTGGACGAGACCAGACAAAACCCACAAGGGCCTTCAGCGCCCGATGCCGCTCAACCCGACGCCGCCGAACATTCCGAGCTTCTTAAAGATATTCCGGTCGATAGCTGGCCGCTGCAGGCCGACCGTATGGCGATCCATTCGCCGTTGGTCGAATGCTTGCGTATTCTGGCCGGACATTACGGCCGCCGTACCAGTGAGAATGCTCTCACCGCTGGTCTTCCTATTCCGGCGACGGGTATTACTCCGGCGCTTTTCGAGCGTGCAGCGATGCGCGCGGATATGAATGTCCGGTTGCTTGAACGTTCACTCGAAGGCGTGGCCATTGCTCCGAACCTTCCGTGTATTCTGGTGCTCGATCATGGGCAGGCTGCGATTTTGTGGGAAGTGCGCTATTCCAAACGGAACGCCCCGGTTAAAGTTGATGGGCAACCGGTTAAAATCCATCCGGATACCGTCCTTGTGCTTCAGTTCCCTGAATCGCCGGATGAAAAGAAAACGGTCAAGATTGCCGAGATTGAAACCATCTATAGCGGCTATTGTTATTTTGCGCGTCCGGTCGCCCGTGTCGATGAACGTGCAGGCCCAGCGGAGATTGATTCCGCGCGCGATTGGTTCTGGGGTTCGCTCAAAGAAAACTGGCCGATTTACCGCGAGGTTGTGCTTGGGACGGTGATGATCAACTGTTTCGCGCTTGCGAGTACGCTCTACATTATGAACGTCTACGACCGCGTGATCCCGAATAGCGCCTATGAAACGCTGTGGGTTCTCTCGATTGGCGCTTTGATCGTCTATGTGTTCGATTTTATCATGAAGAATCTGCGCGCCTATTTTCTTGATATTGCCGGACGGAAATCGGATGTCAAAATTTCGGCGAAATTATTCGAACAGCTTCTCGGGATGACGCTGACGGCGCGTCCGGCCAGTGCCGGTGTTCTCGCCAGCAATATGCGCGAGTTTGAAACCATCCGTGACTTCTTTACCTCGGCAACGATGGCGGCTCTGATTGATTTGCCGTTCTCGCTTTTCTTTATTGTTATTATTGCGATCATTGCGGGGCCGCTCGCGCTTATTCCTCTTGTGGCTATTCCGATTGTGATCGGCTGCGGGTGGATTCTTCAAAAACCGTTGCAGCGCGTGACCAAGCAATCGATGCATGAAAACGCGCTTAAAAATGCGCTGTTGTTTGAAACCATCACCGGACTTGAGACGATCAAGACGCAAGCGGCGGAAGGTCATATTCAGCGCCGCTGGGAAGAGCTGACCGACAAGGGATCGCGGACATCGGTCAAATCCAAACGGATTGCTTCGCTTGCGCTTAACTTCTCGATGTTTATCCAGCAATTCACCACGATTGCGATGGTGGTTGCCGGTGTTTACATGATCTCTGATGCCATGCTGACCCAAGGGGCGCTGGTTGGTTCGGTGATGCTGGTCGGGCGGGCACTCGGACCGCTTTCGCAGCTCGCGGGCCTTATGACCCGCTTCAACCAGAGCTTTGAAGCGCTGCGCCAGTTAGAGGATTTGATGCGCCGTCCGGTCGAGCGTCCATCCGGCAAGCATTTCATCTCGATGCCGAAAATCGAAGGCCGGATCGAGTTTCGTGATGTCGAGTTTAAATATCCGGGACAAAGCCATCCGGCGCTTCGTGATCTCACTCTTTCTATCGAGCCGGGCGATCATATCGGGATTATCGGCGCGGTCGGATCGGGCAAGACCACTTTGGCGCGCCTTTTGGTTAATCTTTATCAGCCGAGCAACGGTGCTATTCTTCTTGATGGAACCGATGTGCGCCAGATTGATCCGGGCGATTTGCGCCGGAGCATTGGCGCGGTTCAGCAAAGCCCTAATCTTTTTTATGGATCAGTGCGCGAGAATATCACCATGGGCCATGAAACCGCCCCTGACCGCGCTGTGGTGCGGGCGGCGGAACTGGCCGGGGTGATGGAGTTCTTGCGTGATTCCGAGAAAGGGCTTGATACGCAGGTTGGTGAACGCGGTGAGGCTCTCTCGGGCGGACAGCGTCAGGCCGTCGCGATTGCGCGTTCGCTTCTATATGATCCACCGGTTCTTCTTCTGGATGAGCCGACTGCGTCGATGGACCCATCGTCCGAGATTAAACTTCGCGAGCGGCTTAAGGCGATGTCGCGCGGGAAAACCACGATCCTTATTACCCACAAAGGCGCGATGCTTGAACTGGTTGATAAATTGCTGTTGCTGGATCGTGGCCGTATCGTGGCTTTCGGGCCGCGGGATGAGATTATTCGCCGCCTGCAAGCGCGTGAATTCGGACGAAGCGGTTATTAGGAGTTGGCGTCATGAAAAAAGTACCTGTTTCCAAAGACACAACCGACCTCAATATCAACTCGAACGAAGACTGGGCGCAAATCCGTCAGAACTGGGTCAAGCGGTCATCGGATCGCGCCTCGGCTTATGCCGATCGTTATTTTATGACCGATGACGAGTTGCCGCTTCATCGCCATATGCTTCTTTTGACGACCGCATTCTTTTTCTTTGCTTTTGTGCTGTGGGCCGGTTTTGCCAAGATCAACGAGACGGCGCGCGGCGAAGGCCAGATTATTCCGGCTGGCGAGGTTCAGGTGATCCAGAACCTTGAAGGCGGGATCGTCGAGGCATTTCTTAGCAAGCAAGGCGACACTGTTCAAAAAGATCAGGTCGTTATGAGGCTTAAAGATGTCGGGGCGATGTCCGACCTTGGTTCCAATCAAGCGCGCTACCTTGGCTTGCTTGCTTCGGTCACACGTTTGACTGCGCAAGTTGAGGGAAAGGATACATTCGACTTTCCTCCAGAAGTGAGCAAGTCCGCTCCGCAAAGTGTGGTTGAAGAGCTTAACGCGTTTCGTGCCAACAAGGATAAACTTAAAGGGCAGCTTGATGTTCTGGATCAGCAACTCTCTCAGCGCAAGCAAGAGGTCAGCGAACTGACGACCAAATCGAGCGATTTGCAGTCGGTTATTAATCTCTCCCGTCAGGAAAAAAATATGATCGAACCTCTCGTGGCCAAAGGTTCTGCGCCGCGTATCGAGCTTATCCAACTGGAACGCGGGATCAAGGAGCGCCAGACGGAGCTTAATGGTGTTCTTGAAGCTATTCCGCGCGCAAAGTCTGCCATTAGTGAAGCCGAGGCCCGTATTACCGAGCTTAAGAAAACGGCTGTAGCCGAGGCTCAAGCCGAGCTTGCGTCCAAAACGATCGAAATGAATACGGTCAAAGAAACGCTCGGCGCTTTGGAAGATAAAAAAGACCGCACCGAAATCCGCTCGCCTGTGAACGGCACGATTAAGGATTTTAAAGTTAAAACGGTGGGCGGTGTGGTTCGTCCCGGCGATCCGATTGCCGAGATTGTTCCGGTTGACGATAATCTTCTTGTTGAAGTGAAGATCAAACCATCGGATATTGCCCGTCTACGCCCCGATATGGAAGCTATGGTCAAAATCACCGCGTATGATTTTACGATCTATGGTGGTCTTAAAGGCAAGGTGGTTGATATTTCGCCGGATACGATCAAGAACGACAAGGGCGAGAGTTTTTACCGCGTTCGGGTTCGTACGGACGAAAACTCTCTTCATCGCGACGGAAAACCGCTTCCGATTATTCCGGGGATGATTGCAACAGTTGATATTGTGACCGGTCATAAAACCGTCATGGAATATCTGATGAAGCCGATTCTCAAGACGGTTCAGGATTCAATGAACGAGAAATAATCTATGTCGCAACATTTGGATCAGACCGGCTATGCCGTTATTGACATCGGATCAAACTCGGTCCGGATGGTGATCTATGATGTCGATCATCTTCCATGCGAGCAGGTGTTTAATGAAAAGGTCTTTTGCGCGCTCGGACGTGATCTGGCAACGACCGGATGTTTAAGTCCTTCCGGCGTTCAGGTGGCTCTGAAAGCAATCCATGGTTTCTTTCTGATTGCCGAAGCCCAACAGGTGAAAACCATTGTCGCGGTTGCGACGGCGGCGGTTCGGGATGCCAAAGACGGGCCAGAATTTATAGCCGATATTTATAAGACGTGCGGTCTTTCTATTCGCACCTTGAGCGGTGATGAAGAGGCGACCTATGCGGCTCGCGGCGTATTGGCCCTTGATCCGAATGCCAAGGGTTTTGTCGGGGATTTTGGCGGCGGGTCTTTGGAGTTTGCCAAAATCGGTCTTGGTACGATCTCGGATACAGTCAGTTTGCCGCTTGGGGCTTTTCGCGTTCAGGCTATGGGTGATCGGGCCGAACAGGATATTACGGCTTTGCTGCAACCAGTTGTTGATACCTATCGCGGTCTTCCGGCCCTTCATGCGATTGGCGGTTCATGGCGTGGTCTGGCGCAGGCCTATATGCGCGAATTGGGCCCTGCGCGCGAGCTTCAAGGCTATGCCATTCCATCGAGCAGTATGATCGAATTTTGCCAGAGGATCGAGCAGACTTCGCTTGAGGACTTGCGCAAAATCCATAGGTTCGAGGGGCATAGGGCGGGACTGGCCGGTATTTCGGCTATGGTCCTTCGTGTGGTGTTGCGCCAGATGGGGCCTTCGATCTTTGTCACCTCGCTTGCCGGAGTTCGGGATGGTATGGTGCACGAATTTCTTTCTTCTCATTCAAAAGAAGCGTAAACTGGAACCATGAGCCAATCTGATAAACCGACAATTACGGATACGACCGATTCTTACGATCTTGACCAACTTCCTTTCGATGACGAGCGGGAAGAGGACGATGAGGAAGGTAGTGGTTCTTCTTCAGGGGATGGCAAGTCTCCGAAAAAGAAGTACCGCATTATAGTCGAGCCGTTCCTTGATTTCGCGGATGATCCGGAGCTGTCTCCGGAAGAGAACACCGAACGGAAGCTGCGTCTTCTGGCTATTTCCCCGATGAGTATTCTGGTTCCTGGCGCATCCTCGTTTGCGTCCGAAAATGATTTGAGCCGCCGTATCTTTATGGCGGATGTCGGTCAGTTTAACCGTGAGATTGCGGCGAATGATATCGCCGATCCGGACCTGATAAAAAAACTCGACGAGCGCCAGAGTGAGCGGCGTACCTTGATGGGTCTGCCCCATCCAGCTTTGGTCCTGAGTGGGAGCATGGCTTTGGCTAGCGCCATGGTGGGTCTTTTTGCGGGAATTGCTGCAAAAGTGACAGGAAAAGATGGTGATCCGTCGTCCAAGAAGAAGTCCGAGGTCAAATCCAAAAAGGATAAACTCAAAGCGTTTTCGTCGGATAAAGAATCGGCTTTCGGTGGTCTTAAGGATAAAGCCTATGACGGATTATCCGATAAGGAGCTATCGATCCCCGGGCATGAGGGCGCTCAAAGCGATGCGGCCTTAGGCGAGATTCTCGATCATGTGACGGTGACAACGGTGACCGAGCAGATTGAAGTTACGCGTACAGCGCTTGATTTTGATTCACTCTCGAGTTTCTTTAATTTCCTGTCGGAAATTGTCAAAGCTCCTGTGCTCAAAGTCGCGCTTAAGGATAAGGCTGGAGGCGGCTCCAAGCAGGTCGATGCTCCGTCCGTTCCGTGGCAGGATTTTACCCCGAATAAATAAGCTTTATCCCGATGGATTGTGGTGACCCGTTATTGGCCGGGTGCTCTTGGTGCTGTTCTTGATAGCTCGCCAAACGACTTGGTCATAGCGATATTGTAAACCAAGGACTGTTCCTGACCAAAGCGGAAACTTCCGGCGGCCAGTGCGTCGAGAAAATCGACGGCCGGCATACGCGCTTGCGATTTGCAAAGGCCTGCGATTTGCCCTCCCGACAATTCAGGTGTGATGTGGTTGAGGATCAACTCGCCTGCATTCGTGGCTTCAAACATATAACTGCCGCTGCTAAAACCGCTCGAAATGAAAAAGCCGTTTTGCTCGATGATTTCCTGCAAGAAGAGTGACTGGTTCGGCGCTGATTCAACTTCGCCTTCAAGTGTGTTCGATTCTGTGCTGACGCGTTGGTTGAGTAAGTCGACCAGAAATGCGTTGGTATCCAGATTGGCGCGTTCCAGCTCGGTACGGCGGCGGCCACGTCCGACATAAGTGTATTTGCTGATGCCGTCATCACGGTAGACGTACTTGCCGGCGTTCGGGCCGGAGATGATATGAAATGCTTGTCCGCTCAAGATATGGGTCAGAATGTCGGCATCGGTCTTGTTCTGGTGATTGGCACCATGAAATGATGCGAGCAAATTTGGAGTGTGTGCGGACATATTGAAACCCTCTGTTTTTGATTTTTATTATTTCTATTCAACCGTAGGCTCTCGGGTCAATAAAAAAATAGCCGCGCAGGGCGGCTATTCTTTTTCATCATAGATGATGAGGCTTATTCAGCCGAATCATCTTTCTTTTTCGATGTTTTCTTTTTCGATGCGTCATCTTCGCCAGCGGTTTTGCTGTCTTTCAGAGCGGCGCCGAGAATATCACCGAGCGATGCACCGGATTCGGTCGAACCGAATTCAGCCATGGCTGCTTTGTCTTCGTCGATCTCACGTTGTTTGATCGAGAGGGACAGGTGATGTTTCTTGGAGTCGATTGCGATGATTTTGGCATCAACTTTTTCACCAACGGCGAAACGATCAGGACGTTGTTCCGAACGCTCACGGGAGAGGTCGGCACGTTTGATCGAGCCTTTGAGGGTCTCGTTGATCGAAACTTCGATACCCTTGTCGGATACTTCGGTAACGGTACAGGTGACCACTTGACCTTTGATGAGGCCGGACATAGCGCCAGCCATCGGATCGTCGGTCAGTTGTTTGATACCAAGGGCAATACGCTCTTTGTCGGCATCGATGTCGAGGATGCGAACCTTGACGCTGTCGCCTTTTTTGAAGGCTTTCAGCGCTTCTTCGGAAGCATCTTCCCATGAAACATCCGACAGGTGAACCATGCCGTCGATGTCGCCTGGCATACCCACAAACAGACCGAATTCGGTGATGTTGCGGATTTCGCCCGTCATCTCTTCGCCGACTTTGTGAGCCGATGCGAAAGCCGACCATGGGTTTTCCTGGGTTTGTTTCATGCCGAGCGAGATACGGCGTTTGTCCATATCGATTTCGAGCACTTCAACGGTAACTTGTTGTTCCGGAGAAACGATCTTGTTCGGATGAACGTTTTTCTTGGTCCAGGACATTTCGGATACGTGAACCAAACCTTCGATACCTGGCTCGAGCTCAACAAATGCACCGTAGTCGGTGATGTTGGTGATTTTACCGGTGGTACGAAGACCTTTGGTGTATTTGCCGCTGACTTCCGCCCATGGGTCGGATTCCAGTTGCTTCATACCAAGGGAAATACGTTGGTTTTCTTCGTTGTAACGAATGATCTGAACTTCGATGGTTTGACCAACCGTCAGAACTTCGGATGGGTGGTTGACGCGTTTCCAAGAAATGTCGGTAACGTGCAGGAGACCATCCACACCGCCGAGGTCGATGAACGCACCGTAATCGGTGATGTTCTTGACAATACCTTGGACGATCGAACCTTCGCGGAGTTGACCCATAAGTTCCGAACGTGCCTCTTCGCGGCTTTCCTCGAGGATAGCGCGGCGGGAGACAACGATGTTGCCACGGGCACGGTCCATTTTCAGGATCATGAACGGTTGCGGGGTTCCCATCAGAGGGGAGATGTCGCGAACCGGACGGATGTCCACTTGCGATCCTGGCAAGAACGCAACAGCGCCGCCGAGATCCACAGTGAAACCGCCTTTAACGCGGGAGAAGATAACGCCGGTAACGCGTTCTTTTGCTTCACAAGCGCGTTCCAGAACAACCCAGACTTCTTCACGGCGAGCTTTTTCGCGCGAGAGAACGGTGTATCCTTCACGGTCTTCCATACGTTCGACGAACACTTCAACGGTGTCACCGATACGGATTTCAGGGTCTTGTCCTGGCATGCCGAATTCGCGTTTCGCGATGCGGCCTTCGGATTTCAGACCAACGTCAACAATAACGGTGTCACTGGTGACGGAGACGATCCGGCCATTCAATACCTGACCAGAAAATTTTGTTCGCGATTTTAGTGTTTCCGCGAGAAGAGCTGCGAACTCGTTCGACTCCTCACGGTCTTTGATACTCGAGGCGATATGTGCCATAGTTTGTTTTTCCTTTCAGGAAATAGAA
Source organism: Alphaproteobacteria bacterium (assembly GCA_051715325.1). GTDB lineage: Bacteria > Pseudomonadota > Alphaproteobacteria > Micavibrionales > Micavibrionaceae > UBA1573. Next base: position 1,949 of record JBPXJO010000005.1, on the reverse strand, counting down.
TATGCCCACGCCACGCAGAGGATAAGGTCAAAGGCCCCGTTATCAAAGATGTGGAGCCCCCAAGCTTTCGTACCCGGCAGGACAGGGCGGATTCTTATAGGAAATAGCCATGTGATGCAAGCGATTATTGGGGTTTCGGGTGTTTTTGGCCTCCTGGTTTCCTGCCCCGGTCTTTTATTGACATAATCCAATTAAACGCGGTAAAATTCGGGATCCCGGGCTTAATTCCGGGCTTAACGAGGCTGCGTGCGCGCGAGTGGTGTTTTCTGTGCTGACCAAGGTTGATTGTTCCAACGATCCTTATGATGTTACTGCGGTAACGAAGGCTATTCTTGACCGTGTCCGTCATGTGCAAGGGGAAGCGGCGGACGCGTCCAAGCCTGTGGTTGTGCTGATGGGCGAGGTTCATGACCAGCCGTCCCATCGTTTGTTGATGCAGGGCTTTCTGGCAGCGGCCAAGGCCGATGGTTTTGAACCATCCCTTCATTTGGAACACGAACATCAGCTCCTTGGCCGGATTGCCCGTATTGATGCCGGTATTGAGCTCAAGAGCTGGCAGGCGGATGCTTTGTCCCTTGCCGAGCGCGATGGCAAAATTTTGCTGCAGGCGACGATGGCATATCGTCCTTTGAGTTATAGCCCGATTATCGGTCATAATTTGATGGCGTATTGCCTTGAGAACGCGGTTCCTGTGGCTTTTACCGATGCGGCCAAGTCCGGTCGGGCCAGTGATTCCGAGCGGATTCTGGATCAGTCCGACCGTGAAACAGCCCGTCAAATTGCTGCGTATTATTCCGCGCGTTTTAATCATGCTGCATCATCTGTGCCCGAGACCCCTGTGTCGGTCGAAGCGCCGGACGGGATCGCAATCCGCAACCGTATGATGGTGGATCTTAGTGGGCGTCATCTCGGCCTTAGCCGCAGCACTCTTTTGGTGCATCACTGCGGACGCGAGCATCTCCTAGGGGATACGCGCTCCGGTTTTGATTATAGGGATAGTCTGGCAGCGCAATTTGCTGCGCAAGGTTATCAGGTTGTTTCGGTCTTTCCCGAGAGTTCCGATGCTTTTGACCGCGTCCCCACTGAGGCGCTTGGCGCTGGGAAGGCGGATGTTGTTCTGGTTGAGGGGCTTTCGGCGCGCAGCTATCCGGTTACAAAGGTAACCGAGCAGGATGAATTGCTGCGGTTTTCCCAGCATTCGGACGGCTTGATTGATGTTTACGAGATGGATCCGGAACCCAAGCGGGCCCTTCGCGGCGGGGTTCGGACGGCGTTGGAGCGATTGGTTAAAAGCCTCCCGAAACCCAAAAACCCTTAGGGTCAAAACCCACAGCTTCTCTAAAGCCCTGCAAATGCGGTTTTCTGTGCTTCCGCTGCTCAAATACGTCCATGTATTCTGCGCTGCGGTTCTCGAACCCCCCATTTTCGGTCGCTTTATAAAAGCTGTGAGTATCGACCCTAGATCCCCCTACCTGAGGCGCATCCGTACATGATCACAGGCTTGTTCAAAAGCTTCGTCGGCGGTCAGGTTGCTGGTGTCGAGGATAATGGCGTCGTCAGCCGGTTTCAGCGGATTTACCGCCCGCGTGCTATCGCGCTCGTCACGAGCCTTCATATCCGCCAGTACTGTAGCGTAATCGCCGCTTAGACCTCTTTGAGTTAGTTCTTCGGCACGCCGTTTGGCGCGGCATTCCGCCGAGGCGGTGATGTAGAATTTAACGGCAGCATCCGGACAGATGACGGTTCCAATATCACGGCCATCAAGGACGGAGCCCGCCCATGGTTTTAGCCCGGGTTTGTGTGGGGGGTGATTGGCGTAGAGGCGCTGGACATCCATCAGAACCGCGCGCACCTCGGGAAATCGTGATGAACGGGAGGTCGCATCGGCGACGCGGTCATTGCGCAGGCCTTCGTCATGAAGCATCTCCCAGCTCAGATGATCGCGCACA
>JBPXJO010000004.1:0-29379 GCA_051715325.1 Alphaproteobacteria bacterium | reverse complement strand
TCATTCTCGAGACGGAAACCTTTTTTGACCAAATGCTCGACAGCGTTTTTAAACGACATAACTACACCTCTTCTATATTTTACATTCGCCCCGATGGAACGGGTTTGACCGTATTGTGGCTTATATAGCCATTTATAGTTTTTATATTGTTCTCACTATAGCAGCAGATGGCATCAAATGCAAACTTTCTATGGAAAATTGTATAAAAATATTTAGTGCTATATTAAGAAAAAGTTAATACAATATTCTGTATAATCTGGCGGAGAGGCTAAATTATAATAATTCTCCGGCGCCATGTGAATCATAAGAGTTCCAGCTTGTGCAACCGGAAGAGTATGAGGGTGTAATATGGGCGAAATTCGTAACAGCGATGACCCGACCTTAAAGCAGACATTACAAAGTGCCTGGATTTCGGCGCAATATGCAGCCGGTTCGAAACCCATGGTCTTTCTGGATAAAACGATTTCGGGGATTCGTGATTGGGCACTTCGTGGCGCTCGATCGAAAATCAGCCCTGAACTGGACAGTTCTTTTGTATCGACGGCGCGTGATATTACGGCGGCTCCCTTCAAGTTATTTGACTTTATGGCCGGTAAACCCGGAGACCAAAGGCTGAGTGCCTCAGTCGAGAAAAGTGTCGAGCAGTTCTTTAACGGGGGAAGCCGTCCGCAAAGCCATGGTTCTTATGATATATATATGGCGGCCGGATGGGAGCCGAAAGGCCCGCTTAAGGTTAACGGGGTGATGGTCAAAGACCCCAAGCCCGTGTCCAATCTTCTGGCAGTCTTTGTTCGTGATAAAGACGGCAATGTCGAGCTTCTTGATCCTACAATCAAAGTGACCTCCATCGGCGAATTGAAGTCTTTGCCGAAAGCTATGTGGTCATCTGCGCCAAACGCGTCTGATCGGCGCTGGCAAGAAACAGCCGGGACATTTGTCGAAGGTCAGCTGGCACCTTTGGTGGCTGGTGCCGGAGTAGGGGCTCTACAGAAGGTCTTAGGCGGCGCGGCCAAAGGAACGCGATTGGCTGGTTTGCTGGAGAAAGGCGAGGCTACCGGTGCGCGCGTCGGTAAGGCATTGGGTACAGTCGGAATTCTCAGTAACGCTGGTGATGCCTCGGATATGGTGTCCGGTCTGTCGTCCGGATATATGAGCCAGCTTGAGGTGCGCAGTCTTGCGCGCGGTCTTTTGACGGTTTTGACCTCCAAAAAGGATATGACGGATCAGCAACTCCGCGATCACCTCAATGGAACGCTGCGCGAATATTCCTATAAGGATGGCGCGAACACCCAGCAGATTTATATTCCGTCGGAACAGGACACGCCGGAATGGAAAAAAGGGATGAACGACCCTCTTATTGCTCAGGCTCATAATCCTTGGGTGAAGTTTGCAACGTTGATGGAAGGTCATGTTCTGGCCTACAAACGTGAAAGTTCACCGTGGGATGATTGGAAGATGCGGGATATCCGTTTGGGGGAAGTCCAGAAAGCGATTGCCGAAGACCGCGGGTTTAACAAGGCTATTGTCGATCTGGCCGGGCGCGCACTGTCAGGCGGTCAGGTGTCCGATAAAGATATTATGCTGATGCGTGTTTATCAAAATGCCCATACGCTGGATAACCATGTTGCTTTGTTTGGAAAATCGGGCGCAGGGAAAATATCGTATACGCCGGATGAACGTGAGAAGACGCTTAAAGACTTCCGCGTAACTCTCTCGCAGATGTTGATTGAAGAGATTGACCGTGTTCCGGCTAAGGCCAAACAATATGGTGTCAAGTCACACGCCGAGTTTGATTACGCGAACCAAGATGACGTCGTCTTTGATGATCGCATCTTGCTTAATTTTGCCAAAGATCACGGCAAGACACTCTCCAAACTTGACAATGACGAAATGCGCCAATCCCTTGCCAAAGCAGGGGGTCCGTTCGCCGGCTTGGCTGTCCCCGATCGTTAGTCTTTTTGCCTGTTAATGCCGGAAGTGGCGCATGCCCGTGAGGACCATGGCGAGGCCGCGCTCGTCGGCGGCTTTGATCACTTCATCATCCTTGATGGATCCGCCCGGCTGAATGACGGCGGTGGCTCCGGCATCCGCAGCGGCCAGAAGGCCATCAGGGAAGGGGAAGAACGCGTCCGAGGCGACAACAGAGCCGTCGATTTCGGTTCCGGCTTCTTTGGCTTTCCATGCGGCGATGCGGCTTGAGTCGATACGGGACATTTGGCCTGCTCCGATACCGACGGTTTTCAATCTTTTGGCGTAGACAATCGCGTTCGATTTCACATGCTTGCAGACGCGGAAAGCAAAGAGCAGGTCTTCGAGTTCCTGCGCGGTCGGCGCGCGTTTGGTTACGACTTTGAGGTCGTTTTCGGTGATGTGGCCATTATCGGCCGACTGGAGGAGCCAGCCGCCCGCGATGGTTTTGAGCATCATACGCGGCGCTGTTACGACAGGAAGTCCGCCGGTTTCAAGGACGCGGACATTTTTCTTTGCGGCCAAAACGGCGCGGGCTTCTTCGGTGATCTCTGGGGCAATGATGACTTCGGAGAAAATCTTGATGATCTCTTCGGCGGTTGCGGCATCAAGGGCGCGGTTGAGGGCGATAATGCCGCCAAAGGCGCTCACCGGATCGCACGCGAGCGCGTTCTTATAGGCCGAGATCATATCGCTGCCGACGGCGACGCCGCACGGGTTGGCGTGCTTGATAATGGCTACGGCGGGCTCTTTGAATTCGGCGACCAGTTCAAACGCGGCGTCGGTGTCGTTCAAATTGTTGTAGGAGAGTTCTTTGCCTTGAAGCTGCTTGGCGGTGACAACACCCGGACGTCCTGAATGATCGGTGTAGACGGCGGCGCTTTGGTGCGGATTCTCGCCGTAGCGGAGTGTGTCCACGCGTGAGGCGGCAACGGTCATGGTGGACGGGAATGGCTCCTGCATTTCGCGCGCGAACCATGCCGAGATGGCTGAGTCGTAGCTGGCGGTTGACGCATAGGTTTTTGCGGCAAGGCGGCGGCGGGTTTCAAAGGTGGTGCCGCCTTCGGCGATTTCACTCAGGACGACTGCGTAATCGGCTGGATCGGTTACGACGGCGACGAAGTCATGGTTTTTGGCGGCCGCGCGCAGCATGGCTGGCCCGCCGATGTCGATGTTCTCAACGCAAGCGTCATAGTCGCCACCTTTGGCGACGGTTTCGCGGAACGGGTAGAGGTTGACGATGAGAAGGTCGATGCCTTCGATCTGCTCACGCTCCATCGCAGCGCGGTGGTCGGCGTCATCGCGGCGGGCGAGCAGTCCGCCATGCACTTTCGGGTGGAGAGTTTTTACGCGGCCATCCATGATTTCAGGGAAGCCGGTGTGTTCGCTCACATCAATGACGGGCAGGCCAGCGTCGCGGATAGTTTTGGCGGTTCCGCCGGTCGAGAGAAGTTTGACGCCATTGGCGCTCAGGGCTTTGGCGAGATCGAGAATTCCGGTTTTATCCGACACCGAGAGCAGAGCGGTTTTGACCGCAATACGGTCAGGGCGCGGGGTGGTGCGGGGTTTTACGGCAACGGACATCTCGGCTACTCCTTAAGATAAGTGGGATAGCCGGTGTTTTAGCACATTATGTGCGTTTGAAAAGACCTGATGTGCTGGTTGCTGCCGCGGTTGTGGCGGATGGGCTTGCCGCTCCCGCGCCGGTCTGGGCGGGATTCTTGATATAGAGGCCGCGTTTTTCCGGTTGGGGGACGAATTTATTGGTGATCCCGAGAACGGTTTCGGCACCGCCAAGAAGCAGGAATCCGTCATTTTCCATCTGCTTGCAGATCCGGTCGAGGACGTTGCCTTTGGTCTTCTCATCGAAATAGATCAAAACGTTGCGGCAGAAAACGACGTCAAACATCCCGAGGCGGGACATATCGCCGAGCAAATTGAACGGGGCGAATTTGACCATATGGCGGATTTCGTCCTTGAGTTGCCATTGATCGCCGATTTGCATGAAATATTTCATCAGATACTGGATCGGGAGGCCGCGCTGGACTTCGAACTGGCTGTAACTGGCTTTTTTGGCTTGGGCCAGAATATCGTCCGACAGATCGGTAGCCATAATCTCGAAGCGCCAACCTTTGAGCTGGGCTTCCTTGTCTTTGAGGATCATGGCAAGGGAATAGGGTTCTTGGCCGCTTGAACAGGCTGCACACCAGATTCGCAGAACTTTTTTGCTGCTGCGTTTTTCCATCATAACCGGCAGGATAGTTTCCTGGAAAATCTGGAATGGCTTGGTGTCGCGGAAAAACGAGGTTTCGTTCGTGGTCATGGCCTCGACGATATCCTTGATCATGCGGTCGTCCGGCAAGGCGCGAAGCTGCAAGGTCATGGCCTCCAAGCTGGCATGACCCCATTTTTTGGCAACAGGCGTTAAGCGGGAGTCCAGCAAATAGGATTTATCAGGCGTTACGACAAGGCCTGAGTTTTCATAGAGCAGGGATTTGTATATTTCGAAATCGGCGACTTTCATGGCGTTCTCTTTATCTCTTTTGTTTACGGCAAACGCAAGGAGGATTTGCGTAACCATGGACCAATTTCATTCAGGGGCATGACGGCGGTGCAGGTTCCGTCCAGAGCCACGGCCCCGGGCATTCCCCATACGACGCTGGATGCTTCGTCCTGAGCGATTACGCGGCCACCGGCTGCGACGATTTCCCGCGCCCCGAGCATACCATCCTGACCCATTCCGGTCAGGATGACGGCCATGATTTTTGATCCGTAAATACTGGCCGCGGAGCGGAACATCGGATCAACGGCGGGGCGGCAGAAATTCTCCATGGCGCCGTCGTTGAGGCTGATGACCGTGGACGGGCCATTTTTCTTGAGCAGCATATGGTAGCCTCCGGGGGCCACATGGACCCGTCCGGGAAGAAGAGGCATGCCGTCGGCACCCTCAACAGCCGGAAGACCGGTTTGCTGCTGGATATGTTCAGCCAGAATACGCGTAAAGGTAGGCGGCATATGCTGGGTGATAATAACAGGGATTTGGATACCTTTAAGCGTTGGTAGCAAGGCAAAGAGTGCGTTCGGCCCTCCGGTCGAACAGCCGATGGCAAGGAGGTCGGGTTTTCCCGAGTATCCATCCGTTGGCGCTCGCAACTTGACGGTTTTTCCGGCGCGATTGATCGAGGTGAACTGTTCCGACGTTGCGGCTGCTCCGCCACGCGGGGTTGTGGTCGCGGGGGCCTTGTCTTCGGGGGCGGGCGTAGATGACGGACGTACCGGGCGGGCCGGGGCTGCTGCCCCGCGCGATGGAGAGGGCGTCGCGCTTTGTTCGCGTTTTCCACCGATCTCTTTAACTGTGTGGAGCAAAATATCGCGGAATGTGTCTTTGGTGTAAATGTCCTGTGTTGTCGTCGGTTTGGCGATACAATCGACCGCGCCGAGCTTCAGGGCTTTAAACGTGGTTTCACCGTTCTCGGTGGTCAAGGTCGAGCACATGATGATTTTTACATCCGGCTGGACTTCGAGCAATTTAGGAATTGCGGTCAGCCCGTCCATGACCGGCATTTCGACATCCAGCATGATGATGTCGCACCGGTTCTTTTCAAGGTTCGCGACGGCAATGGCGCCATTGGCGGCGGTGGTCACAATCTCGATTTCCGGAGTTTCGCCGAGAATTTTACCCAAGAAGCCCCGTATAACAGCAGAGTCATCAACAATCATGACTTTGATGGGGTTTGATGGGCTCATTTATATAACTTTCCTGGACGGGGGCGGCGGTATTCAGTTGATGATTATCCGACAAACTAGTCGTCGTTAATCAGGCCAATCTGGATAAACTTGGATTTGATAATATCCGTATCAAACGGCTTCATGATGTATTCGTTGGCTCCGGCCATCATGGCGCGCTGAATATGCGACATATCATTTTCGGTTGTGCAAAAGACGACGCGCGGCGAGCTACCTGCCGGCATTTCACGAAGTTTTTCGAGGAACTCGATTCCGCTCATGACCGGCATATTCCAATCCAGAAGAATAACTTCCGGCATCATCCTGGAGCAGAATTCATAGGCTTGCTGCCCGTCTTCGGCTTCTTCGCATTTGAAGTTGAGTTCTTCAAGAATACGTCTTGCAACTTTTCGGACTACACGGCTGTCGTCGACTACTAGACAGGTTGGCATCTTGGATCTCCTATATTCTGGCTGCGTACAACTGTACCCTAAATTGTTAAATGATTAGTTAGGGTGTTGAAGGGTGAGGAGCAGTTTCGGCACATCGAGGATCACGAGGATGCGGCCCTGCAAACGGTATACGCCCAAGGAGACCGATCGCCAGATCAGATCGAGTGTTGCCGGATTGTTTTCAAAATCCTTATCAAGGAGTGAGAGAACATCTCCCACTTTGTCTATAACGAGGCTGTAAAGCTCATCGTCGTGATTGACGACGACACTCATGCGCTTGTCCACAGTCTCCAGAGGTGGGAGGCCGAGACATTTCCGGACATCGATGGCGGTCACGATACGGCCGCGCAGGTTCAGCGCGCCCGAGACTTGTGGTGGAGCCAGCGGAATACGGGTGACACTGATTTCGCCCAGAACGTCCTGTACTTGCAGAATAGGTATGCCGAACAACTGACCGTCAATCTCGATGGTCAGGAAGTCCTTCTTGGCATGTTCGCCAACCGGAAGGCGCTGTGATCCGGCCTCGGCTTTTTCTACGTTCGAACTCATGCTTCACCCCCGCGGGATAGTGTTTTTGAAATGGTGCTCAAGAGGGTATCGCGGTCGAATTTGGCGATATACTCGTCAAATCCGGATTGATAACCGTGGTCGATATCCTCTGGCGTGGCGTGCGATGTCAGTGCTACCATCGGTGTGTTCTGCCATTTTTCATTGGCGCGAACGCGCGTAGCAAAGTCGTAGCCATTCATGTCCGGCATTTCGATATCCGAGATAATGATGTCGAAATGTTCGTTCTCGGTCAGCTCCAGAGCTTTGGACGGGCCGTCCACCGCAACCACTTCGTATCCGGCCGCTATAAGCAGTGGCGAGAGCATGTTGCGGAAGAACGGGCTGTCATCGACCAGAAGGATGCGTTTTCCTCCTGATTTTCCGGACTTCTTGCGTTTTTCGTGGGCAAGGAACGGATCGTCACCGTGGTCTTTGAACCAATCGCCGTGAACACTGTTGAGGAAGTGCATCACATCGACGATCTCGGTGGCTTTTCCGCTAATGATCGCGCTACCGAAGACACCGTGGCGTTTACCGCTTAACTGGATTTCAATCGCTTCTTCGCGGATATCGACGATTTCATCGACAATAATCCCGACGCTTTTGCCGCGGTCAGCAAAGACCAACAACGGTTTGGTCACGCCATCTTCGAGCGTAACCGAAGGGTTGAACGGAATAATCGGCATCAGCGAGCCACGATATTGGACCAACATCTGGTTATCGGTTGTTTCGACCGACGAGGCTTCGATGTTCTCGAGGCGCGAGATAAGCGAGAGAGGGACGGCCTTGGGCGACTCGTCTCCGGCGCGGAACAAGAGAAGGGATGTCTTGTTCTCGATAGCCAGATTCTTGTGCAGATCCTGTTCGTCCAGAGCGTTTTCGGTATGACTGGCTTCGCCGGTTGCTTTGGCAATCCCGCCCGGATCCAGAATCATGATCACGCTACCATCGCCAAGGATCGTGTTGCCCGAGAAGAGCTCGATGTTCTTGAGGATTTTGGCAACCGGTTTTACCACGATTTCTTCGGTGTCGAAGACTTGATCCACGATTAAACCGAAGGAGTAGTTACCGACTTGCGTTACGATAATATATTTGTGCTCAAACCGCTCTTCGATGCTGCGGTTGTCGCCGGTTCCCAGTTTCAGAAGGTCTTCGAGGGAAACAAGTGGCAAGAGTTTTTCACGCAGGCGGAATACCGGCGCATTCTTGATCATTTCGATGCGGTTTTCGGATTTCTGCGAGACCAGAACCAGTTCGCGCACGGCGAGCTGAGGGATAGCGTAGCGTTCTTTTCCGGCTTCGACGATCAGGGACGATACAATCGCAAGGGTCAACGGAATCTTGATGAAGAAGGTTGATCCTTTGCCTTCGTTCGATTTCATCTCGATCGAGCCGCCGATTTTTTCGATGTTGGTGCGGACAACGTCCATTCCAACACCGCGACCCGATACCGAGGTTACTTTATCGGCGGTCGAGAATCCGGCATGGAAAATATACTGGTGTACTTGCTGGGCCGACATTTTAGCCACTTCATCCTCGCTGGCGAGGCCGTTAGCAACGATTTTCTTGCGAATCTTGTCGGTCGGAAGTCCACGGCCATCATCGGCAATTTCAATGATAATATGTCCGCCTTCGTGATAGGCGCGGAGGTGGATTTTACCGGTTTCCGGTTTTCCGGCTTTTGCACGATCGGCTGGAGGCTCGATGCCGTGGTCGCCCGAGTTACGAACCATGTGGGTCAACGGGTCTTTGATCATGTCAAGGACTTGGCGGTCAAGTTCGGTGTCTTGACCCGTCATGATCAGGTCGATCTTTTTACCCAATTCAATGCTGAGGTCGCGAATAATACGCGGCAGCTTGGCCCACGCGTTTCCGATTGGCTGCATACGGGTTTTCATGACCCCTTCTTGCAGATCGGAGACAACATGGTTGAGACGTTGCAGCGGTGTCGAGAAGCTGCTGTCTTTTTCGTTGCGGGCGATCTGGAGCAATTGGTTGCGGGTGAGCACCAGTTCCGACACCATGGTCATCAGGTTTTCAAGAACGCCCATGTTGACGCGCAGCGATTGGTTGGCAATTGCGCTCTCTCCGGCCTCCTTGGTCGCGGCTTGCGGTGCGCCGTGATCGTCATGGTCATCACTGGCCATAGCGGCTTTGGCTGGGGCGGCAGCGGCTACCGGAAAGTCGATATCAGGTTCGGATGGGCCTGGGGCGGATGGAGCTGAAGCAGCCGGAGCCGGAACTTCGGCGACTACTGTATCTGGCGTATCGCGTCCCTCATATACAGCGTCGAGCTTGGCGATCAGGTCTTCGTCGTTTCCTTCCGGTTCGGTTCCATGTTCTTCGATATGGCCAAGCAGGAAACGCACGCGGTCGAGCGATTGGAGAATGAGGGATACATAGGAAGGGGTTACTTCAAGGTTGCCATCGCGGAAGCGGCCAAGCACGTTTTCGGCGCGGTGGGCCACGGTTTCAAGGCGTGGAAGTCCTAAGAATCCGCATGTTCCTTTGATGGTGTGCATCAGGCGGAAAATTTTCGAGATCAAATCCTTGTCATTCGGATTTTGTTCGAGTTTGATCAAGTCGGTGTCGAGCTCCATCAGACTTTCGTTGGTCTCGGTCAAAAACTCTACTATCAAATCGTCCATAGGAAGCTCCCCCACATGGCATGGCTCTCCGGTCGTCCGGATAAAAGGTATGAATATGTGATCACGCAGATTGCAAAAGCCAAGAAGACTCAACCTTTGCTCCCACTTTATAAGATGCAGTAAGACCGTTAACAGTTCGTTACTATTTCGCGGGGACTAACCCTTTTTGCAAAGGGGGTATACATAGAAGTATATCCTATAGATATGGTGTCCGTACAGAGGCTTATGGGGCAAAGTTTAAGGTCACGCTGGTGCCGGACCCTTTTCGCGATTTTATTGAAAACTTGATGGGGGTGGGGGCAAGCAATGTGCGTGTGACAAACAATCCCAGTCCATGGTGCTGTGCGGAATCTTTGGTCGTGAAGAACGGCTCACCGCATTTTTCAAGCTCTGTGTTATCGAGCCCCGGACCGCTGTCGGATATATCAAGAATAAGACCGCCGTCATCCTGTCTCTTTATTTCTATCGAAATTGCGCCTGCCGCATCGGCGGCTGCCTCGGCTGCGTTTTCCAGAATTTCCCTGAGGGCGATAGTCAGGATGTGGGCGTCGCCTTGAACCGGTATGCACTCATCCTCAATGGCGTAATTGATATCCAGTTGGTGAGCCGGATGCAGCGCGTTGTACTTCTCGCCGACTTCGATCAAGAGGGGCTCCAATATGGCGCAGAGATCAAGCTCTTTGATTTCCGGCGTATGGCGCATGGCCGATGTGATCGCGCGCAGATGCTGGATCAGTTTTTTCAGATGCTCGCTTGAGGCCAGAATATTGGATGCAAAAAGATGCGGTTCGCTATCTTCGGGAAGGTCTTCTTTTAAAAAGCCCGCGAAGCCGCTGATGCTGCCAAGACTGTTGTTGATGGTGTGGATCAAGCCTTGGGTCAGGTGCCCCAGTTTCTCATATTGTTCCGGAGTGAGAGTCTTTTGACTGGACATAATGAATCTCTGGTTAGATGCGCTTGATCAATCCAAGCTCGTAAGCCTTGAGCGCGGCTTGCGTGCGGTTTGCCGCTTCCAGTTTTCTGCAGATGCCGCGAATATGGAGCTTGATGGTGACTTCCTGCAAATCGAGATCGCGGGCTATATCTTTGTTGCTCAGTCCTTTTCCCAACAGTTCCAGGACTTCTTGTTCGCGCGGTGTAAGGCCAATGTCGTTGGTGGCGGCGCGCGGTGCGCTGGTGCTCATCGGAAGGGGGGCTGTCGGTTTTTCGCGATTGCTGTCGGCAAAATAGGATGGCATCAGGCCATTGGTGGCATGATCGACCGGAATGAATTTTTCGCCTGATAGAACCAGCTCGATGGCTTTAAGCATCGCGCGGCCCGAGAGTGTCTTCGGGAAGTAACCTACTGCGCCAAGGTCCATGGCTTTTTGAACATCCTGGATTTCAGCGACCCCCGAGAGCAGGGCTACAGGAATGTCATTATGAAGTGTGCGGAATTTTTCAAATCCTTTGAGGCCGTCCATACCTGGCATATTGAGGTCGAGCAGCACCAATCCGGGCTTTTCACTGGCGTCTTTGACGTAGGCGAGAGCCTCGTCAAGGTTCTTTACGGTGGTGATCTTTGCGTCCGGATTGGAGCGTGTCAGATATTGCGACATGGCATCCCGGAACAACGTATGGTCATCTGCGATAAGTAAATGCATGGTGTGACTCCTGACCCCTAGACTATGCCATGGTATATGAAGAGTAAGTTAATAAAACCTATTTAAGGTTTATTATATCATTATTTCATACGCAGGTGTTCGTGGTAAATATAGTAATTTTCCGAGACGCGTTGGACGTAGTTCCGAGTTTCGGAAACCGGTATCAGTTCGATCCAGTCAATCCAGTCGACTTCGCCTTTGCGTGGGTCGCCGAATTCTTCGAGCCATTTGGCGACGCGGTTCGGGCCGGCGTTGTATCCGGCAATAGCGAGTGGGTAGGCGTTATCAAAGCGATTGACCAAACGGTCAATGTACGTCGAGCCAAGCCGGATATTGTGGCTTGGTTTTGAGGTCAGCCACGCGGTTTGGTGCGGAATACCTAATTTTCCAGCTGTTTCTTTGGCGGTCGCCGGCATGAGCTGCATCAGGCCCAAAGCACCGGACGGGCTGCGGGCATCGGTATCAAACTGGCTTTCTTGCCTGATAATCGCGTGATAGAGAGCGTGATCGCCTCCAATTGTGAGCATGGACGGTTCTACCGACGGAAATGCCAGACCTTCGAGGTAAATGTTTTTCCACGATGCCGCTTTGGCAACACGGAATGATGCTGGAATGTCTCCGGCGCGATTGAGCAATTCGGCCGCCGAGATAAATTCTCCCGGAGTTTGCAGCGTTTCAATCAGGGCCGTCACAAGTTTGGTATGGATTGTATCAAGCTGTGCGGCTCGCGCGATCAATGCCGCTTGGAGCAAATCGGACCGCGAGACGGCGCTTCGCTCATTCGGTGTGGCAATCGGGGCGGTCGGGTAGGGAACCGGATGGTTGATTTTTTTGATGGCGAGTTGGCCGTAGTAGGTGTGCGGGTATCCGGCGGCGAGTGTGTACCACTGGTTCGCCTGATCGGGTTGGGCCAGTTTTTCGGCGGCGCGTGCCGACCAATAGCTGCCGCGCGATTTGCTGATGGCGGTTCCGACATTCTGGTACATGACATTGAAGTGATCGGCGGCGGCTTTCGGGTTGTTTAGAAAGCGAAGGGCCAGCCATCCGGCCATCCATTCGGCTTCAGCTTTTGCCGCTTTATCGTTGAGGTTGTTTCTCGAGGCGAGGCGATAGGCGGTTTTGTAGTCGCGCAGTTCGATCATGCGGCGAATCAGGATATTCCGTTCTTTCCACCAATCGGATTCGTTCGGAGCAGTTGTTAAATTAACCTGTTTGTCGAGAATTTCGATAGCGCCGCGATCTTCGTCATGGCGGCGGCGCCAGCTCAAGCGCTCATAAAGAAGTCCGGTATTGGATTGGAGTGTTGGCGGCACGCGGCCCACGAGCGCGGCGGCCCCCGGTTTCTCTTCGGCAAGGGCAATACGGGCTTCGACCAGTTCGGGGTAGCCACTTCCAAGACGTGCGGCATAAGAGCGGGCAAGAGTATACTTGTCGGCAAAAAGTAATTTGTCGAGCCGTTTGATTTGTTGTGCGGTCGAGAGATGCGGGCGCATAACTGTCAGAAGGGACGCTGTTTCTTCAGCGGTCATATCCAGATCGGCCCAAGCGGCATCGATAATCCTGGCGGCTTTGGCGGTTGTGCCGTTTTGGGAGGCCGCGCGCCACAGGGCGACAGCGCCTTTGCCGCTCACAGGCGGATGACGGTCAAACCATGATGTGACAGTGGATGACGGTGTGTCGGACGTAATATTTCGCTCTGCCGTACTGAGGAGTGCTTTTTGATCGGGCCAGTGCGGGTTGCGGTCAATGAAATTTGCGATGCCCGCAAAAGGAAGGTTGCTGTAATCTTCGCGGTACAGCATCCATTCATAAATCTTGTACATGACCGGATTGGCCGAGGCCGTTACCTGATTGCGTGCGGCGGCCCAATTATCGCCGGTCATCAAAATCATGGTTTCGGCAGCATTGGCGGTTGCGCGCGGCGTCGCCGCAATCGTCTCGGCAGCGGCATTTCCCGTAAAGATTATATGGACAGCGCTGGCGAGCAGGGCTAATCTGGTGGCGGATTTCAAAGCTTTGCAATAAGGAGCGCTTTTGCCATGTTCCGCGGTTCGATTACAGCCCTGATTACGCCTTTCCAGAACGGTGATCTGGATATCAAGGCGTTCGAGAAGGTGTTGCAGTTTCAGCTCGACAGTGGATCTCACGGTATTGTCCCTTGTGGTACGACGGGCGAATCGCCGACGCTTGATGAGAAGGAAATCCATACCATTTTTGACATGTCTGTGAATACGGTCAAGGGAAGAATTCCTGTGATTGCCGGAACCGGTTCGAATTCGACGCGCAAGACCGTTGATATGACTCTTCTGGCCAAGGATTCCGGCGTTGATGCCGCGCTTGTTGTTGTGCCGTATTACAACCGCCCGACGCAGGACGGGCTTTATGCCCACTACAAAGCGGTTCATGACTCGGTGGACCTGCCGATTATTATTTATAACGTTCCGGGGAGATGCGGCACCGAAATCTCGGTGGATACGATTTGCCGTCTGGCCGAGTTGCCGCGTATTTTCGGGCTTAAGGATGCGACAGCGGATATGTCCCGTACTACCCAGATCAAAACTCGCGTTAAGGACGATTTCTCTATTCTTTCCGGTGAAGATGCCTTGGCCGGAGCCTGCCTTGCCCAAGGGGGGGATGGCTGCATTTCGGTGACCAGCAATATTGCGCCAAAGGAGTGCGCGGCGTTTCAAGAGGCTTGGGCGAACCGCCACATGGAACGTTTTTCTGTGATTCAGGAGCAGTTGATGCCGCTTCATAAGGCTCTTTTTGTCGAGAGCTCTCCGGCTCCAGTCAAATATGCCGCGTCGGTTCTGGGCCTTTGCAGTGATGAAGTTCGATTGCCTTTGGTCGCCGCTTCATCTGTGGCCCGTGATGCGGTTGATCGGGCTTTGTACGAATCCGGCTTGATTGCCGAAGCAAAATTCGACACACTCCGCCGCCATGGCTAAGAACTCCAAGGATAAGAAGGCGCTGATTTCCGTCAACCATACGGTTGCGGAAAATCGTCGTGCCCGTTTTGACTATTTCCTCGAAGAAAAATTCGAGGCTGGCATTATGCTGACCGGAACCGAAGTGAAATCCCTTCGTCATGGCCAATGTTCTCTTAACGAGTGTTTTGCCGAAGAGCGAAGCGGAACTCTGGTTCTTATGGGCTCTTATATTGCGCCGTACGGTCCGGCTGGCGCACATCTTCAACATGTGCCGCGCCGCGAGCGAACGTTGCTCCTTCATAAACGCGAGCTGACCCGCCTTTTGGCTGCAGTTCGGCAGAAGGGCTACACGATTGTTCCCGTGCGCCTTTATTTCAACTCTCGCGGGGTTGCCAAGGTCGAGATTGCTCTGGCCAAGGGTAAGGCCCAATATGACAAGCGAGAGACCATCAAGCAGCGCGATTGGAATCGTGATAAAGCCCGCATTTTGCGCGGGGACGATTAATTAAATTTCCCCGTCTCTGGGAAGGCACGCTTGATCCTGCTATACTGAACATATGGTTCACCCTTCACCGTATCAGCTTCCTTTAGGGATTATTTCCCCGTCCCTTCGCCAGATTGTGGCTTTGCTCGGGCAAGATCAGGTTCGTTTGGTGGGCGGGGCTGTGCGGAACGCTCTTTTGGGTGTTCCGGTCGATGATATTGATTTGGCAACCGTACTTCACCCCGAGGACGTTTCTGCCCGGTTGGTTCGTGCAGGGATAAAGGTTGTTCCGACCGGACTAGCGCATGGAACAGTCACGGCCGTTTTCGGATCCCAGTCTTATGAAATTACAACGCTTCGCGTTGACCGGACAACAGACGGGCGCCATGCGAATGTCGAGTTTTCGGCGGATTGGCTTGAGGATGCCCGCAGGCGCGATTTCACCATGAATGCCCTTTATGCGGATATTGACGGGGTCATCTATGATCCGCTTGGGGAGGGGCTTCGTGATCTTGATGCCCGGCGAGTCCGGTTTGTCGGCGATCCGGATACCCGTATCCGTGAAGATTATCTCCGCATTCTCCGTTTTTTCAGATTCACTCTTTTTTATGGTGGTGGCCGATGTGATCGGGCTGGGCTGGCGGCGTGCTCTCGTCAAGCGCGCGGTATAAAATCACTTTCCCTCGAACGTGTGACGATGGAGATGCGGAAGATAGTTTTGCACGAGCAGTCTCCCAAAATTCTTGAGGTTATGTTTAAATCCGGAGTGCTTTTAGCGCGCTGGGGGCGTGCATTTGACGCCCATGTTCAAAAACGCATCGTATCGTCTGATGGCGTTATCTCTAGTGATTACCGTTTCGTCTTTCGTTTGATGGCCAGCTTCGGGTTCCGAAAGTCAGGGCAAGATATTCTATCCAAGATTATGATATTAAACAAAAAAGAACGGCAATTTTATGAGCGGTTCATATTTTTAAAAATCGATACGAATCGGATCGTTCGTAAAAAAATTGCCACTATTCTGATGGAAGGCGGGCGCGATCAGGCGGGTGCAACCCTTGCTGCGCTCTTTGCCAGCGGGCTTATTGATCGAACTTGTTTTCAGTCCCTTCAACAGGATTTTCTGGATCGGGATTTGCCACAATTTCCGCTTCGTTCGGGTGAAATCAAGGAGCGGGGTTATGATGGAGCGGCTTTGGGCGAGGAAATTAATCGCCTCAAACGGCTCTGGGCCGGCTCGGAGTTTACGCTGACGCGCGAGGGGCTTTTGCGGAAAATCCGTCCGGTTGGATTGGCTAAACCCACTTAACTTCCGGCGGCATCGACATCAGAATGGCTTCGGTATTGCCGCCCGTCTTGAGGCCGAACTGGGTTCCGCGGTCATGGAGCAAGTTAAACTCGACATAACGTCCGCGTTTGACCAGAAGGGCGTCACGCTCTTCGTCGGTCCAGTCTTCGTTGAGATGTCGGCGAATAATCTCGGGATAAATTTTCAGGAAGGTTTCACCGACATCCATTGAGAAGGCGAAATCTTTATCCCAGTTTCCTGTGTTTATGTAATCATAGAAAATTCCGCCAATTCCGCGCGGTTCGTTGCGGTGGGGCAGGAAGAAATAGCGGTCGCACCATTTCTTGAATTCGGGGTAATAATCGGGGCTGTGGCGGTCGCAGCAGTCTTTAAGTGCCGCGTGAAAATCAGCGGTGTCGTACGGGTCAGGGAAGGTTGGGGTCAGGTCGGTGCCGCCGCCCAACCAAGACCGCGATGTGGAGATCATGCGCAAATTCATATGGACAGCCGGAACTTTGGGCGATTGCATATGGGCGACCAGCGATATTCCGCTGGCCCAGTAACGGCCTTCGCTTTCAATGGCTCCGGGGATATTGCTGGCAAAGCTATCCGGAAAGCGTCCCTCGACGGTTGAGATATTTACGCCGACTTTTTCAAAGGCACGGCCTTTCATCAAGGAGATTTCGCCGCCCCCCGATTGGTTGGGGCTGTTCTCGCCATGATGCCATAATTTTCTGGAAAATTTACCCGCCGGAGAATCGCGGTGTTTTGTTTCGGTCAGTTCTGTTTCAATTGCTTCGAATTCCGCGCAGATGCGGTCGCGCAATCCTTTGAAAAAGTTGCGGGCAAATTCTTTGTTTTCCTCGAACTGTTCTGCCGAGGATGGTGATGTTCCTGTTAATTTTGGCATATTCTTTTTCTAATATTAGATTTTTTTTTCTTCCAGTATAAAAGCGGTGAAATATCCTGATCCGGAAAAGGACAAAATGTCGCAGATACCCTATGTATTTGGAAATGCTGATGTTTGGCGCAAGGCTTCGGAGGGGATCATGGCGCCAGCCATTGCCATATTGAGTGATCGCGCCTGCGGTGCCATTGGAATTTTGACCTTTTCGGTGAGGGAATCATGGATTTCTTGGGGAACGCCCGCGCTTTCGCGGCCCAGTAAGAGGATATCATCCGCTCTGAATTCATATTCTGTAAAACTTTGTGCGGCTTTGGTTGATAGCAGAACGACCCGTTTTCCTTGGTGGGCCGCCAAAAAGCTGGCCCAAGAGCTGTGACGGACGATCGAGACCAGATCAAAATAATCCATCGCAGCGGTACGGATCTTCCTCTCGTCCCAGATAAAACCAAAAGGCTCGATCAGGTCGAGCGGGACATTGAGGCCGGCGCACAGGCGGATCAGGGCTCCGGTGTTTTGCGGGATATCGGGTTGGTAAGCGGCTAATCTCATCGCACGGTTGTACTTATATATGAGAGGCTCGGCAACAGTCCTTTCCGTTCAGGGGGCTTGTCGCTTTAAAAAAAACTGCGATATGCGGGGCTAGGGGGCTTTATTTTCTGGTTCGAATGGATTAAAGCTATCTCAAACGCGAGAGCTCTCGCGTGCATGGCTTTGTTTTTGTTGTAATATCGTCTTTTTTCTTACTTTAGGGACACTCATATTTATGTCTTCAGAACATGATTCACAGGGATGCTGCTCGTCGCAAACGACGTGCTGCCAGTCCGACAAATCTCAACCAAAAGACTCGTGCTGTTCGGGCGACTCCTGCTGTGATAACAGCGGGCGCCGCGACTTTCTGTTTATGTCGGCTGGCGCTATGGCGGCAGTCGGTACAGGCAGTGTGGTCTGGCCGTTCATTCACCAAATGAATCCGGCAGCCGATACTCTGGCGATGTCCACCACCGAGGTTGATATCTCTACCGTTGAGCCTGGTCAGGCGGTTACAGTGATGTGGCGCGGCAAGCCGGTGTTTGTTCGTCGCCGCACTCCGGAAGAGATTAAAGAAGCCGAAGCTGTCGACGTGTCGACCCTTCGCGATAAACAGCCGGATGCTGATCGTGTCCAGAAAAAAGAATGGCTGATCGTTGTTGGTGTTTGTACCCACCTTGGATGTGTGCCTCTGGGACAAAAAACCGGTGACACTCGTGGTGAATATGGCGGCTGGTTCTGCCCTTGCCATGGTTCGGCTTATGATACTTCGGGACGCATCCGCAAAGGTCCAGCTCCGAAAAATCTGGAAGTGCCTAAATATGCGTTCCTCAGTGATACGCTTGTCCGTATCGGCTAATTTTAAGGAGTTTGCCAAGAATGTCCTCAGCTCCCCGTACCCCGTTTGATAACAAACTTGTCGAGTGGTTTGACTCGCGGTTGCCCGTCTTTACTCTGATGCAAAAAGAGTATGGCGTATTCCCGACCCCGAAGAACTTTAACTACTTCTGGAACTTCGGTGCGATCGCCATGTTCATGCTGGTGACGATGATCGTCTCCGGTATCACCCTCGCGATGCACTATGCCGCCAACACCGGTCTTGCGTTTGATAGCGTCGAACGCATCATGCGCGATGTCAATTATGGTTGGCTCATCCGCTACATCCACATGAACGGAGCGTCGTTCTTCTTTGTGGCCGTTTATGTGCACATCTTCCGTGGTCTTTATTACGGGTCATACAAACAGCCTCGCGAGCTGCTCTGGATTTTCGGCGTGGTCATTTTCCTTCTGATGATGGCGACTGCGTTTATGGGCTACGTTTTGCCTTGGGGCCAAATGAGCTATTGGGGTGCAACGGTTATCACCAACTTCTTTACCGCGTTTCCGTTTGTGGGCGAGTCGATCCAGACTCTCCTGATCGGCGGCTTCTCGGTGGACAACCCAACCCTCAACCGCTTCTTCTCGCTGCACTATCTTCTGCCGTTCGTCATCGTTGGCGTTGTGTTCCTCCATGTGTGGGCACTTCACGTGACCGGTTCGAACAACCCGGCCGGTATCGAGCCAAAATCGAAAGATGATACGCTGCCATTCCATCCGTACTACACGATGAAGGACAGTTTCGGTCTTTTGGTCTTCGTGATCGTTTATTGTGTGTTCGTCTTCTTTATGCCGAATGCTCTCGGTCACCCGGACAACTATACGCCGGCCAACCCGATGGTTACGCCTGCGCACATCGTTCCTGAATGGTACTTCCTGCCGTTCTACGCGATCCTTCGTGCTGTGACGATCGATATCGGCATTCCGTTTACCGACATCACCATCATCAGCGCCAAGCTTGGCGGTGTGCTGCTCATGTTCGGATCGATTGCCATTCTTTTGGCGCTGCCATGGCTTGACAGCCACCCGGTTCGTTCGGCTCGTTACCGTCCGAAGTTCCGTGTGTTCATGCTGCTCTTTGTCGTATCGGTCTTCATTCTTGGCAAAGTGGGCGGTATGCCAGCGGATGTTCCGCTCTTCCATATCACCGAACACTTTATCTTCACCACCACTCATGTGGCGCAGATCGCAACCCTTTATTACTTCGGGTTCTTTCTGGTGATCCTTCCTATCCTGAGCCGTACCGAGAAAGCGTTGCCGATGCCGGTTAGCATTCACGACGCGGTTACCAAGTGCAAATCATCCTGTGGATGCGGGGTGTAATATGTCGAGGTCTTTGATGATAAAACATACTCTCCTTGCTGCCGCTTCTGTAATGGTGATTGGGCTGCCGATGGCGGCTCATGCATCAGAAGGCGCAGAGACCCCTCTGCCGAATGCCGATTGGTCATTCGAAGGGCCTTTCGGAACCTATGACAAAGCATCGCTCCAGCGCGGTCTTCTGGTCTACCGTCAAGTATGTTCGGCTTGCCACTCCCTGAAGCGTGTTGCCTTCCGTAACCTTACGGCTCTCGGATATAGTGACGATCAAGTGAAGGCTATCGCTGCCGAATACACCATCGTTGACGGCCCGAATGACGAGGGTGAAATGTTCGAGCGTCCGGGACGCCCGAGCGATCACTTCAAGTCCCCATTCGCCAATGATAAAGCGGCAATGGCGGCAAATGGCGGTGCACTGCCCCCTGATCTGTCGTTGATTACCAAGGCTCGTGAGGGTGGTGCCGACTATGTGTTCGGAATCATGACCGGTTACGGCCCGGCTCCGGAAGGCGTGACCATTCTTGACGGTCAATATTACAACAAGCACATGGCCGGCCATGTAATCAAGATGCCTCCACCGCTTACCGCGGGCGGCGTTGCCTATGAAGATGGATATCCTCAAACGGTCGAACAGTATTCGAAGGACGTTTCGTCGTTCCTGACTTGGGCGGCCGAGCCTGAAATGGAACAGCGCAAGCAAATGGGCATTAAGGTCATTTTGTTCCTGATGGTTTTTGCCAGCATCATGTACGCTGTCAAACGTACGATCTGGTCGAAAGTTAAGCACTAGGATTTTGTGATGGCGGTATCCGGAGAAAAGAACCCCAAGGAGTATTTGATCAAGGCCAAAGTTTATAACTTTGCGTCGTTGGTCTTCGTGCTGATCGGGGTTCTTGTCTTTTGTGTCATGTACATCAAGAATGTGGACGGACGCCTTTGGGAAGCCCTCAAAGACCCGTTCACAATCTCGATTTTTCTGGTTCCTTTTATACCAGCTGCGCTTCTTAGTCTTTTGGCTGATCGTGCCGATAAGAAGTACCGCTCTTTGACCAATACAAACAAGTGATGGCGCGATGAAGGACTCCTTGCAGGATGTTCTATCGTTCTGGTTTGAAGAGACGGCCCCTGCCCAATGGTTTCAAGTTAACGAGGATTTTGATCAACTGATCCGCTCACGGTTCGGGACTCTTTATTCAATGGCGCTTCAGGGCGTTTACGATGACTGGGGGCGTACGGTTGACGGTTCGCTGGCTTTGGTCATTGTCCTCGATCAATTTCCCCGCAATATGTTTCGCGATACGCCGTCGGCTTTTGGTGGCGATGTGAAGGCGCTCCAGATTTCCCGCCGCGCGATTGAACTGGGGTATGATCATGTCCTGGCGGTTCATAAACGCCGCTTTTTGTATTTGCCGTTTGAGCACAGTGAAGTGCTGGCCGATCAAAAAGAGAGTCTCGAGCTCTTTGAGACGATGCGCGATGACGATCCGCTCAGTTATGATTATGCGCTGCGGCATTACCGGCTTATCGAGCGTTTTGGCCGATTCCCTCACCGGAATGTCATACTTGGCCGTAAGTCGACCCCCGAAGAGCTGGCCTTTTTAGCCGAACACGGGCGAGGATTTTAATCCGGACAAGAGACTTGTTGAACTTGCCGTTCTTATGTAGACTGGTGTTTTACGGTTCCCTCGTTCGATGATCACTCTTACTTTACTTCATATCATAGGCGGCGTTTGCCTTTTGCTGTTCGGGCTTCGATTGGTCCGGAACGGTGTGACGCGGGCGTTTGGTGTCCAGCTTCGTAAGATTATCTCGTCAGCAACCAGCAACCGCGTTTTTGCCATGCTGGCGGGCGTCGGTGTAACGGCCCTGCTTCAAAGCTCGACGGCCACGACTATGATTATCTCGAGCTTTGCCGGGCAGGGTTTGATTACGACGACAGCGGCTTTGGCTGTTGTTCTCGGGGCTGATGTCGGAACGACCTTGGTGGCCCAGGTTCTGACCTTTGATCTCAGTTGGCTTTCTCCGGTTCTGATCATTGCGGGTTATATGTTTTATTCCGCTCAAGATCAGGCGGGGACCAAGCGTCAGGTCGGACGTATTCTGGTTGGTCTTGGGCTGATGCTTCTTGCTTTGACCGTTATTAAACGTGAGGCCGCGCCACTTCGTGAGTCCGATGTTCTTCCGCTTATTCTGGCGCCACTTGACCATGATCCGTTTTTTGCTGTTCTGGTCGGGGCGCTGATGACATGGCTCTTTCACTCGTCTCTGGCGATTGTTCTTCTCCTCATGTCGATGGTCCATACCGAAGTTGTTCCGCTTCATTTGGCGGTGATGCTTGTTCTTGGCGCGAATATCGGGAACGTGATTGCGCCGCTGATGTCCTCGCTTAAAGATCCGCCGCAGGCCGCGCGTATTCCGGCAGGGAATCTTATCATGCGGTTGATCGGGGTGTTTCTGGTGCTCTCGACTTTGCGCTGGGTGATGCCTTACATCGATATGCTTGGCGAGACCGAGGCGCGTGTGGTTGTAAATTTCCACATGGTCTTTAATATTTTTCTGGCGCTTTTGTTTTTACCGCTTCTGGGGCCAATTACGGCCTTGGTCAAACGTGCTGTTCCGGATAAACCGCGCAGCGATAACCCTGATGAGGTCGTCCCTCAATATCTTGATCCCAAAGTTCTTGATACACCGACGGTGGCTTTGACCAACGCCGCACGTGAAGTGTTGCGGATTGCTGATATGACCGACCAAATGCTTCAGGTGGTGTGGTCGGCGTTCCAGAAGAATGACCCTCTCGTCATCGATAAAATCCGGACGATGGACCAAAAGGTCGATACGCTCTATCAGGCTCTTAAAACCTATCTGGTCAAGATCACTGGAGAGACGATGAATGATGCCGAAGGTAAGCGGCACTTCCAGATCCTCAATTTTGCGACCAATATCGAGCATGTCGGCGATATTATTGACCGCAACCTTTTGGGCCTTGCTGAAAAACGGCTGAAGGACAAGGTCAATTTCTCGGTTGAGGGGCGCGCCGAGCTTGATAATTTGTTCCAACTGGTTCTGGACAGTATTCGTTTGGCCCAGACAGTTTTTATCTCGGGCGATGTGCGACTTGCACGCCAGCTCGTTGAAGATAAGGCTGTGATCAAAAGCGCCGAAAAACAAGCATCGCTCAATCACTTGATTCGCTTGCAAAGAGGGGTGCCGGAAACTTTGGCAACTAGCGATCTTCACATGGACATTATCCGCGATTTGCGCCGGATCAATTCCCTGATGACGGCGATTGCTTATCCGATCCTCGATGATGCCGGTGAGCTTCGCCGCTCGCTGCTTGTCAACTCGGATGAAGTGACCGAGGTTAAACCGGAGACGGTTTAAGACCCTCTTAATTCTTTTGCACTACACTATAATTAGACATATCACTGGCGTAGTATGGGCCGGGGAGGGGTTCGCCCTTCTAAGCCCTTGAATATCCAGTCTTTGTATTGAAATAAAATGTTACAATAAAAGATACTGGAGAAATAAGCTTTTAAGATGATATCGTTTGGATAATCATTCCAATCTAACCTAGATAAGGAGTAACACTATGGCTCTATCCCATGATTCTTCATCGCGTCAACAGGCACTCCAAGCCCGCCATTCCAGTCTGGAAGGGCAGATTAGGGAGCTTAGTCGTCACCCATCGGTGTCCGACGCCGAGATGCGAAGTTTGAAGCTTCAAAAGCTTCGGGTTAAAGAGGAGATGGAATCGCTATAGACGGCTTTTTCAGTCGAAAAAAACGGCCCTTTCGGGCCGTTTGTTTTTTTAAGGACGTTAGTCCAAATTACGACCCTGACGATTTCAGGAAGTTCGAGAAGTCGAACACGGATTTGGATTCATCCGACATAGCTTCCGGTTCAGCTGCGGCAACCGGTGCTTCAGCGACAGCGGCCTTGGCGTCTGGATCAATGCCTTGGGCTTTCAGGCCCTTACGGATGGCTTTATCCAGTTCGGCATAGGTGCACAGGCCCAGCTCGGTTGGATTGCGCGGATTGAGGTTCGATGCGTTCGGGTGGGTCCGGTCACGGATCGATTCAATTGTCGGCTTGGTGGTTCCAACCAGTTTGCAAATCTGGGCGTCCGAGACTTCCGGATGGTATTTGATCAAATAGGCAATGGCGTCCGGCTTGTCGTTGCGGCGAGCTACCGGTGTGTAACGCGGGCCTTTGGCGCGGATTTTAAGAGCTGGACCATCGCGTTTCAGGATGTTGAGGCGCGCAGCCTGATCTTTTTCACAGCGTTCGATTTCTTCAGGGGTGAGTTCGCCGCACTGAACCGGGCTTTCACCGATGATTCCGCGCCCGACCTCTTCGTCGGCCAAAGCTTGAATTTCAACAACGTGGAGACCGGTGTAATCGGCGATCTGCTCGAAGCTCAATGTGGTGTTGTCGATTAGCCAAACAGCACTGGCTTTTGGTTTCAACGGTTTGTTCATTTGCAGTTCGGCCATATGTCTTCTCCTGTGGGCGCGTAGACCAAGATAATACTTTCCCCCTGTCGATCCGTCCCTTACGGATCCACGTGGTCTATGCCATCGTTATTGGGGAATAGAGGTACTATACTGATTTTGGCGATCAAGTACAGAATATTCTGTTTTTTCCATATTTTTTATGGATGTCGTGAATTAGGGGTTCAAGCCCTTGTTTTTCAGGGGAGTGCATCTTATCCTCCTAGCCTTCAGGAGGCCACGATGTTCGATGATGATCTGCCGCGTAAACCCAAAGCAGCAATAAAAAACCTGGAACCTATGTCTTTGTCGGATCTGGAGTTCTATATTACCGAACTGGAAGGCGAAATTAAGCGGGCTCAAGCTGAAATTACCCGCAAATCGGCCCATATGAATGCGGCTTCGGCCTTGTTTAAAACAAAAAGCGAATAGGATTTAACATGATACTCAAAGGAAAAGTTGCTCTTGTTACCGGTTCAACCAGCGGGATTGGTCTTGCGATAGCGCGCGAGATGGCTCGTGAAGGCGCACATATTGCGATTAACGGCTTTGGCGATGCGGCAGCGATCGAAAAGGAGCGGTTGGCTCTTGAGGCCGATTTCGGCGTCAAAGCGATTTTTGTTCCGGTTGATGTAACCGACTTTGCCGCGATGGAAAAAGCCGTGGCCGAGATTGAAAACAAACTTGGTAGTCTTGATATTCTGGTGAATAACGCCGGTGTGCAGTTTGTTGCTCCTATTCAGGATTTTCCGGTCGATCAATGGAACAAGATTTTGTCGATCAATCTGAGCGGCGTGTTCTATGGCATTAAGGCGGCTTTGCCGGGTATGCAAAAGCGCGGCTTTGGGCGGATTATCAACATTGCTTCGGCCCATGGCCTTGTGGCCTCGGCCCAGAAAGCCGCTTATGTCGCGGCCAAGCATGGTGTTGTGGGCCTGACCAAAGTTGTGGCGCTTGAGAATGCACGTCAGAACATCACCTGCAACGCGATTTGTCCGGGATGGGTTTTGACCCCTCTGGTTCAAAAGCAGATTGATGACCGCGCTGCTGCCAGCGGACGCACGACCGAAGAAGAATCAGTGGCACTGGTTTCCGAAAAACAACCAAACGCACGCTTTACCACGCCGGAAGAAATCGGGGCTTTGGCTGTGTATCTGGCTAGTGACGCCGCTCGCGGCATTACCGGATCGAGCCAATCGATTGACGGAGCGTGGACCGCGCAGTAACAGGCCTTTTTTGCGGCATTTTTGTCGCTGTCGGGATTGCTTGACCTTCCTTGGGGATGTCGGTACTGTGGCAAACGTTTTTTATTGAGTGAGCGAGGTATATCATGGACGAGATCGGTCAACGTTTGAAAGAGTGTTCGGATGCATGCATTTCGGCCTACGGCAACTGGTTGGGTGCGAAAAAGGATGTAACGGCTCTCGAGAATTTGCAAGAAGCTGTGCACGAGCTGCGCAAGGTTTCGGCGCGTCTTGAAATCGAGATGGCCGTATCCGAACGCGAAGAAATGTCCCAACGGCCTATTCCTGTTCCTCCGCACCGCGCTTCCCGTCGTCGTGACGCCGGCGCCGGTGATCTTCCGGATTTCCTGACCGAAGGTGGAAATGGCGGAGGTCATGACGATGAATCCCATGCAGGTGAGCGTCCTCAACGCGGTCCACGTCCTCAAGGCGGTGGCGGCAGTGGTGTACGCCGTGTAGGCGGTCGTCGTCCTCAGCAAAACCAGAACAGCGCACCGTCGAACGAGCCGAACGGCAACGAGTAGAGATTTGGTTTTTTAAGAATTCGGCGCTGGCCCTTATCGGCCAGCGTTTTTTCTTTTTTTGTGAGGGTGGTTTTATTTAAGGACGTCGGCGAGGCTGACTTGGCCGCTGCCGCGGCGGAGAGGTTGTGGCTGGCTTTCGGCGGGAGCCCATCCAATCGCAAAGACCATTTCGAATGTGGCATCGATACGCCCGTCGGGAGTCGCAAAATTTGTTTTGTATCGCTCGCCTGCGTCAAAGAAGAGGTGTGGTCGTGATAATGTCTTTCGTGCACTGCTGAGGCAGTTGGTTTCCCCCATGGCGCGCAGGTCGCCCATCAGATGGAAAATGTCGCGGTAGGATACGGTGACGGTTTCAGCGTCGACGACAGGAAGCGCAAATCCGGCGCGCTGCATCAGTCCCGCTAATTGCGGGCGATCCATAAACGGGAAGACGCGAGGGGATGCGCCGCCGGTTAGTTCGAGCTCTGACTCCAGTAGGGATTGGCGTAATTGAAACAGTGTCTCTCCGCCAACAAATCCGGTGATCAAAGCTCCGTCCTTAATCAGGTGACGGCGCATCTGGATAAGCCAGCCGACCGGATCGTTCAGGTGCTGGAGTTCAAAGAGGCTGATAATTAAATCGTAGGATGTCCGTTGCGGGAGGAGTTGCTCGTTATCCTCATGGGCGGCATCAGTGATCACGTCGATCAGGCTGCCGCGTTTTTCCAGCGTCTCTTTCAGATCAGGAGTATCCGCCGGGACAAGGAGCAAAACATTTGCGAAGGTGCGCTTGATGTCGTCCAGTCGATCTATGATGTGCTGCTCGGCCCAGCGCAAGAGGAAATCATGCCCGTCGGTTTTATACGATGCGGCACGGCGGCGATGGGCGCGTAAATGGTTTTTGTTGAAAATACGGTCGGGAGCAGAAGAGGGGATAGGCATGGCGCAACATGAAAACCGGAATGGTTTTAGAACGGGGTACGAGGAACGCGGATTTGCGAGAGGTCGTCCCCTTTGTCAGCGTCTCCGGTGCCTGAGCTTCCGGTGGTGCTGCCGTTTCCATTCGCGGCCGGGCTTGAGCCGCTTTGATAGGACATGACGCTGCCTTGTGTGGAGACGGTTGATTTTTGCGCCTCGGCAGCCAGGCTGAAATCAAAACTGTGGCGGTTGCTCATATCGCTGTCATGGAGCATCTGTGTGGCCATAGCGGCGACTTTCAGGAAGCTGTCATGGTTGTCCCAATAGAGAAGTTTCCACAAATCCTTGAGCATGGTGAGCGATGTAGCGCCGTGAGCGAATCCGTCGTAAGACCCGCGCATATCGGTGACAACGAATGGATATACGCGGTGCGGGGTGACGCCGATGTGGGTGAAGTAGCTCTCGCCCATACGCGCGACATATTCCGGTTTTACGTTGAATTGTTTGGCAACGAAATGGCGTGCCGCTTCGAGATCAGTTACATCTTTCGGGAGATTGAAGCTTGGCAGGGTGAGGGTGAGGCCCGACCCAGAGAGGCGCTGCGGCACCGGCATATACTGGGTGACAACACCCGCCATCACTTCACCGTTGAGGTTTTTAACGAGCGGCAGAACAACAGCGGTGTTGATCGTGGTATCTTCCTGCACGGCGAACTCGACATCACGCGCCGCAAGACCCGCGACCGCTCCATTTGTTTCGCGGCCTTCTTCAACGAAGACGGATTGGATCAGGCGGATTTGTCCGGCATGGCCGCGCACCGGTTTGAAACGGTCGTCGCTCAGACTGTATTGCTTCATCAGATCGGCGATTTTAAGCGTTTCTTCAACGGGAACTTCGGAGAGCTGGATCGGCATATCGCCCCAGACTTCGGCTTTCATGCCCAGAAGACGGTAGAGCCCTAAAATCTGGATTTCGAGACGGGAGGTCGGGATGAAGCCAACAGCAACGGCATTCAGAACATCTTGCGCATCAAACTCGCGGATTTGGCCTTTTTCGGCATAGCCTTCGACATCTTTAAGCGGTTCTTTAACTTCGAACGGCGCGTGGTAGTCTTCAAGTCGGTAGTAATAAGAGAGGATACGCTCGTCAATCCGGTTTGGATCCGGATAAAATCCGCCGCCTTCCAGAAGGCGTGCATCCATCGACGGACGCAGGCCGATATGCTGGCGCGAGAAGATCTGGAGTTCTTTGTTTCCGGCATCCTTGATCGGCAGGATGTTGTGGGCATCGGTCGCAATGGCTTCGATCATGTGGCCGGACCATTTGCGTCCGTCGAGGTTTTTTCCTGTGCGCGGTACGGCGTTCGCCAATCCGCGCGGCACGCCTTCTTGCAAATAGATTTTGATCTTTCCGTCGGCATCAATGCGGAACGGAAGAACTTCAGCGATCTCCATGTCACGGCAAATGATGTCGGTCATGGTGGCGTTGCGTTCGTCTCGTACGGTACGGATATAGACTGATCCAGTGCGGTTGCGTGACGTCCGGCGTTCGGACACGCTTTGGCTGGTGCGTTCGGCAATCTTCTGGATGACCAGCGTATGGCTTGTTGGCGGGGGGCCGAGTTTTTGGCCGGCTTCATCATAAAGGTGGATTTTTCCGGTATAGCGACTCTTGATAAAGCCTTCATCCCAATGCGGGGCGGAATAGAGTACGCGTCCACCCAAAGCCGAGATATGTTTGAAGAAATCGGCTTCGCTATAGAAGGCGTATTCTTTCGAGAGCTCTTCTTTGAGTTTTTCGCGGTTGTCCTTGCGGATAATAAATTCGTGCGCCCATTTTTCCGGTATGCGGAACAGGCGGGTGCGCGGAAAATTCGGCGGAAGTTCTT
The DNA here is from genome assembly GCA_051715325.1 of Alphaproteobacteria bacterium. GTDB lineage: Bacteria > Pseudomonadota > Alphaproteobacteria > Micavibrionales > Micavibrionaceae > UBA1573. The sequence continues at coordinate 1,020 of JBPXJO010000004.1, read as the reverse complement.
CAAGGAAGAAGCCGTTGGCTCCGGCGTTTTCGGCTTGCAGGGATTTGGAACGTGCGTGTTCCGAGAACCAAACCAACAGATCGGCTTCGGACATGGTTTCGAATGTATCGCCGTAGGTGTCGAGCTCGGTGAATTCGATCAGAACATAATCGCGTGTGGTCGGGCACATATGATCGCGCAGGATCAGGGTTCCTCCTGCTTTGAGAGCCGGATATTGCTTCTGGAGTGCCAGTTCGACCAAACGCTCGTTGAAAAACGAGTCCGAATAGACTTCGTGCAGAAAGAACGAGTTGATGATGGCATCGTAACTATCTTCACGCATATCGGTAAAAATATTGCCGACTTCAAACGTCAGATTGGGTAAGCGGTATTTCTTTTGGGCTTGGCGAATAACGGCTTGGTCGATGTCCATACCGATGAATTGAAGGTCCGGTTTAAGAACGGCCATCACATAGGTCATGGCGCCATCGCGGCATCCGGAATCGACGACTTTACTGTTCGGAGCCAGCAGGATGTGGGCAAGGGTAAACCAGGCTTTTTTGACGATATGGGCGGGAATGTCTTTGAGCAGGGTCGCGCGATCACCCGTGGCATAGGGTTCTTTCTCCCTGTTTTCTTTGGGGAGAGCTTCTTTGTCGAGGCCAATTGCTTTTCTGTGGCCTTGCAACAGCGAATTTTTGTTCGGACGGGCCATTCCTGCTTTCGTCTGTTGTGCGTTAATACGTTCACGGTTATGCTAATGCCGAGAGTATGTGGGTTTTTGGGAAAAAATGCAATAAAAATAAACATTTAGCCAAGTTCTAGTTTTACGCCGTCAGATATACGGAAAACCCGTGGAATTACAATGGATTATAAAAGTTATAGCTCTGCTGCTTTGAAACTGGCTCATAAGGGCTTATCGGCTCTTCTTCCTCCCCGTTGCCCGGTGAACGGACGAATCGTATCGGAAGCGGGCGCTATTTCGCCCGAAGCGTGGGGGCAGCTCACTTTTATTTCGGCTCCTTTGTGCCGCTGCTGCGG
>JBPXJO010000003.1:0-31011 GCA_051715325.1 Alphaproteobacteria bacterium | reverse complement strand
CGGGGCTTTGCCGACGCTGCCCGGCATTGACCAGGCCGCCGGCCTGCTGCTGCACATGAACCGCCCGGACTTCTACCTGCGCTCACTGCACGACTTCCGCCGGGATTTTTCCGCCAGCACCCGGCGCCTAAACGATGCCCTGGTCGCCGGCCAATGGCCGGAAGCGCGGCGGCTGGCGGGATCGTCATGCGCGGCGCGGATGTCAGGAACGCCGGAACGTCCATGCCTTCGGCCACGGCATCCGCCACGTCCCAGCCTTGGGGCTTGCCTTCGGGAGGGATCAAGACGGAAAGCGAGGACACGCCGAAGGTTCGCAGCTTGCCAATCACGGCATCGGCGTAATGTTTTCCTGCTTCGTCGTTGTCCGGCCAGATCGTCACATGCTTGCCCTGCAACGGCGACCAGTCGGTTTTGTCCACGGGCGCGTTCGCACCGTTCATGGCCGTGGTGGCGCAAATGCCAAGCGAAGCCAGCGCGTCCGCGCATTTTTCGCCTTCGACAAGAACGACGGCGTTGGAGTTTTTGATGGCGGGCTGGTTATAAAGCGGCCTTGGCTCCGGCGCGCGGTGCTTGCGCGCCTTCACGTCCCACGGTCGAAATTCCTTGCCGTCCGCTGTATCGTAGCGATAGACGCAGGCGATCAGGTTCCCGTTCGCGTCCGTGTAGTCCCATTTCGCCGTGTGCGGCCCCAAATCCTCGGCTTCGTTAGCCTTTTTTGAAACAGGCCGGACGGGTTCGCCGAGCCATTCATGGACGGCGCTGACGATATCGGGAAAGCGCGTGCGTGGATCAAGGCCGTGGACGGCTCCCCAGAGGGAGAGGATGTCGCCGCCGTCGCCCGTGGCGAAGTCGTGCCACATGCCGACCTTCGCGCCGGACAATTCCACACAAAGGCTGTCGCCCTTGTTGCCCTGGATGTCGCCCACAGTGAATTTGCCGTTGCGGATTTTGCCGCTCGGCAACAGATGGAACAGCGCCTCGCGCAAACGCCCGTGCAACCGCTCCTTCAGATCGTTCGTCGTCAGCCGCTCTTCGGGCTTTGGGCGGGTCTGGTCGGGTGCGTCGTTGAAATCTTGCCACGTCCCCGTCATGTCGCCACCTGCCAGCACCGCCCGCGATACGGACAGAAGGTGCATTCGTAGTGGTCGTCGCTGGCGGCAATGCGCGGCAGTAATTCTGCGGCCTCGGTGGCGCGGATCAGATTGACGGCGCGGTCGCTGGCCTCCTGCGCCAGGGCGGCGTTGAACGGCACAAGCTCGTGGTAAATCTCCGCCGTGTCCTTATTGACGGCGGTGAATAATGCGGGGTTTTGGGAAATGCCAGGGACGCCGCCCTCCATATACGCCTGATAGGTGGCGACCTGCACGGCGTAGACGGGCTTTGACTTCTTCAGGCCGTGTTTGACGGTGTCGCGCCACGATTTGGCATTCATGGACTTGCATTCCCATATCGCGGGGAACGTCATGCCAAGATCGGCGGGTGCGGCGTCGATGATGCCGTCCACATGGCCACGAATGCGTCCGCCCGCGACGGAAAAGCCGAAAGGCTTGCCATCCGGCTTCTGTGTGAACACGGTAAATCCGGCCTGACGCAGCCATGCCAGCGCCAAAGCCTCGAAGACATGGCCGATTTCAAAGATGCGAAGGGCGCGTCCAGAAAAATCCTCGTCTTTGGGCGTCTTTGTGTATTCGTATTGCAACGCGCGGGCGCAGGACACGCCAAGTCGGCTTGCACCAAGATAATCGCGCTCCGGCTGTTGGGCGCGTGCCAATTGAATCGCAGCATCGATATGCGCGTTGATCTGATCCGCGACGGTGGGTCTATGATTGAAATCGAGCGTCAAAATGGAATCTCCGTGTCATCGGTACGTGGCTGGCTGGACGCGAGGAAGGTCTGGTAATTGCCGACGACGACCTCGATCAGCGTCAGGACTTCGGCGCGGGTGTAAGCGGAAAGCGGCTTGTGCATCCCGATTTCCGCCACGACCTCGCCGAGCGGCTGGAGCGTTCGCTCCATGCATTGCTTCTCGATGTCGGTCGCGTCGATCATGCGTGGCCTCGCGCGGACTGGATGGCGCGCTGGATGCCATCGCGGTTGAAGCGCGCCGTCATCAGGGCAGACGCCTTGTAACGGGTCATGCCGAAATCGTTGCGATGGTCTGGTAGATATTGGAGCTGCTTATCCGTGGCAGGTTGATGTACCCAGGATCGCGTTTTGTGCGCGGATTCGTCGGTTTCGTTCGTGTTAAGCCAATCGTCCGCCGCCGCGAAGCAGACGATGCGTTCACCCGCAGCCAGCAATCTGGGCGGATGGTTTTTCATGCCGCCCACGGCGTGCCATTCCCCGTCCTTGAAGAACACGCCGCCCCAGGCGTTGAACCCTGTCGCCAGGAAATAGCGGTCGTTCTGTTGCAGATCGATCCAAAGGAAGCTGGAGCGTTTGAGCAGATCGATCTCGGCCATGACGAAGCCGTTCTCCGCCAGTTCCTTCGTGGCGGCCTGCGTCTGCCATTCGTAACCGCATAGCGGGCATTCCTTGACGGCGGCGGGAACCTCCGCGCCGCATTCGGGACATTCTTTGAATGGCGCGTCGCCAGCGCCCATCTGGTCGTCGAGATTGACGTCCTGTTCCAGCGATCCGTGCAGCAGCGTGGAGGTGCCGAAATCGAGGACGACACAGTCCTTCTTATGTATGTTCGGATGATCGGATGGATCGACGGTGCGCAGGCCGCGCCCGATCATCTGGATCATCGTCGATTTGTATGAGCTGGGACGGAGCAGAATGACGCAGGATGTCGGCGGATGATCCCAGCCTTCCGTCAGCACCGCCACGTTGACGATGACTTGCGCGTCACCGTCCGTATATTCCGCCAACACGGCCTCGCGCTCGGAATCGGACATATCGCCGTGGACGAAGACCGTAGGGACGCCCGCATTGTTGAAACTTCGCGCCACGTCCTCGGCATGCTTTATGGTCGAGCAGAACACGACGGTTTTGCGATCTCCGGCCTTTTCCTTCCAGTGCTTAACCACGGCGTCATTGATGGGGCGCGTGTTCATGATCGCCGACACGGCTCCCATGTCGAAGTCGCTGGCGGTCTTTTTCACCTGGCGCAGCTCGTCCTGCACGCCCACGTCCATGACGAAGGTGCGCGGCGGCACAAGGTGACCGGAGGCGATCAATTCCCTGACCGTGATCTGGTCGGAGACGTTGGAAAAGACGGGGCGCAGACCTTTCTTGTCGCCGCGATTGGGCGTGGCGGTCATGCCCAGCAGCTTTACGCCCTTGTTTGCCGCTTTGACGCGCTCGATCACGCGCATATAGCTGTCGGCACGAGCGTGGTGCGCCTCGTCGATCACCAGCACGTCCATCGGCGGCATGGCCGAAAGGTTGTTTTCGCGGGAGAGCGTCTGCACCATGGCGAAGGTCACGTCCCCGCGCCACGACTTGACGGAGGCGTCGAACACGCCCGTGGAGATGCCTGGGTTGACGCGCCGGAACTTGTCCTCGTTCTGGAACGTCAACTCGTCGCGGTGCGCCAGCACACAGGCTTTGCCAGACTTGTGCCGGAACATCTCGCCGATGATCGCGGAGAGCATGATCGTCTTGCCTGCGCCCGTGGGCGCGACGGCCAGCGTGTTGCCGTGTTTATCGAGTGCCGTGACGGTGCGTGCGACAAGCTCCTTTTGTCTCGGTCTTAACAACATGCCACACCTCACCGCGCCCAAGAGGGGAGATTGGCGGCAGGCGCCGTGGCCGAAGGTGTTTGCGCGGGCGGCGCGGAACCACCGCCGTTGCCACCGCTCTTTCCGAAGTCCTTGTGATCCTTCGTGATCGCCGTCTTGATGACGTTCTTGTCATCGCCGTTGCGTGAATCCTTTTCCACATCGATGCGGGCGGTGAATTCGATGCCGTCCAGATCGCCGATGCCGTTGATGCGGCGCGCCACCATGGCCTGCGGGCTGTCGTCCTTGGTGGAAAACCCGCGCGCGGAATTGAGGATGCCTTTAATTAGGGAACGCCCCATGTTGGCGTATGTCGGCCCCTTCGTGCTGTGCAGACCGATCAGGCTCCAGACTTTGCGCCGTGCGAACGGCCCTTCGAGAATGACAAATTCGCAGTTGAGATAAACCGCGCCGCTATCGCCGAGTGTGGCGTAGCCGCCCGTCCAGCCCTGATCAGGATCGTTGTAACCGCCTGGTTTGATCGTCATTCGCACGCGGGCGATCGTGCCTCTGGGGATGATGTCGAATGTTTGCTGGTCTTCGGCGCTGCCAAAATCTTTCCATACGGACATGGTTATTCTCCTTGCTTTTGAACGTCGGTTTGTTGGGGGCGGACATAGGTCAGGCGCTCGGCGGCGGGCTTGGCCGCTCCGGCGATCTTTTCCATCAGGCGTCCGAGGTGCGGTTCTTCGACCATGTCGAGCCGACCGCTGCGATCCTTCGCGGGGAAGCCGAACGGATTGAGCGTGTGGCAGACGAAGGCGCGATACGGCGTCTCGTCGTCGGCTTTCAGCTCGGCCATGGTGATGACCTGATCGACGATCCCAGGCAGCTCCAGTCCGGTTTTCGATCCCTCGATTTGCGGTTGGAAGAAGCGGCGGTTAAAATCATCCAGCTTCTCGTCGAGGATGCCGACGAACCAGATGTTCTTGCCGCGCGCGTGCTGGAGGTGCGTCAGCCAGCCGATCATCTCTTGGCCGTGCAGACCATAAGCACCGCGCGTGTCCGGCTTTCCGGTTTTGTCGCTGAAGGCTTGTGGCTGACCTTTGCACCATTGGAAGCAAAGGCGTCCGGCGACGGTGATGGAATCCACGAACACCGTGTCGTATTTCGCCACAGCGGCGGGATCGCCAAAGCGTTCCTTCACAGCGTCGAAATGCGCCTGACTGTAGGGTTGATCCTCGCGCAAGGCCGGATTGGGGCCGCCGATGAACACCGCGAAGTCGCGGCATTCCTGCCAGGTGCGTGGGCGCACGGTGTCGCCAGCCCAGCCTTCGATGGCAAGGTCTCCGGCCTCAAGGTCGAAGAACAGCGTTTTTTCTGGCGGTAGCGTCCAGAGCAGCGATGTCTTGCCGATGCCGGACTTGCCGAAGATGCAGCCCTTGATGCCGCGCTTTTCGGCAAGCCGTTCGTCGGCGGAGATGATGGGGAGCGTCATTGCGCACCCCCGATCTTGCGCGTGAGCGCCTCGACGATATTGTCCCTGCCGAGCGCGCCCTTTGCGCGGGCCGCGCGATACAAGCGACGCAGGGCATAGAGATTGGATTCAACCCTGTCCAACGTCTCCACCGCAAGGGCGATGTCGTCGAGCGTCGCCTGTTCGAGAGGTTTCAGGATTTCCGTCCGGTTGTCTCCAAGCGGCGGGATACGAACGATCTCCGGCAGGTTCTTGTCGTAGTTGTCTTTGAAAAGTTTTTCGAGTTTCTCGCTCATTGTTTTGCTCCTTTTTGGGTTTTCAGTCGCAGCGCGCCGCGCAGCCAGCGGCAGACCAATTCGGCCTTGGCCAGCAATCGGCGCAGTTCGGTTTCATCCATCTCCAGCAACTGCCCGACGGGCGTGCCGAAGACGGCGTCGAGAGAGGGTGAATTCCCCATTCGATGCTCCTTGGTTTCGTTGTTGCTCTTGGTCGCCGCTTGCATTTCTGCTGTCGGGTCTTTGCGCCGCCAAAGAGCGAAAGCGGTCGCGGTATTTCCCCGAAGGGTGTTGCGTTCCCGCGAAGGCCCGACATGAATTCCGTTTGCAAGGAGTTACATACGGGCCGTTCGCGGGAAGCGTCTGGAACGGTCAATGCAAATATTCGTGCAGGCCTCGCGTATCGAAGTCGCGTCGTATCCTGTTCATGGCCTCATAGACCGTGGACGGATGCCGATCATGAATTTTGCAGAGCGTACGGATGGGCAAATCCTGCATCAGCATCACGCAGTAAAAGCGTGTCGCCTCCGTCAGGGCGTTGACCGCGTTTTGTACGTCGATCACCATGCCTTCCTGATGCGAAAGGTCAGACCGTCCACCCCAGACGGTCATGCCGTCGGGAACGTCTTCACGATCGCCGTCTTCTAGCCAGGAATTCAGTGAAGCGGCTTGAATGCCGCCGTTGCGCTTCTGCGCCGTCGCCGCCTTGATCATTTCGGCGCATTTGTGGCGCAGAATGCGATCGATAAAGGTATTGCGGCAGGACTTTTCCGGATCGAAGGCTTGAATTCTGGAAAGATAGTCCAGCATCAAGTCCTGCTCGATATCCTCAACTTCCATTCCAGCCATAGCGCGATGCCGGAGCATCTGGCGGGCGTGATAACGGACTTGGGAGACAACATAACGGTCGATACCGTCATAACGATTTTTACTTCTGCTCATTGTTTTCGCTTTCGTTTGCGTTACGGCCACGCGGGCCGGACGAAACGACTGGCGAAAACTCGCTGAGAGGCTGGATTGGAGGGCTTTTCGGCACCACCAGCACAGCAAAAGCCCCCGAAAACGGGGGTTCTGAAGGCAGAAATTTTTTTCAGATTTTTTGTGAGACACCCAGCGAAATTTCGCCGGACATGGGGACGCCCCCGTCACGTCACCAAGCCAAAATGGCGGCGCTGTGCCTGCCAATCGTCTGGAAATGGCTTGAGCAATTCGGACAGCTTCATGGTCTTTGGCTGTGTGCCATCCAAAATCATTTCCTTAATGTCTGGTGCGAGCAGGTTCAGCCTGATGATGCGTGAGACGTAAGAGGCGTTGATCTCATTTTCTTCGGCCAAATGGTCAATTTTGTTGTATTTCCCAACATCCAAATACCGTCCCCATTTTTGTGCGCGTACCAGCGCCGTAATCAATTTATCGTCCTTGCGTGGCGTGACGACGAACGGAAGGTCATCGCCCTCCGTGGGCGGGACGATCAAGTAACGACGTCCGAATTTACGGGTGAAATTCACCGGAACGCTGACGACAATGGCATTGCCGTCGCGGGAAATGATGGCTTTGTTCATGCGGCCTCCCTTGCTTTGTGGACGTATTCGATGTCGCGGATCAGGCTGTTCAAGCCCTCGGCATGGATGCGGATGTCGATACGGTCATGGTTGACAATGATTTTTTCGATCAGAAGACGTAAAAGCCGCGCCTGTTCGAGCGGAAAAAGCTCATCCCAGATCATGTGCATATTCTGCAAGCCGTCGCGTACCTGCTGCTCGGTGATGCCGTGATTATCCTTGATGGATTCACGCCAGACCCGCACCATCATCTCCGGCGTACAGATAGCAACGCGGATTTGGTTAAGGACGATGTTTTCAAGCTCTCCAGCCGGAACGGGGCCAACGGGGCAGTCTTCGCAGTTGTTTTTCAAATGTGCGCTTGGCTTGTAGTAGCGGTAGACCCTGCCATTCGGTTTTTTGGAATGCGTTGGCGTCATCGTGGAATGGCATCCGCCGCACACGCACAGCCCTTGCAACAAAGCCGTGGATAGCCCGCGCGTCCGTATCTGGCGCTTGCGCGGGTTCTCTTTCATGACCGAACGCGACTTTTCCCAAAGGGCGTGGGAGATAATGGGCTTGTGCTGTCCCTGATAGTTGTTGCCGAGATGAATGATTTCGCCGAGATAGGTGCGATTGTTCAACAGCTTGTACAGAAAGCCTTTGGTGATGACGTTGCCGCCGCGCAATACGCCTTTTTGAGTGATCCATTTTTTCGTGCGGTGACCCTGGTCGCGCAGTTCCTTCGCCAGCAGCGTCATGGATTGCAGAACAGTAAAACGCTCGAAGATCAGCTGGACAAGCTCGGCTTCTCTATCATCAATGACCAGCTTCTTGTCCTTCGTGACGTAGCCCAGCGGCGGCTGGCCGCCCATCCACATGCCTTTGCGTTTGGTCGCGGCTACCTTGTCGCGGATACGCTCGCCAATGACTTCTCGCTCAAACTGTGCGAAGGACAGCAGAATATTGAGTGTGAGCCGCCCCATGGATGTGGTGGTGTTGAATTGCTGGGTGACAGAAACGAAGCTGACATTGTGCTTATCAAATAGATCGATCAGTTTTGCAAAATCAGAAAGCGAGCGCGACAGACGGTCGACCTTGTAGACAACGACCACGTCGATCTGACCGTTTTCAATGTCGCGCATGAGCTTTTTGAGCGCGGGACGCTCCATGCTGCCGCCTGAAAATCCTCCGTCGTCATAATAATCCGGAACGAGCGTCCAGCCTTCATGCCGCTGGGACGTGATATAGGATTCTCCGGCCTCGCGCTGGGCATCGAGGCTGTTGAATTCCATGTCCAGACCTTCCTCGGTAGATTTGCGCGTATAGATCGCGCAGCGGGTACGTTTCTTTGGTTCCGTCATTCCTTGCCCTCTTTGTTTTTGCTGTTGCGTATCAGCCCAAAAAAGGCGGGGCCTGACCAATGCGCGCCCGTAATCTCCCGCGCGATCTGCGAGAGGCTCTTGTAACGCGCGCCATTGTATTCAAACCCCTTGTCCAAGACGGTGACGCGATGCTCAATGCCATAGTATTCACGCACGAGCCGTGTCCCCGTGACTGGCATATGAACGTTTTTGCGCGGTGTACGAAGATTGTTCGAAAGATTTTCCTTGGCGTATTGCTCAAGACGTTTTTCGATAATCACGCTATCGATGCCATGCGCGATTTCCTGCAGGCGGTAGGCCAGGCGCTTGACCAGATAGGGTCTGTTGTATTTCGGCGCCTTGGCCTGAAACACTTCCTCCCACATCGCCGTCAGCTCAGACATGGGCATCTGCGGCAGGGCCGCAACACGGGCTAATACATTGTTTTGCATTGATTATTCTCCTCATCTCGGCTTTTCGCATGAATGCTTCCGGACGGGGAGAAGTCCAGAGAATAGTCTCTCATGTCCTTGGTTTGGCTTGATTTCAGCTTCTGCACCCGACGTGCGATGCCTCGGCTGAGGATGAGGCCAATTTCGTTCATGCGTTCATCGGCTGTCATCAGGGTTGGTTCTAAACTGCTCATGGGGTCACCTCCGTACTGTTCCATGCGCTATTACCTACGGGAAGTGTAGGTCAATCGTCTGGACAAGTACGGGATTGACGGCGTTTTTTCTTGAATTAGGATAATCAAACCTAATAGATTTTAGGGTAAGCATAAGGAGATTCGCATGGCGACCAACCCACCTAAAGGCGATGGCCACCGCAATGGCGCGGTGCGTGATCGCTCCCAGATCCAAAACCCCAAGACAGGGCATTACACGAAGCGCGATGGTGACACGGGTCGCTTCATGGACGTGAAGTCGGATGGCAAAAAGTTCAAAGGCGTGACGACAGAGAAGAAAAAATGAAGGCTGCCAGAAAACTTTCCAACGTCGAAAACCTGACGCCCACCCAAGAAGCGGTTTTGCGCGCCATCACTGCTTTCAAGGATCGTCGCGGTGTCGCGCCGACCGTGCAGGAGCTGGCGGACGTTCTTTCAATCCAGCCGCCCAGCGTGCATGAGATGTTGGGGCGCCTGCAGGAGAAGGGGTACATCCAGCGTGAGCCGCGCAAGGCGCGCACGATGACGGTAGTAAAGGACTTCAGCCCACGCGTAAGGCAGATGGTTGGCGTTCCAGTCCTCGGCAAGGTCGCTGCAGGTACGCCGATACTCGCCATCGAAAACAAGGTCGGTGAAATCATGGTCGACGCCACGTTAGCGCGTGGCATCTGCTTCGCTCTCCAAGTCAGCGGCGACAGCATGATCGACGTAGATATTAACGACGGCGATTTCGTCGTCGTCAGACAGCAACAACTTGCTGAATCTGGAGACATAGTCGTTGCCATGCGCGACGGCGAAGCCACGGTGAAGCGTTTGTTCATCGCGGATCACCGTATAGAATTGAGGCCCGAAAACAAAAGACTGAAGCCTATCGTCATCAGCCACGACGACGACTTCTCCATCTTGGGGAAAGTCGTCACCGTTTGTTCCAGAGCCGACCCCGCCATAAAAACAATGAAGGAGGCTCAGGATGGCGACGTATTCCCTTAATAAATTTGCTCAACCGGATATTCTGAAGAAGATAAAGGATGAGAACCTTTTACAGTTCTTGTCCCCGTATACCTCTTATCTGGAGGAACGAGGGTTCAAGCCGAAAGTAAACGGCAGTGCCCAGATCGACTATGATCTGCTTTGCCGGATTCTGATGCAACCGACCGAGGGCATCCCGCCAGACATGGTGGATGCTCTCTTTTTCGTTCACGAGGTTGCCGACGACGAAATGTACGACGAGCTTCTGGAAATGGCGAAGACCGGAAACGTTACCGTTCCCGCAGACGCTTCTCCCGCTGACCTCGCGGTGATGCTCTGGTTGAAAGACCCAGAGTTGATCAAAAAACCTCACGCTGAAGCGATGATGATGAAGCCGAAAAGGTTCCTCAGCTTCCAATCCTCGAAGGGAAAAGGCAAAAAACCGATTATCTCTTCCGGCAACATCTCCAAGTTAGAAGGTCTGATGGACGTGTGGTTCGAACAGCACAAGCGCGGTAAGGGCTGCAAGGTGCTGCCATTCGACATGGAAGACAAGGAAGGTAAAGTCTACTTCCTCGTGCGCCATGGCATGCCGTTCAAGCGCGAGGGCAAGATTGAGGACGGTGAGACGGGGAGCGTATTTTACCGCCCAGAATTCCACGATGTGGTCGTCTACGATATCGAGGCTAACGAGCTTCAGGTTTTCAACAAGTCCGATGGCAAGAAAGAACGGGCTATGTACCTTTCGGCCTTTGGACAGGTCTTTTTCAACGATGCGGAGTATTTCCCTGGTGATGACAAATACACCCTCCAACCGCTTCTCGACGATGGTGTGAATTCCTTGGCTTGTGTTGATATTGATGGTCTCGCGGAAGTGCGATTAACCGGAGTGCAGTTGTTATTCCGTGGCACGTTTAGCGATCGTACAATCTTCCGATCCAAGGACATCTTCAAATCCTTGGAAAGCAGGAAACGTGATTTCCCTGACTACGGCAATCTGGTCGAGGCCAGTTTTCAGGTGAAGTTCGACAGTAGCTCAAAGCCGCGCACGGTAACGATCAAGACCCCAAACATTGCAAAATTCGACCGCAAGGAAGATGCGCATACTATCGAAACATGGATGAAAGCTCGCGGCTTTATAAAGGCGCAGGAGATGGCAACAGACGAGGATGAAGACAGTGATGCGGCGGTGGAATATGCTTCAGAAGCAGCCGTGGCATAAGTTAAGCCAACTTCTCGGTGCGCGTGGCGTGAAAGCGGATTGGACGGGTTTTCCCGACAAGCTGTTGAAGCCTACGAACGATCTCGCCGAGACGCATCCTTGTTCCGGCAGGTGCGGCGGCTACATGGACGTGGTCAAGCATAGCGACGGCACCTATGTCGGCGTCTGCGCTTCCGGTTGTGACAAGCGCACGCTGCAAAAGAAAGACCTGATCGTCTACAGCCCTGATTTCACAACCATCTTTTCTAGTCTTGCGCAGGCGTTCAGCATCAACGGTGCAGGACATACGGAGATCGACGGGCTTCCGGCATGGCAGATCGGTGAATACAATCCCGTTGCCAGCTACCGTTTTCCCGTGGTGGCGATGATCGAGGCACAGACGAGCCGGATTGAACGCGCCATCGGCCAGCTTGCTGCCAGATATAAAAACCCATTCTTCGTTCTTCTGTCATCGGCTCCCGCCGTGACACAATCCGTTCAAGATGTGGCTTTGCGCAACGGAGCCAAGGTTTTCGCTTACGAAGACCTGATCGAATTTGCCAATGATGCCATCCAGGTCAGGGGCAACGCCGCAAGCATCCTGTCCGAGCTTGCAGCGGGCTGGATTAAACATATTGATCCTGCCTCCGGCGAACACTATCCAACCCCACCAGGCGCGACATGGGGAGATATCGTTCTGGAATTTACCGCTAACGAAGCGGTCACGGTATCCTGCAGGAACAAAGACCATAGGCAATACAGCGCGGAAGATTTCCAGATGCGCGACAAACGCACGAATGCCAAGAAGCCGACGAAGGCTTGGACGTTTTTGCAAGCATTGGCAATGGTCAACGGCAATATGGCGGTCGACGACATCACGAAAGTCGACAAAACCAAGCAAGAGGTCTCCGCCAAGCTCAAGAGCTTGTTCCAGCTTACCGATGACCCGATCGAATGGTCGAGCGAGGATACGGCCTACAAAGCTAGATTCATCATCCGTGGTGGTAGTAAGATAACTGTGGCTGGTAAAAGACAAAAAACCGCCGCCGCTTAACTCATTGAAACCTATTGACCAAAATCTGTGAACATGGGTGCAATCGGTACGGAGGTTTGTGAGGAAAAAGCCCTATAGAGAGAGGCGCAGGCCAGATTTTTGCCGCCGCACCGAAAACCATGTCAGGAGCTTTTTGCGGAACACGTTGCGGGAATTGAGGTTTTTTCAGCGACCCTCAAAAAGATAGAGGGTCGGTTTTTAAGATAATGGCGGGCAGGGTGGGATTCGAACCCACGGAGGGCGTGAACCCTCGATAGTTTTCAAGACTAGTGACGCTTTGTTAACTAATTGATTTAATTATATAAAAAACTTTGACTTTCTAAAGTGTGTAAGAAAATGTGTAAGTTTTCAAGAAAAATCTAAATCTATAGCTAATATCTTGTGGTTTTTTTGAGTTATAGGAAAAGGGGCTATAGCTCATAATGGTGTGGATTTGGCAGCATCAGGATTGGCCGAACTTTCGGTTTGATGAAAAAGAACTGGTAGGTTTTGAAGGAGAGTTTCTTCAGAAGGCGGGAATGCTTTATGGGGCAATGCGTCATGTCGAAGAAGGCGACCGGAATGCACTTACCATTCAGCTTATGAGCGAAGAAGCCTTAAAAACGTCTGAAATTGAAGGTGATATTTTGGACAGGGAATCTGTTCAATCTTCGATTCAGCGACAACTCGGGTTAAACACACCAAAGAAAAAAATTTCTCCAGCAGAGCAGGGCATCTCCGAAATGATGGTTGATGTCTATCATACTTATTCAGGGCCGCTCTTTCATGAGACATTGTTCGGGTGGCATAGAATGCTGACAAGCTGTCGACGTGATCTGCTCGATATTGGCTGTTACCGTACGCATAATGAACCGGTACAGATTGTCTCCAGCAGTCTGCACGAGCCGAAGATTCATTATGAAGCTCCCCCTTCCAAGGCCGTAAAGCGTGAAATGACGGCATTTCTGTCATGGTTTAATAAGGCAAGCAAAGAGGGTAAACTTGGAGCACTTGCGCGTTCCGGCATAGCACACCTATATTTTGAATCCATCTATCCGCTTGAAGACGGAAACGGGCGTATTGGTCGTGCAATCTCGGAAAAGTCATTGTCCCAAGATTTGGAGCGCCCGACACTGATTGCTCTTTCCAAAACCATTGTGCGTCACAGAAAAGAGTATTACGCGGCTCTCCAACGTAATTCGTCAGGTGATATGGATGTAACAGATTGGTTGTTGTTTTTTTCTGGAGTAGTTCTGGAGGATCAAAACCTTACTCAAGGTATGATAGATTTCCTGATAGGCAAAACAAAATTTTTTGATCGGTTTACAGGGCTTTTCAATCAACGGCAGGAAAAGGTCATTGCTCGTATGTTCAAGGAAGGGCAGCAAGGATTCAAAGGTGGTTTAAGCGCTAAGAATTATATCCGCATAACAGATGCCTCGCGAGCAACTGTAACCCGCGACTTGCAGGACTTGGTCGCTAAAGGTGCTCTTTTCAAAACAGGGGAGCTTCGCTATACGCTATATTATCTAAAGGATGTTTAGATAAGTGGCTGATGTAATTTTTGTATAGGTTTTAAAGGTCTATAAAATTTCCTGACAGTGTTTCTTGATAAAAGATTTGACGAAATACAAGGATTCCAGATAAATGATATCAAATCTATAGACATTCTACGCAGCAAGTGAGGCATCTTCTGTATCCTTAACGTCGTCCATTTGTTTTGGAACAGAAAGGGGTTTTGGCTTCTGAAGCACTGTCCCCGACAAAATAGATCCAGAATTTTTATAAAATGAAATTAACTGATTGATGTTGATAATGGGCTCATTGCCGATTAAGGATCGTAGTTTTGGAAGATTATAGTAGGGGACAGAAGGCCAATTATGGTGCTCCCAGTGATGCCATGATAAATGTGGGGCAAATAGAGCACCTTGCCAAGGACTGAGATGAAGCCTGTGAGCTGTTCCTGTACCCTGATGTTCAAGCCACAGGCGCAGCCTAAAAAACATCATAAATGTTGTACATAATGATCCATACCATAAAGCTGGAATCCACCATTCTCCCAAGAATGAACAAATAGATACAAAGCCAACATGGACAGAAAACAAAGGAAGATATGAATATCTTGAACTTGGTTTCGAGTACGTGACGATAATGTAATAGTCGGGTAATGAGTAGCCCACTAGATCCTGGTCTTGCCCCAAAGTTTGAACCAAATGGAGAGAGAAAAATCCAGTCTCTGGTCTTCACCCATAAAAATGGTCCAATTTTATGGGTGGTGAAGACCACTCTAAAACTTTAAGAAAGATCTAGCTTGCGCCTTTGCGGGTGATGAGGACAATCGGTGTTTTAATCAGGATAATCAGGTCACCCCACAGGGACCAGTTGCGGACATACCAGCTGTCCCAATAGACACGGCGCTTGAAGCTGGTTTTGTTGCGGCCGCTGACTTGCCACAGTCCGGTCAAGCCGGGGCTAACCGACACATAATCGGCCATGGTGTTTTCGTCAAAATAATGAACTTCGTCTGGCAGAATGGGGCGTGGCCCGACGAGGCTCATGTCGCCGACTAAGATATTCCAGAGCTGAGGCAATTCGTCGAGACTAAGTTTGCGGATCATGCGTGCAGTGCGGGTCGTGACGCGCGGGTCGCGGGGCAATTTGCGGAATTTTTCCCAATCTTCCTTCAAATAAGGGTTCGCATCAAGATATTGGGCTAGAAGATGGTCGGAGTTGGGTTCCATCGACCTTAATTTCCAGCAATTAAACAGCTTACCGTCTTTGCCGATCCGTTGCCCGCCGTAGAAGATCGAGCCACCTTGGCCTTCGAGTTTCAGCAGAGCACCAAGGATAAAAATAACCGGTCCCGCAAACAGAAGCGCGACACCAGATGCGCCGATATCCATGCCGCGTTTGACAATTTTCGAGAGAGAGAAATCCAAAACCTCAATGGCTTCAGATCTGCGGGTGTGGAGCATGACCACGTCGTGTCCGAAGAAATAGGTGGGTTCCATCTGGTAAAAATTGGCGCGGCTGAGCGATGGAACAATCGAATATGGCGTGTTGGTTTCGTTGAAAAGCTTCAGAATGGTTTCGCGGGCGCGGTCTCTGAAGGCATCGAGAGAGACAATGTAGTAATTGTCTGGATTCTCACTGATGTAATTCTCCATCCCTTCGACACCGTAACAAAAGCGAATGTCGTTGAAAGCTGCGGAGGCGCCTGAAAGGTCGAATCCACGCTCTCCACCCGAGCTTCTGCGGATCAGGATGGTGTGAACCTTATATCCCGTGCTGGTGTCCGACGAGAAGGCGAAGAGTAAGTCTTCGGCCGTGGCCACGTCGCTGATGATGACTGTGGGGACGTTCCAATGTTGGGTCCTTTGAGCGAGTTTAAAAATGATCGCTTTGAATAACAGCAATCCGTGGAAAATCACGATCCAGTAAAATATGATAAACAGACGTGAATCGTAGACTTTGAGGCTGAAGCTCAGAAAACCGTGAATGATGAACGCAAAAAGTGTTACGTGGGCGAGAATTCTGGCCTGCGACCACCATGGAATCCTGTTGGTATAGAGGCCACGCCCCCACAAAACCACGATGACAACAAACCCCAGAACAAAGTGCAGAGTCGGGTGAGGGGAATAGGCATGTATGTCATATTCTGGATTGGGGATTATGTAGGCCCGCAAAATGAAGTAGGCATAGAAGGCAATGTATTTAGCGACAGCAAAAACCAAAAAGTCTGCGGCCAAGAGTGAAGCAGTCAACCAAATTGGGATGCTCAGCAGGTCCTTTGATGTTTGATAGTATTGTGAGATTGGTCGTAATGGCATACGGGAACCGTTATTAAAATTTTTATGGTATCTTAATAGACTTTTTTGTGTGTGCGTTGCAATATAAGATTGTTAAAAAAATCTTATGTTTTCTTTTTTAGAGGCGAACTTTCTTTTGAAAGTATATTTCCCTCCAAATGGAGGTAAATATTCCTATAAATAGTCCTGCAATAGCGCCCATCAAGAAAACTTTCAAAAAAGCTGGTGGGGTCGGGCTGTAGGTGGCTTGGGCATTATCTCCACGAATATCCCCCTTGGCGAACACTATCCGTTCTGAAGAGGGCGTTGTCAAAAGGTCAATAATAGCGTCCTTTGTAGCATTTGTTATATTTGCTGCACGTGTCGGATCTGTTGAAATCACTGAAATTCTGAATGCTGAACTGCTTTCAATTGCTTCGATGGAAATATTCTCTTTAAGCTTTTCTATCGCATAGCTTTCGATATTTCGGCCCTTAAACTCAAGATTTTCAGCGCTCTGAAGAAATTTGGCCGTAACAGAGGCATTGTCAGGAATTGAGAGGTTGTACTCAGGAGTATTCATCAGACCAAGCTGATCTATAACGGTTTTTGTGATGTCTCCTTTATCTAGCTTGGAGATCGTTGCATGAAATTCTGCGCCGTTTATGTTGGGAAATATATAGGACGATGCGGTGTAGCGGGGTTCATGAAATGCAGTGGTTGCACCGGCAAACAGTGTCCACATCAAGATGTTACCGAAGACAAGATTTCGGCGTTTCCATATAATTCCCAGAATTGCCATTTGTTTATCTTAGAAAATTCGTTCGCGGATCGTAATTGCGTCTCCGGGCAAGACCGGTGTGTTTTGGGTCGCGTTCATCCTTACGATTTTGCCTTCAATCCACCGATCTATGAGGATTTTGTTTTCAGCTGCCCGTGGGGTATAACCACCAGCCATGGCGATTGCTTGAAAAACAGTTTCCATCGGGCGGTAGGAATAGCTGCCGGGATTTCTGACTTCTCCAATAATAGAGAAGGGGCGCACTTCGGATGCGTTGACTGTAAGTAGCGGATCGCGAAGAAATCCGCGGCTTTCAAATTCGTCGCTAAGTTTTTGTTGAAGGTCTTTTTCCGACCATCCAGCTGCAGCGACTTCCCCGATCATGGGAATGACAATCAGACCATGCTGGTCGATCAGATAATCTCCAGAAAGAGAGTCTTCTCCGTAAATATTGATTTTTACTGTATCGCCTGCACTCAGATTATAGGGATGGGAGTTATCAAATACTGGGGGAGCGTCAATATTTGCGGCCATTGGTAGAGCGCATCCGGCTAAGACAACCAGCATTGCTATTAACAAGAGTGAGGTGCGTTGTGCAGGCTGCGAAAAGACTTTGTTTTTCATCAGTTTATTCCGAAGGTTAGAGAGGCTTTTTGGATTTATAGCAAATCCTCTGGATTGTTCTTCTTAAATACGCTAAAGATAGATGGTAACGCAAGTGCTTTTAGTTTGGATATTGTGAATTTGCGAAGCTTTGAAATGGATAAAAATGGGTAGCGGAAACTGAGTTGATGAGAATTGCATATCTGCTATTGGCCCATAATACCCCCAATCATTTAAAACGTATTATTTCTGCGCTTTCTTCTCCAAACTCTTCATTCTTTATTCATATTGATAAGAAAAGCAATATCTCGGCATATGAGAGGGTACGCGGTCCGGACGTGTACCTTCTGGATGAACGTATTCCTGTCTATTGGGGGGATTTTTCGGTAGTCGAGGCTGAAATTATGCTTTTGAAAAAGGCTTTTGAGAGCGGGGAGGTATTTGACAGGTATGTCCTGCTGACAGGAGCCGACTATCCTGTTCGCAGCAAGGCTTATATCGAGCAGTTTTTTGAAAAAAATATGGGCCGGGAATTCATAAACATGGTTGAAATTCCCTCGGAGATTAGACCCGTATCGCGTTTAACAGAGTTCAATTTTATTCCGAGAGGACTTAGGGTTCCCAAAAAGATGAGAAGAGCCCTCATCAAGGCGCTGAATATGATATACAAGAGAGATTATCATTCAGGCTTGCGGGCAATGGTTCCTTATGCAGGGTCACAAACTTGGGCGTTTACTCCTGCTGCTGTGCGTTACATACTCGATTTTTGTGAAAGAAATCATGGGGTCGTCAGGTTTTTCAAATACACCCACGTTCCGGATGAGGCGTTTTTTCAAACTATTCTCGGCAATTCTTTGTTCAAAAGCCATATTTGCCGCGCCCTAACCTACACAGAATGGGAAGAAGGGATGGCCAGTCCTAATAATATAACAGAAGCGAGTCTGATAAAAATTCTTCGTAACCCGGAATTTTCTCCAGAAAACATTTATGGAGCAGGGGAGATTCTGTTTGCGCGCAAATTTCCGGATAATTCGTCAGATTTGACTGGCATAATTGACAGATTTGCGGCAAACAGTCAGCAAAGTCAAACCCTGAAAACTAAATTATAAACTTTACTGTTAACGATATGACTGCAGACAAGATCACTTCTTTGCCGATGTATAGTGTGGTAATACCGCTCTTCAATCGTGCCGACGTTATTACCGAAACCGTCAAATCTGTTCTTTCTCAGAGTGTGAAGGATTTCGAAATCGTTATTGTTGATGACGGTTCAAAAGATAACCCGAAGCATATTATTGATAGGATAGAGGATTCGCGCATACGCTATATTCTTCAGGAAAATAAAGGGGGTTCGGCTGCCAGAAATACGGGCATTGATCATGCGACCGGAAAATATATTGCCTTTCTGGATTCGGATGATTTGTGGCTACCTTTCCACCTTGAGCAGGCTTTGCCTATTTTAGAGACAATGGAGAACACTTGTGCCTATTCACAAGTTATCGTTGAGCGGGGCGGTGGGGTCAGCTTCATCAAGCCCCCGCGAACTCTACGTGAGAATGAGCCGGTCTCCGAGTATTTGCTGTGTGACCGTGGATTTTTTCAAACCAGTTCACTGATTATTCCTGCTGAACTGGCCCGCAAAGTCAGATTTGATGAGACAATCAATTATGGACAGGATACCGACTTTTCAATCCGTATCGCCTTTACGGGTGGAAAGTTTTGTCAGATGCCTCACCCCAGTGTTATCTGGAAAGATCATACTCAGGCAGGGCGAATTTCAAACCGTATTGATCCTGAAATCAGGATAAAATGGCTGAATAAAATTAGTCCAATGATTACCCCAAAAGCTTACCTCGGGTGCGCTGGCTGGTCAGTAGCCCGCGGTTATGCACGAAGCGGGAAATGGGCGCGGGCGTTAGGACTCTTAGCGCGGGCCATTTTATCAGGATGCTATAGGCCAAAAATGGCCGTTGTCGTGTTCCTGCAGGTTCTGCTGCCGATGGGCGCATACCGCACCTTCTCTGATTTTGTTGCCAAATTTGGAATTAAACCCTGAAAGCCGTGATGATGGAAGAAAAGTCTCCTCCGATGTTCAGTGTTGTTATCCCGCTTTATAACAGGGCGGATTTGGTAGTGACGGCCATTGGTTCCGTTATGGAGCAGACTGTTCATGATTTCGAGATCATTATTGTTGACGATGGATCGACCGACAATCCTGCCCCCCGAGTTGAGGCCATAGGCGACCTCAGAATACGCTATATCAGACAGGATAACAGGGGGGCGTCCGCCGCGAGAAACAAGGGGATTAGTAAGGCTCGCGGCTCCTATATTGCATTCCTTGACTCAGATGATCTGTGGCTCCCCCGACATCTGGAACAGGCCATTCCGTTACTTCAATCCGGGAAAGATGTGTGTACCTATTCGCAAGTAATTGTGGATCGTGGAAACGGAGTTAGTTTTATCAAGCCGCCCCGCGCCTTGAGGCCGGATGAACCGGTATCCGAATATCTTTTGTGCGATCGCGGATTTTTTCAGACCAGCTCTATTATTGTCCCCGCCGATTTGGCCAGAAAAGCTATGTACGATGAAAACGTAGTATATGGCGACGATGTCGATCTGGCAGTGAAGCTCGCACATGCAGGCGGTAAGTTCGAATTCATTGCCAACGATCCATCGACTGTCTGGAAAGATCACGATGTTCAGGGGCGCTTATCGAATCATATCGCGCCCGAACGGATTGAGGATTGGCTCAAAAGAATCGAAAAATTTATTACGCCAAAAGCCAAAATGGGATGTTTGGGGTGGACGGTAGCCCGCGGATATTCAGAGCAGGGGAGGCTGGGAAAAGCACTCTCCCTGTATTCCCGATCCCTTTTGTCTGGAAGTTATACGCCCAAGATGGCAATCGTGGTTTTATTACAGCTTCTCCTTCCACGGGGGATATATCGGACTTTCTCGGATTTTCTGGCCCGTCTTGGAATGAGCCCCTGAATAGAAAAGTAGAGAAACGATGAAACGAAAAGCCGCGATATTTCTAAATCGCCATTTGCCGATTAGCGAGGTCTTTATCCGGAATCAGGCTGAATCTATTTTATGCAACACGGCCTATCATCCGAAAATCGTTGCTTGCAGGCAAGTTTATCCCTCTACTCCACATTCTCTTGAGACTTATATTCTTAACCAAAACAATTCTTTTGCAGAAAAACTCTCAGAGGCCGCTTTCAAGTTGACGGGCCGTAATCGCGGCATCGAGAGAGCTGTACAAGGAGCAGATATTATCCACGCACATTTCGGGCCGACAGGGTGGCTGGCGGCCCCTGTCGCATCAAGGCTTGAAATTCCGCTTGTTGTTACCCTGCACGGATTTGACGTGCTGGTAAGAAATATCACTTTTAAAGATGGACTTCTACTTGCCCTGTATAAGCGCAATGTTCCGTGTTTGGGGCGGATGACCAAGAAATTCATATGTGTTTCGGAGTATCTGCGAAAGCGAGCGATAGAAGCCGGATTTCCTGAGGATAAGTGCGTTGTGAACTATATGGGCATTCCTTTGATCGACCACGTAGAGGAAAAGGAATTGTGGGCCGATAAATCTCAACCTTTCCGTATCCTCTCTGTCGGCAGACTTGTTCCGTTTAAAGGGCATAAATATCTGATTGAAGCCGTGGCCGCCGTGCAACGGGAAGGATATAACGTCCATTTGGATATTGTTGGGGATGGCCCACTGCGGCAAGAGCTGGAACAGATGGCTCTCGAAAATTTAAGGAATTTCAAGTTTCATGGGGCCTTGCAAAACAGCGAAACATTGTCCTTGATGCGGCAAAGTCATATTCTGGTTCATACCAGCACAACGACGGACCGCGGACAAACGGAAGCTTTTGGGTTGGTGGCCTCCGAAGCACAATGGGCCGGTTTGCCGGTTGTCGCCTTTTCTTCAGGCGGGGTGCCAGAAGCCATGCTGGACGGCGTAACGGGCATTTTGTGCCCTGAAAAGGACGTTAGATCGATGAAGGATGCTATCTGTGGCTTGATCGTGAATGACGACTTGCGCAACAATATGGCGTTTAAGGCTCCAGATTTTATTCGCAGGAACTTTGACAATGCGAAATGCGCAATTGATCTCGAAAAAATCTATAACGAAGTGATCGCGCAAGGCTAGGCTGAGTTTTCCTCTCTAGGGACAGGAGTCAGCAAGCTGTAGTAATTCACGATCGATACCATGATTAGGAACGCAACCCATGTCGGCGAGTTTCTTAGAAAAAGTGTGGCTTCAAACAAATTGTGAAATAAGAAAAAAGTCATAATGGCGAGTAAGGACGGCAGAAAAACCTTTGGAATGGATGCAGAAAAAATGACGCTTTTAAATGGAATAAGGATAAAAGCGGTTATAACAAGAATAAGCCCGATATATCCCTGTTCTACCGCCACCTGAAGATATCCATTATGTGCGTTGGAAACGCCGCTGATCCACTGTAAAGAATATTCTTTTGGGATGTAGTTCTTTAATGGCGTAGCCTGTCCAACTTCAAAAACAGATCCATATCCAAATCCTAGGAGAGGCCTGTCGTCAATCATTTTCAAGATCGCACTCCAGATGGCAGAGCGGCCCGTTACCGCCTTAGGATCATTTACTATAGAGGTAATGTCAAGATAAGCGAATGATCCTACTACCAAAACAATAACCATGAGAATAATAGTTGTGAGAAGCGCGCGGTACATGATAGTCCGCTCCGCAATAAAGAAATAAAGGAAGGCTGAAAAAACCGATGTCGGAACAATCAGAAGAATCGACGTCTTGGAGAAGGCCAGAAACAGAAGAAGGGTTGATAAAATCAAGGCCGCCCACAAATGGATTTTGTTTTTGATGAGATTGCTATAGATAAGTTGTTGAGAGGCAAGGAGAATAAGGAGTGCTGCAGATGATCCCGCGATATTCTTATGAATAAAAACCCCGCGCCACAGGCCGATGAGGTCTTCTGCTCCGCTCATGCCCTCTCGGTGAACGGCGTTGGGAACGATAGGACCGGAAATAATGCTGGCCAGAATTAGGCCGAACAGAACATAAAAAAGAAGATTGAATATTCTGCGCGGGCCGAGCAATGAAGTAGACGTATAGACGATCAGCATAACGACGATGGCAAAGACACTCCTGCGGAAAGAGATGCCGGGTGTTTCTGACCATATGGAGCTGATGAGTGCCCAGCCCGTGGCAAGAATAGCCAACAGTCCGACAATACGTATAACTCGCCAGTTCTGCCGGATAAAGATGAAGCCTGAAAATATACCAGCCAGAGCAAGGAAAATGACTTGCTGATAGAAATCTCCTCCACCCGTTTCGTCAAGCGCGTAGATTTTTCTAGGGCCGAAGGGAAGTAATCCAACGAAACAGAGATAGAGAAAAAATACATAGAAGACGGAGAGAATTCTTTCTTGAATTCTGCTAAGTGGAAAATCGCCGATAATCTCCACATGCGGAGGGTTTGTCGTACTATTGACCATGGATGCGTCCATATTCCTGACCGTACCTTCCCAAAAAGCCCGCAATTTTACCGGCTTGTCGTGCCAGCAGAGAAAGCTCTCTCATCCTTCTAGCCGGACTAAAAAAGAAAAAAATATAAAACAAAAGGGCTTTTACCGTAATGGATAAAATCTTTAAAATCTCGCCCAACCACATGCGGGAGGTGGATAGATCGTTCATCTTTGCAATTCTTGCATAAGAAGTTCCAATCCTGAAACTTCTTTTGAGGGCCCAGAATTTGGTAACTCGTGCGGCCCCGAAATATTCATGTGTGATGGCTGCGCCGGAATAAGCGAACGTCGCCCCGTAGCTTTTTAACCGATAAAAATATTCGTCGTCCTCCCCTCCGGTTAGAGAGAAAGAGGGATCGAAGAGAACAGGCAGCGAGATATGCATAGCAACATTTTTGTGAAGAAGGCAGTTTCCTGCGCCCCAAATCATCTCAGCTGGCCCATCTTGCTGTCGGCACATATAATAGACGTTCAGGCCTAACACCCATGAGTGGGGGGGGTGTTCGAATTCCGCCATCACGCATCCACCGACAACATCTGCTTGCGTTTTTTGTTGCATGGAAACGAGCTGGGTGATCCAGTCCGGCTCTACCCGTTCGTCATCGTCGACCATTGCCAGATAATCTGCCCCCAGAATTTTGAACGCCTGATGCAAAAGAGCGTTGCGGGCTTGTGAAATCCCGCGCTCAGGAACGGGAAGAGCTGTGATGGGAAACGGGTAGCCTTCATCTGTCACTTGTGCGGCAACGGCCAATCCTGCACCGCCTTCTCCTTCATTATCCGCAATGACGATATGGGGAATAAATGGAGCCTGCGTTACAGCAAGCGAGTCCAAAAGACGGCGCAACCCCTGCGGACGCTTAAAGGTTGGAATCCCTATAACGATTTTGATCTCTGATGCGGTGGAGGTCATGTTCTGGGAATCTTTCTGAGGGCAAGACGGAACACCAGAGTAGCGGAGACAAGCTCTCCGAGCGCGACCCCGACCAGTGACCAGATCGCCCCGAATTGCCACACGCATAACAACACTGTTGGTAGTGTGACAAGAGCTGCGATGATAGTTGTGCGGGATAAAGGTGCGAAATTCGCATTGGCCTGAAGTAGGGCGCTGGCGGGCCCCCTGACGCAAACGAAAGCGGTCAGGATCGCATGAAGGCTGACGGCGAGGGCGATGTCGTGAAATTCATATTTATCGCCCAGAAGGTCGTGAAAGAAGAACATCAGAACGGCAGCTACCAGCAATACGTTTGATACCCAAACAATGCCTAGTGCTGTATAAAAAAACCTTAGCTGTATCCACGCTTCTTTGGTCCGGACATCTTTGAGCAATCGCGCCAGCCTGGCCATCTCGAATTGTGTAAGAGACATGACGACGAGAAGCGCGGGTCTGAAAAAGAGTCCCGCCACTGCCAAAGGAGCGAAGGCCGAGGGGCCGAGCCAGAATGTCACGATATAGGAATGTCCCCGCGACACCAGTTCGGCCATAATGACGCCGGTCAGGGCGTGCCGTCCGTGATTCCTGACCCCGTCGAAAAAAGCGGATCTTTTGCCATGAATTACGCTGCGAAGCTGGATTTTAAGCATATCAAAGCCCATCGCTGCAAGAGAGAGCCCTGCGCCGAGCGCCAAAAGAAGGGTGGCGGACTTGATACTCATTGCCTCCCAAAAGAGAGACGCGCCGCATCCAGCCAGAAGTACCAGAGTGTAGGTGTAATCGGATATCAGGACACGCGACGATTTCTGGTGATCAAGCAGATAGGAACGGAACAATCTTCCTACGAATAACAGAAAGGCAGAAAGCCCAAAAAGCGCGCCTGTAAGGACGGGCTGGGAGAAAAGGACAATGGCCATGGCCATCACGGCAATAGCCATTAACAACCCCAAAACAACGTTCGCCAGAAAGAAACTTGCTACGGTTTCTTCGAATGGTTTGTTATGACGGTGCAGATCTGCCATCAGTGGTGTGCTGAGTAGGGCGTTGGAAAGACTGAACCCGAAAAAAATCAGAATTTGGATAAAGGCGAAAGTCCCGTATTCCTCGGGAGAAATCCTAGTCACCAGTAGCAGTGAGAGTGCAAGATTGGCTGCTGAAACCCCAACTTGTCCACCCGTTCCCAGAATGAGTTTTTTTAAAAAACTCCAGACTCTTTGCGCCACAGGATGCATAATTATCCTTATACCTCTTCGCAAGTTTTTTTTGTCCGCGTTGCAATCAGGTAGAGTGCGTGGGGGTTGGTCGTCAGGTAGCGCCACAAAAGTTGGCGCGGATTAGTGACCATGCGGTGAAGCCACTCAATGTTGTTTTTTTGCATCCACATCGGTGCCCGCGGGTAGTCGCCGGTGACATAATTGAAGCATCCGCCACAGGTTATCAGCCAGCCGGCTTTAATTTTTGTCCGGTTTCTGACACAGAAACTTTGCTCTTTGGGTTTTCCGAGTCCTACCCAAACAATGTCTGGCTTGAGAGCTGATATTTCGTTGCAGACGGCCTCTTCTTCTTCGGATGAAAAATACCCGTTGCGGCGACCCGCGATCTTGAGGCCGGGGTAGTTCTTTTCAAGGATTACAGCACATTTTTTGTTTACGTCCTCTGTTCCACCCAGAAGGTAGAAGGTCAGTCCGTGTTTTACGGCTAAAATAGCCGCATCGTGGAGCATATCGGTGGTTGCCGAGCGGTCCCCGATTATCCCGTTAGTGAGTTTGTTAGCAGCAGTAACCACAATTCCCCCATCCGCATGGATCAGGTCGGCTTTTGACAGGTCGTCCCGAAAAGACGGCATTTGGGCGGCCAAGGATATGGCATGGCCGTTGCTGTCAAAAATCAGTGCAGGGCTTTGATTTTCTTGTCTTTTTTCAAGACAATCCTCGACCATAAGTTGCCCAAGTTCCGATCGGGACAGGCACGCTGTGCGGATACCTCCCACGGTCACGTGGCTAACATCCTTCAGGTTTTTGGGGGCATAATTTTGTTTGGGCATTTATTTTTCCTAAAATATTTGACCGAAGCACGGGGCTATTTAATGGGAAACGTTGTAAAATTCTATAAAAAAATGCAAATTTGCTTCATCGCACTGCAAAAAATTACTTTGCTTTTTGCTCTTGATCTGTAGAATGGCGCGCGAAGACAGTGTAATTATTAAAAATAACTTTTCCGGCATTTTGCCTTGGTATTCTTGCGGATATGTTAAATTGAGGATTTTTTGAATGAATTACAACCCAGCCCTTTATTCATATTCTAGCGGCGCTCCTGACATACGTGAAATTTTTCAAGCCTTGCTGCGCCAGCATCGGATCATTCTTGCCGTTGGAGCCGTAGTTACTATTTTTGGTCTTCTTGTTGTGATGGCAAAACCCACTTTCTACAATGCTTCGGCAACCGTTATTATCAATGACAACCAGCTTAAGCTCGATGATTTTACCGATGTGACCGAAAGCCCCAAATTCAGCGACTTCACCGTGCAAACGGAAGTGCGCATTCTGACATCTTCCAGTTTGGCCATGGAAACCATTAAGGTGGCGAGGTTGGAGAATGCTCCGGAATTTTCTGCCGCAGAGGGAGATACACGAGAGCTTTTGAGTATGTTTGCCGACCGTCTTTCTGTAAACCCTCAAGGATCTTCGCGCGTTATCGAGGTTTCGTTTAGAGCGGAAGACCCAGATTTGGCAGCGCATGTGGCTAACGCCCACGTTCAAACCTATCTTGCCAACCAGATCGAACGCAAAAACAAGCAAGTGGTTGAGCTGAAAAACTGGTTTGAACGCAAGGTTGAAGAGCTGAAAGGAGACGTTGTCAAAAAGTCTGGGGCTGTTAGTAGTTACCGCGCACAGAGTAACCTTCCAGCGGATGCTCTGCTTGATGTTGTACAGGCGCCCCACATAAGGGAACTCAAAATTCAGGAAAGCCAGATTGCCAATAAACTTGAGGGGCTGGAATCCAAGTATGGATATAATCACCCTGAGGTTCGAGAGGCAAAAAACCAGCTGGATCAAGTTCAGAAGGCCATTGAGTTCGAGGTGGACAATGTAGTCGGATCGGTGCAGGGGAGCATGGAAGTCTCTATACCGGAAATTGGAGTTATGCAGACGGAATCTCAAGACGCTACGCCTTCAAATCGTCCACCGGTTCCGCTAGGTACGCCGAAAGATAAAACCGTAAATCTGGATGATGCCGAATTTGCTCCGGTTGATGAGTCCATGCTCAGTGATCAGGGGCATGATATTCAAATCCAAATTGTTGCTCTGAAAAACCTTATGGCTGAACAGGCAGCAAGTCAGAATCTTCTTGATAGCTTTATGTCGAACTACGAGAGACTTCAGTCGCAGGACAGCTTTGCCCGCCCTGATGCTGTTATTGCCTCGGAAGCTATCACCCCCATTTTTCCCATGAAGCCAGGCAAAAAGTTGTTGATGATTTTTGTGGTCGTTTTTGCTGGGATTGTGGCGTTGGGTTCAGCTTTGTTGATGGAGCTTCTACGTGGAGGCATACAGAATTTTGATGATATCCGCAAGCTCAATCAAACTCCGCTTGGTATTTTGCCTGATGTTACCAATCCTGTTCAATTGATGCTCAGCCCCATGAATTCAAACATCAAGGAAGCAGCCAAGCAGATTTATATGACCGGTCTGATGAATACATCTACGCAAACCATACTGGTAACTTCTGCCATGCCCGATGAGGGCCGCACGACTTTTGTCAAGTTATTCGGGTATTACCTGATATCGGTGGGGCACAAAGTTTTGGTTATTGATGCAGATTTCCTGAAACCAGAGCTTAGCAATATGGCTCCTGACATGAAGTTCGCCGGTTTTTCGGATATTTTGGCCGGACGCGTTTCTCTTGCTGCGGCTATCCAGAAAGATTCCCATGGCCTGTCGATACTTAAGACAGGGTCTTTGACTGACTCTTTGCCTGATTTGTTGAGGTCAGAGAATTTACAAATGGTTCTGAATGAACTCAAAAAAGAATATACTCATATTTTGATAGATTCAGGTCCGGCTTTGGCACGCAATGAATCTGGAGCTATTGCTCAGCAGGTTGATGGTGTCATTATCGTAACCTATTGGTCCAAAACTCTGGATCGTAACATCCGGAACATGATGGATCTTTTGAAATCCAAGCAGGCTAAAATTGTCGGCGTTGTGTTGAACCGCGTTGATATCGGTAAGTACAAGGGCGTTAGCACCGGATCCGATTTTCTTTTGCCAAGAATTGTTTCCAAGGCTGCATAAACGAAAAAGGTCGTAGTTTTATGTTATGGATTCTGGTGTGGGCCGTGATGGTTGCAGTTTTGGTGTATTTTTCACTGGTTCCGCATTTGCTGGTTACATCCAATGAGACTGATAAACTGCTTCATATTTTTTCTTATACGGTAGCTATACTAATCCCTTTCTTTAGCATTAAGTCCAGAAAACGTCGTTACATGCTTGCATTCGGATTGTTTCTGCTCGGGGCAGGGAATGAGGTTTTTCAAGGAATTATTGGCGGACGAAGCGCCTCTGTCGAGGATGCCGTTGCCAATGGTATAGGAATCATAATAGGAATTTTTATAGCGTATTTACTTCAAAGCGGATGGAACGCAGCCCCCGATGAACGGACAAAAAATGGATAGCAGAGGTCCAGTCATTGATAGTATTGCAGGCGAGCTTGGGTCGTTTCGCTGTTTTTATGTTGCCATATTGATGGTTGTTATGTGCACTGCCTGTTCCGGCGATGCTCGGGCGGAAAATACCAATTCAGTGTCATTGCCGTCAGCCGAGGAAAAAACTTTGAATCGGGGGCCGGCGGTCAACAAGGATTTGTTTGAAGGTATTCGGGCAGGGTCTTTTCTTTTGTTCCCGAGCTTGGGTTTTCAGACAAGTTATGAAGACAATATTTTCAGGACGCGTCACGATGCCAAAAGCGATCTCGTATCGGAAATCCAGCCCGGTTTGATCTTTGGATCAAATTGGGATCGTCATATGTTCCAGTTTGGTGGAGATGCTGCCCTCGGTACATATAAGAACGGAAGCAGGGATAATTATCGCGAGTATAATATCATGGCCAAGGGGCGTTATGACATTACTTACGGAACGGATCTGAGTGCCGGAATTTCCAAGCGGCGTCAGCAGGCCGGAACAAGCGAAAATGACGAACAGCGGCTTTCCACTACAGGATATAATGAAACAACCACCAAGGACATTCGTTTGACGCGGGCCTTGAGCTACCTTCAGGTTTCTTTGTATGCGAAGGATAAGGAAAGTAATCTGGCGGCGATAGGAACGAGTAACTATCAGGCATGGGACCGCCATATTTACGGTGCTGATTTTGGCGTTGAGTTTCTTCCGAAAAGCAAGCTGTTTGTTAACGCTTCTCTGGATCGTATGAGCTACTCAAGGAGCGATTTGTCTCACCTTAAATCCAATGGCGGGGATATCAAAACAGGAATCCAGTATGACACAGACGGCCTATATAATTGGAGCTTATTCTTCGGCAATATTTTCAGGTCTTATAATGATTTGTCCGTAAAGGATGTTCGGGATAATTATCTGGGCGGGTCTTTTGGTTGGCAACCTTACGAGCGTCTACGGGTTTCTGTCACGTTTGACAAGGGAATGGTCGAAACTTCGGAAGAGGAGTGGGCGGGCATTCTCAAGACAACGCAACGCATTCAGGCATCCTATGCATTTACCCCCTTTTTGAACGCCGGAATAAATTTGGGCAAAGATGATCTGGATTATGTCGGTGCAAATTCTACGTCTTCTCGATATGACGAGTTGATTTACTGGGGGGGGGATTGCAATTACGAAGTTTCCGATACGGTGAGCTTGAGAATTGGTTATTCAAAATATAATAACAATTCTAGTAATCTCTCAAAAGAATATATAGATAATAGAGTATTAGTGGGATTGGTTTTTAGGCGATGATTATTGTATAGTATTATTAATATTAGAAGAATTTTATTATTGATTTTATATATATAATTACTTATCTCATAAGTCAGTGAGTTTATTTGGTACGATAGAGAATTAAAGGGGTTAAGATAATGAATTCTAATAGCGATGATGGTTTTGGATCAGCCTTTGTGATAGCATACTTGGCCGTGGCATTGTCAG
Source organism: Alphaproteobacteria bacterium (assembly GCA_051715325.1). Taxonomy (GTDB): domain Bacteria; phylum Pseudomonadota; class Alphaproteobacteria; order Micavibrionales; family Micavibrionaceae; genus UBA1573. Next base: position 1,029 of record JBPXJO010000003.1, on the reverse strand, counting down.
GGGCAATCGTGGGTATATTTGTTGGATGGCTAATTTGGGGATAACGTTTGCGAGCCATAAAATTTAGAATAAATGTTTATTTAGGCTATGAAAAATTATATTTTGAGAAAAGAAGATTGTACATATATCGGCTATGATCCTTTGTCCGGTTCGTACATTGTTCATGAGCAACTCTTTCCCGAGTCTAGAGGCTGGATAGAGCATAAGTTCAGTAGTGAAAAAGATGCATTATCTGCACTAATGTAGTGCACAAGTGTATGTGGTTACGCATCTTTCGATGCTCAGGACCTCATGCAGAGTGCGATTGATTTCCTGATTGGCGAAACAAAATTTTATGACCGTTCGTGGGGCTGCGTGATGATTTGCAGGTAAAACGCATATGCCTTATGTTCAAACGGGGCCTATAAGGATTGAAAGACGAAATAAGTATATAAATTATATCTGTATAGAAGAAGCAATATACTCAACGGTAGTCTGTGATCCTCAGGACTTTTTTACTAAAGAGATTCTCACCAAAATAGGTGGGCTTCGTTATACGCAATAATATTTGAACCTGAAGTAAAGAAGAGCGTTTTTACGCACATCTGAAGATGTAGTTTTTACCTGCGATGGTGGTTTCGGAATAATCCATGGCTAGGTCACGTGCGATAGCGTCAAGATCAAGGTAGTACCGAATGTTTTCTGGAATGTTACCGAATAAACCCTCTTCGATAAATTGCTCTGCCAAGTCACGAAGACTATCTAGCTCATAGATGTCGATGTCGTAGCCGTCAGGGTCATCCGAACTGTAATCGAAGTTGTAACCACATTCGCGAGTGGCAAGAATAACTCTGATTTTTTGATCATCGGAGAAGTATTCGCAAGCGCCCAAATAATCACCTATTGTGCCTTGGTGAATGGAAAGTGCCTTGAATAATTCACAGTCAAGATCATCACCGTCGATAAACTGGATTTCGAACTCTTCAACGGGATTGACCTGCTCCCAAAGTTTAGTCCAGATTTAAGTAGAGTCCTTCATTCGTTATAGGG
>JBPXJO010000002.1:0-14342 GCA_051715325.1 Alphaproteobacteria bacterium | reverse complement strand
TAATGGTGTTCCAAAGGACAATTTTGGGCTATTTTTGAAGGAATGTGAGTGGCGTTTTAATACCCCCTCTCCAAAACATCAATTAACCCAACTTAAACAATGGGTTAATCAATTTCTTAACTGATTATCTGGTACAGCCCCGCGCAATTTTATCCAAATTTGGATGAAATTGCAGAGAGATAGTCGGAATTTGAAGTAAAAATGAAGGAAAATTAGACCTTCCTTTATCCGCCCAAAGATAAAATGACATTGTACTGCGCGCGTCCATCAAATCTTAAGGTTTAATAAATAATTAAAGGATGCGCCAATGTGGGATGTTTGGGATGGGTTTCAAAATAAGAACATGGATCGCCAATGAGCGGGGCGCGACGGCTGTTGAATTTGCCCTCGTCGCGATACCGGCGCTCTACCTTTTGATTGGCATTATCGAGATGTCGCTGATGTTCTTGGCGATGAGCACTCTTGATTACGCGGCCAATGAGTCATCTCGTTTGATACGGACAGGTCAGGTGCAACAATCCAATACCGATCCTGAGGAAATGTTCCGCGACTCACTATGCAGCTATGCCAAAACCTTTCTGGACTGCAAACAAGTCCAGTATGAGGTTGTTCATATGAATAGCTTTGCCGATTTTTCCAACCATAAAGCGCGCTATGATGAAAAAGGCGATCTGATTTCGGACGGCTTTGATGCGGGATCGGTCAATGATGTTATCCTGATCCGGGCCGTTTACAAATATAAACTCATGACCCCGATCATTGCCCAGCTTTTGTCGGATGTAGATGGTAGCTCGAAACGTCTTGTCACCACAATTGTTCTCGAGACCGAACCTTACGATGTTGATTTGGTGGTGGACGATCTATGATAAAAAATACTATCCGGAATTGGTTATCGAACGAAGACGGTGTGGCGGTCATGGAAGCTGCCATGCTCTTTCCGGTTATTCTGGTTCTGCTCATGGGGGTTTATGATCTCGGAAACGGAATCGCCTTGGCTCAAAAATCAATCACGTCTTCCCAGATTGCGGCGGATCTTGTCTCGCGAAACCGTACAATGGATGCAACCAATCTGGATGATCTGATTGAGGGAGCCAAGCTGGCGTTCGAGCCTTATGATACACATAGTTTTGGAATAGATGTTGTAAGCATTGCGTTTGACCAGAATAAAAATCCTGTCGTCCTGTGGCGCGAAACGCGGGATATGCTTCCCAATAATGTTGCTGTCGCCAGTGTGGCCGGACTGGCTCCCGAAGGGGAGGGCATGATTATTGTGACTGTTAATTATGCTTACACACCGATGTTCTCAAAATTTTTTACAGATGACATTGATTTTAGTGAAGTCGCCTTTGCCCGTGGCCGAAGAAGCCCAACCGTAGTATGGGAGGATTAGATGATGAGTGGAGTTTTGATGGTTCTCAGAAATTATCTCGCGCAAACGACGGCGGCAACGGCGGTCATGTTTGCGCTGGTTGTTCCGGTTGTGGTTGGCAGCGTGGGTGTGGCCGTTGATATGTCGACGGCCTATATGGTCAAAAAAAGATTGTCCCATGCCCTTGATGCCGCGGCCTTGGCCGCTGCTGCCGCAGGCGGCACAGATACGGAAGTCAAAGCCAAGGTGCAGCAGTTTTTTAACCAGAATTATCCGTCCTATAAAATCGGTTCGACGTTCAATCTGGATATCCAGCTGGTCGGCGAAGATATTCTTGTAAGTGCTAAAGCAAATTACAACACGTCATTTTCAAAGATTCTGGGAATCGATGATTTGACAGTAGCAGCCAATACACGCGTAACGCGTGAAATTCTCGGGCTGGAAGTTGCCATGGTTCTTGATGTGACGGGATCTATGTCCACCAACAATAATATTGGTGCTTTGAAATCGGCGTCAAAGGCCTTTCTTGATACACTCTGTAAAGGAAAAGCTTGTTCGAGTCTGGTCAAAATCGGATTGGTCCCGTTTTCGGCAGCGGTGAACGTCGGTCCATATGGTCTGGGGAAAAAGCCGGATGGTACAACATATGATACGGCTTTTGTAAACAACCCGAGTAAAACAACATTTGATCAGTCTAAAAATAGCCGGTGGTGGGGCTGTGTTCTGGCACGAACCACGCCGCAGGATACGCAGAACTATGGAGCAGGATGGACATGGGAGATGTACAGCAATCCTTATAACAGCAATAAGAACACCGGATGTAACCAGTCATATATTTTGCCGCTGACAAGCTCGTACACCGATATCAACAACAAGATTACAAGCCTCTACGCATCCGGTAATACCTTGAGCAATCTGGGTATGGTATGGGGTTATCGCGTGTTGTCACCTGAAGCGCCGTTTAGAGAAGGGGCGAGCTGGAGTGATAAGCGGACCCGTAAAGTGGCTCTTTTGATGACCGACGGTGATAACAATATTGGCGGAGGAACATCAAGTTACAGCGGTTACGGGCCTTGGGTAAACCTGAAACTGACCGACCACGACCTTGACGTAAAACTCGCGAAAACCTGCCAGAATATGAAGAATGACGGGATCACGATTTATACGGTTACATTTACCTCAGGCATCAACGCGTCAACCAAGCAGTATTTTAAAGATTGTGCGTCTAAGGAATCAAACTACTATGATGCGCCGGAACAAGCTGACCTGATTAATGCATTCATCGCCATCAGCCGCGAATTATCAAATATCCATGTCAAGGAATAGAGCGATCAAATGGGGCGCTAAAAGTCTAGCGTCCCGTTTCCTGTGCAAGAAGGTCTTTTTTCGAGAGTTTGCCGATCATGGTTTTCGGCAGAGCCTCTTGGCGGAATTCAAAATGACGCGGCATCTCGATTGGTGAAATTTTATCCTTGAGGAAACTCTTGAGTTCGTCTTCGTTCAAACGTCGGCCCTCTTTGAGTTTCAGCCAGACCTTGGGAACCTCGCCGCGCGCGGAATCGGGAACACCGGCGACAACACATTCCTCAACCGAAGGGTGGCTATAAATCGCTTCCTCGATCACGCGCGGATAAACATTATAGCCATTCACCAGAATAAGGTCTTTGATCCGGTCAACAATAAAGAGATAGCCGTCTTGGTCATACTCGGCCACATCGCCCGAGCGGAAGAAATCGCCGGACATCACTTTTGCGGTTTCATCCGGTTTGTTCCAGTAACCCTTCATAACCTGCGGGCCCTTGATCCAGATTTCGCCACGCTTGTTTGGTTCTGAGACCAAGTTCCCGGACTCGGCATCATGCAGTTCGATAACCGTTCCCGGAAGTGGAAGCCCGATCGAGCCTGGTTTATTCGCCCCTTCCACCGGATTGACACAAGCAACCGGCGACGTCTCGGTCAGGCCATAACCTTCCACCAGTACGCATCCGGTTGAGGCTTCAAAAGATTTTTTTACTTCGACCGGCAACGGAGCTCCGCCGGAGATACAGTACCGCAGCGACGTCAGATCATAATTTTGAATGTCGGGATGGGCATTGATGGCGTTATAAATTGCCGGAACAGCCGGAAAGAAATGGGGTTTTCTTTTGTGAATAAGAGAAAGGGTTTCTTCCAGATTGAATTTTGGTGAAGCGATGATTTCGAATCCGCATTTGACGCTGAGGTTAAGTACGGTCGTCATCGCAAAGACGTGGAAGAAAGGAATAACCGCCAGCATACGCTCCTGACCGATATGGATATCCGGAAACCAGCGGACGCACTGCTCCACATTGGCGGTCAAATTGGCATGGGTCAGCATAGCCCCTTTGGGAATTCCGGTTGTGCCTCCGGTATATTGAAGAAGGGCAATATCGTTGTCGACATCAATAGGTGGGGGCGTGAATTGGCCGCCATTGGCAATCAAACGTTCATAAGGAACATTCCGGTCATTTTCGGGAACATAGGCTTGATCGGCTTTTCTAAAGAGGGAAAACAGAATGTTTTTTGGAAAAGGAAGCGATGCCGCAAACGGGCAGACAATAATCTGGTTCAGCCTCGTGCGGTGCAGCATTTTTTCAAGCTTGTCGTAAGTAACCTTGAGGTCGACCGTGATCATGTAATCGGTCTGACTATCCTCGATCTGTTTGGCCAGCTCCTCTTCGGCGTAAAGCGGATTATAGTTCACGATCGTGGCGCCGGTTTTGGCCAAAGCGAAATAGGCAATCAGGTAGTAAGGGCAATTAGGTAAAAAAAGGCCGACTTTCACGCCTTTTTCAATGCCGTGATCGTGGAGGCCGCGGGCAAAGCGGTCGACAAGCGCACCAATTTCCCCCCATGTCCAGCTCTTGCCCATAAAATGGAAAGCTGGTCGATGCGGAAATTTGCGTTGCGTTATGTCCAGATAGTGAAAGACCGGTCCGGTCCATAAAGCTGCATCTCCCTGTATGTCCCATTTTATGGATTGTGGATACGAGATGTCCCAGAACTTAGAGAATTGCTGCACCAATGCACCTGCAAAAAAATATTATATTTCAATAGCACTATTCTAGCAGCAAACTCATCTCGTGTCATGGTATGCTGCAAAAATTGGAATACGGGGTAAAATAAAAAATTTGCACATCCTATGATTTCAACACTATACTTTTTCAGTATGAAATATTATACCTTGCGTAGAATATACACGGAAAGAAAAATACCAAATGAATGCTTTAGAGACAATTCCATTGCCGGCTGAGCAAGGTGCTGTTCATGTAAAGTTAAAATGGTTCAATGCATCAAAAGGGTTTGGCTTCGTCGTCCCCGAAGACAATCCGGTCGATGTTTTTTTTCACATCACCCAGCTGCAAAAGTGCGGTATCTATGGGCTTGGTGAGGGCGCAGAAATGCTCTGCGTGATCGAATATCGGGAAAAGGGAGCATCTGTCAAAGAGGTGCTCGAAGTCCTCTCGACGGGTGACATCCCGAGCAGTATTCCAACGCGGAATCCGGAGATTCAGGAGGCAGGCGGAACCTTTACATCAAAAGGGATCGTCAAGCTTTACAGCACAGAAAAGGGCTTTGGTTTCATCACGCCGGACGATGGCATGAAAGATGTGTTTGTGCATAAATCCTGCCTTCGCAAATGCGAAATAGAAGAAATCTATCCGGGCCAGAGAGTCCGAGTGACATTCAAGGTTGCCGAAAAGGGTCGTGAAGCGCTGGAACTTCAGGTCCTGACGGAGATTTAGCACGGCAGGCCTTGAATTTGTGCATAGCACTGCCTCTTGACCCCGACTCAAATATCATGTTCTCTGCCAGTCAGTTGCAATGAGTCAAGCAAGGAGACTGGTCGTGGCGTTGGCGTCAAAAAGTCAGAATAAAACTAAAAAAACATCCGGTGATTCGAACGGGTTCCGCACAGCGTTTTGTGCAGCACTGCGTGACGTGGATCAAAAGAGCTTTGATAAAGTTTTGCTCGACAAGGTGATCGCCTACCATGAAGGACTTGCGCAAAAGCATAAGCCCGGCCAGCTTTACATCGAGACCGTCAATCCGACCGAAAAAACACACGGATGGTCAGACCTGCACACGACGATCAACATCGTTGCGGACGATATGGTTTTCTTTATTGATTCGGTTACAGCCTACATCGCCGAAAAATCCTATTTGATCGAACTGATTGCCCATCCGCGCACCTACGCTTCGAGCGATAAGTCCGGAAAGAAAACATTCCAGACCAAAGTAGAATCAGCCGGAAAAAATCCGGATGTTCTGATGCATATGTACATTCGTCTCAATCGCCGTCTGACCGAGACGCAGATGGACGAAATGACTGCCGAGCTGCAGCGTATTATTGCGGACGTTCGTCTTGCAACGCGCGATTGGGTTAAGGTCCGCGCGCGTCTTAAGGGATTGCGCGACACGCTTCCGAAACTTAAAGGACAAAGCGACGAGCAATACAAAGAATATCGTGACTTCCTGCAATATATTCATGATGACAACTTTACCCTGCTGGGCTGCCGCGACTATGAAGTTGCCGGAAAAGGCAAATCCAAAGAGCTGAAGGTTGTTGCTAAAAGCGGTTATGGTCTTTTCGCAGCGGATCGCAAGAAAGATTTTCTCGATCGCAGCGACGCCAGCCACTTCCTCCCGAATCTTGCGGCCCGCGAAGGGTACGATCAGATCTGCGTCACCAAACTCGTTAAGCTCTCGCCTGTTCACCGCCGCGTTCCGGTTGATGTTGTGGTTATTCGCCATTTCGATGCCAAAGGCGAGCTGACCGGAGAAACCCATTTCATCGGTCTCTTCACTTCCGTAACCTACTCTCGCAGCATCTCGACCGTTCCGTACCTCTGGTACAAAGTCAACCACGTGCTGACCCGTGCCGGATTCGAGTCGGGCGAACATAGCGGTCGCGCCTTACGTCACATTCTCGAAAAATATCCGCGCGATGAAATCTTCCAGATTAGCGAAGACCGGCTTTATCAAACCTGTATGGACATCTTGCAATTGCAGGAACGTCCGCGCATCGCGCTCTACGCACGACCCGATCCGTTCGGACGCACGATGTCCTGCATCGTTTACATTCCACGCGACCGTTACGATACACGCATTCGTATCCGCTTTAGCATGATCCTTGAAGAGGAGTTGGGCGGGCAGTTCCTGAGCTTCCAATCGGCGGTCGATGACTCGCCCCTCGTGCGGACAAGCTTTACGCTTCTGACTAATGAAAACAGCCAGAAAAAATTCGATCTGGCAAAAGTTGAAAAACGCCTTCAGCAAGAAGGGCAGAATTGGGGCGAGCGCTTGAACGATTCGCTGGTTGAGCGACTTGATAACGAAGACGAAGCGGCAAGCCTTGCGTATAAATACGCGAATGCGTTCCCGCTGGCGTATCAAGAGGCATATCAATCGCGTCAGGCTGTCCATGATATCGCAAAACTCGAGCGCGTTCTTGAAACGCGGTCGATGGATGTTGATCTCTACAAACCGTACGATTCGGGAAGCAATCGCGTATCCTTGAAAGTGTACAGTCCGGAAACAGCGCTTCCGCTTTCGGATATTCTACCGGTCCTTGAAAATATGGGACTAAAAGTTGAAGCCGAATACCCGTATCAGGTTTGGCCGCAAAACTCGGGCTTCCCGGTTTGGATACAGGATTTCCATGCCGAAATCGTTGGCGTCCCGGACCAATCCGTGGGCAAGCAGTCAATCGAGGCCGTTCGCGCGAACTTCGAAGAATGTCTTCGCCGCATATGGGATAAACAGATTGAAAATGACAGCCTCAACAAACTGGTTCTGACAGCCAGCATGAAATGGCGCGACATTAAAATCCTGAGAACCTATGTTCGTTATATGCGCCAGAGCAAGATCCCGTTCTCCTTGCCTTACATGGAAGGTGCAATGACCGAATATCCGGTTATCGCTCGCTTGCTCATTGAATATTTCTACGCGGCCTTTGATCCGTCCCGAAGCAAAAAAGCTCCAGCCAACCAAATGGATTCGATTGTTGCCAAGATCGAGCAAGAACTTCAGAATGTGAAATCGCTTGATCAAGACCGTGTGCTGCGTGCGGCCCTGACGACGATGCAGGCAACGTTGCGCACCAACTTTTTCCAACTCGATAAGGCCGGCCAACATAAATCATGGGTGTCGGTTAAACTCGACAGCTCGCGTGTTCCGAATATTCCGGACCCGCGCCCTTACCGCGAAATATTTGTGTATTCGCCGCGTGTTGAGGGTATCCATCTTCGCGGCGGGAAGATTGCTCGTGGGGGCCTCCGCTGGTCGGACCGTCACGAGGATTTCCGCGTTGAAGTTCTCTCCCTGATGAAAGCGCAGCAGGTGAAAAACGCCGTGATCGTGCCAATGGGCGCGAAAGGCGGGTTTGTGGTCAAGATGCCGCCGAAGACCGGTGGCCGCGAAGCCTATCAAGCCGAAGGTATTGCCTGCTATCAAACCTTTATTCGTGGTCTTCTGGATATTACTGACAACCGCGCCGGTAAGAAAATTGTTCCGCCGTCAAACGTCACCCGTCTGGATAACGATGATCCTTACTTGGTGGTTGCCGCCGATAAAGGAACCGCGACATTCTCGGATATCGCCAACGCGATTTCGCAGGACTACGGTTTCTGGCTCGATGACGCGTTTGCCTCTGGTGGGTCAGTTGGTTACGATCACAAGAAGATGGGGATTACCGCACGCGGCGCGTGGGAATCCGTCAAGCGTCATTTCCGTGAACTCAACCACGACACCCAAACCGAAGAGTTCGAAGTTGTTGGTGTAGGTGATATGGGCGGTGACGTATTCGGCAACGGACTCTTGCGCTCGCGCAAGACCCGCCTCGTTGGCGCGTTTAACCATATGCATATATTCTGCGACCCTAATCCGGATGCGGAATCCACTTTTAAGGAACGTGAGCGTCTCTTCAATGCTGTAAAAGGTTGGGGTGACTACAACACCGATAAGCTCTCGAAAGGTGGCGCGATTTTCTTGCGTTCCGAGAAGTCCCTTAAACTATCTGCTGAAATTCGCAAACGTTTTGATATCGAGAAAGACACGGTTACGCCGAACGAACTGATCTTGGCGATGCTTCGTGCGCGCACCGACCTGCTCTTCTTTGGTGGTATCGGAACCTATGTGAAGTCGACAACCGAAACCAATGCGGATGCCGGCGATCGCAGTAACGACGCACTCCGTATCAACGCCGAAGAAATCCGAGCGAAAGTCGTGGGTGAAGGTGCAAACCTTGCCTTTACCCAGCGTGGGCGGATTGAGTACGCCAAAAAGGGCGGACGTCTCAATACGGACTTTATTGATAACTCGGCCGGCGTGGATACATCCGACCACGAGGTGAATATCAAGATTCTGCTTTCGGACGTCGCTCGTGATACCAAGCACAATCTGACTTACAAGAATCGCAATAAACTTCTGGCCGAAATGACCGACGATATTGCGGCTCTTGTCCTCAAAGACAACTACCAACAAACGCAGGCTCTCTCTCTGCTGGAAAGTAGTGCGGCGGATCTGCTGCCGGATCACATCGAGTTCATGCGCTCGCTGGAAAAAGCTGGACTCCTCAACCGCAAGGTCGAGTTCCTGCCGGATGATGAAGAACTGGATCAGCGCCTTCGCAACCACAAAGGTCTGACCCGTCCGGAACTGTGCCTTTTGGTGTCGTACGGCAAACTGACTTATACCAACGCCCTTCTGGCATCGACACTGCCGGATGATCCGGCGATGGTGGATTGGTTGGTCAATTACTTCCCGCCACGTCTCCAGAAAAAATACCGTAAGGAAATCGAAAACCACCAGCTGCGCCGCGAGATTATCTCGATGGCTATCTCCAACGCCGTTGTAAACCGTTTGGGCCCCACATTCGTTCGCCGGATGATGGACCGCACCGGAGCCGACGCGGCAACCATTACGAATGCATATTTGATTGTGCGTGATTCGTTTGGCCTTCGTGACACATGGGATCAGATTGAAGCCTTGGATAACAAGGTTCCGGCAACACTTCAGATTAAAGCGATGTTGAAGACGGCAAAACTGGCGGAGCGCGAAACTTACTGGATTCTGACCCGTCTTGGACATGAAGCGCATCGCGATAAGGATGGGGAGACCTTGAAACAAGGGATCGCTCAACTGAAAGCGCGTTTTGCTTCGGTCCTTCCACCGGAAATTCGTGCCAACCTTGATGACCGGTCAAAAGTCTGGGTCCAGGATGGGTTTACCGCAAAACTGGCGGCCGAAATTTCTGCTTTGCCATTGATCGGTGCGGCCTATGACATTATCCAGACGTCGATGGCGTGCAAGATGGAAATTGCAGCAACTGCGCAGATTTACTATGCGCTTGGCTCCTACTTCCACTTCGAGCGTTTGCGCCTCAAAGCCATGAACCTTGAAAGTGACAACCCGAGCGTTGCCCAAGCGGCAAGCGGTCTAGTTGACTCGCTCAACGCGGTTCAGGCTGAACTCACGGCACGCATCATCAAAGATTGTGGCAAGAAAGCAGCGGCGGCCGGAATTGCGGCAAACTGGGTTGAAAATTACTGCCCTCGAGCAGCCTTGGCTCTTGAAACCGTCAACCAGATGGAAAGCTCGGGTACAGCCGATCTCGCAACCTTGGTCTTGATCGACCAACAACTGCGCGGTCTTTGCCACTCCTAGAGGAAACCCGAACGTAGAATAAAAAAATCCCCCTGTTGATCAGGGGGATTTTTTTATCTTATCGCGCGCTCTTTTTAAGATAAGCCCACGACCAGAAATGAACCCCAAGGCCGGTCAGTATATTAACTGCGGCAATCGCAATGAAGATCCCGAGCGCTCCGCCCAGATGATTACCGATATAGGTTGCCGGAATAAGAAGAATAATCATCTTAAGAAACAGAAAACCGGCGGAATATTGCGGTTTTCCGATTGCGTTAAAAACCGATCCCCATCCGTGGGTAATGTTCCCTAAAGGATAGCTCAAGGGGACAATCATGAAATAGAGAACAAGAAAAGCTTGAAGCGCGGTGTCATCAGAGAAAAGCCCCGCAATCGAATGGGCGAAGATAAGAAGAATCGCCGCACTTAAACCTGACCACAGCACAGAAAAGATAAGGGCTTCCTTTACGGCGCCATGAACGCGGCCAAAAAGCTTGGCCCCCCAGTTCTGGCCGACGACCGGAGCAAGGCCGATCGAGAGCGCCATCATAATTACCTGCGTAAAGGCTTCAACGCGGGAAGCAGCGCCAAAGGCCGCAACCGCCGCCGCTCCCGACTTAGAGAGCAAAGCGAGAATAAACGATTGAAGAACAGACGGCAGCATACTTGTAAGTCCTGCCGGAAGTCCGATCATCATAAGGCTTTTGGCCGAGTCGCCGAAATGTTCGAGATTGCGGATATGCGATAAATCGAATAGCCCGCGCCGATACATGAAATAGATGCCGCTCACCATGGCGCAGAAATTGGCGGCAACGGTAGCAAGAGCGGCTCCATAAAGTTCAAGGCGAGGAAAACCGTATAGGCCAAACACAAAAAGCGGAGCAATCAAAGCGTTGGCAATCGCCGCAATCGTCATAATGAGTGCAGGAATAACGGCGTCCCCAGACGCGCGAAGGGCAGCATTTCCAACAACCGGCATGCTGACAAAGAACGTCCCGATGAAATAGGGGATCATATAGGAACGAACATCCGCGATTTGCTCCGGGCTGGCCCCCATCGAGCGGAGAAGCGGATTAAGGATCAAAAGGCCGATGGCAGCCACGACAAGGCTAATCAAAAAGACCAGCAAAAGTCCGTGGGATGTGACGCGCTTGACGTTATCGTAATCTTTGGCCCCGAGAAGCCGAGAGATAACCGATGACATCCCGATTCCCATCCCGATAAAGATTGAAAAAATACCGTAAGTGATCGGGAAGGTGTAGCTGAACGAAGCGAGTTTTTCTGTTCCGAGAAGCGAGATGTAATAGGTATCAACCAGTTGGAAACTGATGATCGCAAGAATGCCCCAGATCATCGGAATAGTCATCCGGATCAAATGGGAGCGGATAGGGCCTTCGGTAAGCAGAGCCTTGGATGATTGGAAACTCATGCCTCGGTTATACTCCAATCCGGCCCACAGGCAACCCTCTATTGCTCCAGAGAATGAAGTTCTTCTTCAAGGCGCTTGCTGGTGTATTCCGGTGATTTGGTGTGACGGGCGAGCATCGCATAGAACGCCGGAACCACAAACAACGTGAAGACCGTCGAGAACAAGACACCGGTAAAGATCACAATCCCGATCGGGAACCGGCTTTCGGAACCGGCTCCGCTCGCGAAAATAAGCGGGAGAGCGCCAACCGAAGCCGCCACCGAAGTCATGACGATCGGACGAAGGCGAGCTGAACAGGCCTGTTTAAGGGCGCTAAAGAACTCTTGCCCTTCGTCACGAAGTTGGTTCGAAAATTCGACAATCAGGATACCGTTTTTGGCGGCAAGCCCCACCAGCATAATCAGGCCGATTTGCGTGTAGATATTAAGGGTCGCGCCAGAAAGGAAGAGCCCCCAAAGCGCTCCGACAATCGCGAGTGGTACGGCCATCATAATAATGAACGGGTGAATCCAGTTCTCGAATTGGGCGGCAAGGAACAGATAAACGGCAATCAATGCAAAGGCGAACGTGATATAAATCGCATAGCCGCTTTCCTTGAATTCGCGCGACTCGCCCTTGTAGTCAAAGCGCGCTTCGGACGGGAGGGTGGCTTTAGCGGTCGTTTCGAGGTAGGAAAGCGCCTGACCCAAAGTGTAACCGGGCGCAAGGTTGGCCGAAAGAGTGATGGCGCGCATCCGGTTGTAACGGTTCAGCTCACCCGAATTTGCGGTTTCTTTAAAGGTAATCAGGTTCGACAGCGGGATAAGGTCGCCTGTCCGGTTGCTGCGAACATAGATATTGTTCATATCGAGCGGCTTGATACGGTCTTGGTCTTCGCCCTGAAGAATAACGTCGTATTGTTCGCCATCTTCAATGTAGTTGGTAACCTGAAGCGATCCCATGAAAATCTGGAGGGTCGATCCGATGTCGGTGACGCTGACTCCAAGATCGGCGGCACGGTCACGGTTGATGACGACGCGAAGCTGGGGCTTGGTTTCTTTATAATCCCAATCGAGGTTGCGCAGCTTGTCATTTTTGCGCGCTTCGGTCAGGAGCATATCGCGCCATTTGGCAAGCTCGTCGTAATCATTTCCGAGAATAACGAACTGGACGGGGGTCGAGAACCCGCCTTGACCAAGGGAGCCCGGTTCGATCGGGAAGGCCATAACGCCGGGAATGCCCATGAATTCCTGGAAAAGACCAGGGGTTCCGGCCATAAAATCACCCCAGACGATTTCGCTGACTTTGCGGTCGCGCATTTGCCAAGGTTGCAGCAGAACAAATGAAAAAGCCGAGTTTACAACGCCCGTTGACGAAAAGCTGCCCGGAACAATTGTGACAACGCCGAGGGCTTCGTTGGTGCCTTTGTTGTTGTTAAGCGGGCCGGATGGAAGCAAACCTTGAAGCTTGCCTTCCACAGTGGCGACCTGACGTTTGGTATATTCGAGTGATGCTCCTTCTGGAGCCTTGATAAAGGCGAGGAAATAACCACGGTCTTCTTTCGGGGCATATTCGGACGCAATGAATTTGATAAAGAATGCTCCCATGCCGATCATAACCACCATGAACACAATGGTCAGCAGCGGCTTGCCGAACAGGAAGTCAAGGATCGACATATAGCGAACGGTAAAGCGATCAAGGAAGCCATTGACCCAGCGGGTCAGAGGATTGACATGGTGTTCGCCATTCTCGTCGTGACGCGGTTTTTTGAGGATTTGCGAGCACAGCATTGGCGAAAGCGAAAGTGCGGCAAACGCCGAGAAAAGGATCGAGCCGATAATCGCCCAAGCAAATTCGGTAAACAGACGCCCCGAGTTTCCGGGCATCAACGAAACCGGAAGGAACACCGCTACCAGAACGAGGGTCGTCGCGACAACGGCAAATGCCACCTGATTGGTTCCGATTTGGGCCGACGCGAGGGAAGGAGCACCCTGCTCGATACGCTTATAAACATTCTCAAGAACAACAATCGCGTCATCCACCACCAGACCGATAGCAAGGATAAGGGCCAGAAGGGTCAAGAGGTTGAGCGAGAATCCGAAAGCCAGAAGAACCACAAACGAGCCGATGAGCGATACCGGAATGGCAACCGCCGGAATGATCGTGGCGCGAATATCGCCAAGGAATACCCAGATCACAAGGATAACAAGAGCCAGAGTGATTCCGATGGTCAGGTACACCTCATGAATAGACTGCTCGATGAAAATACCGGAGTCAAAGGCGGTTTCCATGATGATGTCATTCGGCAGGCTGGTCTTGATTTTTTCCATTTCGGCTTTAACACCGCGGATCACATCAAGAGTGTTGGCGTTCGATTGTTTGACAATCCCGAGACCGATCGAAGATGTGCCGTTATAGTGAAGTTCGGTGCGTTCGTTCTCGGCTCCGCGCTCGAGCTTGGCGACGTCCTTCAGTCGAACAAGATACCCGTCACTGCCGCGTTTAATCGCAAGGTTGCCGAAATCGGCAAGCGTATTGTACACGCGGTCAACGCGAACGGAGAATTCGCGGTCAAGCGATTCAATGCGTCCGGCCGGAAGTTCAACGTTTTCACGGGCGAGGGCATTTTGGACATCAATAACCGTCAGATTTCGGGCCGCCAGAGCTTCGCGGTCAAGCCAGACGCGCATGGCATAGCGGCGCTCGCCTCCGATTTGAACGCGCGATACACCATCAACGACTGATAAGCGGTCTTTAACGTAGCGGTTGGCATAGTCGGTAAGATCAAGGCCGTCACGTTGCTGGCTGCGGAAGGCAATCCAGAAAATAGCCTGCGTGTTGGCATCGACTTTGGAAATCTGGGGTGAGTCAATCTCGTCCGGAAGCTGGTTTTGAACACGT
>JBPXJO010000001.1:0-109316 GCA_051715325.1 Alphaproteobacteria bacterium | reverse complement strand
AAGTTCAGCATCAGCGGTAACCGCGTAGTCCAGTTAAGCGCCCCTAAGACAGGTTATTATGCTGGCGTTACATTATATGTTGATCGGCGCGCGCCAGACAATGGAACATCCCACAGTATTACCGGTACAGCCGATATCCTGATTGACGGGGTTATTTATGTTCCATCACAAAATCTGGTCTTCGGCGGAACGGCCACTTCTTTGTCCAGCACCTTCCATGGTTGTACCAAGCTGATTGGCCAGATTATCTGGCTTCATGGTAATCCATTCCTTGGAACCGAATGTGAAGGCAGCGCTGTTCGCCAGATCGGTAACCGTATTGTTAAATTGACAGGCTAATGACGATGATGACTTCCCTCCCATCTCTCTTTTTAAAATCGGATTCGGGCGCGGCCGCAGTTGAATTTGCGATGACCGCTCCTCTTCTGATACTGCTGATGGTCGGAATTTTCGATATGGGCAGTTATATCCGTGACCGTATGCGTCTTGAACAGATTTCCCGCGCCGCTGTTGATTACGTGATGCAGGGCGGACAGGATGAAAATATCAAGCAGGATGTTGTCTCCTATTACGATCAGGCCGGAACTGATGCCGGGCTCTATGATGTCTCGTCAGAACGTGTTTGCACCTGCAGCGATGGTGTCGCGCAAAGCTGCTCGGCTGTTTCCTGCGGATCCGGAGACTACTCTCGTCAATATGTCGAGGTGACTATCAACCGCACCTATACAACCCTGTTTGACTATCCGGGTATTCCGCACAGCATTAACTTGGCTGGATCCGCGCGGATGCGACTCGATTAGGGGACTTTGGTATGATTAAACTTATTCGCAACTGGGTAAAGCAAGAGCAAGGTTCAACCACCGTTGAGTTCTCGATGATCGGGGTTGGTTTTTTTCTTATGATGTTCGGCGTTCTCGAGCTTGGCCGCATGGCGTGGACCAGCAATGTGGTCGACTATGCTGCCGATGAAGCGGCTCGTTACGCAGTCCTGCATCAGGACGCCCTGCCGAGCGAAGTTGAAGAGTTTGCTAAGGATACGATGAAATCGCTTCTGGTGTCTCCCGACGATGCCGACATTTCGGTTTCCAACACCAGCGTTTCAGGAATCGACTTTATCGAGGTATCCGGCTCTTACAACTTTACCACTTTTGCGCTGGCGATGTTCCCGAGCTCGTTCTCGTCCGTGACACTCGATTTCATGTCACGGCGTCCAGTTTATATCTATGATAACTAGCCGCGAAGTGTTGCGCCGGTTTTTTGCTCGACCGTTGATTTGATTTTCTGGCAGATGCCTTCAATCTCGGAATCAGTTAAAGTGTGATCGCGCGGCTGAATGGTCACGGCAATCGCCACTGACTTTTTGCCTGGTTCTACACCTTTGCCGGTATAGACATCGAAAATCTCGACATTCGCGATCAGATTGCGATCCACCGATTTGATTGCCCGAACGAACGCGTCGCCTTCGGTTTTGGCATCCGCCATAAAGGCAAAGTCGCGCGAGAGCGGCTGGAACTGAGGGAGATCAACGAGCGGCAATGCCGTTCCCTTTTTCTTCTGCTCGGGAATATTTTCGAGGAATAGTTCAAATCCGACAACCGCTTCGGTGATTTTCATCTGGTCCAGAATAGCTGGATGAATTTCGCCGAAATAGGCCACAACATTGGCGCCAAGGCGCAGTGAACCCGAGCGGCCCGGATGGTAATAGGACGGCGCATCACGGCTCACCTGCAAGTTTCCGGATGGACCACCGCAGGCGGCAATCGCGGCCAGCGCATCTTCCTTAGCGTCAAATGCATCAACGGCGCGATTGGCTTCGGCTCCGCTCCAGTGGCGCGGGCCTTGGTGACCAAAGCGGATACCGGTTGCTACAACCGGCTGTTCTTGCAAATCCGTACCGTAGAAAATCGGGCCAACTTCAAAGAGGGCCGCATCCATCGATCCGCGATCGGCGTTCCGTCCGGCGGCCGCAATCAAGTTCGGCAGAATGGACGGGCGCATTTGCATCAGCTCCGAGCTGATCGGATTCATGAGCTTGAGACGTGCCGCTTGTTGGCGATCATTCGCGCCAAAACGGTGCGCGAGGTCTTCATCCATAAACGACCATGTGACGCATTCCTGCAGTCCTTTGGATGCGAGAGCCGAGCGGGCCTTGCGCATTTTCGATCCGCGCGGTGTTTCGGCAGCTTTAGCAACAGCTCCATCCTTTATGACCGATACCGGAGGAATGGCGGCGTAGCCGCGAATACGCGCGACCTCTTCGACTAAATCTTCCTGACCAAATACATCCGGACGCCAGCTTGGTGTTGTGACCGACCAGTCGTTCGCAACTTTAAAGCCTAGCGATTCCAGAATGGCTTTTTGCTCAGCTTCCGGAACGGCGCTACCGATAATACGGTTGTAACGCGCCGGATCATATTTATAGGTTTTAGTCGATGGGGGAACGTCACCGGCCTTAATCACGGTTCCGGCTTCACCGCCGCACAAATCTAGAATCATTTGCGTGGCTAGCTCAATCGCCTCAACCGTGAACGCAGGATCGATGCCGCGTTCAAAGCGGTAGCGCGCATCCGAGGTCACTTGCAGCGAGCGTCCGGTTCGCGCAATACGCAGCGGGTCAAAATAGGCGCATTCGAGATAGACATTTACTGTATCCTCTTCGCATCCGGTTTTAACGCCGCCGACAATTCCGCCCAACCCCAAAACTCCTGAGTCGTCGCACACTACGATCATGTTATCGTCAAGGGTGTAGGATTTATCATTGAGCGCATCGAGGGTTTCGCCCTTTTTGCTCATGCGGACATGAATGTTGCCGCTCAGTTTATCGGCATCAAAAACGTGAAGCGGACGCGCCATTCCAATACAGAAATAGTTGGTGATATCGACCAGTTTTGATATTGGACGAAGGCCAATGGCTTTGAGGCGCTGCTGGAGCCAATCCGGCGACGGACCATTTTTGACACCTTTAATCAAACGGCCCATAAAGAGCGGGCAGGCTTCTTTATTTTCGGCATCAAACTGAAGCGTGACGTTTGGTTTTGAATCAAACGCGCTTGCAATTTTTGGCGCAGCCAGTGGTTTGAGCGTGCCAAGGCCAGCGGCAGCGAGGTCACGGGCAATCCCGCGGACACCAGCGCAATCCGGACGGTTCGGCGTCACGTTGATTTCAATAACCGGATCGTTGAGGCCGTAAATCTCGGCCAGAGGCGTCCCGATCGGTGTATCAGCCGGAAGGTCGATAATACCGTTATGGTCTTCGCCCAAACACATTTCGCGTTCGGAGACCATCATGCCGTTTGATTCCTGACCGCGAATGTTGCTTTTCTTCAGGGTCACATCACGGCCGGGGATATAGCTTCCCGATGGCGCAAACACGGCTTTCATGCCGGTACGGGCGTTCGGGGCGCCGCAAACAACTTGCAGCACTCCATCCAGCGTTTTGACCTGACAGATGCGAAGGCGATCGGCATCCGGATGCGGTTTGGCTTCCAGAACTTCAGCCACTTTGAACGGCGCATAGGTCGCGGCGCGGTCTTCTACACCTTCGACTTCGAGGCCGATGTCGGTCAGTTTTTCGGCAATTTGATCCAATGTTGCATCGGTCTCGAGGTATTCTTTGAGCCAGCTTATCGTGAATTTCATTTCAAACTCTCAATTCTTCAAAATTATTTAGTCGCGCGGTTCGGGCGGTTGAGCGGGTCAAATCCGTAATGGCTGAGCCAGCGTGTATCGGCCTCAAAGAAGGTTCGGAGGTCAGGGATTCCGTATTTGAGCATGGCAATTCGTTCGATCCCCATACCAAAGGCGAAGCCTTGATATTCGTCGGGGTCGAGGCCGCAATTGCGGATTACGTTCGGGTGCACCATACCGCAGCCGAGAATCTCGAGCCACGAGTCACCTGCGCCGATTTTAAGACCGCCGTCTTTGCGCGAACAGCCAATATCCATTTCAGCGCTCGGCTCCGTGAACGGGAAGAAGCTCGGGCGGAAGCGTACCGGCAGGTCGTCAATTTCAAAATAACTACGAACGAAATCCATCAGGCAGCCTTTGAGGTGGCCCATGTGGGTGGATTTATCGATAACGAGGCCTTCCATCTGGTGGAACACCGGCGTGTGGGTCATGTCATAGTCCGAGCGGTAAACGCGGCCCATACAGATGATTTTAATCGGTGGCTTGTTTTCCAGCATATAGCGGATCTGTACCGTCGAGGTGTGTGTGCGAAGAAGTTTCTTTTGCGCTTCGCCTTCTTTACGTTCGTCATTCGGCAGATAGAATGTATCGTGCATTTCACGCGCCGGATGCCCGATCGGGAAATTGAGCGCGGTGAAGTTGTGGAAGTCGTCTTCAATATCCGGCCCTTCGGCGACGGTGAATCCCATATCGGCAAAAATCGTGACCAGTTCTTCCATGGTCTGCGAAATCGGATGGATCGAGCCTTTACGCTCGGGACGCGGCGAAAGTGTAACATCAATGGTTTCATTCGCCAGACGCGCATCCATTTCCTGTGCTTTGAGCTGGGCGCTTTGTTTATCTATGAGCGCGGCAATTTCGTCTTTGAGGAGGTTAAGCTCGGCACCTGCGGTTTTGCGTTCATCCGGCGACATTGTCCCCAGCGCTTTCATCAGATCGGTGATCCGTCCTTTTTTGCCAAGGGCCGTTACGCGGACATTCTCCAGCGCGGCCATATCGCCCGCTGCGGAGACCAGTTCGACCAGTTCTTTTTTAAGCGCAGATGTATCCATAATTTCCTCTTTAAGGAGGCCATTTTTGCAGGATTTCTATGGATTTAGCAAGCGGGAGTTATCAATTCGGGCCAGCGGATTGGTCCAGAAAACTGCCGCCCAATTCAATAAATTGACCTTGAGGCCCCAGAATGTAGGCTCCCGGCTTTTTATCGTCGATTGTGATCAGAACTTCTTCCCACATGTCACGGTCGTCCATTTTTGCATAAAAGACATTATGGGGGATACGCAGGACGGTTTCGTCAGGTAAGGCACGATGGATCAAGGCTGTTTGGAACAAGGTTGAGCCATTCATATAGACTTTATGATCGTCGGCGGAACGGACAAAATGGGTTGGCCCATCACATTCCACATGGAAGGTTGCTTTGCCAAAACTGGCGGTCAAATCCAGCTTATGATGGGGCTTACGCAGTTGACGCGGTTCGAGAATGAGAGCGCCGGCCGATTCCAAAGTAGCGCTGACATCTTTTTCGAAGATGGGGTTGGCGCTGTCTTCGAACGTAGCCGAAATCGGCTCGGTCGGACGGAACCATGCAATTGCGTCAGCCAGCATCTTGAGCTGTGCTTTTGTCTCACCCGCAGCAATTTTGCTGCGAAAGATCTGATTCTTGAGCAACGTGTTGTATGTTCCGCCCAAGGGATAGCGCTTTGCGCCATGGTGGTGCTCACCAATAGCGTCAAGAATTCCCAATGCATACAGACATTCAAACGATTCAGATATAGTCATGGACGAGACGACCTGAGGGAGGCGCTCTCCTGCCTTTTGCAGTATTTTTTTGCCTGGATCGATGCCCAAACGGGCCAGACTGTCCAGAGTCGATACCAGATTAAGTGCGCTGTAATCCTTGATGTCGTCTTCGGTTTTCTTGAGAACAAATTCCAGAAAACGCTCCGGCGGGCGGAGCTCGAGTTCTCGAAATGCAAAAAGCATGTGGGTCGATGTAAAGTGGCTGAACCCTTCTTTTTGCTTGATGGTTTTATCGGCCCATTTCTGGATGTGGCTTTCAATGGTGCGGCGGGCCTGCGCCGGATCGCCATAAAGGCCGGCTTTTGCGTTCATGGTGGAGTGGAACAGAACCAGAGCCAATTCTTTCGGATTGAGCTTTTGCTTCAATACGTCTTCGAGGTTTTTATCGAGAGCTTCCAGTGAGCCTTCAATTTTGTCGAAAAAATAGCATACCAATGCGGATTTCGAGACGCTGTTTCGCGCTGGTTCAGTCGGCACCATATTCACACCCATAACTCGTGACGCCCTAAATCGGGCTTGTTTTTGTGCCTATTTTATATACTATATTATGTATAATTACAATCTATTTATTGAAAACGACTTAGGCCGCGACATCCAGCTGGCGCGGGGCCGCTATCAGACCAAAAGGTTCGATTTTCGGGCAGCGTGTCCCTGACAGGAATACGGCATCCTCTTTATGGCTCACGATATAACGCAACAGTCCGTTCCAGAAGTATGGCCGCGTACGATTTAGCGAAAACACATCAATCGGAATGCGGACAATGCTCCCCTGTAGCGCTTTGCCGAGCAATCCGGTTTGCAGGACGGTCTGGCCGTTCAGATAGGTTTGTTGTCCATCACAGGATTCAATCATGTGGGATGGGCCGTCACATTCAACATGAAGCTCCACCCCTTTATACCGACCATGAATATCCGGAGCGTGATTGACGTTCTCGTCTTTGACCCGCGGCATAATTTCAATTCCGACATATTTGAGTGTACGCAGCGCCTGGCGCTCGAAATCGCTCTTACGCCCTTCCGATTGCCAATGGTAACGAATCGGGCTATCGCCCGTAAACCAACGCTCGGTATCGGCCAGCAGGTTCATTTGCCCGATTTCAGCTCCATCGCGGCAGGTCTTTGAAAAGAGCGCGTTCACCATGAGGAACTTATAGGTTTTTCCGAGCGGATAGCGTTCTCCCGCGTGAAAGTTCTGTTGGACGGCGTCCAGCATCGCCAATCCATGCAACAATTGTCGCGCCTCAATCGGACGAAAATGTGTTGCAATCCGCCGGATACGGCGATCAAGGGCCGCCAGAAAAACATCGCCCGGATCAAAGGCCAGATTTCCGATTGCTTTGCTCAGGCGGGCGATATTTGACGGGGTCATTTCCGGCAATTCGGAGGTCGCCTCCACAATCATCATATTGAGCAAGTCTTCAGGCGGACATTTTGCCGAGCGGCTGAACGTATCGAAAATGCGTGAAATAGCCTGACCGTTTCCCCGGTTCCCCGGATCGCCCAGCGTTAGCACCCAGTCGGAAACCTGTTTGTTAAAATGAAGAAGGGGGCCGGAAGAATCTTTCACATAGGCCAACAAGGCTTTCTGGACGGAAAGCCACGCATCCCCTTGAAAAAAAGGGCAATGATGCGAACAGCTCGCGAACTGACACGCAAGTGAAATAGGCACGGTGGAAACGATCCCTGTTTAGTCTGTTTATTTTATTATTTAGGAAAGTGTAGCACCGGTTATGGAGAGTATCAAACTGATAATTGGGTGGTTTTAGCAACCGAGCGCGGTTAGGAGCTCATCAAATTCTTCAATGATACTACCTGTACCGCTTTGCTCCAGACGATGTCGGGCAAAACAGCCCCAAGTGACGGATACCGAAGCGAGACCCAGATTCTTTGCGATATGGGGTTCCTCGAGAGAATCCCCGATAATAAAAGATTCGGACGGGTTATAGCCGTATTCCTTCATGATTGCATTCAGGCGCTCTTCTTTATTCATACGGGTCAATTCACGTTTGGCGTAAACGGTATTCCCGGAAATATGCCTGAATTTATGATGAACGTGGCGAGCCGCCATTTGCTCTTCGAGATGCTCCTGAATGTGATTGCTCAGCACCATCAAGGTTACATCCCGCCCCAGCAGAGTGTCGAGCGCTTCCATAGCCCCTTTGCGGAGAGGTGCGTTCTCGGACTGGGCGGCATAAGTTGAAAAAAATGCATCACCAAATTGGTCAATATTGGCGAGATACGTATCTGTGTCGACGCCATTACGATTGTAAAAATGGATCAAGGGGAAATCCATAGTATCGCGGTAGCGCTCCATGGTAAGTTCCGGCACTCCGGCGGCGCGAAAGGTTGCATTTGACCCTGCGAGATTCGCTTCGGAATCATCAAGCAAGGTTCCATTCCAATCGAATATGCCGAGTTTGTATTTCACCTAGATTTTTCCCTTGAGGAACGGTTGCTGCTTGATCGGGTCGAACTCGATAACATCATAGGTCGCAATCCCTTCGGTGCAAAACGGATCTTGCTGCAAGATCGACCAGAGCTCGTCTTTGCTGCGCCCTCCTTTGGCCAGAAGAATGCCGCCGGTACGCGGCACTTGCGGGCCGGACGCCAACAGAACATCCTGCGCGTAGAGGTCATCCAGATAGGCGCGGTGCGGAACCACCACACGCTCAACGTCTTCAATTGGTTTGAGATATTTCAAGATTACCACAAACATTTTTATCCTCCGGTCTGACTAAAAAAGCGGCCCACTGACGAGCCGCTTTTTAGAATATCTTATTATCGCTTGTTTATTAAGCGGCTTTAGCAACAGCCTGTTTCGCCTGATCAACCACCGATTTGAAAGCGGCGGAGTCATTTACAGCGAGTTCAGCCAATACTTTGCGGTCAACAGCGATACCGGCTTTGTGAACGCCATCCATGAAACGGGAATAGGTCATGCCGTGTTCGCGAACAGCAGCGTTGATACGCTGAATCCACAGGGCACGGAAATCACGTTTCTTGTTACGACGGTCGCGGTATGCGTAGCGCAGAGCTTTTTCAACTCGCTCCAGAGCAATACGGTAACAGTTGTGGGAACGGCCACGGTAACCTTTGGCCAGTTTCAGAACTTTTACGTGGCGGGCGTGAGCGCGCGGGGAACCTTTTTTAACGCGGGACATCTTCTCTCTCCTTCTTACTCAACAGCAACTGGTGCCGGATTGTGGCGGGTTTTCTTCTTACCGCGTTCGTACGGCATGAAGTTTTCGAGAATGATACGTCCGTCCATTTCCGCCAGAATCGAGGTTCCGCGGGCTTTACGCTTCATGGATTTCGGTTTGTTCATTTGCATGTGACGCATTTTGGCTTGCTTGAATTTTACAAGTCCGGAACCCGTCACCTGAAAGCGCTTTTTAGCGGCGCTTTTGGTCTTCATCTTCGGCATTTTCTTCTCCTAAAGTTTAAGTCTAAACGACCTGCCGGGTCGTGAGCACTCGAGGCAGCCGATTTATAGCCAGAGCACAGACACAGCAGAACGCTGGGTTATACACAGGTTTTACGGAGGGAATCAAGAGATTCTTGGATTGGCTTCGCGCTTTTTGGACCAGCGCGGCGTTAAAATTGATCTATCTTACTGATTTTATTACAATTACTCTTTGAACTTGTTTGTTGTACTGCGCCGATGCGCCCATTTTCCCGGATTAAATCGCTTATGAACCGGAGCCATCGACGCCCTTTCAACCTCCGGTATAGGAAGCCCTGAAAGGCGTGAAATCATGCGAAGCCGATACATTAATCGCGGATGGGTCGCAAAGAACCCGCCTTGCGGGTTATCAATGCATAGGAGCATAACCTCGCGGGGTACATAGGGGATGCGGGCGCGCTTGTTGATCCGAAGCAGGGCGCGCATGAGGGCTTCAGGATTTTTTGTGATTTCCATGGCGGCGCGGTCGGCGTCCAGTTCCCGTTCGTGGAGCAGAAACACCCGCATCACCGAGATGATTATATATCCGGCCCAAACAGGCAAAAGCAAGAGGCTCAGGAAAAAGAGCTGCATTCCGGCTTCGGCTTCTTTTGCGTTCGGCATATCGAATTTGTCGTGGGCGGCAAATTGCGACGGTATGGCCCCCAGTATATTGGTAAAGATAATCGATAATCCAACCCAGCGCGTATCGTGCGCGGTTATGTGTCCGAACTCGTGGGCCAGAACCGCTTCGACTTCGTCCTTGGACAAAAACTCCATTAGACCCTCGGTCACATAAATCCGGTTGGTGCCGTCGGCCAGAGACCCGGCAAATGCATTGCGGGCTGTGGTCGGTATTGTAAAAATCTCCGGTGTCTCGAGCCCCAGCTGGATTGCGATATTTTCCACCAGCTTATAGAGCTCGGGATTATCGCTTCGGGCAACCGGATGCGAACGGAACAGAGACGAGATCAGGTCATCCTGATTGCGAAGGCAATACCAGAACCAAAGCCCAAGGCCGAGCGCCACAATGGGAGCCGTCATTTTAAAGGCGCTTTGCACTCTGTACTCTCGCATCGCCGTCAAAGGTTCGGACGAAAAAAGTGTGTAAAGAAGATCAATCTGGAGATACAGAACCGCCAAGACCAGAAGCGGAAAGGCCGCCATCAAAAGGATGGATTTGTTGCGTGAATTCCAGCGGGAGGTTGATAATCCAACCGAGAGGAGTGACATCAGTAACCTCTATTTGCCCTTTTCTTCGGCTGGTTCTTTCTTTTTATTTCCTTCGATTTCCGGCACAGCCCTCACTTCGGCTTTATCGCCTTCGATCTCAAAGAACGGCTCCTCAAAGAAACCAAACATACGGGCCAGTATATTGCCGGGGAACTGCTTGATCGATGTATTATATTCAGCGGTGGCCGAATTAAAAAAGCGGCGTGCCGCCGAGATTTTATTTTCGAGATCACTGAGCTCTTGCTGCAAATAAAGGAAATTCTGGTTGGCCTTAAGATCCGGATAGTTTTCGGCAATGGCCAGCATATTCATGATCGCCTTTGAGAACAAATCCTCGGCTTTAAATCGCGCCGCTCCTATTCCAAACGCGTCTTTGGTCGCGCTTCTGGCGGCAGTCACTTCGCTGAATATCTTGTTTTCATGGCCTGCATACTCTTTGACCACCGTGACCATGTTCGGAATGGTGTTGTAGCGCTGCTCCAGCTGGACGTCGATATCGGCAAAAGCACTCCGGCGCTTTTGGGCAAGAGCCGCAATCCGGTTATAGGCTACAATCACTATAGCGATCGCGCCGATAACAAATAACATCCAACTTCCCATGTAGCCCCCACAGCTGTATCGCCTTGCCCAAAACGATCTTCGGGCCGATTATCCATCGTACTTCAGGGTTATTTACCAGACTATTAATTTTCGCCTGTTTTTCATTGACTCCCTCCCTTTGTTTGTATTATAGCAAATCAACTCCAACCGAGAGCCTATAGAGGGAAAAAACATGGTTACTGCAGAACTTGATCTTAAAGAGCCTATCGCCCCGGCAGCCATCCGCCGTATTACTTATATCGCTAACGATCTTCATAGTTATTTTGACCAAATGGCTTCTATGCAGCAAGCTATGTCCGACAATCACCGCGATAAAGGCAGTGCCATGGGTGAATCCATGCACGGTTGCTTTGCATCGTCTTTCCGTGATGCTGCAAACGTTATTAAAACCGAATGCCTTGATAAAGGTATGGGTGTTGTCGTGACTTCGGTTGATATTGATTTGAATGGCCGCACCAACCCGAATAATTCGTTTATGTCTCTTTATAAACGCGGTGAAGTTGGTTTCAGCCTCCACGTTGCCGGCTAATTGGTCTTCTTCAGAAATAAAAAATGCCCCGCTGGTCGGGGCATTTGTCTTTGTTTCGCCGCTTATTTCAGATGCGTACCGATTTTATCCATGATATGCGGCGGGAAATCCTGATCTTCCCACGGCAGATAAATCCATGTGTCCTGCGTTGTTTCTTCGGCGTAATAGTCAGCCATAGGCTTACCGTCCGGTTTGACGTGGAGGCAAGCGTAAGTTGCTTTCGGATAGAGCGATCGAATGGCCTTAAAAGTATTACCGGTATCGGAGAGATCATCCACAATCAGGCATCCGGTGCCATCACCGATGTCTTGGGGCGCATGAAGCACTTTGGCTTCGGATTGGCTTTGATGGTCGTAACTTTTGACGCTGATCGTCTCGATCGTACGAATATCGAGATCCCGAGCAACGAGACAGGCCGGTACCATTCCACCACGGGTCACGGCAATAACGCGGGTCCATGTCTTCCCACTTACGGCGAGCTTACGGGAGAGGTCTTTAGCGAGGCAGTGAATTTCCTGCCATGAAACGGGTAAATCAACGGGCATCCGGTCTATCTACCTGTTTCCGGAGCTTCGGGCAAGAGGCTTTTCATTCCCCCCTAAACGCGCCGAGCCGGAAGTTTCCGATAGAAGGATAAGGGCGTTCCTGCTAGTGTTGCGTATGACCCGATTGCAGACTTCCCTCGTTTCTCTCTGTCTATGCCTTTATTCCGGTTTTGGCTCTCCGACCGCGGCGCTTGCCGCCTCCGCCCCGCCCACGACCAATGCGCCGGCCGGATATGTCTGGCCTTACGATGATGCCGCCACGACAAGGCTTTCGGTGGGGGCCCCTGTTCTGGCCGAGATGTTCTATGACGAGGATTCAATGATGTCCATTCCGTCAGCGCTCTTTATGAATGACCTGTCGGCGAAAACCAACTTTATTACCATCACCTGCCACTTGCCATCCAAGTTTCTTGCGGTTGTAGATAATCTCGCGACCAAGGATTGTTTTGACCGTCAGGTTTTTTACATGATTGTTCATCATATTGTACGCGATCGTCCGCAGATGTATTTGAACGGCCACACCGTTGTGAAGCCTTATATGTACAAGAAAGTTCTCTCGGCTCTTGAACAGGCGCGAGGGGACGGTGCTCCGGTTTATCTACCGATTGAATCCAAAAGCAATGGAAATGGCGTTTATAAATATAGTGTGACCATACCGGAAATGCCGATGGGCCAACTGGCAAAATTTGATGACCGCGCCCATGTCCGTCTGCTTGAATACCTCACCCCCCAGACCACTCGTACGTTCTCAGGCCCATTTGAGGATCAGTTGATCACGCATAAACGTGTTCTCAACCGCGTGATCGAGCTGTCTCCTTGGTTCGGGAACAATGCTCCTTATGCGTTCGAGTGGACACCGTCTTTTAATGCGGCAGGGGCTGTCTTTGTCGTCGAGCGTCAGGATAAAGGACTGCTTGCTTTTGGCGAGATCAAGCTGGACCGCAAATAATCGGGCAGCGCCAATAACTCTAGTCCGAGCTTACGCTTTCAAGGTTGGCTTTTGTATCGCGATCACGCAACTTCATCTCCAGAAGTTCGGATAGCAGCATCTCGCGACGTTTCAGGGATTCCAACAAATCACGATCCTGCATCAGGTTGATAGCCTTCATCGCCACGCGCTGGCGCGAGACGTTAGCCGGGCTGTCGTATAGGTTGGCAAAGAAACGCGGGTCCTGATAGATTTTTTTGGTCAGGACTTCCATCTGGGCGAAATAGCTCGGGTTTGTAGAGATCAGCTTGGTCGCGTCCGCGCTGCTCAGCCCCAGCTTGGTCAGAATATCGATCATATAGGTTCCGGAGCCTGCGGTGCCTTTAGCTTTGAGCGAAACAAGGCTCGCGAACGTGTTGCCAACCAATTGACGGACAGCTTCTTGCTGGTGACGATTACCGACATCGTCTCCCTTGTCGGGACGAAGAAGTTCATTGCCGCTGGTGTCGAGATACGGATCTCTCAGGCCAAGACTTTGGAAAAGAGCAATCACCCGTTCCTCGTCTTTGGTCAGGGCCGAGTTGGTAAAATCAACATCGAGTGTAATCGGGGTGTCGTAAACGCGGGTAAAATCAACATCGCGGTTAAAGTAAGCGTCCGTAGAGGTCGTGCAGTAAGTCCCAAGGCCGTTGTTGTTATCAACCTTTTCGCAATATTTCTTTTTAAAGTCTTCGTAGTTTTCAACCATGCCGCGGATCGGTTCGGAATAAAGAGTCTTATCCGACTGGTTGTTGCGTCCCAGAAGAATCTGGCTAAATGCCAGTTTGTTTGCCGTTGATTTTGTCTCGGTTGCAGCAAGACTGCGCGAGAGCGTTCCAAAACGACAGATCGTATCGCTCGGATGATACGCTTTTCTTGTATCGGCATTCAAATGCTGGAGCGTCCGCTGCGCGGCCATTGCCGAGCGACCATCCAGAAACGCGCCAATCATAACCGCACGCGCGATCAGGGCCTTTGCAAATTCATCGGAGAGCTTTTTCAGCCCACCCACATATGTATTGTCGTAGTCGGAGCTTGAAAAACTAATGGCATAGTTTGCATCATCCAGCTCGAGGACGCCGCCAATCTCGCCATGACCGGTTACGATGTAAGGTATCTTTTTAGGAGGGGTATCCGGCTTTTGTCCGTTGGAATCCGGTTTAGGGATCGGAACGAAATATCTTGGTTGTTCTCTGCGCTCAGGTACAACCACCGGATTCGGTCCGGTCGCCGGAGTTGTTGTTTTTCTTTCCTCGATCCGCGGTGCCGGAACGATGGACGCCGGAACGGACGGGCTTGGGGCGATCGTTCCATTTGGAACAGCAATACTAGAAACCGATAACTGGATCGGAGCCGCCGGAACCAGAACTTTCGGGCAGCACGCTTCTCCGACATTAATGACACTCGCCAGCAAGCTGGAGGTTCCATCGGCAATACCCAATTTGGTACGGGTCTGAATCAAGAATTCACCTGATGCGCCCGCAACCTGATTGGCCGACTTGATCCCATCGACATTGACGACCACACTGGCCGCCGGAGATGCTCTACCGGAGATACGAACCTTCGATCCATTCGGATCAAAAGCAAAACTCATATTGGTTTGGCCGATATTCACCAGATCGGATTGTGACGGCGGAAGCAGGATCTCAAAATCGAGTGGAACGAATGAATAGTATTTGAGTTTGCTGAAAACAAATTCGCCGTTCTTGTCGGCCTTAACTTCAGCCGCTTTTTTACCGCCGGAAAGCAGGGCTACTTTGTCATTTGGCGCTATCCCCGACCCTCTGATCTCGATCAAGGCCGACTGGGTATCCGGTGTTACAGATGCATCCGCTTGACTGGACCATGCGGTCAAGGCCAGAAGAGCCGTTGCGGCTACCCGTGCTTTTCTCCAGTCCAGTATCATTTTATATGCCATAGCCAATTGCATCCCTACCCAGAGCTATTTGTTCTGACGGTTCTGGACATCGTCCTGATAACGGGAAATTTCCATTTCGAGCAACACCGACATCAGCATTTCAGAACGGAGCATCGTCTCGAAAATATCGCGGCGCTGCATCAATCCGAATGATTGAAGAGCCGCATATTGACGTTCAACGTTAGCCGGCGTTTCCATCAGGTTGGCGTAAAAACCCGGGTCCTGATAGAGCTTTTTGGTTAACACCTCCATCTGCGCATCGTAGCTCGGTGATGCGCCGAGATATTTAGTGACATCGGTCGACGATAACCCCAGTTTCGAGAGGACGCTCTTCATATAGTTGAGGGAAGCGGTCGATCCTTTGGTTTTCATACCGACGATGGCGTTAAAGGAGTTTTCGGCAACACTTCGCTTGGCCACGATCGCACGCTGATCGAGATAGGTCGAGCGGTTATCGGTAGCATCGGTCTGACGCAATCCTTCAACTTGCATCCGGTCCAGAACTTCATGCGCATAAAGGTTGTTGGCCAGCGCGATGACCGCCGCTTCATCAGCGGTCGGCGTTGTGGACGCCGACGTTTTGGCAAAATCGGCATCCAGAGTGCGTTTTGTATCAATCAAACGGGTGTAGTTGATATCGAGGTTCCGCTGTTTATCGGCAGGCGGAGTCGTACAGATTTTCCCCATTGCGGTGCCGTAATCGGCAGGGTCGCAATAATCTTTGATAAACTGGTTGTAACGCGCGATCCGGTCACGCTGTCCGCCTTCCGCCGAAGCCATGTTCTTGTGGCCAAGCTGACGGTTTTGCGACCGCTCGGACAAAACAACCTGGTTGGCTTTGGCTCGTCCTTGCGAGCTGGCCAGCGAACGAGAGAGCGTGCCGAACTTACAGATCGAATCGCTCACATGATAATTTTTCATCGTGTTGGCGTTGAGCTCCTGCAGTGTCCGCTGGGCGTTCATTGCCGTTTCACCATCAATAAACGCACCGATCATGACGGTCTGGGCAACCATGGCGTTTCGGGCTTCATCAGTAAATTTCTTGAGGGCGGGCTTAACGTACTGGTTCCACCATTCGTTGATCATCCACTGTTCGTGGTTATCCATTTCCTGCTGGACTTGTTGCTGCCATGTCGAGCAGTCCGTACAGATACACGCCCATGAGGATTTACTTCCTCCTGTGACCGCGAGGGTGAAGATCGCCAAAGCCAGAAACGTTCGTACGATTCCGGCCGGTGAAAACTTTTGTCCTGAAGCTGCGGATTTTACGGTCATATCAACCTCACCCCTATTTCATATCCCTGTTGAGGCCTTTTTTGGTGAATTCAGCCTGTTGACGGGCTTGCATTTCCAGTAAAAGGGCCATTAGCATTTCCGACCGGCTCATTGAGGTGTAGATGTCACGGTCCTGAGCCAGACCAATCGCCTCCATCGAGGCTGAAATTCGTTTTACGTTGGCGTTACTTTCCATCAGACCCGCATAGAAAGATGGGTCTTGATAGATTTTCTTGGCCAGAATATCCATCTGGGCGTAATAGCTTGGCTCGGCCGCAACGTCGCCCGCGCCTGCCGGACTGCCGATATAACGACCTTTGAAGTATTTGTTGATCTGCCCCGATCCCATTCCCATATGTGTCAGGAAATTTGTAATGTAGGCGCTAGCCTGTGGACCGCCACTGGCTTTCATCGAGCTGATAACGTCGAATGTATTCTGGGCCGCCGCACGGCGTGCAACAACCGAACGGATATTGGCGTAGCGCTCTGCCCCGCCGCGCGACTCTTTAAACAAGCCCGGCTCAAGACGTTTGGTATCCTGACGATGCCCGTAGAGCATATTGCCCAGAAAAACGACGTCTTTTTCATCGCGTGACAAAGTAGCATTGGTAAAGTCGATGTTCAGCGTATCACGGTCGTCGATTGTTCTCGTAAAATCGATATCGCGGTTAAACTCGACATCGCGTGTAGACCCTGCAGCCGAGCACAATTGTGCAAGACCATCGTTATTATCCATGTTATCGCAGAAAAACTGCGTAAAGGCGTAAAGCCGGCTCTGGTTATCAAGACCGCGGCCAGTCGACGCCACACTTAGGTCAGTACCAAGATTACGGGCGATTCCTATCTCGCTCATCTGCATCTGGTTGGCTTTGGCTTTTTGATCGCTCGACGAGAGGGAGCGCGATAGGGTGCCAAAACGGCAAATGGACTCGCTCACCTGATAATCACGACGGGTCTCGGCATTGAGACTTTGCAATTCGGCCTGAGCGGCATCCGCATTGTATCCGTCGAGGAATGCGCCGATTGTCGCCGCCGACCAAATGGGGTTCGAAAAGAAGCTAGTGGCTTGCGGTTTAAACCCGTCATTTTCCCACTGGTTCTTGTAGTAGCTGTTCATGATGAAATCCTTGCGGTAATCATCAAATGCATCTTCGATATATTGCTGGGTTGATGTGGTATCACAGCACGGCGAACAGACATACGGATAGAAGTCGCAAGTCGGACACGCAAGAGCGTCTTTCGTCGCAAAAAAACTGACGGTGCCTACGACGGTGGCCATCATCAAACGCAGAGATTTGAAACCAAATATACGAACTGTCATTTATTTGGTCCCTTTGTTGAAGTAATCGTCCTGTTGACGCTGGACCTGCAATTCCAGAAGGGTCGAAAGGAGCATCTCGTACCGCTGCATACTTTCGTAGATATCGCGGTCCTGCATCAACTCGATTGCTTTCATAGCCGTCTGCTGACGTTCGACGTTGGTTGGCGAGTCGTATAAATTGGCGTAGAAATTCGGCGATTGGTACAATTTTTTGGTCAAGAATTCCATCTGGGCGTAGTAGCTCGGGGCAGGCCCAACCGCGGCATCAATATCCTGGGTCGAGGTTAAGCCAAGCTCTTTGACCACCGCTTCCAGATAAGTTTTTGTACTTGTTCCGCCGCGGGCTTTCAGGGAGGCCAGTTTGGCAAAACTGTTGGCGGCAACGCTGCGTTTGGCGACAATCGAGCGGAAATCAAGAAGCTTGCGAACCTGACCATCTTTGGCATCACTCGCCAATGACACCAAATCGGATTTACCGATATTCATCGGAAGGTCATGGGCGTAGAGGTAGTTTCCAAGCGCGAGAACATTTTCCTCGTCCTTGCTCAGGCTCGCTGCCGCGGTCGGAAAGTCGAGCTCGAGCGTATTCGGGACCGACAGCGTACGGGTCATATCGATGTCACGGTTCAGCTGGGCATCGGCCGCCACCTGACACATCACCGTTAGCCCTGAGCCGGATGACATTGTTCCATTGAACGCATCATTGAGATCAGGGTTATCACAGAATTTTTTTTGCAGCTGTTTTATGCGGCCCTGCTTGTCGGCGGAACGTCCGATGGTCGTCCCTTCTTCGGCTGCATACCCCGAGCTCATATTGTCTTTCAGGGTCTGGCGGTCCTGAATGGCCGCCATCAAGCCCAATTGAACGGCGCGGGATTTTGAATCACTGTTTGCTAGAGAGCGCGACAACGTTCCAAAGCGGCAAATCTGGTCGCTCACCTGATAGGAGTTCATTGTTTCGGCGTTTACCTTCTGGAGAGTCGCCTGCGCAAATTCAGCGGTTTGCCCATCCAGAAAAGCGCCAATGGTGACGGCGCTATAAATCGCTGCATTGCGGAATTCATCCGCCATATCCTTAAGGGCCGGCTCCAGTTTATCTGAGAACAGATTGTCGATATAAAAGCGCTTATGGAAGCCGTCGGGGTAAGGGGTCAGGCCGTAACCAAAAAACATCTCGCCCATGACCAGACCGGGCAGAACGCAGCACGGCGGAGCGCAGAAATCATTGTTGTACGGCATGATGTTGTAGTTGCCGGTCGACGAGGAATAGGATGTCCCGGGGACCACCAACGCGGTAGCCACACCCAGAAACCCCATAACCTTGCGCAAAAGCGACGATTTTCTCTGAGGAGAACGTCTCATCAACCGACCTATTCCCAAAAACACCGTATAGTCAGACACCTCATTCAGGATAACACACGGAAAACAAAACAGAAAGTTTTTATCAGTGGGCATCGGCCCAATTTTTTGCCACTCCGGTGCCAACCTCCAGAGGAATCGAGAAACGCGAGACCCCTTCCATTTCGGCTTTAATCAGGGGGGTGTATTCCTCGATCCGGTTTTCCGGAATCTCAAGAACCAACTCATCATGGACTTGCAACACCATTCGGGCCTCGAGGCCTTTTTCCCTAATCAACCGGTCAATCCGGATCATTGCCAGTTTGACCAAATCGGCTGCCGTTCCCTGAAGGGGGGCATTAATCGCTTGCCGTTCGGCAAAATTGCGGCGGGCCGGATTTTTATCCGCAATTCCAGAAATTACACATTTCCGCCCGAATAGTGTTTTGACATATCCAAATTCACGGGCCTCCTGCTTGGATTTTTCCATGAATTTGCTCAATTCAGGAAAGCGTTCCATATACGTACGAATGTACGTACTGGCTTCCGACACCGAACAATCCAGCTGTTTAGCTAGGCCGAACCCACTGATTCCATAGATAATTCCGAAATTAATCGCCTTGGCTTTCCGGCGTAGGTCGGAGGTTATTTCAGCCAATGGAATTCCCATGACTTCGGAGGCCGTACGGGCGTGAATATCCTCGCCGTTGATAAAGGCGGATTTTAGAGCTTCAATACCGGCCATTTCGGCCACAAGGCGCAATTCGATCTGGCTATAGTCTGCTGAAAGGAGGACATTGCCCTCATCCGCTACAAAGGCCGTACGTATCAGGCGCCCTTCTTCGGTGCGGATGGGAATATTCTGCAAATTCGGGTCGGACGAGGACAAACGGCCCGTATTGGTCAAAGCCATAGCAAACGAGGTATGGACCCGTCCGTTTTTCGGGTTGATTGCTTCTTGCAGACTTTCGGTATAGGTCGAACGGAGTTTAGAGAGATGCCGCCAATCGAGAATATGGGCAACAAAATCATTCCCGTCATCCGCGCCCAGTTTTTCCAGAACATCAGCTGCGGTCGACCATTCGCCGGTCTTGGTTTTACTGCCGCCCGGGAGCCCCATTTCTTCAAAAAGAACAACTCCAAGCTGTTTCGGCGAGGCAATATTGAACGGATGCCCTGCCAAAGCATGGATTTCTTTCTCAAGAGCGCCGATTCGATCAGCAAAATGCTGGGAAAGGCGTTTCAACACCGACAGATCGACCTTAATGCCGTTTTTCTCCATATCGGAGATCACCTGTATCAAAGGTCGTTCGATATCCTCATAAACGACCGCCATTTTCTCCTGACCGATACGCGGTTTTAGAGCGAGGTGAAGGCGCAGCGTAAAATCCGCATCTTCGGCGGCATAATCACAGGCTTTATCCAAAGGGACTTCGGCGAAGGATATCCGGTTTTTTCCGGTTCCCGTTACCTCATCGTACGAGATCATGGTATGGCCACACCAAAGCAAGGCGAGCTCGTCGAGACCATGACCATGAGCTGTTCCATCCAGTACATAGGAAAGAAGCATCGTATCATCAATCGGAGTGATCGAACCAAAGCCCGCCAGCTCGAGCATCTGGATATCAAACTTCGCGTTGTGGCCGACTTTAAGGATTGAAGCGTCCTTGAGATACGGAGCCAGCACAGTAACAATGCTTTTTGTATCCGGCTGGTTCGGGGCTGTTTCATTCAGATCCGCGAACAAGTCGCCTTTTTTCCCATGCCCAAGCGGAATATAACAGGCCCGACCTGCCCGCGTCGCGAGTGAAATTCCGACAAGCCCTGCGCGCGCCGGAGTTAATCCGGTCGTTTCAGTGTCGAACGCGAGAATTCCTGTTTCATTTGAATCTCTGATCCATTCTTCTAATTGGGCCGCTGATGTGATGAGGGTGTAGTCCTGCGAAACATCCTGCAGTATCGGACGCGGTGGCGCAGATGACATTGCCACGACCGAAGGTGCGGCAGGGGATGACCCTTCGGTTTTTGAGATCGAAGATACAGGGGCCATTTTTCCAAACGGGATACGGGCCACAAGACTTTTAAACCCCTGATGCTCGAGGAACGATTTTAGTTCCGGTGAATAAGGGTGGGTTGGTGATAAATCTTCAAGCGCGACAGGCACAGGGGCGGTGTCACATAGCGTTACAAGTTTTTTAGAGACGATCGCGAGATCGCGATTTTGCTCTAAAGCTTCACGGCGTTTAGGTTGTTTAATTTCTCCTGTTCGCGCGAGCAGCTCTTCGAGCGATCCATATTCCTGAATAAGTTGGGCCGCCGTTTTAATACCGATGCCCGGAACACCCGGAACATTATCAACCGAATCGCCGCAAAGGGCCTGCACATCAATGACTTTATCCGGCGACACACCAAATTTTTCATTCACCTGATCGGGGCCGATGCGGATTTGTTTCATCGGGTCAAACATACCCACTCCGTCACGCACCAGTTGCATCAAATCCTTATCGGACGAGACCACCACGACGTCGATATTCTTGTCTTTGGCGAGGCGGGCATAGGTTGCGATCAAATCGTCCGCCTCGTAACCTTCGAGCTCAACCGTTGGAAGCCCGAAGGCCCGAGCAGCGTCTCGCACCAGCGGGAACTGCGGAATCAAATCTTCCGGCGGCGGTGGGCGATTGGCTTTGTAGTCAGGATAAATGTCATGCCGAAAACCAATGCGCGCCGTGTCAAAAACCACTACAATCCGCGCTGACGGGTGATCGGCAATCAGCTTGTAGAGCATATTGCAAAACCCCATGACCGCGCCGACCGGCGTTCCATCGGGGCGCGTTAGCGGCGGCAGGGCATGGTAGGCCCTAAAAATAAACCCCGACCCGTCAACCAGATAGAGCTGGCGTTCATCCTGTTGCGGCGATTGCGCTTGCGGTTCGGGATGACTCATGGTGCGGCTTTCTTTTTGGTTTTGTGCAGCGGCTGCTCCTGATAGCAGAGATACTCGCTGGAAATGTCAATCGTTGAGGTATGTCCGACTTGATCGAGGTGGGCGTCCATCCAGTCAATTGCCATTTTCCGGCCTTGCTGTTTGAGGCTGGAAAGGAACCCCCAGGATGTATCGAATTTACTGGCCAGATCCAGTTTCCCCATCGCGCTTTCGGCGCGAATGGCATGAACCAGAACATCTTTATATTTGGCGCGGTGTTCGTCTTTGAGCATATTCCGATCCAACAGTTTTTGCACAAAGGCAATTGCCCGAAGCTCGCTCAAGAGCGAGGCATTAAATGTAATTTCATTCAGACGGTTTTCGATGGCAGGAGCGTCTTGCGGAATTTCTTCCCGTACAATCGGATTAACGTGAAGGATCATAACATCCTTCGTATCCACTTCATAAAAGAGCGGCCAGAGCGACGGATTACCGACATATCCGCCATCCCAGTAATATTCATTCTCGACTTTGACCGCTTGAAAAATGTTCGGCAACGCCGCCGACGCCAACACCATATCACAGGTGAGTTCCGGGCTTGTGAATATGCGCGGTGCACCCGTACGGACATTTGTTGCAGAGATAAACAGCTCGACCCCTTCGAACTTGCGCAGCTTTTTGAAATCGACCAGATCGCCGAGAATAGTCTTGAGTGGATTCAGATTAAAAGGATTGAACTGATACGGGGACAGGTTTTGCGCCATCAAATTCATAAAGTGCATAGCCGCGCCCATGCCGCTCATGCCTGCGGCCCATTGCGGCAGAAAATCCTGCGCGCACGACACCGGACTAAAGACAGCTCCCGTTTCCGATACGCGGGTCCAGAATTTATCAAGATTGGCGCGCGCTTTTTCCGGTCCGCCATCGATCAATCCTTGGGTTAAAACAACCGCATTCATCGATCCGGCCGAGGCGGCGCTAATCCCTTCGAAGTCGAAACAATCGCGCTCGAGAAACGCATCCAGTACACCCCATGTAAAGGCACCATGAGCGCCGCCACCTTGCAGGGCTAGATTTATTTTCTTCTGCGGATTTGCTTTGGAGGTAAGTTTGGCCATGGGCTTAATCTAGGCGGTGCAGCATAAAAATACTAGAGAACACTTGTTCTTTTGCCGAAAAAAAACCACAATGCATAGAGACGCCGAGGTTTTCATGTCCCACTCTGATTATATTGCACTTGAGTCCCGTTATCTGGCCCGAAATTACAATCCGCTTCCGGTTGTGCTCGGTCGCGGCGAAGGTGTTTGGGTCTGGGATACGGACGGTAAAAAATATCTCGATTTTTTGAGCGCCTATAGCGCTGTAAGCGCCGGCCACTCGCATCCGCGTATTGTGAAGGCTATGATGGATCAAGTGAACAAACTTGATGTTCCGTCACGCGCTTTTTATACCGATATCCTCGGACGCTTTGCGGAGAAGCTATGCCTTTTAAGTGGCATGGATCGTGTCCTCCCCATGAATACCGGCGCTGAGGCCGTTGAAACCGCAATTAAGGCAGCGCGGCGCTGGGGCTATCGCGTCAAGCATATTCCAAGCGGCAAAGCGCGCATCATTGCGTGCGAGGGGAATTTCCATGGCCGCACGTCGACGATTATCAGCTTTTCATCGGAGGAAGATTATAAGGCCGATTTCGGCCCGTTCTCCGGCGGATTTGATCTGGTTCCTTATGGTGATATAGCGGCACTCGAACGCGCCATTACCCCCGAGACCTGCGCTTTTCTGGTTGAGCCTATTCAGGGTGAAGGCGGGATTATCGTCCCGCCCGAGGGGTACTTGAGGGCCGCTCAGGACTTATGCCGTAAACATAATGTCCTTTTTATGCTGGATGAGATCCAGACTGGCCTTGCACGTACGGGACGCGATTTTTGCTTTCAGTACGAGATCGACAAGCCGGATGGCTTGATGCTTGGAAAGGCTTTGGGTGGAGGTGTTTATCCGGTTTCAGCGTTTCTGGCGCGCGCGGATGTGATGGATGTCTTTAATCCGGGCAGTCACGGATCGACCTTTGGCGGCAATCCGATCGCCGCGGCTATCGGTCTTGAAGCCCTGACCCTTATGAATGACGAACGGTTCTCCGAACGATCCTACGAACTGGGCGCTTATCTACGTGATCGCCTCTCGTCCATTCAAAGTCCTGCCATACGCGAGGTGCGCGGCAAAGGGCTCTTGATCGGTCTTGAACTCGACCCTTCGGTGGTTAAAGCGCGCGCTGTTTGCGAGCGGCTCAAGGAACGCGGGCTCGTTTGTAAAGAAACCCACGAGGTGACGGTGCGGTTTGCACCTCCGCTTATCATCAGCCGCGAGGAAATCGACTGGGCCGCCGAACAAGTGGCTGCCGTTCTCAAATCCCTTTAAGAAAAAACCCCGCTGCAGTGCGGGGTTTTGAATTTCTTTTTCTTATCCTTGAGACTTAGCTCACCGGTGCATCGACGCGTACCGGAAGGTCGGCGGCGATCGGGTCATCCGACAGCATCTCGATCATACCGCTTGGCTGGACAGCGAAGTTCGCGATAAAGAGCGCGTTGGCGTAATAAACCACGGCATCACAGAGGAAATGCCCTTGTTCGTTACGGCCAACATAGGTCGCAGGGCGGACGGTTCCTTCGATTACGGCACGGGTCTTTTGGTCCATCTCTTTCGGAATATACGGATCATCCATATTTTCGGCGATCAGGAATGGGCCTTCTTCTCCGCGAACGTAAAAGCAGAAGAAACGAAGGTAATCGAGAACGTTTTCTTCGGTAATCCGGATAGCGGATTTGGCATTGACCTCATGAATTGGCGGCGATGTCCCGTTCAGGCGGTACAAGGTTCCTTGGTCGGCCAAATAGTAAACAGCCAGTTTCGGCTTACCCCAGCTACGATCCTTAAGGCGGATCAGAACCACGGTTTCGTAAAACGGCAGAGGACGCCAGGATACTTCGGTTGTTGCAGCGCTGGCCTGATATTTGCCATCAATCGGGGTGACCTGGGAAATAAAGCCTTCCAGCTCTTCTCCGGTGACCTGATTCCAGTTATTATCGTCGTACATTGAAATTCCTTAGAATATTGGGGCATTTAGCTCGGCCAAGGTTAAGCGAAAGACTATGAAAAGAAAAGAGTTTTTTAGGTCTTGGGGCTTTCCGTTCAGTTTTTACGGTTTTTGTGGATAAGTTGATTGACTCTTACCCCTGTTTTCTTTATAGACTGCCCTTCGGAATTCATGACACTACTGTCTGTAAGTTTTTTGGAGAATTATTATGACTAAACGCACTTATCAACCAAGCCGCCTGGTTCGCAAGCGCCGCCACGGTTTCCGTTCCCGTATGGCTACTGCAGACGGTGCAAAAGTGCTCTCACGCCGCCGCGCTAAAGGCCGTAAAGTCCTTAGCGCCTAGTCGACCAGTGCGTGCGTCCCTCTCGGATGTGCGCCTGACAAGCCGCCTGCACGAACAGGCGGCTTTTGATTTTCTTCGTACCTCAAAAATTCGTTGGGTTTCCAAGGGTTTTGCCATCCAGGCCGCGCCTTGCCCGACCCCACAGGGCGGTGTCGGTTTTTGTGTCACCGCCAGCAAAAAAACCGCAAAAAGCGCAGTCAGCCGCAACCGGATGCGCCGCCGCCTTAAGCCGGTTGCCCTCGAAATTCTCGGTCACCACGCCCAGCCCACCCACACCTATATGCTGATTGCACGCCGTGATGCGTTGACCCTTCCCAGCGAAGATTTGCGCCGCGATCTTGTCTGGTGCCTCAAGAAACTGGGTCTGTATCGTGATGGCCCGTAATCCGCTTGTGTCGCTTGCGCTTTTTTTTCTAAAGCTTTACCGGCTGTTTTTGTCTCCGTTTCTCGGACAAAACTGTCGCTTTTACCCAACTTGCTCGCGCTACTCCATGGAAGCCTTTGAAAAACATGGATTTTTAAAGGGGCTTGCCTTGACAATTTTTCGAGTTGGCCGATGTCATCCGTGGTGCAATGGCCCATGGACCGATCCGGTGCCGGATCGATTTGCGTGGCGCGACCTCTTCCGTTATAACGAGGCCGGGACGCCCGAAGCCAAGCCCACCGATAAAACCCTAGAAAGAGACTAACCCGAATGAGCACACCGCCCCTTCCGCCGACCAATCCACAAAATCCGGCGTCTATGCACCCGAGCGACAAGCGGAACCTGATTATCTTTATTCTGGCATCGCTGCTCATCTGGTTTGCGTTTGACCGTTTTGTTCTGTCTCCGCGTACCGCCGCCCTTCAAGAAGCCCGCGTGCAAGCTGCCCAGTCGGCACCAGCAGCGGCTGTTCCCGATTCTTCAAATATGGATGTTATGCTCCCACGCGCTGACCGTATCAAAGAAGCCGGACGCGTCTTGGTTGATGCGCCTGAACTCAAGGGTTCGATCTCGCTGAAAGGTGGACGTGTCGATGACATCGTCCTTCGCAATTTCTTTGTTGATCTTGGCAATACCGATTCCGTGACCATGCTGAATCCGGCTGGATCCGAACACGCCCTATACAGTGATAGCGGCTGGCTCAGCAGCGACAAGAGCGTTGAACTTCCGGACGCCAATACGGTCTGGTCGGTTAAAGGAAACGGCAATACTGCCCTTACTCCGTCCAATCCGGTTGTCCTTAGCTGGACCAACAAGCAAGGCGTTGTTTTCGAAAAGGGCTTTACTATTGACGATCATTTCCTGATCGGGATGTCCCTTTCGGTGACCAACAACAGCGATAAATCAATCTCGCTTTATCCATACGCGACCCTGACCCGCCGCGGCATTCCGAAAGACTTCCAGAACGGTGTCGCTTATGAAGGCCCTTTGGGTTATATCGGCGACGAGATGAGCAAATTCCCGTACGACGATCTGACCGAAGAGCCAGCTAAAACTTTTACAGCCCTTAATGGCTGGATCGGCTTTGGCGAGAAATATTGGCTGACCTCGCTCATTCCAACCCAGATGGAAGAGCACAGTTTCAAGTTTCAAGCGGTCAAGAATGCCGATAAGCCTGACCTCACTATTTATCAGCTGGATGTTCGCAGCAAAGAGCAAACGATTGCTCCTAAAGAAACAAAAACCAGCCAGAATAATCTGTTCGTTGGAGCCAAGAAACTCTCACTGCTCAACACTTATGGCGAAAAACTCAATCTGCGCCATTTTGATCTCGCGGTTGATTTCGGTGCGCTTTATTTCCTGACGAAGCCGCTTTACATCGCGTTGATCTTCTTTAACTCGGTGGTTGGCAATTTTGGTATCGCGATTATTCTGCTTACGGTATCGGTGCGTGCACTGGTGTACCCGCTGGCGAATAAATCCTACCGCTCTTTCGCCGCTCTTCGTAAAGTATCGCCGCGCATGGCGGAAATCAAAGCCCGCTACGGGAATGACAAGCCGCGTATGCAGCAAGAGCTCATCAAGCTTTACGAGACCGAGCGCGTCAACCCGATGGCCGGATGTTTCCCGCTTCTTCTCCAGATTCCGATCTTCTTTGCCGTTTACAAAGTGATCACGATTGCGGTTGAAATGCGCCATGCTCCGTTCTTTGGCTGGATTCATGACCTTTCGGCGGTTGACCCTCTGTCGGTTTTCAACCTGTTCGGTTTGTTGCCGTTCGATGTTCCGACCATCCTCCATATCGGCCCATGGTCGCTGATTATGTTGGTGATGCTGCTCATCCAGAAGCAACTCAACCCACCGCCGCAAGACCAGATCCAGCGCGACATCGCGAATTATATGCCATGGATCATGACCTATATGCTGTCACACTTCGCTTCGGGTCTTGTGATTTACTGGGCATTCTCGAACACGTTCTCGGTGATCCAGCAATCCCTGATCATGCGCTCGATGGGTGTTCCAATTTATCTTTTCTCTCCGGATGCCGCTCGTGCCCACCACGACTCGCACAAGGAAGAAACCGCCAAGGTTCTTGAGACGATCAAGAAAGAGCAAGAGGACCAATCCGGCAAAGGCGGAGCGGCGTAACCTATGACGTATGATTTTACCACAGCACAGGTGTTCTCCGGTCCGTGCGATTTTCGCCTAGGAATTGCCGATCTGGTTCAGCTTCCGCCAAGCGAAATCCCCGAGATTGCGTTTGCCGGACGCTCGAATGTGGGAAAATCCTCGCTCATCAACGCCCTTATGGGGCGCAAGATTGCGCACGTTTCGCACACACCGGGACGAACCCAGCAGCTTAACTTCTTTGAAGTC
This sequence comes from Alphaproteobacteria bacterium, assembly GCA_051715325.1. Classification (GTDB taxonomy): domain Bacteria; phylum Pseudomonadota; class Alphaproteobacteria; order Micavibrionales; family Micavibrionaceae; genus UBA1573. The sequence continues at coordinate 81,501 of JBPXJO010000001.1, read as the reverse complement.
GGCCCGCATTTCTGGCTGGTAGATATGCCGGGTTACGGATATGCGAAAGTCTCCAAGTCTCTTAAGAAAAATTGGAACATTGTCCTTCGCGATTATTTGAAAGGGCGCCCGAATCTTCGCGTGGTTTTTCTCTTGGTGGATAGCCGTCATGGCCTTAAAGAGACCGACCTTGAAATGATGGAGCTTCTTGATAAAGCCGCCGTGCCTTACCGGATCGTTCTCACGAAGTCCGACGAGCCCAAAGCGGCCGATCTTATCAAGGTAAAGGCCGAGATCGAGGCCAAAATCAAAAAACACCCCGCTGCGTTTCCTGACTGCTACCCTGTCAGTTCGTGGAAAAACTCCGGAATTGAAGAGCTGCGCGAGCTGATCCTCACGGTGATCTAGGCAGCCCTCTTGGTCCGCTGAGCTTATTCCGATTCAATGATATTGTAGAACAGGTAATGCGTTGTCGCTCCGTTAACAAAGGAGACGCACTGCGCCGGAATTTCATCGCAAGCGGCGCAGTCGGTTGCCATCAAGTCCTGATTGGAACCCGAAAAAATCGTCCCGTCGATAAAATACTGCTTTATGTTTCCACCCGGGAATGCCGGTATCGTTGTCGATCCACGGAGTTTCCGGTCAATCTCGGCACAGACATTCTGGCTGATATTATACGCCACAAACAGAATGTCGTTTTGTGATGTCGGCGTCCATTCGATATTGTTAAAGCGACCTACATAATATCCGGCTGCAGGTGTAAGGGTCCCTGCTGCGCCCACCGCATTAGATGGCAAGGCTTTGTAATTGAGACCGCCACCATCCGGATGGAAAAGCTTTTGGAGGGTCGGAGCGGTATTAAAGTTCGAATCGCTCGGTAGCATGAAATCGATCTGGTTGTTCTGCGTTCCGGTATTTTGCATCTGGGTGATGGCATTTGTAACGGTCGCGGCGTAGGCCATGATTTCGTTGGCGGAAACCGCCGTTCGGCCTTCGGTCAAATCAGAGTTGCCGTCACTTTGCTCTTCGCTGCGGGATATCGTAAACATCAACGCCCCGAACAGAACGACCGCAATCAAAACATACAAGAAGGCATTTCCAGCCTCGCTATTTGAGTTCCCACGCTTCATAGTACCAGTTTATCATGGCATTCACCTGAACGGAATGGTTTAATAGGGGCTCCAAACAGAAGGCCGGATTCATGACCCTTGATCTTAACGTCGACATCATTTCGCTTTTTGCCGGATTTATCGCCGGTCTCGCCCTGACTTTTGCGATTTTATGGCCAAAAATCGCCCAGTACCGCCGCACCGACGAGGATATGACGCGGGTCTTTGATTCCCTCGCCCAGAATTCCCTGATCAAATCGCAGGAGCAATTCCTGACACTCGCTTCCGAAAAGCTGCGCCAATCCCAGATGGAGGGAGCTTTCGACCTCGAGCGCCGCCAGAAATCGATTGCCGATATGGTCAACCCGATCAGCCAAAGCCTGAAAGATATGGAAGGCAAAATCGAGAATTTGGGTAAGGCGGGAGCCGGACTTGAAGCCCAACTTAAGACTTTTTCCGAGGACCAACGTTTCCTGCGCGAGCAAACCCAGAATCTGGTCCATGTCCTTCGCAATCCGACTGCCCGCGGTCGCTGGGGCGAGATGCAATTGCAGCGTACGTTCGAACTGATCGGTTTTGTCGAGGGCGTCCATTATCGCAGTCAAAAATCGGTCGTGGCCGATGGCGTCACCCAAAAGCCGGATTTCATTGTAAGCCTTCCGAATGGCGTGCAAATTGTGATCGATGTCAAAACACCGCTCGACCCTTACTGGACTCTTCTTGACGAGCAGGGAACCAACAGTCAGGAACAATCCCTCATCCAGTTCCGCCAGAAAGTGCGCGATCATATGAAGGCGCTCTCGCAAAAAGATTATTGGCGACAATTCGATAGTCCTGAATTTGTCGTGATGTTCCTTCCTTCGGAAAGCCTTTACTCTTTAGCTGTTTCACAGGATCAGGCCCTCCTTGAAGAAGCGTCCCGCGCCAATATCATTATGGCGTCCCCAACCACGATCATGGGGCTGCTCCGCGTCGTTATGTACGGATGGCAGCAGCAAAAGATTGCCGAGGAAGCCCAGACCATTGCCACCATCGGTTCCGATCTCTACCGACGCATTTCAATTTTCGGGGATCATCTCGGCAAGCTCGGGCGCGGCCTTGGCAGCGCGGTCGAGAGCTATAACAAAGCGATTGGCTCCTTCGACCAGATGGTCCTTCCGGCACTGAGACGGTTCAAGGATTTGCAAGTCCCGACCGGAGGAAAAGATATTCCGGCGGCGGAGGCGATTGAATCAAGCCCGCGCATCATTTCATCGCCCGAGATTTCGCTTGATAGCCCCTCTTATAACGAAAGCGCCCAAATCACCTCTATCGGCGACCGGGCGCGGGTTCGTTCAGACTAAACGTCTTGAGCGGTTTAGTTATATCCTTTGCGGACCGGGTCGCGGTACACGAACAAATTGTCTTTGAGCGCTACACCGTATTTGACATTAAAAAGTTCGGTTTCGGTGATGTTGCCGACCGCATCGAGGATGCGCCATTTGCGCAGGTGATACTCTCCCGTCTCCTTGTCCTCGGAGAAGGCCAGAACCAAAGAACCTGACGTCGGCTCTTGGCGCTGGACAACTGTAATCTGGACAAGTCCGCCTGAATGCATGATTTTGGTGACTTTCAGATCACCGCTCAGCTTCAGGTTTTTCCGCAGCAAAAAGTCGGCCAGTGTTTGAGAAATTGGCGCGTTGCTTTGCTGTTTCATTTGCGCATCGTAAAAATAGATAAAGAGACCGTCGGCTACGACAAAGTCCTTGTTGGGAGGGTCATATTCAAAACGGAGCTTTCCAGGGCGAGAAAGGTAGAATTTGCCGCGCAGTTGTGATCCGCCCGGGGATGTTTGAATAAAATTGGCTTGGGCTGTTTTCAGACCCTGAAAGTAGGTTTCAGCCTTCTGGATTTCAACCGGAGCTTGAGGGGCCGCTTTGGCGGGCGCCGCAGGCGACGGCTTCGTTGTTGCGGTTTGTTCGGCGGCCATAGACGAGAACGGTGATCCGCCAACCAATCCTAAAATTCCCAAACACGTCCATTTCAGAATTTGACGTCCCATTCTTTCGCATCTCCTCGATGTTAACTTTTTACCAGATCTACTACTTAGACTAAAACGCCCTACGAGAAAAGCTCCCCCCTATAATATTTGCTTTTACGCCAAAATTGCCTATGCTCTGTTGATGATGACCGCACCACTCTCCCCCTCTATTCCGCCTTATTTTGAAGGACTTAACCCTGCCCAGCTCGAAGCGGCCGAAGCCCTTGACGGGCCAGTTCTTGTTCTGGCCGGCGCCGGTACCGGAAAGACCCGCGTATTGACCACGCGACTCGCGCATTTGATCCAGACGGGGCGCGCTTATCCGTCCCAAATTCTGGCCGTGACCTTCACCAATAAGGCCGCCCATGAAATGAAGGAACGGGTGTCCCGATTGCTTGGGGGTGCCCCGGTTGAGGGGTGGGCGCTCGGTACTTTCCACGCGTTAGCCGCACGTATGCTGCGCCGTCATGCCGATCTGGTCGGGCTTACCTCTTCTTTTACTATTCTTGATCCTGATGACACGATGCGTCTCATCAAGCAAATCTGCGAAGAACGCAACATCGACAGTAAAAAGAATCCACCCAAACTCATTCTCTCGATTATCGAGCGATGGAAAGATCGAGCGCTTTTACCGCAAGACCTCTCGCCCAAAGATGCTGGCGAAGTGGCGCACGGACAAATGGTATCGATCTATCAAAGCTATCAATCCCGCCTTCAATCGCTCAACGCTTGCGATTTCGGCGATCTCCTCCTTCATATGATTTCCATTTTGCGCAACCCGCAAAACACTGCCATCCTGGCGGATTATCACCGCCGCTTTCGCTATATTATGGTCGACGAATATCAGGATACCAACGTCGCGCAGTATATGTGGCTTCGCCTTCTGGCCCAAGGCTCCAACAATTTATGCTGCGTTGGTGATGACGACCAATCGATTTACGGATGGAGAGGCGCCGAGGTTGGAAATATTCTACGCTTTGAAAAAGATTTCCCGTCCGCGCGCATCATTCGCCTTGAGCAGAACTACCGCTCGACGGGGCATATCCTTGCGGCAGCGGGTGGTGTGATCGCCCATAATGAAGGGCGCCTTGGCAAAACATTATGGTCCGACGGCGAAGATGGCGACAAGGTTAAAGTGCAAGGGTTGTGGGACAGTAAAGCGGAAGCCCGTTTTGTAACCGAGGATATTGAAAGCCGTCATATGCGGAAGCAAAAATTGCGCGGCATGGCTATTTTAGTTCGCGCGGGTTTTCAGATGCGCGAGTTCGAAGAGCGTTTGATCCAGATGAGCATCCCGTACCGCGTGTTCGGCGGCCCGCGATTCTATGAACGCCAGGAAATTCGTGATGCTCTTGCTTATTTCCGCATCGTCGTACAACCCGCCGATGATCTCGCGTTCGAACGTGTTGTGAATGTACCAAAACGCGGCATTGGAGATACCACCGTTAAGATGCTCCATGATGAGGCGCGACGTGTTGGCGCGCCGCTGATGGCCACCGCGCAAGGCCTTGTCGATCGCGGGCTGGTTAAAGCTAAAACGGGAGCCTCTCTTGGTGGGTTTCTCCATGATGTCCAGCGCTGGCGCTCACTTCTGGCAACAACAGCCCATGGTGATCTGGCCGGACAAATTCTTGATGAGTCGGGATATCTTGCCTTCTGGCAGAGCGACAAATCGCCGGAGGCGCAAGGCCGTGTCGAGAACCTTAAGGAACTGATTTCGAGTATGGAGGAATTTGAGTCCCTGTCCTCTTTCCTCGAGCATGTCGCCTTGGTGATGGAGACGCAGAATGCCAGCGATAGCAACGATGATTTTGTCTCGCTTATGACCCTTCATGGTGCGAAGGGATTGGAATTTGATACAGTCTATCTTCCGGGATGGGAAGAAGGTTTGTTCCCGTCGCAAAAATCCATGGATGAGAATGGCCTTAAAGGATTGGAGGAAGAGCGGCGACTGGCCTATGTCGGACTGACCCGCGCGCGTAAGCAAGCCCAGATCAGTTTTGCTGCCAACCGATATATGTACGGAAATTTTGTTAACGCGCTTCCCTCTCGTTTTGTCGACGAGCTTCCGCACGATCATATCGAATCCGCAAGCGACTCCGGACTTTACCGTGCCGGACGATCCCAACACTGGGACTCATCGGGGTTTGTCTCGCAGCGCGAGAGCTCGTCCTCTTCTTATTCGTCGCAACCCACTTATTCCGGCAATACGGAGCCGGTTCAATCGTCCTACGTTAAACATTCGATTGCCGGATTCCAAATGGGAGACCGCGTCGTTCACGCGACATTCGGTGAAGGCCGCGTCATTCATGTAGCTGGAGCAAAACTTGATATTCGTTTCTCTGACGGGTCGACCAAACGCTTGATGGATAGTTTTGTGACGAAGTGCGGGGATCACTCCGCATGAGCGGGGCCAGTCGCCATTTCGATATTCTTATCCTCGGGGCCGGATATCCCGGTCTCATGGCGGCGCTTACCTTGGCAGAAGCCGGGTGCAACGTTGCCCTTCTGGATCGTCTTCCGATTGGCGGCAATCTCCCGCCAGCTCCGGGAGAAAATCAAAGTTCAATTTCGGGCGGTCATGTCACCTACGGATATTCGCAGGATTATCACACTCTAACCCAACGTTACGGCGAGAAATTTGCGCGATCCCTTTTTCGTGTCAGCGTTGAGGGTGTTGACTTGGTCGAGCAGACCTGCGCCAAATATAACATTGAAGATGCTGCCTTTCGGCGCGGCTATATGATTTTACCGCGCATCATTGCGGAACGCGAAGAGCTGGAGAAATCATTTTCCGGCATGGAACGCCAAGACCTCCTTCGAGGCCGCGAATATCTTCTGGATCATACCGAAACCCAAAGGCGCCTGGCTTCGCCTGAATTTGGTCTTGGCTCTCTATACAGCACGATTCACGGTCAGCTCGAACCTCGTGAATATGTCCTCGGTCTTGCCCGCGCTGCACTTAATCGCGGCGTTACCTTGCTCGATCAGGTTCTTATTACCGGCATCCGGGCGTACGCAGACGGGTATGAAGCCCACTCCCAACAAGGGGACATCTACCGCGCTTCCAGAATGATTGTGTGCGGCGGGTCGTTCTTGCTCCAGCAAAATCTTTTTCCGGAACTTCGCGTATATCAGGCAGCGATCGGAAACTATGCCATCAAGACAGAGCCCCTTTCAGAGAATGTTCGGGCCGCACTCTTTCCGGATGGCTATTGCGGCGCATTCTCGGATATGCGGCGCGCCAACGTTTTATATGCGCGGCTCGATTCCCTCAATCGCCTCGATTTCGGGGCGTACTGTTTTACCGGATCCAAACCCAATGCTGCGCAGGTCGAGCAACTTCTGTACCGCACGTTTCCGGTTCTTGCTGCCGAAAATATCAAAATCCAATATGGACGTTACGGTCGGCTTTCGGGGTCACTCAATGAAATTGCGCAAATTTTTTCGCCGAGCCCTAAGTCGTCGTTGATCCATCTTTCGCCTTCACTCTCGTTCGACCCCGATCATGACCGGCTTCTTGTCCTCTCGGCTCTCGGGAGCGAGGGGATCAACATGGGCACAACTCTTGGTCAAGCCGCAGCTCATGCTTTTCTTGGTAAGCCCGATGTCCTCAATCTCTTTTCCACGATCCGCCATCGACGCCTTCCTGTTTCATTCCCGTGGGAATCGGCCAACCGCGTACGCGACCGGTTCTTTGGCCAAACCCTTAAATCTCTAGATCGGGCGGCAAGCTATGATAACGCGCTTGGTGTCGTTGCCCGCAAAATAGCCGAATGCATCTAAAACCATCGCAATAAAAAACGCCCCGTGCGGGGCGCTTTCCAACTATTCTCTCTCAGCGGCTACTTGTCGGCAGCGATATCAGCGGCGCTTGGCAAAGCCGCCGGAGTATCAGCCAAGGTACGCAAGTACGCCAGAATGGCGGCGCGGTCCTCATCCTTTTTAAGGCCCGCGTAGGTCATTTTGGTACCTGGGGCGTAATCTTTAGGTTTATAGGTGAAGTGACCAAGCTCGGTATAGGTCCAAACTTCGCCACCTTTTTGGTTCAGCTTGCCCGAGTACGCAAATCCTTCATGAGATTGTTTTTTGCGGCCAACAATACCGTACAGGTTCGGGCCAACCCCGTTCTTTCCGCCTTTATCAAAGGTATGGCATGCCGCGCAAGCCTTCGCCACTTTTTCACCGCGGGCCACGTCGGCTTTTTCAATCATCGCCAAAATAGCGCCCGGACCTTCAGCTTTGGCAGCAGCACCAGCAGGAGCAGCGGTATCCGCCACTTCGATTTTTACCGCAGGTTCCTTGATATCCGCCGGGCTGACCAGCTGGCGGGATACGAAACCGGAGAGCCATGCAATGATACCGGCGCAAACCAGTGCCGAAAGGGCAATATTCGAGCGCATATTCATGATAATTAGCCTTTTAATCCTTAAAAATCTGTTGTTTTGCAACCATCCAGACCCTATACACTGCTTTTGGGTTGTGTTGGCGCTTCTGCGGGACTATACCATAAGCACTCTTAAATCAACATGAAAAATTAGCGGTTTCAGGCAGACTGACAAAATGACGCAAGCCCCTTCTCAGAGAACTGGAAAAATTGCCTTTCAGGGCACATTCGGAGCTTTTTCCGATATGTCTTGTCGGGCTATGTTTCCGAAAATGGAGACTGTTCCGAGCGAGACGTTCGAGGATGCTTTCCGTTCTCTGGAAAACGGAGATGCCGACCTTGCCATGATTGCGGTCGATAACTCTCTGGCCGGTCGTGTTGCCGATGTGCACCATCTTCTTCCGCAGAAAAAACTCTTTATTATCGGCGAACATTTCCAGCCGGTGGTCATGTGCCTTATGGGTCTTAAAGGCTCTTCGATTTCGGGGCTTACCGATGTCTACAGCCATACTCACGCCCTACCCCAATGCCGCAAGCTTATCAAAGAACTGGGACTTAAAACCCATATCCATGCCGATACGGCGGGTGCCGCCAAAGATGTGGCGGAGTGGGGTGATCCATCGAAATGCGCGATCGCTTCAAAACTGGCCGCCGATATTTACGGGCTCGATGTGCTGCGCGAAGGGGTTCAGGATATCCCGAATAATACGACACGCTTTTTAGTCTTTTCGCGCGAGATGGTACGCCCGCCGCGCGATCAAGGCCCGATCCTGACCAGCCTTTTCTTCGAGGTCCGCAATATTCCGGCTGCCCTTTACAAGGCACTTGGCGGATTTGCCACCAATGGCGTCCAGATGACCAAACTCGAAAGCTATATCGATCCTTCGTTTAACGTTGCGCGGTTTTACGCTGAAATTCTCGGTCATACCGATGACCGTAATGTCGGGATTGCCCTTGAAGAGCTGTCCTTTTTTGCCAAAGACGTCCAGATTTTTGGCAGCTATCCAGTACATTCGTTCCGTAATCTTTCCTAACATACGACCTAGTCAAGAAAGGGTTTTTCCATGCCAACACATTCCCAACTCGCTGCCCAGCTTCTTCGTGATGCCGCGACCTTCTTCCGCACCATCGCCGAACAGAACGAGCCTTTGCGCGATCAAATGTCCGAAAATGCTGCTGTTTTTGACGAAGTGGCTATGCTGGTTGAAACAGACCCGAACGGTGAAATCGACGGACACGGTAGCCATGAGGGTGGTTGCTGCGGTGGTCACGGCCATCATCACCACGATCATGATCATGACCATGAACATGGCGAAGGCGGCTGTGGCGGCCATGGCGCTTGCGGCGGCAAAGGCGAGTGCTCGAACTAATTATCCCGAGGTTTATTTTTTAGACCCGCGGCAGGCCGATTGAAGGGCTTGCCTTTCGGAACCGGTCAAGATACTGACCGGTTCTTTGTTTTGCGCCCCGCCGTCAAGATTGCGAATGCGCTCGGCTGTTTCCGGGTGGGTCGAGAGGAACGATAAATTCTTCTGGATTGACTGGATAACTTCAGGGGATTGTTTTTCAGCACGCTCCAGAAAACTGGCCAATCCCTTGGTGGTGTATCCGGCCTTGGGGAGGATGCGTTTGGCGAACTCGTCGGCGGCCCGTTCTTTTTCGCGCGAGTATTGAAGAGTGGAGAGAGTAGTCGTAACGCTGGCTATCTCGCCATATCCACTTGATCCCATCATGCTCGCCATGATCCGGAACTCTTGTGACTGCACCAGATACTTCATGGGATCCTTATTATAAATATGTCCCATTTCGTGAGCCAGAACCCCAACCACTTCATCCTCATTTTTACTGTCTTTCAGGAACCCGGTCAAAACAGCCATATGATCGCCGGGAAGAGCAAACGCATTGACCATCGAGGTTTTATAGATATGCAGGGCCGGCATTTCAGTTAAGGCCGATCGCTCGCCTTTTTGGGCTTTCATCAGTTCCGTCATCAGTTTGGTAAGGGCCTTATGAGCTTCTTCGTCTTTGCATTCCTGAAATTCTTCGCCAATGGACTGAAGGGCAATGCTTGATATTTTTCTCTCAACCGATTTCGGAATAATGTAGGCAATATTCTCGGACAAGCGCGACACCAGCGGGAAGATAATGATTACAATTCCAACCGTCAGAACGAGCAGCGCCAAGAGTGTCACCGGATTGGTGGATACCAGATAGGTTGCGCGGTCCCTTTCGCGCATCGCTTTACGGATAGCATCGAACGCCCCCTTGTCGGTCAGCGACAAAGTTGCGCCGTATTCCCCCTTATGCTCGAACGATCCGCCCAGATCTTTGGCCCAATCGTGACAGACCTTAAGATCGGCAACCAACCATGAGACCGTCTCCAGTTCGGGGGAAACCAGCTCTAACGTCTTCCCTTCCATACGGGCTGTTACCTCGTACATTTTCGAGGTTTTCCCGTCGGAATAACGTCCTTTAAAAGTCAGATGGGTCATCCCTCTATCTTTTCTTTTTTACAGTCCAAGATCAAAGCCGACATCGGCGGCGAGCGCATCCCCCATACCGGATGTTTTGGCGTCTTTACTTTGCTCGATAATCAGCTGATCGATATGGCCGCCAATTTTGAGATTATCGACATAGAATTTGAGAGTTCTCTGCAACACCAGCGGCTTTCCAAGACCAAGGGTGATGATAATCAGAAATATATTTCCGGCATAAAGTTTAACCAAACCTCCCCCTGTAATGGTGCATTTGAAGCGGATACCGCTTAAGGAGAGATTGCGGAATTTCTCCTGCCACAAGGCCGCCTTGTACCATGCGCGGGATATAACCGCGAGCAAGATCCCGCCATAGAATGACCACACAACTTTTGTGAGGGCTAATGCCATTTCTTTATCATCTATCGGGGCATACCCGGTCTGCTTCGATGTCTCAACCGAATCAATCTCCACTGGGGCCGACCTGACATCACCGTAGGGCGGGTAGTCCAGCGGGGCTTGCGGCGCTGGCTGGGCATTTTGTGTTTGTGGATTTACCACAGACTGCGGCTGCGGAACCTCGTCCGTTCCAGCCTCGGGCACCACGCGGTTATATTGCCCTTGTCCCAACCCGGCATCGGCTTTGGTTTTTTCGATTGTTTCCATACGGCTTTTGAACTCAATCAGCCGTTCAATACTCAAATTGTCATTTGACAACGCCATGGTCAGCGGCACGACCACCGCCACTACCGAGATCGCCATCGTGATCAGGTGTATGCGCATCAGTCGCTTGTAATCGCCTGTGTAATTAAAGGAAACAGTACCGTAGCGCATATTATTGGCGATATAGGTCCAGAGAATAATATCGGATTTCGGAATACGAACACCAAGCGATATAACATTCTTAGCGGCACGTTTGATCGCCATCCACAAATAGGTTTTTACCTGTCCTTTAAGCGAGAAAGCAATACCGCGGTAGCGCGTGCGCGAGAGCCGGTAGCGTAGAGCCAGATACACCGCTACCGAGATTACGCCGAACAGAATCGGGAAAGCGATAATATTAACGACCGGAATTTCCAGAGCTACAATTATCGGCAAAAAGATAAGGAGGGCCTTGAGCCAGCCCACTAACAACTCACCGCCTGTACCGGTGTATTCAAACCGGTCTTTATTGAGCGCGAGATGGGATGTCATATAGCGGCGGATACGGGTCTTTCCCCAGAAAGAATAAATCCCCAGCGTACATATACTCAAAAGAAGATTGACGATGAATATCCCGAAGAGGCTTCCGGCGTTCCCGAGGTAGTTTATTTTTGTGACGGGGGGTTTAGGTTTACCTTCGGGCGGCCTTACCTGTTGCGGATCGGAAGACGGCGAAGTTGGACTGGATGGTGGCGGCTGAAGGTCGGTCACGGTGTTCTCCGGAATAGAGTTGGTCTACCAAAAGTTACAAATGGCTTGTTCATGCTAATCGTCATCTCTTAACAAAGTCATAAGCTCTGATTTTCCCGAAGCACAAAAACTTGCCTTGGAAGGCCTGACAGGATAAAATCAGGCTCTCTTGTCCAGCTTCTGGATTAATCTCCTTTTTTATTTCACATAAGTGGTTTTTATGGCTCGCATTTCTTCGGCTCGTGTTCAAAAGACATCGCGTTTCCTCGGGATTTTCCCCGATAGCTGGCATGATTATCTGACCGCCCGTTTCCTCGACCTGCGCGCCCTGTTCATCTCCTTTACCGGCGCTGCGCTTTTGCTTTCCCTTCTGACCTATCATTCCAGCGACCCTTCCCTTAACACCGAGTCGTCCAATTCCGTTATGGGCAACTGGATGGGGCGGCCGGGCGCCATTATCTCTGATCTGATGGTTCAAGTGTTTGGCGTCGGGTCGATGGTGCTGGCGCTTGGTATACTGGTTTGGGGTTGGCGCCTGTGGAAGCAGGAAGATTTCGGTCCGCTATGGGGGCGCTCGATCTCTCTTTTGGCTGCTGCCCTTTTGATCGGGATCGCCGGAGGCGCGATTCAAGGCGGCTCATGGATCTCCCACGCCACCATGGGCGGAGCGGGCGGCGTCTTGATGCTCAATATCCTCTCTAGCTGGCTTGGCCAGATTGTCGGTTTCTATCCCCATATCCTCATTGCCATTTTCTGCGGAGTAATCGGCTTGGCGCTAGCGGCGGTCGGTATGGCTATTCGCCGTCACGAACGTCAGGCGGTTGTCGAGTCGTTCCTGAGCGGCGGGGCGGCTACTCTTTATGGAGCCAACACCATCTGGGGCCGTTTCCGCGAGTGGCGCGGGACTGACAAAGAATCGTTCGAACGCGATGACGAGGAAAATTCCGAAGAGGAATCGGACGAGGAAGAAGAGTATGAGGAAGGTGACGAATCCGATGAGGATGAGGAAGGCGAATACGAAGAGGACGAGGATGAGAGCGAAGAAGAAATCGAGGTTGTTAAACCCCAGCGCTCGGCTGCCAAAGCATCCAAGGCTAAAAATCCGAAACAGGCCAAACTCAATCTTCGTGACCCATCCGATTGGGATTTGCCGCCGGTTGACCTTCTGGCTGACGCTCCTGCTCCTGCCAAAGAAGAAAAGCTCGACGAAAGCGCACTGCGCCGTAATGCGGAACTTCTGCAAAATGTGCTGAATGACTATAACGTCAAAGGCGAGATCAAGAGCATTCACCCCGGCCCGGTTGTCACGCTTTACGAACTTGAACCTGCCCCGGGAACAAAGACCTCTCGCGTTGTATCGCTCTCGGACGATATTGCCCGCTCGATGTCAGCGGTTTCGGTTCGTGTTGCCGTAGTTCCGGGACGAAATGTGATCGGGATCGAACTTCCCAACAAACGACGCCAGACCGTGTACCTGCGGGAGCTTCTGGAAGGTGATGAATTTGAAAAAACCCAGAACAAACTTCCGCTTGTCTTGGGTAAAGATATTGGCGGGCATCCGATGGTGGCCGACCTCTCGCGTATGCCGCACCTGCTCGTTGCCGGTACAACCGGTTCGGGAAAATCGGTCGCGGTTAATACCATGATCCTCTCGCTTCTCTATCGTCTGCCGCCGGAAAAATGCCGCTTTATCATGATTGATCCGAAGATGCTCGAGCTTTCGGCCTATGATGATATTCCGCATCTCCTGTCTCCGGTTGTGACCGATCCGGGCCGCGCCGTTGTTGCTCTTAAATGGGCGGTGCAAGAGATGGAAAACCGTTACCGCAATATGTCGAAACTCGGCGTGCGTAATATCGAAGGCTATAACCAGCGTATCCGCGAAGCGATCAAAAAGGGCGAGATCCTGATGCGTAAAGTGCAGACCGGATTTGACCCTGAAACCGGAAAACCGGTCTATGAAGAGCAGCCGCTTGATCTGACCGAACTTCCTTACATCGTTGTTGTTGTGGATGAGTTTGCCGACCTGATGCTGGTTGCCGGAAAAGATGTCGAGAACGCGATCCAGCGCCTTGCACAGATGGCCCGCGCGGCTGGTATTCACCTCATCATGGCTACGCAGCGTCCATCGGTCGATGTGATCACTGGCGTCATTAAGGCGAACTTCCCGACCCGCATTTCATTCCAGGTCACCTCGAAAATCGACAGCCGCACCATTCTTGGGGAAGGCGGCGCGGAGACTCTCCTTGGTATGGGGGATATGCTTTATATGGCTGCGGGCGGGCGCATTACCCGTGTTCACGGCCCATTTGTATCGGATCAGGAAGTGGCCGAAGTTGTCTCGTTCCTCAAAGCCCAAGGCGAGCCCGCTTACCTTGAAGAAGTCACCGAAGGTGAATTGTTCGGCGAAGGCGGCGAGTTTGGTGAAGAGGGCGGAAATTCCGGTGACGAGCTTTATGATCAGGCTGTAGCCCTTGTGGCGCGCGAAAACAAAGCCTCTACCAGCTTTATCCAGCGTCACCTCCAGATCGGGTATAACCGCGCTGCGCGCATCATCGAGCAGATGGAAAAAGAAGGCGTCGTAACACCGGCCAACCGTGTCGGAAAACGTGAAGTTCTGGTCGGCAATCGCTAAGGATATCCTTAGCGGGCAATCAGAACCTGATAAAACACATAGGTTTGTGATAATGGCGATCCTGTGACCGCCGTTCCGGAAATGCTGATAAATTGAACGCAGCCGGATTTCTTACCTTTGATGCTCGCCGGATTAACCGTTACCGGTGTTCCGTTATAGGCTCCGGCAAATTTATTGGCGAGAGTTCCCCCCGCAAAAAGGGGCGGGAAAGCGCTTTCGCCCTCGATCGCGGTCAAGACATTGATGCGGTGGCAAATAGCCTGCGTCAGTCCCGGAAGAAAAGCCACCAGATCTGCCGCTGTGCTTCCGACCTCATCGATCGCGATATCGCCTGTAAATCCCCATGCCTGACCTGTATTCACGCTGGTCGGTGCATCTTCCCACTCCAGTCCCGCCCCATTAAAGGAAAAGACTTTACACGCGTCGGTCGTGCATCCGGCGTTGGCGTAGGTTGCCCCATTCTCGAAGCTGATACTCGTATCCGCCACACCTTTAAGGCGGAGGCGGGAAACAGCCTCCGCAAACCGGTTGCCGGTATCTAGAAGTTCCGACGCCAGAAGGCGGGTTTTTTCTGCCGAGAGGTTTCTTCCGCTATCGGCTCCCCGTGTAAGTGCGTAGGTCAATGCCGCAAACAGCACAACCGCAATCAGGATGTAAAAGATAGTCGATCCGCTTTGCGGATTGGTCGTATAAGGACGGGTCATATCACCAGTTTAGCGTAATTATTCAGGGTTGCGAACAAAGAAACGAAAATCGTCCAAATGGCTCTGCGGGATATGAACCGGTATTTTATCTATTCCGCGAGCTGCCAATGCCAAAAACAAGTCACGGCCCGCACCAATTTCAATATTATCCAGAATCCCGATCCCGAGAACCGGCCGCTCCAAGCCCAGCCCACTTCCGAGACGATCCTCGACTTCTTGTCGGCGGAGCGCCATTTTTTCGGTCATTTCCGAAGGCTTTCTGATTGATCCGTCCGGATGGAGCCATTCATGGGCAAACAGGGATTCTTTCCAACTCGCCAGAACCGGAGCTACCAGTGCATCGACAGCGATAAAGGCACTTTCCCGTCCCTTAAGGGCGGAATTGCTCCCAAAACGGGCAACAAGTGACTTAATCTGATTTTCTTGCATGGGTTTTGTCATTTTTCCGGAATTTACACTCCATATCTGGACTTTTACTGGACATTTTTACGGCCCAGTTTATAAAATGAGTGCAAATAATGTGTTAACCGCCCGCATCCAGCCGCACGAGGTTCTTTATGTCATCGCCAGTTCCATCTTCCGATTCCAGCGAAGTTGTTTATGTCGATCCGCACGCGAGCGGTGTTAAGTGCGATGGCGGGAACGGCCCTTTGGGTCATCCGGTTGTCTATTATGCCTTTGATGGCGGCAATTCGGTTCGCTGCGGCTATTGCGACCGTATTTTCATTAAAGAATAAGCCCCTAGACTCATTCATCCGATCTTCTATATACTAGTTATGCGGCGCTGCAGTGCGGGCCGCCTAATTTCGTTGACTTGCTCATAGGAGGAGTTTGACATGACATCGACGCGCATCTCTCTTTTTGATTCCCCCCTGTTTCTCGGGTTCGACCAGTTCGAACGTACGCTTGATCGTGTGCGGAAAACTTCGGAGGGTTATCCCCCTTATAATATCGAACAAACCAGTGCGGACGGCCTTCGTATTACCTTGGCCGTTGCAGGCTTTTCGATGGATGAGCTTGATGTCGAGATCGAACAGAACCAGCTTACTGTCCGCGGCCATCAGAAGGATGACGGTGAACGAATTTTTCTTCATCGCGGGATTGCTGCCCGTCAATTCCAGAAAGCTTTCATACTCGCGGATGGAATCGAAATCTCGGGTGCCGCCCTCGATAACGGGCTCCTTCATATTGATATGAAACGTATACCACCGGAATCGACCGCGCGAAAAATCGAAATCCGTAGCGGAAACAATGGGACGCCGGCCCCCAAGCAAATCACCCAAAAGGCAATTGAAGTCGATCATTAAGGCTTGATGCCAATTTATTTTTGACCCGAGCCGTTTTTCAGAGACTTTCAGCCTGAAAAACTGGTATCATAATATCTAGTCTGGAGTGTCCCATGAAGAACGAACAACATTCTGAACTGCTTAAGCATCTCTCACCGCAGGCCTTTCAGGCTTTTGGAATGGGTCATGTGGCGTATGTGCGACCCGTTGTTATCCAGAACCGCAAAGTCTTCTCCCTACATGCCGCAGACGGCACCGCTTTGACCTTGGTTGATTCGCTTGAAGGCGCCATGGTTCTGGCGCGCCAGAATGATCTTGATCCAGTTAAAGTCCATTAATAGCGGCTCTTGGCGTTTTTAATATTTTCTTAGCGTGTTTTTCCTACAATCATAGTGCGACCAAAGGATTGCGCCGTGACCAGTACAGGAACTCCCTATCTTCCCGTGTCACAATCCAACCGTCTGAACCAGATTGATAGATTGGTTCGGAAACTCCAGCCGTCATACCCGCTCCATTTATTCAGCCGCTCGCTTCTTCACGCTAATGCGCTTCGTTTTATCGATAGTTTTCCGGGTACAGTCATGTACGCGGTTAAAAGTAATCCGGATGAGGATGTTTTAACCGAATTGATTGCGGCCGGCATCACAACCTTTGATGCGGCCTCGATTGATGAGGTCCGTTTGATCCGCCGGATCAGCCCGACTGCCCGTATCCATTTCATGCACACGGTTAAATCCCGCGAAGCCATCCGCGAGGCTTATTTCGATCATGGCGTTCGCGTCTTTGTGACCGACACACTTGATGAGCTGCACAAAATTATTCACGAGACCAATCTTGCGAACGATCTCGAAATTTACGTTCGGCTCGCTCTTCCCAAAAACAAAGAAGCGGCGGTTGATTTCTCGGCCAAATTTGGCGCGTCCCCCAAAGGAGCGGCGCTTTTACTTCATGAAGCCCGCCTTGTGGCGAGCCGCCTCGGGATCATGTTTCACCCGGGCACTCAATCCACAAATCCGGATGTGTATGCGCGCGGCATTTCCCTCTGCGCCCATGTCATCCGAAGTTCCGGTGTACGCGTTGATGCCCTTGATGTCGGCGGCGGTTTTCCGGCCGCTTATCCCGGCACGACGCTTAAGCCGCTTGATGAATATATGGCAACCATACGAACAGCCCTCCATGAGCACGGTCTTAACGAGCTTACACTTTATTGTGAACCCGGCCGTGCCTTGGTTGCGGATGCGGGATTTCTTCTGGTGCGTGTCGAGCAGCGCAAAGA
This sequence comes from Alphaproteobacteria bacterium, assembly GCA_051715325.1. Lineage (GTDB taxonomy): Bacteria > Pseudomonadota > Alphaproteobacteria > Micavibrionales > Micavibrionaceae > UBA1573. Next base: position 64,239 of record JBPXJO010000001.1, on the reverse strand, counting down.
TAAGGCACTCTATCTCAATGACGGAGTCTATGGCGGCTTGACCGAGGCGGCGCGTTGGCAGGGCGACTACCGTTTTCCGGTGACGCTTATCGCGCGTCATCCCGACCTCATGAAACCCAATCCGGATTATATTCCGTTTCGTTTTTGCGGACCGACTTGCGACTCCCTTGATATGATGAAAGGTCCGTTCGAGCTGCCAAACTCGGCGACCGAGGGCGACTGGATTCTCGTCGGCCTTACGGGGGCGTACAGCAATGCTTGCCGTACCGATTTCAACGGGTTTGGCCATCACCGCACATTAATGATCGACTAAGCGGGTTTCTTCCCCACCGTTCTTTTTTCCTATCGTTTTAACCTTGAACGCGGATGAAAATCCTGTTCTTATTTCCTGCCTGCGGCCTCTGGTGGCTGCCCTTACCATTATTACGATCATGAAAGCCGACGGACCTCTCGCTCATCTTATTCGCCAGCTGGCTATCCTGCCGGGACTTGGTCCGCGGTCGGCCCGCCGTGTTGCGCTTACGCTTATCACCAAGAAGGATGATGTCCTTCTGCCTTTGGTGTCAGCTTTGAGCGAGGCGGCTAAAACAATTCGCACCTGCCAGATTTGCGGGGCGCTTGATGATACTGATCCGTGCCGCGTTTGCGCTGATCCGTCCCGTGATAACCTTCAAATATGCGTTGTCGCCTCCTTGACGGATTTGTGGGCCATCGAGCGAACGGGCGGATATAAAGGCGTCTATCATGTTCTGGGCGGCGTCCTCTCGGCTCTTGATGGGGTCGGGCCCGATCAATTGTCTTTGGCATCTCTCGCGCAGCGCGTTGCGTCACGTCCGCCGCGCGAGATTATCCTTGCTCTTCCTGCCACTGTTGACGGTCAAGCCACTGCTCATGTGGTGATTGACAATCTGGGTGATTTCAAGGGGCATACCAGCCGCCTCGCGCACGGTATGCCGATTGGCGGTGAGCTTGATTACCTTGATGACGGCACAATCCTCACTGCGTTTCAGGCGCGCGGTTAGCCCGTTTTCTCCTTAGGTTTTTTCCGAGATATAGAGCATCCCGTCGCTGCTTTCGCGCAGCGCGGCGATGTGCGTGCTTTGCGCCACTCCATCCCCGCCAATTGCAATATCGTAATAAGTACCTGCGGGAAAATAATGGTCGCTGGTGGTTGCAGTTACTGTACTCGCGCCAAGACGGACATAAACACCCACCGTTGAATAAAGAGAGATGATCTGTGTTTCAGCATCGAAGGCGGTTGAGTTGCGTGTGCTGGTCGCTCCAATAGCGATTTTGTGGGCTTTTCCATCCTTGAGACGAAGCGCCGGAATTGGAAGGTTGTTTTGATCGGTCGGAAGTTGGGTGGGCATAATATCCTCTTTCTGGGTTTGGTGAATTTTAATCCCGAAAAAAATGCCGCCTTCCCAAGCGGGAAAGCGGCAAAGTCAAACGGGGAAACCATACTCTGGCCGGCAAACTGGCGCACGGGCCGAATACAAAAAACGCGCAGCAAAAAAGCGTGTTCTCCCTCTATATGTTCTTATTTTGTTCTTTTTGTCAAGGTAAAAGTTCTCTTTTTGTTCTTTTCGCTGTTTTCAGGAGTTTAGCCTCAATTAAAGGGCCGTTTTAGTATATGCCCTCGATTTTATCATCGGCTGGTTTGGGCGGTTCGGGGGCGACCGGTACCGGCGCTTCGGTTTGCGGTTGAGGCTCGACCTCTTCGGCTTGCGGGGAAGCCTCAGTCGGCGCCGACTCAGCCGGAGCTGTTTCAGTGGTTGGCTCTTCGGTCAATGGGCGCTGCGGAACATTCGGAACCGGTTCATCGCCCGAATCATCGACGGTTGCATCCCCCTGATTATCAAGGGGTACGTTGCCATGTTCCTGCTCGTCAGGGGCGGTCGGTGTTGACGGCACGGCATTTTCCGGACTTCCTTCCGGTATCTTGATATCATCCGACTTCACTTCACCTTCGTCCGGTAGAGGCTTATCACCGTTCGTATCAATCGGGGCCGGCATTTCATCCGGATCTTTTCCAAGACAATCAATTACCCAGACATCATAGACCGGATGGTCCATGCCCGAGAGCGCTGGTGAAGACGAGAACATCCAGCCGGAGAAAATCCAGCGGGATGCATCCTTAACCTTATCGACTTCCCAGATTTGCAGGAAAGCCGCGCTTTCCGTCTTCTCGACCGCCGGCGGTTTACGGCAGGCCAAAATCTTGATGTAGATATCGCCGAATTTAATAACGGTTCCCACCTGAGCTTCGAACGTGAGCGTACGGGCTGTAATTTTATCAAGAGAGCGAAGACGAATCGTTGGATACTCTTCGTAGTCCAGTTTTTCATTAGCCGCTTTGGCCGACGGGATCGGCAGACACAAAGCAGCCGCCATAATCATTACGGCGGCGGTTTTGCTAATCTGTCTTAGTATCGTCATGGCCACAGGCAGGGCTTTCAAATGTAACTATTGGGCTTCCGGAGCCGGAGCTGGTGCAGGTTCAGGATTTTCAACCGGGGTTGGCTGAGGCGCTTCAGCCGGAGCTTTCTCTTCTTCCGGAGCTGGGGCTGGTGCTGGTGCCGTTTCCGGTGCTGGCGACTGAGTCGGAGCTGGTTGAGTTGCAACAGGTTCGGCGGATGCCGCGTCATCACTGCCCTTATCCTTATCGCCTTTATTCATCGAAAAAATGAATTTTCCCAACAGCTCTTCAAGATTTTGCGGGGCCTGCGTGTAAAGAATCTCGCCGCCATCTTCGAGCATATCGGGTGATCCGCCTGGCTCGAGCGCCATATAACGGCCACCCAAAAGGCTCTGGCTGCTAATCATGGCGGCGGTATCGTCCGGCAGATGAATATGGTCATCGATTTCCAGTGTTACTTTGGCGAGGTATTGGGTTGGGTCCAAATCGATTGAATAAACCTGACCGACTTTGACGCCGCTCACCTGAACCTCATCGCCGACTTTGAGCCCCCCGATGCCCGAGAAGTTTGCCGACAGGTGGTAACCGGATACGGTTCCCGCATCCCCTTTGCTGTAGCTGAACACAAGGAAAACCATAGCGCCGATCAGAACGAATGCTCCGAGGACTGTTTCAACAACACTGCGCGACATATCTGTACTCCCCTAGAATTTCCGGATTAGGCTTTGCGGCGCGATGAGGCAGGGGGAACCCATGCTTCATAATCACCGGTTGCAGCGGAGCGAACCCCGCCTTTGAGCAAATGGCCCGGCGGGTGGTAAGCGCCGCTGCTACCTGTCAGGTTGGCCTGCGACGGCAATTGCCAGTCACGGCGGTAGGACGAGGATTCCGACGACGGGACGGCATCGGTCTGGTAATGCAGCCAGCCATGCCATTCGGCCGGAACCGAGCTTGGCTCGGGGTCGCCTTTGTAAACCACCCAGCGGCGTGGATGGTTATAACCTTTGCGGGCTTTTGCTTCGTAATACACGTTGCCGATCGAGTCGGTTCCGATCTTCTTGGCCCCGCTCAGCAAGGTCAAACTCCAGATATGGACAGGGGAGAGTGCTCCCAAAACTTTAAATATAAAATTCAACACGAATATCTCCCGATTTCGGTCTCTTGTTTAACGTCCAGTGATGGCCTAAAATGGGCCAATAATCAAGCCCCGATATGGAGAATCGCAATATGCACGGCGTAGAAAAACGTTTAGCCGATATAGGTTTAACTCTTCCCGCAGTGGCTCCCGCAGCGGCTAATTATGTCCCTTATGTGATCTCGGGGCACCATTTGTTTATTGCCGGACAAATACCGTTTCTGAACGGCCAGAAAATGCATATTGGCCGTCTTGGGGCTGATTTGTCGGTGGATCAGGGGAAAGAGGCGGCGCAAGCCTGCGCTCTTAACATTCTGGCGCAAGTCAAACACGCCCTTGCCGGCGAGTGGAACCTTCTATCCCGCTGCGTAAAACTGGGAGGTTTTGTCAACGCGACGCCGGAATTTGACCAGCATCCAGCGGTTATTAACGGTGCATCCGATCTTTTGGCGGTTGCTCTTGGCGAGAAGGGGCAACACGCCCGTTTTGCTGTTGGAGCTTCCAACCTGCCATTCGGGGTGGCGGTCGAGATTGATGCGATTTTCGAGATTTATGTCTAAAGGGCGGATCGCCTTTTATTTTCTATAATTTATCACGAAGTTTGAGTCCATGTTCAACGGCGCTCAAGAGTCGGGCTTTCGGGACAGGTTTTTTAAGAAGACCCGCGAAACCTAATTTGGCCGATTCTTCCAAAAGGCCTGTATCGTCGTCATGGGTGACGAGGTACATCGGCATCCTGATATGGTCGAGCACCATAAAACGGGCAAACTCCAGACCATCGTGCGGGGACATAAAATGATCGATGATCGCAACCGCTACATTATATTCGCGGGCCACCTTACGCGCCGAGCCCGAATCAATCGCCTGCATAACCTGATACCCTGCCTCTTTCAAGGCATTAGCCATTTCGCTGCGGTCAGCTTCATTGTCGTCGGCAATCAAAATTAATGGGGCATCACTCATCGGGAACCTCGTTGAACGTCTTGCCTTTCAGGCTACGCGAAACGCAGCCTTTAGACAAGAGCGCCGTCGGGTATCGTTTTACTCCTAACCTTGACGGAGGTGCATTACTCCCGTATTTCCGCCGAGTGGAATAACCCCGTTCTGATTGGCTACTTTTTCCCAAGCGTATGTATTGCTTGTGCTTCCCGTAAAAATCCGGACAAGGTCTCCGCGGCGAATTTCATCATGCAATAATCCGCCAACCAAGGTATCCATCACATTGAAGCGCACATAGTCCTTGGTCGGACGCGCCCCAAAGACCGGCGAGAACCCGTGCTGAACAACCGAGTCTTCGACGGACGGATCAAAGACCACTTTGATACCGTTCTGACGCGCCAACCCTTCGGCAGCCTGCCCTAAAAACTTACGGGTCAAAGAGAGCATGCTGGTGTGGTCGAGTTTTTCGAATGTGATGGTATCTCCCATCCGGCCACGCAGTTCCGGCGAGAAGAATTTCGCAAATTCCTTACCCGGCGCATCGGTATTCTCGCCCGCCGTAAACCCGATTCCGGGTCGAACTTCGCCTTGTCCGATATTGGTCGAAAGGATCAGAATTATATTCTGGCAATCCACATTATTTCCCTGACCATCCGTGAAGCTTCCATTGCTCAGGATTTGCAGCAAAATATTGTAGATATCCGGATGTCCCTTTTCGATTTCATCCAACAGTACCAGAGAATACGGTTTCTTTTTGATTTCGGTCGCCAACAAACCACCCTGATCATAGCCAACATAGCCGGGCGGCGCTCCGATCAACCGCGAGATCGAGTGACGTTCCATAAATTCGGACATATCAAAACGCACAAAATTCAGACCGAGGTTCCGCGCCATCAATTTTGCCACTTCGGTTTTGCCGACGCCGGTCGGGCCGGTGAAAATCATCGAATCGCGGACACAATATTCGTTCGGAAGTGCGATGGCGTTCGCCGTACGCTGCGCGACTTTTTCAATCGCCGCATTCTGGCCAGATATTTCGGATTTCAACTCGCGCTCGAGGGTGATTACTTTGTCCCGATCACTTTTGCTCATCGTCGCTTCGGGAATATTGCCCAGCTCGGATACAGCTCTTGAAATATCACTTGGCGCAACAAGAGCCTTACCCTGGTTGCCGTTGCGCTCTTGCGCCCAATGAGCGGCCAAATCCAAAACATCAAAACCAACATCCGGCATTTTCTTTGGTTTCAGAAAGCGCGTCGCCAGATCATACGTCAGCGGGAAGCAATCCTTGTGGAAAAATACATCGTGGTGTTCGGCGAGATCGTCATGGGATGCCGCCAAAATCTTGATCGCGTCCTCGCGTTCCGGTTCATCCACGGCGACTTTGGTGAAGCGTCGATCGAAGGCCGGATTTTTTTCGATATATTTGCGAAACTCGGCGTAGGTAGTGCACCCAACAAGTTTGAGCGATCCTCTGGCCAATGGCTTTTTCAATGTATTACTGGCATCAAGAGGCGATCCGGATGCCATACCGGCCCCGATAATCGTATGGATTTCATCAATAAACAAAACAACTTTTGAACTATAGCGCTCACCCAGCTGAATGAGGGATTTCATTTTCTTCTCGAAATCGCCACGAAAGTTTGTTCCTTCGACCAGTCGGTTTACATCCACCGAGAACACGAGATATTTTCCTTGAGCGGCCAGCTCCTCGATAATTGCGGTCTTTCCGACGCCCCCATCGCCAATCAAAATTACGTTCGGCTTGCGTTTCAATCCCAAAATTTTTTCGACGCGGTAGACTTCATTTTCCCTACCGAAGAACGGGATGGTCCGCTCGGGCGAGACAAAATCTCCCAATTCCTGAAAGGCCTTGAAGTCTTCTTCCGAGACACCATGTTCCAATGGTGTTTTTGCTTTGCGATAGGTGAGCGCGCGCGACGGGCTGGCCGGATTATCATTCTGGGCCACCATTGCGATACTGGCTGCCTGACCAAACAAAATTTCGCGAAGACGCAGCAATTGCTGGTCGGCATTTCCAAGCGGAATTTTTGCTGCTTTTTTCTCGGCGGGCGCCATGTACGAGGCAGCAGCAAGCAAATCCACCGGCGTCACTTTGGTGCGGCCATACATCGCCGCGTGACGCGAGGACATACTGATCATGCTGTCCACTTGGGCCACATAATCTTCTTCGCGGCCTTGAACCAGAATATCAACGCTTAGTAATTCGCGTTTGGCCTGCAGTAATCCACCCAGAATTTCTTTGGCACTCATGTGATGCGCGCCGATCTCGGTGGCGACATCAATATCCCCCAAGAGAATTTCCAGCATCCGGTAAGAAAGGCTTTGGCCTGATTCAAGGCCTGTTTGATAGGCGAGGTCGAGCATATACGATGCCCGTTTATCGAGGTGCAACCGAACCACTATTTAGTACTCCCTGTTATAATATTTATTCTTTATTTTTTATAACTAGAGCACTCTGGCAAAAATTTGCAAGATTAATTTTTAGGCAAGCTCGGATGGGCTTAAGGATCTACGTCCTTGCTCCTTATCGGACTGAACCGAGAAAACCAGTTCGCCATTTTCACAATCAACATGTACCGAGCCACCGTCTTTCAATGAACCAAACAGAAGTTCTTCGGCCAACGGTTTTTTGATTTTTTCCTGAACCACGCGGGCCAGCGGGCGAGCTCCCATAAAGGGGTCATATCCTTTGTCAGCCAGATATTCGCGCGCATCATCCGATAGAGAGATTGCCACGCGCCGGTCCGAAAGCTGGGCTTCGAGCTGCATGATAAATTTATCAACGACCCGAAGGATGGTTTTTCGTCCAAGGGGGGAAAACGGAATAATCGCGTCCAGACGATTGCGGAATTCGGGCGTGAATATGCGTTTGATTTCTTCCTGATCGTCTTCGGCGCGTTGCAGCGATTCAAAACCAATCGGTGCCTTGGCCATTTGAGCGGCGCCGGCGTTCGTGGTCATGATGAGAATGACGTTGCGGAAATCAACCGACTTGCCGTTGTTGTCGGTCAAACGACCATAGTCCATGACTTGCAGCAAGATGTTATAAAGATCCTGATGCGCCTTTTCGATTTCATCGAGCAGCAGAATACAATGCGGATGCTGATCGACTTTCTCGGTTAACAAGCCGCCCTGTTCATACCCGACATAGCCGGGAGGCGCGCCGATCAAACGGGACACCGCATGGCGTTCCATGTACTCGGACATATCAAAGCGGATCAGTTCAATACCCAAGGTTTTAGCCAATTGTTTGGCAACCTCGGTTTTACCGACACCGGTCGGGCCGGAGAAAAGATAAGAACCGATCGGTTTTTCCGGATCACGCAATCCGGCACGCGCCATTTTGATCGAGTCGGATAAGGCGGCGATCGCCTGATCCTGATCGAACACCATGGTTTTGAGGTCGCGCTCGAGGCTAGCCAGAACTTCGCGGTCGTCTTTGCTGACCGCTTTGGGCGGTATGCGGGCAATCGCCGCCACCACCGCTTCGATATCACGGGCCGAAATAGTTTTCTTGCGACGCTGGGCCGGAAGCAGCATTTGGGCCGCCCCGACCTCATCGATAATATCAATCGCTTTATCCGGTAACTTACGGTCACTGATGTAACGCGCGGAAAGCTCAACAGCGGCTTTGATCGCTTCGGCCGTGTATTTGACTTTGTGATGCTCTTCGTAATAGGGCTTTAAGCCTTTTACAATGCGGATCGTGTCATCAATCGACGGCTCTTCAATATCAATTTTCTGGAAGCGCCGCGCCAAAGCACGGTCTTTTTCAAACTGGTTGCGGTATTCTTTGTAGGTGGTCGAGCCTATGCAGCGCAGCCCACCATTGGCCAAAGCCGGTTTGAGTAAATTCGAAGCGTCCATCGCGCCACCACTTGTAGCGCCCGCGCCGACGATTGTATGAATTTCATCAATAAAGAGAACAACGTTCTCGGCGTCCTGAAGTTCGGTCAACACCGCTTTCAGGCGCTCTTCGAAATCACCGCGATAACGGGTTCCAGCCAAAAGGGCTCCCATATCGAGAGAATAAATGGTGCAGTCATGAAGAACCTCAGGGACATCACCATCGACAATCTTTTTCGCAAGGCCCTCGGCGATTGCCGTTTTCCCGACCCCCGGATCACCGACATAGAGCGGGTTATTTTTAGAACGGCGACAAAGAATCTGGATTGTCCGGTCGACTTCTTTTTCTCGGCCTACCAAGAGATCGATTTTTCCCTTTTTGGCTTTCTCGTTGAGATTTGTGCAATAAGCTTTGAGGGCGTCCTGCCCGGTTTTAACCGCCGGATCCTCGCCTTCGTCTGCGCCCTTCGGAAGTTTGCGCGGCTCGTCAATCGAATTGCTCGGGCTCGAAACTTTGGCGATTCCGTGCGAGATATAGTTGACCGCATCAAAGCGGGTCATATCATGTTGCTGCAGGAAATAGACGGCATGGCTTTCGCGTTCGGAGAAGAGCGCCACCAATACGTTGGCTCCCGTTACCTCTTCACGGCCTGAAGACTGGACATGAATAGCGGCGCGCTGCAAAACACGCTGGAAGGCATTGGTCGGTTTTGATTCGGAAACATGCGGGTTAATCAGATAGGCCAATTCGGTATCGAGATAGGTCTCGATTTGTTCCCGCATTGTATGAACCTCGATTCCGCAAGCCCGCAAAACAGCGACAGCGTCCTGATCGGCGGTCAAGGCCAAGAGCAAATGCTCGAGAGTTGCAAACTCGTGCTGGCGGTCACTGGCCGCGGCCAGTGCCTTATGTAAGGTTTGCTCAAGATTGCGTGATAACATTTAACCGACCGTTCCTACCCGTTTATTTTACTCTTTTTCAAGGGTGCATTGCAAAGGTTGTTCGTTCGCCCGGGCAAAGTCCATGACTTGATTAACTTTTGTTTCGGCAACCTCGTAAGTATACACCCCACATAGGCCGACACCACGGCGATGAACGTGCAGCATTATATCGGTGGCCTCATCGCGGGTTTTCGAGAAAAACCGCTCGAGAATATGAACCACGAACTCCATCGGCGTATAATCGTCGTTGAGAAGCAAGACTTTATACATGGATGGTTTTTTGGTTTTCGGGCGGGTTTTGAGCGCCAGCCCGCGTTCAAGTGCCGGATCGTCCTGATCGTTGGACCGATCGGGAGGGGGAATATCCTCACTGGAGGCGCAGGGATGGTAAACGTCTAACAACCGCATGGGCTATACATAGCAAAACGCCGCCTAAAAATCAAAAGCTTAGGGCCCCGACCGGTCAGGTCAAGGCCCTTAAAGCAGATGGATGAACCGATCGTCCTAGGCGGACATTTTTTTCATGGCTTTGGTGACTTGCTGATTGATCGGCTCGAATGCTTCGGTCCCGATTTTAATCGCCATTTCGGAAATTTTTGTTGCAGCCGACATGGCTTCGTCCAGATTGGCCTGAACGATTTTGTTTTGCTGTTCGGCAGCTTCGTTCAGAGTGCGGCAAGCCATCAGGTTTTTCATAGCGGCAGCGTTGCGCTCAGCGGAATCTTGCGCGAGTTCCATGCAGGTTTTCATCAGAACTTCAGCACCTTTCATCATGCTGGTGCTCATTTGAACGTAGCTTTCCAGGCCTTGGCGAACTGCGGTCGATGCGTCACCGGAAAACTTTTCGTATTGGTCTTTATAGTTGCTCATTGTGGTCTCCATTGCTGAATAATAAGTTTTAAATTCTGGTGTTTTTGTATTGATATTACGCAGGGCTTCGGCGGCCATCGGTACAAACGGCACAACCGTCAGATTGGTTGATTTAGCTGCTGGCTGCGGTTTTGCTGCAGCTGGCTTTGCCGCTTCTTTTTTCGGTGCGGCTTTTTTAACGACCGCTTTTTTAGGAGCGGCTTTCGAAGCGGCTTTAGGCGCTGCCTTTGCTGGTTTTGCAATTTTAGCAGCTGCGTCGTTCACTTCAGTCTCTTTTGTGGCCATTGCTCAACTCCTTGGTCAATGTCAGGCTTTTGCCTCGGCGATCACGCTATCATGGTTATTGCGTTGCCGCAAATTTATTTAGGACACCCATCTTGGCTTGTCAATCTTTTATTGCACTGCAATATTTTCAGAATATCACATTTTCGGGATAAGTCCAACAAATTGTGCAATGCACAAAGTTGCCGTTCTTGTTTTTCATATTTTTACCACTTCAGATGAATGGACATAAATAACGAAACTGATTAGACTCGAATCATCTGGACCACCCCCCTGACCGTCTGCCTTATCCGAATGTTCTTGTTACCATCGTTCTCCCGACCCGAAGCTCCGGCTTCCCAACGCCTTTCCGGCCCGGCGCCTTTTACTGCGCTGCGAAAGCTCGGCCGCGTGGTTTTGCTGACCGCACTGATTTTCTCACTTACACTCAATGATGCCGAGGCGGCCCGCAAGAAAAAGGCCGAACCCCAGCCGAACAACAAATATGCCTCGATTGTTATCGATGCCAGAACCGGAATGGTTCTTTCGCAGGATAATGCCGATCGCAGCCTTCATCCCGCCTCGCTCACCAAAATCATGACGATGGTTCTGGTTTTTGACGCCCTCCAAAGTGGAAAAATTACGCAGCGAACCCAGCTGGTTGCCTCATCGCGGGGCGCATCCATGCCGCCGAGCCGTGTTGGGTTGCGGCCCGGACAAACCATATCGGTGTATGACGCCTTGCGCACACTCGCGACCAAATCCGCTAACGATGTTGCCGTGACCGTTGCCGAAAATCTGGGCGGCTCCGAGCAGCGCTTTGTTATGCTGATGAATCTGAAGGCCCGCCAGATTGGCATGACAAACACCACCTTTGTCAATGCGTCCGGCCTTCATGACAACCGCCAGTTCTCGTCGGCCCGCGATATGGCCAAGCTTGCGAAATTCCTGATCGACAGCTATCCCCAGTATTATTCGATTTTCGGAGTCAAATCATATAGTTACGGTGGAAAAATACTTCGCAACCATAACCGCCTGATGGAGAGCTATCAGGGTATGGACGGAATTAAAACAGGCTATGTGGCGGCCTCCGGCTTTAATCTGGTGGCGTCAGCGCGGCGCGGTGATACACGTTTGATCGGCGTTGTATTTGGCGGCAAAACGACCAACAGCCGCAATGAGCACATGCGCGATCTGCTTGATAAGGGCTTTGTAAAATTTGCCCAGATGCGGATGACCGGAAATTACGGCCAAGCCCTTAATTCGGCCCCAGCGCCGGCTGTTCTCCCTCCACTATCCCAAAGCGGCGCTATTGCACTTCCTCCGCGCAAGCCGGGGGCGGCACCAATCCTGCAAAGTACCGTGCCGCCGGACGTTCCGGCCGCCCCTGCCACGTCCTATTCCCACTTCGCCCAGACTAACGCTGCGCCCCTTCCGGTTCCTGTAGAGGCCGCGCCGGTAACTGTAACGGCTCCGGCCGCTGTTCCGCCGATGAAGACACTCGGAACGATAGCGGTGTCGCCTTCCAATCCGGCCGGACAAACCCTTCCTTCCCAAGCGGCTCCGGCTTCGAACCTTAACTCGATGGGCGACTGGCAAATCCAGATCGGAGCGTTTGAAGATCGGGCCGGCACCAATCAGGCGCTTTATTCCGCCATGTCCAAATTGCCCAAAACCCTCAATAAAGGGAAAACTCTGGTTGTTCCGCTCCGGACAACGGACGGGAAATGGATTTTCCGCGCCCGTCTTGGCGGTTACACCCAGAACGAAGCGACACAGGCCTGTTCATATCTGCGTGATTGTCTTACAATTCCTCCACAAGGAAACTGACCATGACACGACGCATTTCTTCCGAGAACGGTAACATCCTCTTTTATGTTTTGATCGGCATATTTCTGGTCGGCCTTTTGACGGTGGCTCTCCGCAATACGGGTGGCTACAAAGAGAATATCGATTCCGAAGATCTGGTTCTCAAAGCCGGTACGGTCCAACGTTACGGCGACGAGCTTGCGCGCGGCGTTAACATCCTGATGGATAAAAAAGTCTCCGAGGCCGATATCCGTTTTGCCCATCCCGATGCGGCGTCGGATTACGGGACAATCACGACGAACCCTGAAAATCAGGTATTCTCGAATCAGGGCGGGCAAGCCAGCTATAAGCCCGCACCGGCCGGCGTTAATGACGGCAGCAACTGGGAGTTTTTTGCAACATCCGAGATTCCGCAGGTCGGTTCGGATCGAGCTGAATTGATTGCTGTTCTTCCTAACGTCACGCAGGCATTTTGCCAGACCATCAATAGCCAAATCGGTTTTACCAGTGGAACCCAACCGACGGATGACGCTGCAGGATCACCGGCCTGCGTTATGGGCTCCAGCTCAAACCGGTTTACCGGCAGCTACAACGATTCCTCGCCGAATCCGCTTGATAGCTCCAGCTTTTCCAAGCTTCCTGCCTATCAGGCTTGCGTACGCTGCGCCTCGAATTCCACTTACAATTATTACTATGTGTTGCTCTCCCGCTAGGGTATAAGGGGGCATGTCAACCATGCCGCTTAAAGTTATCTTTATGGGGACGCCGGACTTTTCAGTTCCGGCGCTCGAAAACCTGATCGCCAATCCCCTGTTTGAAGTCATTGCTGTTTATTCCCAGCCGCCTCGACCTGCCGGACGTGGTCAACAGCTCCGCCTCTCTCCTGTCCATGAAGTGGCGAAGGCCCATGCTATTCCGGTCTACACGCCCAAATCGCTCAAAAAGGACGAAAGGGCGCGGGAAGAGTTTATCAATCTTCACGCTGATGTTGCGGTTGTTGCCGCTTATGGCCTTATCCTGCCAAAAGCCGTTCTTGATGCTCCCCGTTTTGGCTGTTTGAATATTCATGCCTCGATTTTGCCGCGCTGGCGCGGCGCGGCTCCAATCCAGAGATCAATCGAAGCGGGGGATGCCTCGTCCGGCGTTACCATCATGCAAATGGAAGAGGGGCTTGATACCGGACCGATGATCCGCAAAACCGAAGTGCGGATACATGATACAACAACCGGTCAATCGCTTCATGACGAATTGTCGGCTCTTGGCTCCGCCTTGATTGAGGATGTCCTTGAAGCCATCACCCGCAGCCAATCCCTTAATCCTCAAATCCAGGATGATACACTCGCAACCTATGCCTCGATGCTCAAAAAAGATGAGGGGCATATCGACTGGGCACTTGAAGCCACAGCTATTGACCGAAAGGTCCGCGCATTTACGCCGTGGCCCGGATGCTGGAGTCTCGGACCATCTGGCAAGCGTTTTAAAGTTCTGGAGGGGGCTCCGTCACCTGATACCCACTCATCCCCCGTCGGCACACTCCTTGATGGTGATGGCTTGATTGCTTGCGGAAACGGGTCCACATACCGTATCCACCGTATCCAGCCCGAGAGCGGGAAACCTATGGGGATGCGCGATGCCCTGAATGGCGGCCAGCTTGCAACCGGAGAGACGCTTTCATGAGCCTCCAGCGCTGGAAATTGCTGATTGAATATGACGGGCGACCTTATTGCGGATGGCAACGCCAAGAAGATGGCATTCCATCGGTGCAGCAAAAGATTGAAGAGGCCCTTTTTAAATTCTGTCAGCAGGATTTACGTCTTCACGTCGCGGGGCGCACCGATGCCGGCGTTCACGCCGAAGGGCAGGTGGCCCATTTCGATCTGGATTACGGCGATCGCCTTCTTGACGGATATACCATCGTTAAAGCCCTAAACGCCCACCTCCAACCCGAACCTATTGCGATCCTTGATGCCGCACCTGTTTCTGGAGAGTTCCATGCGCGGTTTTCGGCGATTAATAAACTTTATATTTACCGCGTCCTTAACCGGATTGCGCCCCCGACCGTTCAAAGGGGCCGTGTCTGGCACGTTTGGGGCGATCTGGATGTTCATGCCATGCGCGCCGCCGCCGCGCACTTACTCGGCCATCATGATTTCTCGACATTCCGTGCTGCCGAATGCCAAGCCAAATCACCGATGCGCTCGCTTGATCGCCTTGATATTCTATCCCATGCCGATATCCATGGCGGCCAGTCCCTTGATTTTATGGTTGAGGCACGTTCGTTTCTCCATCATCAGGTGCGCAATATGGTCGGCACTTTGATGTTGGTGGGGCAGGGACGATGGACGTCCGGCGATGTGCGCGAAGCTCTTGAGGCAGCCGATCGCCGGCGCGGAGGCCCCACAGCCCCTCCGGATGGCTTAAGCCTCTGCCGTATCGATTATCCGGCTTAAGATCCGGTCACTACGACCACAGAGATCCTTTGAGTTTTGAGAGCATGGCGCTATGCGCCGCAACTTCGTCCTCACTGGGCGCATGAGGCCGTGGCTCGCGGTAGAGGCGCTGCTTACGTGTACGGATCACCACATCCCCTTGTCCGCCGGCTGTATTCCCGCGCTGCTCCTGCCCAAGGCCAAGACCATGCTGGCGCCCGCCTAGAAGTTCAAGGTACACATCGGCGAGCAGCTGGGCGTCAAGCAGAGCGCCGTGCAGGTCACGAGCCGAAAGATCGATATTAAAGCGACGACAAAGTGCATCAAGATTGGCTGGTGAGCCCGGGAATTTTTTACGGGCCACCAACAGGGTGTCAATCGCCTCGGTCAGTTTGAATGGCGGGAACCCCAGAAGTTTCAATTCCGCATTGAGGAACTTTATATCAAACTCGGCGTTATGGATGACCAGTTTGGCCCCGTCACAAAACTCCAGAAAGGGGCCGACGATTTCCGCGAAAACCGGTTTATCTTTGAGGAACTCGTTCTTAATGCCGTGAACGGCGATTGCACCAGCGTCCACTTCCCGTTCCGGATTGATGTACTGATGAAAAGTGCGTCCGGTCGGCAAGTGGTTGAGCAGTTCAACGCAGCCGATCTCGATGATACGGTGTCCGTCCGCCGGATCCATGCCGGTGGTTTCGGTATCGAGTACAACTTCGCGGATCATGCTCATTTGCTTTGTCCATCATTCGAATTAAGGTCGGATAAAATGCGGTGAAGACACCGTCTGGTATAGGCCAGCCCAAGACCGGTCTCAAGTACATAATCGGCCATGCGTTTTTTTCGTTGGGACGGAATTTGACGGGAGAGAATATTCAGGAGCTTTTCTTCGGTCATGCCGGGGCGTTTCAAGACCCGTGCGCGCTGGACATTATAGGGGGCGTCCACGCACAAAACCTTATCGCAGCGCGCTTCAGCTCCGGTTTCATATAGAAGAGGAATATCGAGCGCGACGATTTTATGTCCGCTACGCTGCGCGCTTGCCACAAAATGGTTCTGGGCCTCCCACACCAATGGATGTATAATATCTTCAAGCTGCTTGCGTTTCAGGGGGTCCGCAAAAATGATACGGCCCAACTCCTGCCGATCTATGATACGTGTTCTGGCGTTCCAGCATTCGGGAAATGTGAGGGCCACCAACTCGAATGCTTTTCCCTTTGGCGCAAGGGCGGCATGAGCCGCCTTATCCGAGTCGAAGACTGGGATGCCGCTCCGGCGCAGCATTTCAGCCACCGTGCTTTTTCCCATGCCGATTGATCCTGTCAGACCCAGAACGATCATTCTGTTTTCCCGCCTTAATACGCCGATTGAACCGCTATTTTATAGTGTTCCGGCTTGATCTCAACGGAAATCGCGCCGCTGCTGTTGCGAACCAACATGGCGGCGAGTGGCACGACAACGACCCTGCGCTCCGTCTTTAAACTCAGGACCAGACGATCAAGACCCATTTTGTTGACGGGGCCAAGCACTTCGGCTACCGAGCCGATGCTCTGTTCTTTTAGCATCAAGGGGGCTCCGATCAGGGACTTGAGCCAGACCGGTGGCTGTTTTTGCTGCGGTCCCAGTTTGTATGGGGTGAGGTCTTTGGCCGGGTCATATTGCTCTTGATATTTGTATACGGTCCCGCGGTCCATGTCCGACATGAACAATTGATCTTCGGTTTTGATGTTTTGCGCCTTGGTGTCAAAAAGGAAATCTTTTTGGAAACCGCTCTTTTCGGGCCGAGCCACCAAGGCTACCAATTCTCCCGTGGCACTGTCGATCTGGACATTCTCGACTTTCCCGATGGCCTGATTGTTCCGGTCAACCAAGCGCCAACCGAGCATTCTTGATCCCCGCTGCAGTGTCGAGTCCGTTTTATAAATGGATTTATTGGCGGAGAGGACAAAGGAGCTAAAGTTTTTCATATTCATATCATCCGCCCGAACTCCACCCGAGAGCGTAACGGCGATACAAAAACAGAGAAAGGCACTTTTCATGGTTCAACTTCCTTATTTTTCTGTCATTATGGTGAGCGGCGGATTTCACTCTCCGCATTCCTTTTACCCCAGCTTTACCCCTTTTGACTATAGTTGGTTATGACCCAAAAAATTGTTCTCGTTGATGATGACCGCAACATTGTGACCTCCGTCCGTATCCTTCTAGAATCCGAAGGGTTCGACGTCACGACCTATCACGATGGCGAAGAGGGGTTTGAAGGTATTCTCAATGACAAGCCGGATTTGTGCATTCTTGACGTCAAGATGCCGCGCATGGACGGGATGGAGCTTATTACCAAGCTTCGCGACGTCTCACAGGTTCCGGTTATTTTCCTGACATCCAAGGATGATGAGGTCGATCAGGTGCTGGGTCTGAGACTTGGCGCAGATGACTACATCACCAAACCATTCTCTCAACGTCTCCTGATCGAGCGTATTCGCAGTGTCTTACGCCGTTATGCGCCGAAGATTGAAAAATCGGCGGCTCAACACTCCACGGACCAGATCATGGTACGCGGTAAACTCGAACTTAATGATGACCGCCATCTGATCCGCTGGGATGGGCATTCGGTGAACCTTACGGTTACCGAATATCTTCTGGTTAAAACTCTTGCAATCTCGCCCGGCCATGTGCGCACGCGCGATCAACTCATCAACGCCGCTTATGGCGAGAGCATCTATGTCGATGACCGCACAGTTGATACACATATCAAGCGAATCCGGCGCAAATTCCGCGATGTCGATCAAAGTTTTGATCATATCGAGACGCTCTACGGCGTCGGCTACCGATATAAGGATGAGGTATAATGAGCGGCCCCGCATCCAATCCGATACAAGACCAGGAGCTCGATTCCATCCGGCCTCGCCCCCTAAGCCGGCTGACCTATAAAATTCTCAGCTTCAATCTCCTTGTGGTTTTCTTTCTGGCGATGGGCGTCACCTACCTCGGGAGCGCACGAAAAAACCTGATTGAGTCCAAACTCGATAACCTCGAGATGGAGAGCTATCTTTACAGTTATATCCTGCGCTACCAAACGCCTCCGAACGGCCCCGACAAGTTTGTCGATTTCCTGGAAAGCTTTAACATTCGCGATGACCAAGTGCTTGCGCTCTATCGTCTGGATGGAAGTCTGATTGCCCGTACAGGAAATATTCCGGTGCGCGGAAATTACGAGCGGCATCAGGAGCAAGGCAACACCAGCATCAACTCGATTCTATACTGGGCCGAGAATTTATTTTCGGTGAACTTTCACCTTGATCCCCTGCCTCCCCTCGATAATCTCGGGGTGTCCTATCTTCAGGAAAGAACATTCCGGAATAAGGACATCAAGATTGCGGCATGGTCGACCGAGGATGGCGGACTAGCTTTCACCTCGTTCATGCCGGTTCTTTATAATGGGCGCGATCCCGGCTTGCTGCGCGTTATTCGCCGCGACATGGAAGTCGAGGATGATTTTTCGAACACCCGCCTCGAGGTCCTCCGTTTTCTGGGCCTCGCCATGCTGCTAACCATTGCCCATTCACTTTATCTGGCGGGCGAGATTGGCCACCCGCTCCGCAAACTGGCTATGGCCGCAGAAGCCTATCGTCTCAACCGTGTCAAATCCGTCGAAATTCCCGACCTTGGCCATCGACGCGACGAGATTGGCGAGCTGTCCCATGCTATGCGCGATATGACCAAGGCCCTCCATGACCGTATCTCGACTATCGAGCAATTTGCGGCGGATGTGTCGCACGAACTCAAGAACCCGCTCACTTCTCTTCGAAGCGCACTCGAGACTATTCCGCGCGCAAAAAAGGATGATGATCGCGAGCGCCTGATGACGATCGCCCTTCATGATTTGCAGCGGATTGATCGTTTGATTTCGGATATCTCTCAAGCTTCGCGGCTTGATGCCGAGCTCTCGCGAAGCGATCTTGTCCGTGTGGACTTGCGCTCGATCATCCTTCCGCTTATCGAGTCAATGAAAGACCCGATGGTCCGCGATACCCTTGAAAACACTCCATCCAATCTTGTCTGCGAAGGGCTTGAAACTCCGGTTTATGTGTACGGGCAGCCGGGACGCCTTGAACAAGTCTTCCAGAATCTGATTGGCAATGCTCTTTCGTTTGCTCCGGACGGGACGCAAGTTCTGGTTCAAGTGGATGTGAATAACGAACGCGTTAAGATCACTGTCGATGATTTTGGCCCTGGCATACCCGACAACCGCCTTGAGAAAGTATTCGAACGGTTTTATTCGGAACGTCCTGTTTCAGAGAATTTCGGCATGCATTCCGGCCTTGGGCTTTCAATTGCCAAGCAGATTGTTTTGGCGCATGGTGGCCTTATCATGGCCGAGAACAGGAAAGACGATCTTGGTCATGTTCTGGGCGCCCGTTTTGTCGTGCGGCTTCGTGTTGCGGAGATGATGATATGAGTTTACCTGATAGCCAGAGTGCCCTTATTTTTGTAACCGGACTATCCGGCGCGGGCCTATCTTCCGCTCTCAAAGCTCTTGAAGATATCGGTTATCTTGTTTTCGACAATTTTCCGCTTTCTCTTCTCCCGTCTCTTTTGGTGCAAAAGGACGTCGAAGGCCGCGCTGTTGCTATCGGGGTCGATACGCGATCTCCTCAATTCGATCCAACTGAATTGCTGCGTCATATCACGCTCTTTAAGTCCAGAGGACTGCCGGTCAAGACTCTTTTTCTGACCGCTGATGATGCGGTTCTTCTTAAACGTTTTACCGAGACGCGCCGCGTTCACCCGCTGGCCCGTGACCGATCGGTGCAAGACGGCATTAACGCCGAGAAGGCGCTGCTGTTCCCTCTCAAGCATGAGGCCGGCTATGTGATCGATACCTCCGATTATTCGATCCATGACCTTCGCCGCGTTATTGAGGGGTATGCCGGAGGCATCCTTTCCGACCGATTGAATTTGACCCTTATGTCTTTTTCTTACCGGTATGGTTTGCCGCGTGAGGCCGATCTTGTTCTGGATGTCCGGTTCTTGCGTAACCCTAACTACGATGCTGACCTTAAACCTTTGACCGGGCTCGATCCCCGCGTTCAGGATTATGTCCGCGCGGATGATGCCTTTGTTCCGTTTATCTCGGGGCTGCGATCTCTTCTCGATCTTCTTTTGCCGCGCTACAGCTCCGAAGGAAAATCCTATCTGACCGTCGCATTCGGGTGCACCGGCGGGCGACATCGCTCGGTGACAGTCACTGAAGATATGGCTAAATATTTGCGCAGTAAAAATCTCGCGGTGCATATCCATCACCGCGAGATCAAATCCGCTTAATTTATGATTTTTTTATGCCCTTTACGGCATCTGTGGTCCCGCGAGTTCATGGTTCGGAACCAGCTCTGTCTGGGTTTGCGTTGTGGTGGTCGAAGTGTTCCCCTGCACGGCCAGTCCGAACTGCATATACGGGCCTTCATGGGAACATGATGCGCAATAGCGCTCGAGCGATTTCTTAATGGACATTTTCAACTCCTTCGAGGGTCAAAATGGCGTTTTCCTTGGATACGCCGGTTCCGTTATAGGTATAAAATACGATTTCCTGACGCAAATCGCCGTCCAAGCGCGGCTTGCAGTGGAAGAGCATGCGCGAGCGTGTTTCCTCGCCCAAAGCCAGCATATCGTCATCGCCATTGAGCTGGCCGACCAGGTTCATGAGTTTTTTCTCGGTCAAACGTAGATCTTCGGCCTCATCGAGGACGGTATAGTCACCGACCGGCGATATTCCCCCATCCATTTCCTTACGGCAAATGAGAAAAGCGCGCGCCAGATACGGATGCGGCCGATAGACAAAAATTCCTTGTTTTTCATGGTGTTGCATAGCTACCCCTTTTAGGCCTTTTCCTTACCGAAGCGCTTGTTTCGCTTGCTTTTCTGGCCTGAACACCCTAAATGTAACAGCAAAGTTTTAACGCTGTATGAAAAACCGCTACATTTTGAGGAAGTTCGATATGACCGCCGCTAGCGCCCAAAAAACCAATTTTTCTGATTACAAAGTCAAAGACTTCTCTCTGGCGGATTGGGGCCGTCGCGAGGTCGCGATTGCCGAAACCGAAATGCCGGGCCTGATGGCTCTGCGCGCTGAATATGGGGCTAAACAGCCTCTTAAAGGCGCCCGTATTGCCGGTTGCCTGCACATGACTATCCAGACGGCGGTCCTGATTGAAACCCTCACCGCCCTTGGCGCCGAAGTGCGCTGGTCGTCCTGCAACATCTTTTCGACCCAAGATCAAGCGGCCGCCGCTATTGCCGCAGCCGGAATTCCGGTTTTTGCCTGGAAAGGCGAAACTGAGGAAGAATACGAGTGGTGCATCGAGCAAACCATTCACGGCCCGAACGGCTGGGTTCCAAACATGATTCTCGACGATGGCGGTGATCTCACCGTTATCATGCACACCAAATATCCTGAACTCATGAAAAACGTTCGCGGTATTTCCGAAGAGACCACCACCGGCGTTCACCGCCTTTACGAAATGGCCAAAGCGGGCAAACTCATGGTTCCGGCCATCAACGTCAATGACAGCGTAACCAAATCCAAATTTGACAACAAATATGGTTGCCGTGAAAGCCTCGTTGACGGTATCCGCCGCGGTACCGATGTTATGATCGCCGGCAAAATTGCCGTTGTATGTGGTTATGGTGATGTGGGCAAAGGTTCAGCCGAGTCCCTCCGCTCGCAAGGCGCGCGCGTAATCGTCACCGAAATTGATCCGATCTGCGCCCTGCAAGCTGTTATGGAGGGTTATGACGTTCTTCCGATTGAGGATGTCGTTGGTAAAGCCGACATTTTTGTAACCGCCACCGGTAACAAGGACATCATTACGCTCGAGCATATGCGCTCGATGAAAGACCGCGCTATTGTTTGCAACATCGGTCACTTTGATAATGAAATCGAAGTTGGCGGATTGCGGAACCTGAAATGGCATAACGTCAAGCCTCAGGTCGATGAAGTCGAGTTCCCTGACGGCAAACGCATCATCCTTTTGGCCGAAGGCCGCCTCGTTAACCTCGGCTGCGCTACTGGCCACCCGAGCTTTGTGATGAGCGCTTCATTCACTAACCAAACCCTGGCCCAAATCGAACTGTGGACAAACCACGCTTCTTACGAGAACAAGGTTTATGTTCTGCCTCGTCATCTTGACGAGAAAGTTGCGCGCCTTCACCTTGAGAAACTCGGCGCAAAATTGACTGTTCTGAGCAAAGATCAGGCTGATTATATCGGCGTTGGTCAGGACGGCCCATTCAAATCGGAACAGTACCGCTACTAGGTCTGTGGAGAGGACGGAAGGCTCCGCTCGGCGTCTTCCAACCCCTTATCGATTGAATCAAGGAAACTTAAAGTACGGCGTAACGAAATTTCTGTTACGCCGTTTTTATTGAGCTGCCCAAGCCGCAGGATAAACTCGGCAAGACGTCCGCGTTCCTCATCGCCAAAGTCAGCGCCGAGCGAGACAGCGGAGGCATGAGAGACAATCGGCGGTGGCTCTTCGATATTGCGGTCATGTACCACGCGGCCCATATTCTGGTAGGCGGCAGCGGCTCTTGAAATTTGCGTATTCGGGCGTTCCGCTTGCCGGACTGGTTCAGGCCCCTCGACGGGCTCTTGTGGATTGGCAACAGATCCTGTGGCCCCCTTCAGAAGTTCTCCCAAGAACTCAATCAGAGCCAGAACCGAAACTATCGTCGTATCTTCCCACGGGACCGTCGATTGTGGATGCGGTTCATTTTTACGCTGGAAGCCTTGTTGACCCGATTCATCTTTGCGCAGTTCCATGCGCGGATCCGATTGCTCGACCTTTCGCGCGATCACCTGCAGCAGCGGGTCGATCCGGCTCCACATATTATTCCGGTGCCAATCTGTCGATTTTGGACGGAGCCAGATTCATGAGCGTGCTGGCCTTATTCCGGTTCTTATTCCAGTCGGCTTGCCAAGACCAGATTTCATCGGTCTGGTTGTTGATGAGGCCGATATAGCCAATATCGCACAAGAACGGGAATTGTCTTTGATTATCAAGCGTCATCGGGTTCCGGATATCGGCGCTTAATGGCTTGAGCTCGAGCACCAGGGTTGCGGTGCTATCGAGCGTAAAGGATGCGGCGACCGCTTGACGCTCTTCTTCCGAAAGCAAAATCGTCTGGAAATTTTCAATTCCATTGACGATCACGGCAATCGGCAAACCGCCATAGTAATAAGGGAAGTAGGTCAAACCTTTTGACGGATACTTGATGGTTAGGGACGCGCCTTTTCCGTTCAGGTCATTGTTGAAGTAGGCCTTAACCGGAACGCGGATCACGATATTCGAGGTGAGCGGGTTGATGATCGCGAACTCGCGGGAGAGCCGGTTTACCTCGGCTTGAAGGAGCACCGGCTGTTCGGCTAGCGGTGTGCGGCGGTATTTTTCACTTTTCCTGACCAGCTCTTCCATTTCGACATCGCGAAGTTTCGCCATTTTCAAGAAAAGGAGTGTGACTTCTTCGTTCGAGGACGCGGCCGAGAGTGCGTGCTGGTTTGTCGTCGCCGCATGGGCAGGAGACAGCCCCCCAATCGGGCCACAGGTGAGCGTAATTATGAGAGCCAGAACTCCGCCAAGGAGTGTTTTTCGTGGGTGCCGATTATGTTCGGTCATTCTTAGTTGTTCCTTTTATACCGGTTACTTTTGACTTGAATTTCCTTTGAAATCCCTATCATCATCCCATTATGACAGAAAAAGACCCAGATAGAAAAAGAAAGAATAAGGGTGCCTCAAAATCACGCATTTCGCGTGTTCCCGACCTTGATCTATGGGAAATCTATACAAAGGACTTTGAAAAACTGCCCGATAAGGGTGGCGATCGCTCGCGCACCGGCGGGGATTTGGGTGATGCGTCCGTATCGCCGGCAGACAAACCGGTCGCGCGGCGCTTGCGCTATAAAAATATTGAAAGCGGGGCCGGGCTTGCCAATCTGCCACCATCACCAGTGACGGCTCCTTCCCGTGACATGGACAAGCGCAGTAAAACCAAGCTCAAGCGTGGGGATTATCCGATTGACGGAACCCTTGACCTTCACGGCCTGACCGAGGCCAAAGCCCATCATCAGTTGATCCGCTTTCTTTTGGCCCACCACGAAAATAAATCGCGTTGTCTTCTGGTGATTACGGGACAGGGGCGAAATACCGATACCGGACGCGCCGAAGGCGCGCTTCGGCGCAATTTACCGCGCTGGTGCCTCGAAGCTCCGGTGGCGCCTTTTATTCTGTCCGTCGAGCAAGCGCAGACGCGGCATGGCGGCAATGGTGCCTTTTATATACTTTTGAGACGGCAACGCGCCAAAAGCAGCGAATAAAAAAACCGGCTTTCGCCGGTTTTTTTCAATGACTATTCGACTACGCGCCAGTGGATCGGGAGACCTCCCGGAGGCTTGCCGAACGCTTTGGCGGCGTTACCGCCCCGCTTGACGATCTCGGTGAAGCGGACTTCTTTGCCGTTCGGGTAGGTCCAGCCGGACGAGCCTTGCGAGATGCAGAATTCTCCATCCGCTACGCCAAAGATCCCTTGGGCGGCACGGGCAACCGATTGGCGGCCATTGATGTCGATAATCAGGTGTTTGTTGCGGATTTCTTCGAGGCGTTTTGGTTCCATCGAGCATTTCAGATTGCCGTAGCCATCGGTGTAGCACACGACATCATGCGGGAAATCCGGCACGGAATCGCGGGCATCTTCGCCTAGAATCGAGTAATCGCCCTTGGCAATTGTTGCAAAGGCTGCCGGGAAAATGTCGCGCGAGCGGAACTGCGAACCATCGGTATCGCAGTTGATCCGGCGGATTTCCACAGCGGCGTCTTTTACAAACGAGAGAGAGTGGCCGCTATTGACCGCGCAAATCTCGATGCCGTTGTGAAGGCGCGCATAAACAAAGCCCTCACCGGAGTTTTTGTGGCGAGGGGTCAGATCATCTTTACGCGGGGCCGTGTTCACGAAAAACTTTTGGCGCTTGCCCAAGCGGCTGTTGATCGCGGTCTGGGCCAAGGCAAATCCGGTAGCAAATGTATCAAAAGCCGGAACCGCAAAGGTTTGAATCTGGGTATCCAATTCCCCCAGCTCGGCGTAAAGACGCTGCGTTACTTCAGCAAAGGCCAGATCATGCAGATCGCCATAGTCAGCAATCACATAGACAAGCGTACGGTCAACCATCTCAGGTCTCCTTAAAGTTTCAAAAATGTGAAGTTTGATTTTAGCATATGATTAACGATATTTTCCGAAACAGTCAATAAATCTTCGCGGTCGTCGTGCATTAAGACGATACTCGCGCTGTTTTCCTGATTGAGAAACGGATCGTTATCGATTTTCCGGCAAATATCTTCGGTCGATGCAATCGGCCATTTACCAATATGGCGCGGAGACACCATCCAATCGGATGTCGAAAAAGTAATCAGGGCATCGACCGATTTTGCCAGTTCGCTGCCTGTCCACCACGGGAACGTCACATCGGGGGTCGGCAGTTTCACGAACCCGTTCTGAGTGAGCCAATCCTGTATCCGGTTCTTGAGGTTGATCTGGTCGGCACTGGGGGCAGCTTTGCTCTCAAGGCGCACCCCGTCCCAGAATAAATGCTGCACATAAGAACGGTCGGCCTCGGGAACAGTATCAAAATCAATCACCCAGGCGTTGCCGCAGCCGCGATCAAGATGAGGGAAACGGAAATAACGCGGAGGCGGGGTTACGCCAGCTAGGGCATAAGCGCGGTCGATTAAATCCTGAGTACGTTTGATTTGTCCGGTTTGGCTTTCGAAACCGATTTCCGAGGTGCGCTCGTGAGCGTAGGAATGGTTGGCGATTGTAAATCCCTTTTGAATGGCGCGAACGATCTTGCCCATTCCGTCGTCCGATTCCATGAACCCGCCGCGCGCGAATAAAAGTGCCGAAACATTTTTGGCCTTGAGCATATCGGTGAGCTCGTCGGTGTGGTGCGACGGGCTATCATCAATGGTCAGGTAAACTTTTTTCATGCTGTTCCCTTGAGCAATCCGGTGAGCGCGATAAATTCGTCCTTCACCCAATAAACCGGCGTGGCGGCAACATCGCTTTTTACAATCGGCACACTGTCTTGATGAAGGTTTGCCGCAAAAGTGGCGTAGTCAAAAAGTGATGCCCCAACCAAACGATCAATGATCCCGCCTGTGAGATAAAGGCCGCCATAGGCGTTGGTGAAGGCGACCGCCTGATGGGCGAAGAGCCCCAGAACTTCGTGAAAAACTCTCAACACTTCTACGGCCAAAGGATCTTGACGTCCGCGCGCAATCATATCGTTGGTATCGCGGTATTCGGCCTCGGTTTGAGCACGCTCCGCCATCAATTTATAGGCCCGGTAGATTCCTGGCCCTGAAAGCAGGTCTTCATAGATCATGACCGACTGTTTTTGTTTGAGGCTTTGAATCGCATCAAAAAGATCGCGCTGATATGGTTTTGGTAGAGCGGGGATCATATGTCCGCCATGGTTTTTCTGGATGTGCGGGCCGTTTGGCGTGTCGATAATTTGCGCCAGTCCAAGGCCGGTGCCCACACCAATCACAAGGCGAGCCGCCCCTTCGGGGCGAGGTCCGTTTGTTTCGTTTAGACGGAGAAAACCGTCTTCCCTTGCGACGGCAATTCCGAGAGCGTTTGCTTCAAAATCATTGATCTTGGTCAAGATCGCGTTTGGCAAAACGTGTGCGATGGTCTCATTTGTGATTGGCCAAACAAATTGTCCGCCGTAGGCAAGGCGCAATTCGCTAATATCTTCCGGCTTTTCTTGTTGGGACGTTAGAAAGTGACAGGCAACTGATCCGAAATCAGGATAATCCCCGATCCGGTATTTTTGCGGATCGCCGCCCAGGAGTCCGTCTTTCGCGAGAGCGAAACGAATATGGGTTCCCCCCGCGTCACAAAGAAGAATAGTCATCGGGTGGTTTGCTCCACGCTGGAATGACGCGAGTCTTCGGTATCACCGAGCGGGTCGATATGGATCATAATCTCGCTCGCGGGGAATTCGATCAGGATGGCTTTTTCGATGGCGCGTGCGACTTCATGCGCTGACCAGAGCAGCATGCTGGGGTCTAGCTCGACATCGAATGAGATCATTTTGCGCGTTCCGGACTGGATGAAACGGAGATCATGAAGCCCCAAGACTTCCTGATGCGAGCGAATGATCGCAATCAGTTTTGATCGTTCTTCACCGGAGATTTCCTGATCCATCAGCATGGCAAAGGATTTCTCGGCAATCGAGAGTGCGGTTCGCCCCATGATGCCCGCGACAACCAAGGCCGAGAGCGGATCAAACCACGGCGCTGTATAGCCGAGATAGTCAAAGAGAACGACGAGAAATACGCCAACATTGATAAGGATATCGGCGGAATAATGCAGAGAGTCGGCTTCGGCGGCCAAGGAGCCACTGGAACGCGCTCCGTGTTTTTGGACATAGGAAATGACGCCCGAAAGTACAACCGAGAGGCCCATGAGAAATAGGGTGAAGAGATGGTTCTGCATGGGCTCCGGTTCACTCATGCGATTGACCGCTTCAAGGAACAGGAATGACCCGCCACCAACCAAAAAGGCCGCTTGCAACAATGCGGCAATGCCTTCGATTTTTCCGTGCCCGTATTTATGTTCATCGTCGGCCGGTTTCAAAGACCATTTGACCGCCAAAAGGGTCATGATCGAGAGGCCTACATCGCTGATCGAGTCGATGAGTGCCGATAGAACGGCTGTCGATCCGCTATAAACAAGGGCAATGGTTTTGGCGAAGACCAGCACAATCACGGTGGAGACCGTGATTGTCGAACTGAGAATGGCGGGATTGGCTTCCCTTAATTTCGAGATTGTCTTTTTCACGGGGCTAGATTAGCCGCATCTTAGCTTTCGGCAAGCAAAAAAAGCGGACAGTTTCCTGTCCGCCCTTTTGCTTCAGCACTTGAAATTCTGTTACGAGACGATACGTCTTCTAGACAACGTATACGAGCACTCCTGTCCAAACAGCAACCAGTCCGGCTATGGTCAATGCAGCTTTTACTATTTGAGGCATTTGTCTCTCCCTTATATGTCCTTCTTCTTAAATTATGAGACATTCGGTCGCAGGGAGTCAAAACATTATGTTGCTGCAAAGCAGCGGTTATTAATCATTTATTAACTGAATTTGCCTAAGTAATTGTAACTTAATTACTTTATTTTCCTTATTTCGCAGTGCAAAATCCCGATTTTTGCGGTTCGGACTGACAGCAACGGCGGAATTCAGGCGGACATCCCCGTTCATTGGCCGGACTTGTTTGGGATGATGTTGGCGAGCTCATCGCTACGCGAATGGTTTCGGCCAAGCCCTTGATGAACTCGGGATGCGTGCCGACTGTTTCGACGCGGGCGAAATCCGGAATTCCGAGCTCCTTGGCCAAGTGGCGGTATTCGTCTTCGATTTCCACCAGCGTTTCGACATGTTCGGAAACAAAGGCGTGCGGATAAACGAGGACAGGAACCTGATCGTTAGCCGCCTTGTGGAGAGCGTCTTCGGTGCTCGGGCCAATCCATTTGAGCGGGCCGACGCGGCTTTGGTAACAGACTTGCCAATCGAGATTATAAATCCCGAGCTCTTCGGCGATCTGGCGGGCGGAAATTTCACACTGCCATTGGTAGGGGTCGCCGCCCTTGATAATTTTTTCCGGAAGGCCGTGGGCCGAGAATAAAATGCGCGGCGGTGTTTTCGGATGGCGGGCGAGCATTTCCTGATAGACCGGACGGATGCGGGCGGCTGATGCTGCAATAAATCCTGACGAGAGGGGGTAGCAGCAAACGTAACGGGTCGGGGCTTTGAGGCCAAGTTTGGCGGCCGCCCTGTTCCAGTCCTGAAAGGATGAACGCGTCGTCGTCGTCGAGAATTGCGGATAGAGCGGCATCAGGACAATCTGGTCCGGATTATAATCTTTAACCAACGCGGCGACATCTTCGGCTCGTGGGTTCCAATAGCGCATACACACAAAAACCCGGTAATCCGGCCCGAGCTCGCCTTGAAGCGCACCGGCCTGACGATTTGTATTTTCGAGCAACGGGGATTTTCCACCAAGTTTTCCGTAGGCGGTTCCGGCTTCGTTTTTGCTGCGTTTGTTCGCAATTAGTCGCGAAACCGCATAACGAACCGGATAGGGGGCCTGAATGATATTCGGGTCCATAAAAAAATTGAGGAGGAACGGGCGGATTGATTCCGGCTTATCCGGTCCCCCGAGGTTAAAGAGTATGACTGCGGTTTTGCCCTTCATGGATTATCGGCTCCGTATACGGTTTAACAACAATTCGACATGGTGCGGCGGCGTTTCTTTGTCAATGCCGTGACCCAAATTGAAAATATGGGGGCCACCCGCGAAGCGATCACAAATGAGGTCGCACTGGCGAAGAAGTTCATCGCCGCCAGCAACCAATGTGAAAGGATCAAGATTGCCCTGAACGGCGCAAAGCGGTTGCAGGTTTTTTGCGGCGTATTCGGGCGGCACTTGCGTATCGAGGCCGATCGCGCTCACACCGACTTCGCGGCAATAATCTTCGTAAAGGAACGAGGCCCCACGCGGAAATCCGATAAAGGGAACGGCCGGGTATTTGGCCTTCAGTCCTTCACGGATTTTTTTGGTAGGGACAATAACCCATTTGCGGAACTGGTCAGGCGGCAGGCATCCGGCCCATGAGTCAAAAAGCTGGATGACAGCGGCGCCGCTTTCAATCTGCCGCAGCAAATAGGCTGTGATGCACTCGGTCAGGAGGGAGATAAGATGGCCGAATTCTTCTGGATTTTTTAGAGCGTAAGCGCGGGTTTTGCCGAAATCTTTGCTGCCTTCCCCCTCGATCATGTAGCAGGCGAGTGTCCAAGGCGCTCCTGAAAAACCGATGAGCGGGGTACTTGAAAAACCTTCGTGATCGAGGGTCGAGCGGATTGATTTTACGGCGTCGTAGACGGGTAAAAGATTCACGTGAAACTTTTGCAAATCAACGTGTTCAAGAGGCGGGAGAGGGCCGAGTTTCGGGCCGTGGTTTTGCGCGAAGGTGAGTTCTTGACCGAGGGCGTGGGGGACAACCAGAATATCGGAAAAGAGGATCGCTGCGTCAAAGCCAAAACGGCGGATCGGCTGAAGTGTGACTTCGGTTGCGAATTCCGGATTGTAGCAAAGGTCGAGAAAGGAGCCCGCTTTGCTGCGCTTTGCCAAATATTCGGGGAGGTAGCGACCGGCCTGACGCATGAGCCATACCGGAGGCGCGTCAAATTTTTTTCCGTTCAGTGTGTCGAGAAATTTAGAAGTCATTCCAGTGTCCGTCTTTCGAGAGGCGTATCAAAGCAGAAAGACCTCCTATAAAAAAGATATATTTTTAAAAGGTTTTAGTAGTTAATTGGGGCGAGGAGTCATGGGGATAAAATTTTATCCCGTTTTTATCCCCAAGAGCATGGCCATCTGAATCACTTAGTTTTCAAGGCGCGGAATGTTTTACTCCCGTGATAAGGGGAAACGGGTTTTGAATTTGTGCACCTGTGAAAAGAGATCTTTTGAGGTGTTTTTGAAGGGGTGGAAAAAATTGTTCGCAATTTTACGCGTAGGTTTCAAGCTATTCTATCCACAGTTTTACCCGCTACGAGGTGTACCGATAAGGGAGCGACGAACTTTCCGTATCAGCCAAGTTTCCTTTGCTTTCAATAGGGAATACGGCTAGAGTGTGACGTTTTTTAAACCTTTGAGGACGATTTATGTTTCAAGACGCTTATATCAAACTCGACCGCTTAGAGGTGGAAGATTTGCTCGATCGCACCAAAAAGTCTTTTGACGGCGTGTCGTTCAATCCGGATAACAGTGTCGTTATGGCGCGTGACCTCCCGTTTTATGACGGGCATCGTTTTTATGATTTGGCGGATCATTCGTTTATGCCGCCCGCCCGCCGCTTTATCGTGATGAAGGACGGCGATATTACGGTCCTCGATTTTACCAATACCCCTATTTACAGCCTTAATTCCAAAGTTCCGATCCAATTGAACCGGGATAATGTGAAGGATTATGTGCGTTTCTTTTTCACTTTTGTGCGCGGTCGCCATGGCCGTTTTATTATAGTGGAGTCGGTTGATGATATTTCGTGGCGAGAAGAACCGCCCCCAGCGGCCCGCAAATCAATTTCCAAATTGATTCAACCTATTGCGTTCCATTCCAGCGATAAAAATGACGGGTCTTATTACCTTCAGGCACAGATGATGTTCCGCGATTCCTTGTTTCAGGCCGATATTTCGGTTCAGCCGGATGGTTTGGTCCAACTTTCCAACGAAGTTCTGCTGATTGAGGATATGCCGGTTCTTGACGATACTTTTGGTCAGTAACCTGAATTAAACCCTTTTATTTCAGTCTATTAATTGTTGATTGGCTCTGCGTTAGCGCTTGACTCTTGTCTTAAAGTGGTTTCAAGATAAGGCATAGAATTTAAAAGGAGCCTTGATATGACCCGTTCCGAATTGATCCAAGTTTTAGCCGAACGCAATCCGCATCTTTATTTGCGCGATATCGAAAAAGTGGTCGATGCTTTCTTTGGCGGGATTACGGGGGCTTTGGTCGAAGGCGACCGTGTGGAGCTTCGTGGCTTCGGGACCTTTTCGGTTAAAACGCGCGATGCCCGTGTTGGACGCAACCCGCGCACGGGTGAGTCAGTAAAAGTGGACGAAAAGAAACTCCCATTCTTTAAAACCGGTAAAGAACTGCGTGAAAAGCTCAATGGTCTTGCTGACCAGGATGCCTAGTTTTTCCAATATATTTAAAATCGTTTTTACGGTTTTTTTCGTCTCTCTGCTTTTTTGGGTTGTTCTGGCCAATCGCGGGGATGTCTCGTTTTCACTCTCCCCTATTATTCCGGAATTTTCCGTTCCTTTGGCCCTTATCGTTTTTGCCTCGGTCCTGTTCGGTTTTGTCTGGGGTATGGTAATTATCTGGTTGAACGGGTCGGACCTGCGCCGGAATTACCGCCTGCAAAAACGAGCCTTGGCTGAGTCCTCTTCTACGAAAGGCAATTAATCATGCCGCAAATTTATTGCGCTATCGATACTCCGGATTTGGCCCGTGCTGTTCAACTCAGCCAAATGGTCTCGTCATCCGGTTGCGGGATTAAGCTTGGTCTCGAATTTTTTTCGGCTCATGGCATAAAGGGTGTCGAGACTATTCAAAGCGCTTGCCCCGGAATTCCTATATTTCTTGATCTCAAATTCCACGATATTCCGAACACGGTTGCTGGTGCTATGCGCGCAATCGCCCGTTTGGGTGTTACCTATGTGAATGTTCATGCATCGGGTGGACGCGAAATGATGATCGCGGCGAAAGAGGCTCTACTCAAGGAATCCGAGAAAATTGGATTGTTCCCGCCAAAACTGATTGCTGTCACAGTTTTGACGTCGCTTGACGATGACAATCTGAAATCGGTTGGGCAAAATGGTCCGGTCGAACATCAGGCGATGCGGCTCGCACTTCTGGCTTATGAATGCGGTTTATCGGGCGTTGTTTGCTCGGCGCACGAGATCGCTATGCTGCGTCATCGGTTGGGTCAGGATTTTGTTTTGATGGTTCCTGGAATTCGTCCGGCTGGCTCTTCGACGGGCGATCAAAAGCGTGTCATGACACCGCCTGAAGCTATGAAGGCCGGTGCCAGTCATCTGGTGATCGGCCGACCGATTACAGAAGCCGATAACCCGGCCGAAGCAGCGCGGGTTATTCTTAAAAGCCTTGAAATCACAAGCTTCTAGTTTTTAGCGGGACGGAGTCATTCCGTGTTTCTGCATTCCGGCGCGGAGTGTGTCGACACCGCCCATCGTCACGGTGTTTGCCGCATTAACCGATGCAGCCCCGATGACGAGTTTTGCATCTTCTTTGGCGCCCGCTACGGATTCTTTGAATTTATCGGTCAGATTTCCGATTTGTTCCCGCACGCGGGCAACCAGACTTAATGAGCCGGGACCTTCATTAAAACATTGAACTTTCTTTTTTTCGAGATCCGATCCGGCCCCGTCAACTTTAAGATAAAGCCCGTCGGCCCTGTTGGTTGGAATACCGCATTGCTCGGCCCGATCAAACGCTTCAACCCGTGACTTTGGAAAATCTGCCATAACACCCTCTTTTTACATATTGTATTTATTTTGACTTAATTTGAGGTTAACAGCCTCCTGTCTTTGTGTTATTTCGGCATGGATTATAACGTTCAGGAGATTTTATGGCGGACTGGCTACTCGAGAATTACCTCTGGATCAAAGCTCTACACATTATTGCGGTTATTTCCTTTATGGCCGGAATGCTTTATTTGCCCCGCCTTTTTATCTACCATGTTGATGCGCCGATTGGATCGCCGCAGTCCGAGACATTCAAAGTGATGGAACGGCGACTGCTCAGGATCATTGTTAATCCGGCTTTTTGTGCGGCATTGCTGTTTGGCGGTTTAATGATCTGGGCTAATCCGGCCCTTTTCTCCGAGGGTTGGTTCCATGCCAAACTCGGGCTCCTGATTTTGATGGGGGGCGTTCACGGCGTATTCTCGAAATGGCGCCGTTTGTTTGCGGAGGACCGTAATACAAAATCAGCCAAATTTTTCAGGGTTTGGAACGAAGTACCGACCGTACTGATGATCGTTATTGTGATCCTTGCGGTCGTTAAGCCGTTCTAGTTTTCCCAATATTTTTAGTGTGTGTAATAGAGCCCGGAAATCGGGCTCTTGTCTTCGGCGCTCTGGCCGGAAGGGGTGGCATTTTTTCCTTCGAGTCCACGCATCTGTTCCGCCATTGCGCGAAGACGTTCGATTGAAATCTGGACATCGGGAGGGTTGCGACGCGCTTGTTCAGCATCAAAATCACTTTGGGCCTTGCCGGAATAAATGGCAACCGGACGGTAAAGGTTCTGCCCAGTCCGGATAGCTTCAAGCGGCAAACGGCTTTGATGAACAGCCCCTTGCTCCATCAATTCGACATGACGCTCAAGAGGGGTGATCTGATCCACCGGTCTTAAATAGACCGGGACATGATCTTGGGTTCTCAGGTTTGCGAAACGGATCAAGCGCTCGAGCAGATCGACACCGGCTTCCGGAGATTGGATCATGACGTGATGACTTTGGGTTGGTTCGTGATAAACGGGTGTGATGTCGTCACGATCCTCGGTCAGGCTGGAGACTACAACACAAAAGTTTTTAAGGAACTGATCGCTGTTGAGGCAAAAATCATTCTGCGGATGAGGTTCGCCCGCCAGACGGCGATAAGGGGCAAGCGCCACGATTGCAGGCGACCAATCATCCATCCCGTAGATGTCGATTGTGGCTTTGAAATTGAACTGGGTATTCAGCCCCGAGCGGCAGAAGGCAAAATACAAAATCTGTTTGAGGGCTTCGTCATAGGCTTTAGTGAATTGGCGTGCTTTTTCTTTACGCACCTCACCTTCTTGGCCGGCCCCATAGACGCTCATTTGCGCCGCGGCATTTGCCGGGAACGGGAGCTTGGAGGGACGGTCAACGGTTTTCTTAGCCATTTCGCTGGGTTTCGTTATTGCAGGACATAAGTGTGACTCTCGGGTTCCGATGTGTCAAACATTGTTTTTCCGGAGATAGAATCGAGCAAGCAGCGCAGACGTATAAAGCTGACCGGTAGCATGAGCGACTGGTCGCCGTATTCAACCGATCGGGCGTGGGCATTGACGGCCCCTTTGGTTTTGTCGTTGCGTTCCCCCAGCATCCGGAAAGCAAATTCATTCATGAGATTGAATGGTTTTGCTGCGCTATCCTGATAGCGCGGTTCGTAGGCGGGCGCTATGGCGTCGATTGTAATATAGGGCGTGCGCTTTTCGATATAGTCTTCAAACAAGAGAATGAGAGCCCAAGGCGAGTTGACCTGTATAATATGGCGGTGGCCGATGCTGCAAAATTCCGGAACCAGATAATTATCATACTCCATTTCTTGGGCAGTGCGCCGTAGATCATCAATCAGGTTGGCTGTAGCGACCGGCAGGTTGTTGTAGCGCAGGTCGGCTTCTTCTGCACTGAGAACCAATGCGAGCGGATGACCGCGCGTTTCGCGGTGAAAATTGACCTCGAGCGCTTGCATTTCCCCTGATTTCAGAAATCCGGTTGTTGCAATGATTTCACGAATGTCATGTTCCAGTGTCTTGAGAAATTGCGCCAGTTTTTCGCGGCGTGCTAAGGCGGCGTTTGCGAAATTATAGGCGAGGTACGAGAAATTGGCCTCCGTGACAATTTCGCGGTTTCCGAACATTTCGGTATAGAGGCGGCTGCGTTGGGGTTTTTGGTCATCCATGATTATTGCAGATTATAAGCGCTTGGCATATCGGCGGATATTCCCTCGATTTCCATTGCGACCGCCATCATGCGGTCGAGGGATTCCGGTATCGAGCGGGGATCGGTCTGTGTGCGTATCGAACGCGCAAAAGCTTCGAGCGCAGATGCGTAAATTCCAGCTGGTATATATTGCAAGTTGCTGTGGCCCTCGGATAGTAGCTCGGAGAGATTTCCGGGGTCTTCTCCATTCTCGGGGCTATCATCGAGATTCCCGATTTGAAGGGTTTCCGAAAGTGCATCGAGAAAGGCTATGGCCTGCAACGCATCGTCGAAATCCAGTTTCAGAACGCCATGTAGACCCCGAGATACTGCAACGGGCTCATATCTGAGCGCGTCTTCCATATCTTCTATTTTCAGGCCAAGTCCTTCGTCGTCCTCGTTCTCCATGAGCTCGAGGGCATCTTGGATTTTATCGGTAAAGTCATCGAGAGCCTCGGTTAACTCCAGATTGTAAGGCGTTAGGCCGCTTCCTTGTGTGCCCGGTATGACGGTGTACGGGTAAAGCCGTACACTGAACGGCTCCTCTGTTGCGGTGTATTCGATTACCGAATAGGGCACGAACTGTTCACTGGCATTGCTTCCGGTCGCATGGATTGTAAAGATGTGCACCAAGGCCACATTAATACTGTCAATCAGACCTAAGCGTAGTTTTTGATGGTAATCGGGGTTTTCTCCGTTTTGTTGCATATGCTCGATCAAGGAGAGCGCCTGTTCGGCGATGAGTGTTTCGGGCGGGTTCGCGGTAATCGACCCTTGGGCTTGTGGTGCTGATTTCTGGGTTTGAGTTTTCAACTCGGCCTGCCTGTTTTTATTTATTATGCAAATTTATACCGCCTCATTGGAGGCTTATCAAGAAATTATTGACTCTTTTTGTCCATAATTGTATAAGTTCTTTGTCTTTAACGATATTCCGGACATCTTGAATAGTTTTGTGGCTGTTTGCTTCCGCTGACTTCGATCTGGAATACCGTGCAACCCGATGAAGGTTCGGGGTGAGCCAAAGGCCGGTTTCCCAAATATGTTCCCCAGTACCTTTTAACCTTCGATCAAACTTAAACTTAACTGTTACAGATGAGCCATCGATAGCATCGTTTATCCCGCGTCCGACCTTCCGATCAGGAACATTGAAGGATCACGCTTTTTCCCAAACCATATGAGACATATATGAATCTTCAGGACCTCAAAACCCGATCCCCAGCCGAGCTGTTGGCCTTTGCCGAAGAGCTGGAAATTGAAAACTGCGGGACTATGCGCAAACAGGACATGATGTTTGCTATCCTTAAGCAATTGGCCGAACAGGATGTGCCGATTTCCGGAACAGGTGTTCTCGAAGTTCTTCAAGACGGCTTCGGCTTCCTCCGTTCTCCGGAAGAAAATTACCTCCCTGGACCGGATGATATTTATGTGTCCCCGTCCCAAGTTCGCCGCTTCGGCCTTCGGACCGGTGACATCGTCGAGGGCGGTATCCGCGCCCCTAAAGAGTCCGAACGTTATTTTGCCCTTCTTAAAGTCGATAGCATTAATGGTGAATCTCCGGAAAAAATCCGTCACCGCATCAACTTTGATAACCTGACCCCGCTTTATCCTGAGCGCAAGATCAAGCTCGAGCTTCAGGACCCGACCAAAAAGAATTTTACCCAGCGTGTGATCGAATTGACCTCCCCGCTCGGTTTTGGCCAGCGCGCCCTGATTGTCGCGCCGCCTCGTGTCGGTAAAACTGTTATGCTGCAAGATATTGCGCATTCGATTGCGACGAACCATCCGGAAGCCTATCTGATCGTTCTCCTGATTGATGAACGTCCAGAAGAAGTGACCGATATGGCGCGTTCGGTACGCGGCGAAGTCGTGTCGTCAACCTTTGACGAACCGGCGGCCCGTCACGTTCAGGTCGCGGAAATGGTCATGGAAAAGGCAAAACGCCTTGTCGAACATAAACGCGATGTGGTGATCCTGCTTGACTCGATCACCCGTTTGGCCCGTGCTTACAATACGGTTGTGCCATCGTCCGGTAAAGTTTTGACCGGTGGTGTGGATGCGAACGCTCTGCAGCGTCCGAAACGTTTCTTTGGTGCGGCCCGTAACATCGAACAGGGTGGCTCGCTCACGATTATTGCGACCGCGCTTATTGATACCGGTAGCCGTATGGATGAGGTTATCTTTGAAGAGTTCAAAGGGACCGGTAACTCGGAAATTGTTCTCGACCGCAAGATCGCTGATAAGCGTGTCTTCCCAGCGATTGATATCCAGAAATCCGGTACCCGTAAGGAAGAACTTCTGGTGCCGAAAGAAACCTTGCAGAAAATGTGGGTTCTTCGCCGGATTCTCAACCCGATGGGTACGGTGGATGCCGTCGAATTCCTCTTGGATAAACTCAAAGACACCAAGAATAACGACGATTTCTTCCAATCAATGAACCAGTAGGTTTCTTGTGCCGGTTGCGCAGCATTTTCGGCACATCCTATCCCGTATCGATCAATGTATCGCTCGCTCGGGCCGGACTTCGTGTCCGGTCCGGCTGGTTGCCGTTTCGAAGAAACAGTCCCGGGAGAAAATTGATGAAGCCCTGTCGTTCGGGCATCGGGTTTTTGGAGAGAACTATGTTCAAGAGGCTCTCGCTCATTGGCAGGATCGACGCGCCCTTTACCCTGATCTCGAGCTGCATCTGATCGGCCCGCTGCAATCCAATAAGGTCAAGCAAGCCGTTCCGTTCTTTGATGTGATCGAGTCGGTTGACCGGATTGCACTTGTAGATGAAATTTCTCGTGTCGGAGAAAAGCTGCAAAAATTTCCAAAGTTATTCGTGCAGGTGAATATTGGTCGGGAGCCCCAGAAAAGCGGAGTTCTTCCTGAGGGGCTCCCCGATCTTATTCATTACATCCGCAGCAAAAATCTGCCATTGATCGGGCTGATGGCGATCCCTCCGGATGGCGTTGATCCGGACCCTTATTTCAAAGAACTGGCTTCATTAGCGCGGTACCATGATTTGTCCGAACTGAGCATGGGCATGAGTTCTGATTTTGAAACAGCGATTGAGCATGGGGCCACTTTGGTTCGTATCGGTACAGGATTATTCGGGGAGAGATAGATGCACGATTTTAAAAATTTACCACTTATGAAGTTTTATAAAGGGGCCGACCGCGTCGAGGTTGCTCGTCTCGACTGCGATAATTTTCATGGGCTGGTTCACCGCTTGCGATGGTTAACTCCCAAATGGGCTTTGGCGATCGGGGACCGGATCGGGCATTCAACAATTGTGCGGACCTCTTCGCCCTATAAAGAAGAAATGAAGCGGTTTTCAACTATCCTTGGTACCGGCGTTTTTACCTTGAATACCGGTTATGAATAGGCGTGTACGGCTATGGTCCGCAGCTCGGCGAGCGGTGAGCCCCAGCTCAACCGCGTTCTGGATTGGTCGTTGCCTATGGGTGAATTTATGCATGTGGCCCATTATGAAACCTCAGTGGGGCCTATTATGATATTAACTGGCCCGGCAATAGCGGCGTATTGAATGCTGTAGCTCCCGGACGTTTTGCGATTTCGATTAATCAATCACCAATTCCTATGCGCAGCAAACTTGGGAAGATCGGGTTCCCTTTTGACTGGGCGCTTCAAAGGTTGCATACCTTTCGTAGCTCCGGGTGGCTTCCAGCGCATCTTCTTCGCCATGTTTTTGAAACGGCAAAAGATTTTGACGAGGCTGTAAAGCTTTTGTCCCAATCCGGCTTGGCTATCCCGGTTATTTTTACGGTGTGCGGAACGAAAGATGGTGAGCGCGCGATCATCGAGCGTCGTGAGCATGAGGCTCATATTATACGCGAGAGCGGGGTGTGCACGGCGAACCATTGGCAGCGCGATGGGTGGCATGGTCATCCGCGTCCGATCAAGTCACATGATCGTCTGAAATCGGCGAAGACCAGCACTGAAGCTCTATTTTCTGAGGACAAGGCTTGGGATTGGCTTATCCCTCCTGTTTTTAACAAGCACAGCATTATGGCTTTTGTCGGCAATACCAGCGGGCTTTTGAAGGTGGTCAATTTTAAGGTCAAGAACGGGACAATCCGCCCGATCAGTTTTTTCGATATCAGTATGCACGAGAAATAGCGCAAACCCCCGTGGGGATTCGGGGGTTTGCAGATGGCGGAGATATCCTTTTTCCAGATGGCGCTGGGGTGTTCGCCACGCTGGTCAGTTTCGTGCGAGTTCGTCCAAAGCGACCGCTCGTGCGCAGTCCCTGTAAGATTTGATCGCCTGAATGGCCTCTCCTTTGCCGGCATTGCGCCGGTCCCATGACACGGTTCCAAGATTATTTTCCGATTGTCCAGTCTCATGGTTCGTGGGGCTGAGGAGTGACTGGCATTCGGCTTCGATCCGTGATGGTGAAGTCTGTGATGAAAAGTCAGTGATGTGCGCTGGCGTTGATACTTTTACCAGAGGATTGAGCGGCATAAGGACATCGGCTTTCGCGGTCGATATGCTGATGAGTGTTGCAGCAATAATGGTGAGCGTGACAATGACGAACCACATGATCGCGAAGGTGACGAAGGTTTGGCGCGACGACGTGCGGCCCGATTCTAAAGTCCTCATAATTTTACCTACCCAAAACTACAGATCTTTTTTTGTGGCGTATTCGCCTTACAAATTCATTGGACCATTTATATAACAATATGACAAATACTTTCGTTTCGATTTTAGCTGGAAGTTTTTTCAAATTCGAGCCAAATTGTCGGGATATAGATTTTACAAGACTTTAAAGGGAACCGGTATGCGTATTGGAATTGATCTGGGCGGCACCAAGACCGAGATTATTTGTTTGAATGCCAATAATGGTAAGGAGCTTTATCGCAAACGCGTCCCGTCGCCCCAGCATGATTATGCGGCGACGATTGAAAACATGGCGCGCTTAGTCCGTGAGGCCGAGCAAGAGCTTGGGCAGACTGGAACTGTGGGGGTCGGTATTCCGGGTACTGTATCGAAATCAACCGGTTTGGTTAAGAATGCGAATTCGGTTTGGCTCAACAGTCACCCGCTAGATAAGGATCTGGGCTCTGCCCTAGGCCGCGACGTTCGCGTTCAGAACGATGCGAATTGTCTTGCTGTGTCCGAAGCGACGGATGGAGCTGGTGCTGGTAAATCCGTTGTTTTTGCGATTATTGTCGGAACGGGATGCGGTGCCGGCATTGTCGTAGACGGACAACCCGTTTCCGGACTAAATGGTCTTGGCGGTGAATGGGGGCATAACCCGCTTCCGCTTCCACGCGTTTATTTGCCGGAAGGAGCGCCGCAATCTTTCTGGCTCGAGAGCGAGGGGGGAAGTCATTTGGAGCAAATATCACCGTCTTACGCGCACAAAGCCATCCCCGAGATGTTTGTTAAAGAACCACTTTTGGCGGAGCACCCCGGCCCCCAATGTTATTGCGGGAAGCGCGGCTGCGTTGAGAGCTGGATTTCAGGTCCGGCGTTCAAGGCCGACCATAACCGTATTACGGGACGTGATTTTTCTACCCACGATATAGCGTCTTACGCCGAGAAAGGCGACGCCCTGGCCAAACAGGCGCTTGATCGTTACTTTGACCGCTTTGCGCGGGCCGTATCTACGATTATCAACGTACTTGATCCTGATATTATTGTTGTAGGCGGCGGGATGAGCAATATACAGAGCCTTTACACCGAAGTTCCGCGTATCTGGGATAAGTACATCTTCTCTACAGAAGCGGTCGAGACACCTATTGTTCCCGCCCGCTTCGGGGACTCATCGGGCGTACGCGGGGCCGCCTGGTTGTGGGGCAACGGATAAGTACGGGCCTATCGTTACCGAATTGGCTAGCCATACCAGCTCATGCGGGTTGCGGCCATTTACATGGACGTGTGCGCGGCTATCTTTCGGGGTTCCGTGATCATAGATATGGACGATCATGGATCCTTCAGCATCTACGGCGGCATCAATTCCTGTTGTGACATCTTCGGTAATCATGCATTCGGATGGAAGTAGCCCGAAGCGCGAGGCGGCGTAACGATATGGATCGCCGGACGGTTTAGCGCGGCGCCCCATTTTTTCCATGGTGTCGGAGCCGACAACGAATTGGAAGTATTCACTCAGTCCGCATTTTTCCAGTTTCTTTTTTGCCATTTCTTCTTCGGTGTTGGTAACAACAGCCAATGGAAGTTTTGCGGATTGAAGAGCTTTCAAAAGATAGTGGATACCTTCACGGGCTCGCAATTCGTCATAACGATCGACATACCCTTGTTTGCAGCTCGCTACAAACGGATCTTTTTCGACATTAAAGTCTTTATATTGGGCGCGGAGCCAATCGTGGATAATGGATTCTTTTTTTCCGGCGCATTCAGCCCAATTGATTGTGTGGGATTTACCTGCTGCCGACTGGACTGCAGCGCGGTTAACCGGTTCGCAGTCAATCAAGGTGCCGTCCATATCAAAAAGACCGGCCTGAATTTGTATTCCGTTTACTAGCACACCCATATGAGTACCCCCTAAAGTTCGGCGATGGTGTCATACATTATGAAAATCTGCAAGTTTTATTTCTTGCTTATTGTCTTATCTGAATAAAGGTTTGAATTCCGCGCCGCAAGCTTTAATCTGGCTGCAGCGCAAGAGGGTGAGGAATTTCTGTTGTCTGCTTTTACAGTTCATTTGATTTCAGATTCAACCGGCGGGACACTTCAAGGTCTTGCTGATGCTGCTTTCTCGCAATTTCCGGATATTGATCTCGTGCAGAAATTGTGGCCGCAAGTTCGCTCCGGAGCCCAGCTCGAACGAATTCTATCGGCGATTGAACGAAGCGGACCTTCGATTGTGCTCTATACGCTGGTGGATCGTGCTTTGATTGCGCACCTGCATCAGGGGTGCGAGCGTATCGGTGTTCGCGCGATTGCTGTCATGGCGCCGCTCCTTGAAGGGTTATCTGCGGAGCTTGGCATGGAACCGCTTGGCCGACCGGGCTTACAGCATCGTTTGGATGATCTTTATTTTTCCCGTATTGAAGCGATTGATTTTGCCATGAGTTTTGATGACGGGCAAAATTATGAAGGGATCGAGACGGCAGATGTTATTCTTGTTGGCGTATCCCGCACCTCGAAAACGCCGACCTGTGTCTATCTGGCGCGTCAGGGCATACGGGCCGCCAATATCCCTTTGGTTCCCGGTGTGCTTATACCGGAAGAGATCCTGACTTTGGAGCGCCCGCTTTTTGTCGGGCTTACGGAATCGCCGGATCGTCTTATCGAGCTTCGTTCCAGCCGTTTGAAGATTGATCAGGCCAAGCTTGGCCTCACTAGTAATGCCTATGTCGATCCTGAAAAAGTGGAAGAAGAAGTTCTCGCGGCGCGACGTTTTTTTCGTGAACGCAAATGGCCTGTCCTTGATGTGACCAAACGTTCGGTTGAAGAAACGGCAGCCGAGATTATGGTTTTGCTGCAGAATAAAGAGGTCTTCCAATGAAACGTGCCGGTGTGATCGGCTATCCGATAGCCCATAGCAAATCGCCGATCATTCATGGTTATTGGCTTGAAACCCTTGGTATTGAAGGGCGATACGACCGTTATGCGATCGAGCCGGATCAATTAGCTGATGGTGTGGCCGCACTTGTTCGTGATGGCGTTTGCGGGTTCAATGTTACGATTCCGCATAAGCTTGCGATCATGGATTTGTGCAGCGACATTAGCGAGACGGCGCAGAAGATCGGTGCAGTGAATACGGTTACCGTTTTGGAAGACGGGCGCTTATCGGGGGATAATACTGATGCCTTCGGGTTTCGCGCCAACCTCGAGTCCTCGGTCGATACTGCCGTTTTATCCATGGCCCGAACAGCGCTGGTGCTCGGTGCCGGTGGTGCTGCTCGCGCTATTGTTTACGCCTTATCCTCTATGGGGATTTCAAAAATTGTCGTTGTGAACCGAACGTTTGATCGTGCGGCTGAGCTCGCGTCATCTCTTGGTGCTTTGGCTGCGCCATGGGAGATGCGGACTTCGATTGTGCGAGATGCCGACCTTATTGTGAACACAACATCACTTGGAATGACCGGTCAGCCGGTTCTTGATCTTGATCTATCATCGGCCAAGGCCGGAGCTATTGTTGCCGATATTGTTTATACCCCGCTCGAAACGCCACTTCTTCGTGCGGCTCGGGATAAGGGGCTTGTCGTAGTTGAGGGGGCTGGAATGCTTTTGCATCAAGCCCGACCGGGGTTTGAGCGTTGGTTTGGTGTTCGGCCTGACGTAGACGGGGAACTGGAGCGGCGACTGCTCGCCGCGAGTTCGTCCTAACTAATCGTTGCCCTTATAACCTTCGGTCCATTCAATGCCAAAACCGAATGCGCGGTCCATCTCAGCGTGGCCAGGGAAATATTCTGTGTAGTTGGTGATCTTCATGCCGCCGCGGATATTCTCAATTCCGGCAATCGCGCACAGGCCCAGACCTTTATGGTGGCTCGACAATGTGACAATCATTGGTTTTTGACCCGGTATACGGATATGGATTTGCGGACGGACCGACCCCCAATCAAGAGCGCCCCGATAAATATAAACATAGATCAGAACACGTTTGATCTCGTTCCATCTTGCACCATTGAGATGAATATATTCATCATCGCCTTCGGCATTTCCGGTGCGCTCGTCACCCGAGAGGGAGAGGTATGGCGGATTATTATATGAACCCAGCATATCGCCAAACGCTTGTATTGCGCCGCGCTCGCCGGTATTGAGCTCATACAAAAGACCAAGATCGAGGTCGATGTCGATTTTTTTGCTGCGCTTGAAAAGCTTGCCGAAGAACGAAGTGTCTTCTTGGGTCTGATTGTCCCATGCGGCCGCGAAGCGCACGTTTCCGAACCCGTCGATTTCCGGTGTCACGGACAAAGTATCACCGCGTTGGCCCAAAAAATCGACATTCTGGTTTTGATCGTTCGGGTCGATATATCCGGCTGCTCCGAGCGAGCCGCGATGGCCCGAGAACTTGGCGCGTCCACGGTTTGCTTCGGCAAGAGAGCCTTGCGATCCATCGACGCTGAGGGGTTTTGATTGCGTATCGTGAGACATGGTGGACTCCTTTGACCTTGATTAGCCGCGTATGGCCAATCGTCCGGGATTGTGTGAGAGACGATGCAGGACTTCATCCAACTGGTCAAGGGTTTTGAACTGGATGGTCATACGCCCTTCCTGATGGGTCGACATATCGATTGAAACGGTCATACCGAGAACATTCGAGACTTCTTTTTCCAAGGCTATCGTATTGATATCTTTGTCTTCTTCCGAATTAATTTTATCAGCGATCTGCTTGGTGCGCTTTTTAACGCTGCGCCCTGAAAGATCGGCGACCATTTTTTCGGTCTGACGGACACTGAGGCCAAGCGCAGCAATTTTCTTTGCTTGTTCTTCTTGTTGATCAGCTGACAAGACCAGCAAGGTTCGTGCGTGTCCGGCACTGAGTTTTCCGTCCGAGAGCATGGCCTGAACGGTTGGGGAGAGTTCGTTGAGACGCAGCATATTCGCGACGTAGGAGCGGCTTTTTCCAACTTTTTCAGCTACTTGCTCGTGGGTGTAGTCGAATTGGTCGGCGAGCTGACGCAAGGCGCGGGCTTCGTCGACGGCGTTCAAATCTTCGCGCTGGAGGTTCTCAATCAGGGCGATTTCGAGGGTTGTCGTGTCATCGAGCTCGCGGATAATTACCGGAACCTCGT
This sequence comes from Alphaproteobacteria bacterium, assembly GCA_051715325.1. GTDB lineage: Bacteria > Pseudomonadota > Alphaproteobacteria > Micavibrionales > Micavibrionaceae > UBA1573. The sequence goes on along the minus strand of JBPXJO010000001.1, from coordinate 19,491 downwards.
GAAGTTGCGCCAATTGGGCCGCGCGCCAGCGGCGCTCACCGGCCACAATTTCATAGGACCCTTCGCCACCGCGCGGACGCACCAGAATAGGCTGGATCAAGCCGTGTTGCTGGATCGATTGAGCGAGTTCTTCGAGCGATTCATCGCGGAATGTGTGGCGCGGCTGAAACTCGCCGGGGACAATCTGTGCAATCGAAATCATCCGGCGATTATTGCCTGTACCACCCTCATTCTGAGCCGGAGCTGACTGCTCCGAGGACGTGTCATGGAGCGAGACAGGAGTGTCCATATCCACTTCATCATCACCAAAAAGAGCGTTCAGGCCACGGCCAAGACCGCGTTTTTTTGGCAAGGAGTCGCTTGGGTCAGTTGGGGTCATGCTGCGCGTCCTGAGTGTTAACGTGTTGTTTCTTCAATAAGTTTTCTGTCGGCTGGTACAGCTTCGGAAGATTGGTTTGCTGCGGAACCTTGCGCCATGATTTTTTTCTCGCGGCGGATGATTTCGCCGGCAAGATGGATATAGGCTTGAGCTCCCGGGCACTTCATATCATAGACAATCGCCGGAAGTCCGTAGGACGGAGCTTCGGAAAGTCGAACGTTGCGCGGGATCACTGTTTGATAGACTTTCTCGCCAAAATATTCACGAACATCGTCGGCTACGGCACCCGAAAGGCGGTTGCGTGGGTCGAACATGGTGAGAAGGACCCCGTGGATATCCAGTTTCGGATTGAAATGCTGGCGCACGCGGTCAATGGTTTTAACGAGGTGTGACAGGCCTTCGAGTGCGTAAAACTCACACTGGAGCGGAACTACGATCGCGTCGACAGCGACAAGGGCGTTGAGGGTTACGAGTGAGAGCGATGGCGGGCAATCCGTAATGACATAATCAAACGGAAGCGGACGACGAAGAGCTTCGCGTAGACGGTACTCACGGCGTTTGGCGGTAACAAGTTCGATCTCGGCGCCGGCCAGGTGCATAGAGGACGGGATCACATAGAGGCCCGGTACTTTGGTTGATACAGCGAGTGATGCCGGATCAATTCCGTCCTCAAATATAAGGTCGTAGGCACTTTTGCGAATATCGGAGCGTTTGACCCCAAGTCCGGTCGATGCGTTCCCTTGTGGGTCGAGGTCGACCAGAAGAACGCGCTTGCCAACGGCAGCCAGAGCGGTCGCGAGATTGACGGCGGTTGTGGTTTTTCCAACACCGCCTTTCTGATTGGCGACAGCTAAGAGGCGCGGCAATTGCGGTGATTTTTGCGGCGGGACGGATTCGTCTATCGTAGCCGGTACAGTAGGGGCAGCGGTCAGTGCTGGAATCATGTTCTATCCTTGAAGGTCAGAATTTGGATCATCTAATAGTATCAATTGTCTGAATGACGAACTTTACACAGGTTTTCTTCGCAAGGTCAATATTTGCTTGGGCCGAGTGTGAAAATAATTGTGCCCAGATTCGGGTCATTTCTGACGTTTTGAAATAGCGCTGACAACCAATACTGACGATCTTGGGTCTATTATGCTTTTGTGCTTCTCGACCGCGAATTCATAGTCTGTTTTAGCTTCGGCAATTTCAAGATCGACCTTTTCTCCCTTAGGAAGGATAAGGCGAATATGGGGATTTGAGGCCCACCATTTCTCGGTCATGCTGAGGAGATTGGTAAGGGAAGCAAGTGCTCTTGCGGTAATAACGTCGGGATAAATATTATCCACATTTTCTACACGCGTGTTGTGGATAATAACGGGGGTAAATGTTTCACGTGAAACAGTAGAGAGGAAGCTGCATTTTTTTGTATCGCTTTCCACCAAATGTACCGTGAGATTGGTCCGAGCGATAGCGAGGACCAAACCGGGAAATCCGGCCCCTGACCCAATATCGAGTAGTGTCTTGGCTGTTTCGGGAATGTATTTTTCGAGTTGTTCCGAATCTTTAAAGTGGCGAATCCGGCTCTCGGGGAGAGTAGATGGGGCAACAAGGTTTATAACCTTTCCCCATTTATGAAGAAGGTTGTCGTAGATGCCGTAGGCTTCTTTTTTGGTGAAAGTTTGTTTTTGTCCGGTCTGACCGTCGTTATCAGGCGACATTCTGTTTGGGGTCTTTTCTTTTTATGAACCGCATCAGTGCGATGATGGCGGCTGGTGTAACACCCGGAATACGAGAGGCGGCCCCAATTGTGGTTGGGCGGACTTGTTCCAACTTGGTGCGGATTTCAGTGGATAGGCTGCCGACCAGCTTATAGTCGAGATTCTCGGGGAGGGAGAGATTCTCGTCTTTTTTGAAGGCGACAATGTCGGCTTCCTGACGATCCATATAACCGTGGTAAAGGGCGTCAATTTTGATTTGCTCGATAATATCGGCATCGACATCTTTAAGGGTTGGCCATGCCGTCATGACCTGTTCCATTGTGATTTCAGGAATGCGCATCAAGTCGCTTGCGGAGCGGCGGACGCCGTCACGATTCACAATGATGCCGAATTCTTCAAGCTCATTCGGACTGAGTTTGATTTCGGATACAAGCTTTCGGGCTTCCATGAGTTTTCGGGACTTGTCGGCCCAGACCAGCTGGCGCTCTTCCCGAACGCATCCGATTTCGATGCCTTTTGGGGTGAGGCGTTGATCGGCATTGTCGGCCCGCATTTTAAGACGGTACTCGGCGCGGCTTGTAAACATACGGTAAGGCTCAGGCGCTCCGCGGGTTATCAGGTCGTCGACCATGACGCCGATATAGGCTTCGGAGCGATCCAGAACGAATGATTCTTTTGTTTCACGTGAAACATTTTTTGTTCCCAGCGCTTTCAAGGCGGCATTTATGCCAGCCATAAGGCCCTGAGCTGCCGCTTCTTCATAGCCGGTCGTGCCGTTAATTTGCCCGGCCAAGAAGAGATTTTGGGCTGTTTTTGACTCCAAGGTTGGTTTCAGGTCGCGCGGGTCGCAAAAATCATATTCGATGGCATAGCCATATTGGAAGACTTTGACATCCTTGAGACCCGGTATTGATCGAATGATTTTATCCTGAATATCAATCGGAAGAGAGGTCGAGATGCCATTCGGGTAGACGGTCGGGTCGTCCAATCCTTCCGGTTCAAGGAATATCTGATGCCGCTCTTTATCGGCAAAGCGCATGATTTTATCTTCGATGGACGGGCAGTATCTCGGGCCGCGGCTTTTGATCTGACCGGAATACATCGGGGCGCGATGAATATTCTCGCGGATAATGTTATGGGTTTCTTCGGTCGTGTAAGTGATAAAACACGAAATCTGGGGAACCGTAATTTCCTTGGTCATGAACGAGAAGGGCTCAGGCGGAGCATCGCCTTTTTGTTCTTCCAAATCATCCCAGCAGATTGTGCGGCCATCGAGACGAGCCGGTGTTCCGGTTTTGAGGCGGCTTAAAGGAAGCTTGAGGCGATCAAGAGCTTCCGCCAATCCAACCGATGGGGCTTCGCCAACGCGTCCTGCGGGTGTCTGGGTTTCGCCTTGGTGAATAATACCGCGCAGGAATGTTCCTGTTGTCAGCACAACTGTTTCACATTTGACCGTCTGGCCATTTACCAGCACAACGCCCTTAACTGATTGATTGTCTTCGATAATTAGGTCTTCGGCCCCAAAAGGAACAATGCTGAGGTTTTCATAATTTGAAAGAAGGGCTTGCATATTCTCTTTATAGAGTTTGCGATCAGCTTGGGCGCGCGGGCCGCGAACGGCTGGCCCTTTCGAGGCGTTCAGCATACGGAATTGAATTCCCGCTTTATCAATAACGCGGCCCATAACACCGTCAAGAGCGTCAATTTCACGAACCAGATGTCCTTTACCCAAGCCACCGATCGCCGGATTGCAGGACATGGCGCCGATCGTATCAAATTTATGCGTGATGAGAATGGTTTTAGCGCCAGTGCGTGCCGCTGCCGCTGCTGCTTCACAGCCAGCATGGCCCCCGCCGATAACGGCCACATCGCATATTAGAGTGTTGTCTTTCTCGATCATGTGGGTTTTGTACAAGATTCTGTGGATAATTTGCAAATTTTTTTTGCCTACGAGAATTGATAGTTTTCCCCCTCGTTCTAAACCTTCTATTAGCCCTTTTATGACACCGTAAAGCGTGGCAGAATGGCTCACTTGATTACACATCATCACACGGAACCAATTACATGAGTGATATTGATAAAAAATATGTCGACAGCGCCCAAATCATGGTCAATGGCGACAGGGACGGTATTTTCAAGCTGAAGCGCGGCGAGCAGGTTAATCTGACCCGCCTTGACCCGACGCTGCGCCGGATTATGGTTGGCGTGGGCTGGGATGTGATCGGCTTTGAACATGAAGCTCCGGATCTGGACCTTAGTCTTTTTACGCTCGATAAAAACAGCAAAACCCAGGTTGATGAGGATTTTATTTTTTACAACAACCTGAAGAGCGCCGAAGGTGCCGTTCAGCATATGGGCGATAATCGTACCGGTGCCGGTGACGGCGACGACGAAAACTGCCTGATTGACCTGATGAGCTTGCCGTTCGAGGTTTATCGCGTGGCGTTCGTTATTTCGATTTATGAGGCGGATGTTCGTAACCAGACTTTTCAAAGCGTCCGGAACTGCTTCTTGCGCATCGTCAATGACGAGAATGGCCTTGAATTGATGCGCTTTGAGCTCGATCAGGAATTCAAAGAAGTGCCAAATGCCTCGGCTGTTACTGTCGGCTTCCTTGAGCGCAATGGGCCGAACTGGTTCTTTGAGGGGATTGGCTCTATGACCGCGGGCGGCCTCAAGGAAATTGCGACCAATTACGGAATTGTCGTTGCTTATTAAGGGCTAGTTGATTTTAGAAAATTTTAAAGGACGGGGCTAAAAACCCTGTCCTTTCATATTGAGGAGCTGTTCCGGACGGATTTTTGGCGATTTTCCGCCCCCGCCCCCACGGCTTCCGGCGAATTTCTCTTTTTGTGACATTTCGCGTTCAAGCAAGGCTTCAATATCCGGAAAACGCCCTTGTTCAATCTCGGTGATGATGGCCCGGAAAAAATTCAGGCTCTTTTCTTCCCAATTATAGATCTTTCCGTTCCAGTTCTCGCGCTTGATGCGAAGCTCGGATACATCCCATTTGTCTTGAATATGCGGGGTTGCCTTGAGCCACAGGATTTGTTCGATGGATGCTTTTCCGTCTTTCGGGATGTCGTAGAATATCTGGATTTCAGCCTCCAGTTCGTTGCCGTCCGGATTCATCCGCACTTCGGCGCTGCAGGTGCGTCCGGTATGCTGGTCGCTTCCCGACCATGGGCAAGTCTCGTAGGCCGAGAGAGGGTAGCCAACACCGAGTTTTTCTAACAATTCCGTAAAGGTCGCGCGCATGGTCGATGTTTAATCTATTTGGTTTTTTTCTTCAATCTTTGTTTTGATGGTGCCGTCCCGCATTTGGATTGTGAGCGCGCCTTTATCCGGTGCGGAGCCAACCGATGTGAGAGCTTGTCCATCCTCGGTTCTGATAACAGCAAACCCCCGTTCTAGAACGGATTTAAAAGAGAGGACTTCCAAAAGCTTGCTTTCACGGTTCAGACGGTCGTTGTGCGGGGTTGTCAAGTTCGTGCCAAGCCGCTGCAACCGCTCGGATTGATGGTTCCACTGCGTTCTGGCGAGCCCAACTTTGTGACTTGGCGAGGGGAGGCGTCCCGAAAGCGCCACCATCAGGTGGGAGGCGTGCGCGACTTTACGTTCAAGGCTGTGCCCGAGGCGGTCGCCTATCCGGTCGAGTGTTTGTGTCTTGGTTTCAATCAGGGCAAGAGGATTGGATAGCCGCGCACTGCTGGCTTTTAGGCTTAACCGCGCTGTTTTTATTTTGCCGGACATTGAATTCAAGAGTCGTCCACGCGTGTCATCGACAAACGCCATCAATGCTCCCCATTCCGGAACGGCGAGCTCGGCCGCGGCGGTTGGGGTCGGGGCGCGCAAATCGGCGGCAAAATCAATCAATGTCGTGTCCGTTTCGTGACCTACGGCTGAAATCAGGGGGATTTTGCTGTTTGCGGCGGCTCTGACGACGATTTCTTCGTTAAACGGCATTAAATCTTCCAGCGAACCGCCTCCGCGGGCAATAATCAGCAGGTCGGGCCGTTTGAGCGGGCCGTTTGCGGGAATAGCGTTAAATCCATCAATAGCGGCTGCGATTTCTTCGGCAGCACCTTGACCTTGCACGCGCACGGGCCAAACCAGAAGGTGTGCCGGAAAGCGATCTTCGATGCGGTGGATGATGTCACGGATCACGGCTCCGGTCGGCGAGGTCACAATTCCGATGGTTTGCGGCAGGTAGGGGCGTCGTTTTTTACGGGATTCATCAAAGAGACCTTCGGCGGCGAGGCGTTTGCGCCGGTCCTCGAGCATTTTGAGAAGGGCGCCTTCGCCCGCCAGTTCCATGGATTCCACAACCATCTGGTAGTTCGAGCGGGCAGGATAGGAGGTGATTTTGCCGGTGCAAATGACTTCAAGGCCTTCTTCGGGATGGATAGAGAGCCGCGAGAGTGTTGTGCGCCAGCAGATAATATTGAGAACGGCGTCCTGATCTTTGAGATCAGAATAAAGGTGGCCGGATGAATGGATTTTGACGCGGGAAAGCTCGCCGCGTACCCTGACCCTTGCGTAGGTGTCTTCGAGTGTTCGTTTCAGAGAGTTCGCAAGCTCTGAAACCGTCAGTTCCGGAACATTGCTGCGAAGCGGCAAAGATGGTGGTTCGTTCTCCATACTTTTGATGTAACAGGTTTGGGGGCTGGGCCAAACTTCTTTTTCACTTTTCGCCCTGCCCAAAATCGGGGTTTCAGATTATACTTATTTCATGACCCGATCCCATATCCCTGTTCCCGATATCGCCCTTTCCCCCCTTGGCACTGTGAAACTTCCTGATGCGCTTGGCGCATTGCTGCAGCAGATCGAGTGGGACCCATCCCGCTCTTCGCGTGTGCGTGAGCGCGCCGAAGGTTATATTCGCGCCATTCGCGCGGATAAGGCGGCGCTGGGCGAGGTCGAGCAGTTTTTACAGCATTACCCGCTCTCTTCCCCTGAAGGGCGGGCGCTTATGACGCTTGCCGAATCTTTGCTGCGAATTCCAGATACCGAGACGGCGGATGCTTTGATTGATGAAAAACTCTCCGTTTCGGATTGGTCGGCCGCGGGTGGTAATTTCTTTATGAAGGCCGCGGGCTCCGGCCTTGGGCTTGCGCGTTCGGCTTTGTCGGGCGGCGGTATCCTTGGCGCTTTGGGACGTCCGGTTATTCGCAAGGCGATGCAGGAAACTGTGCGTCGTTTGGGTGGACAGTTTGTCCTCGGGGAGGATATGCAATCGGCTCTCAAGGCTGCGCAAAAAGTGCGGCAGGAGCACGGATTTCGCTGCTCTTTTGATGTACTTGGGGAAGGCGCACGCACGGCGGAGGATGCCGAGCGTTATTTTAATGCCTATTTGTCTGCGCTTGATGCGATTGGCGCGGCGGCTGATCCGTCGCTTCCGGTGGAACTTCGACATGGAATGTCGGTTAAATTGTCGGCGCTCTATCCCCGCTATGACTGGGCGCATGACGACCAGTGCGTTCCGGTGTTGACCGAGCGTTTGCTCGAACTTGCGGTGCGGGCATCCCAGCTCGGGGTGACTTTGACCGTGGACGCCGAAGAATCCGACCGGTTAGAGCTGTCTCTTCGTATTATCCTTGCGGTCTTTCATGCCCTGCCGCCCGGTGATTGGGGCGGGTTTGGTCTGGCGGTTCAGGCCTATGATCGCCGCTGTCTTGAAGTGATTGACCTGATGGCGAATGCAGCCAAGTCTAGCGGTCGCCGTATGCAGGTGCGTCTTGTGAAGGGCGCGTATTGGGATGGCGAGATCAAGCGCGCCCAAGTGGCGGGTTGGCCGGATTATGCCGTGTATCAGAGAAAGAGCCAAACCGACCTCAGCTATTTGACGGCGGCGCAGAAACTCCTCGCGGCGCGGCCCCATATCTGGCCGATGTTTGCCACCCATAATGCCCATACCGCAGCGGCCATTCTCGACTTTGCCGGAGATCAGCGGAGCGGGTTTGAATGTCAACGGCTTCACGGTATGGGCGCGGGACTTGGTGTTTTGCTGCGCCAGAGCGAAGCTTGTCCTGTAACCGTTTATGCGCCCGTTGGACCTTATGAAGATCTGCTCCCCTATCTGGTGCGGCGGATGCTTGAAAACGGGGCGAATGCTTCTTTTGTGGCGCAGGTACGTAATGACGCTATTGCGCCTGCCGATGTTGTGGCTGATCCGGTGCAAAAAGTACGGGCCGAGCAAAACCCCGAACCGCTTCCTCTTCCACGGGATCTTTATGGAGAGGCGCGGCGAAATTCGGACGGAATTGATTTAAGCCGCGCGCTTATTCGCCGCCCGTTTTTTGATGCGCTTTTTGCTGACAATTCCCAAGGTGGGGACGTTCCGCTTACGTCCGAGGCCGAGGCAGGACAAATGATTCACCGCGCCCATGCCTATGCTCCGGTGTGGCGACTGACATCGGCTGACGAGCGCGCCCAAGCCCTTGAGGCGGCCGCCGATCTTTTAGAGAGTCATCGTTTCGAGATTCTCACATTGCTGCAAACCGAAGGACGGAAAACGCTGACGGATGCCCTCGCGGAACTTCGTGAGGCGGTCGATTTTTGCCGTTATTATGCGCAGCAAGGCCGCGTTGATTTTTTGCCACAAGGCGCTGCCCTGCCCGGACCGAGCGGGGAAAGTAACCGTCTTTATTTTACGGGACGCGGCGCTTTTGTGTGCATCAGTCCGTGGAATTTCCCCTTGGCAATCTTTTTGGGACAGATAACGGCCGCGCTGATGGCGGGGAATACGGTGGTGGCCAAACCCGCCGAGCAAACGCCAAAAATCGCCCGCTTAGCGGTTGATCTTCTTCACCGCGCCGGAATTCCGTTTGATGCGCTCCAACTTGCGATTGGTGATGGAACTATTGGTGCGGCGTTGGTGCGTCATTTGAATGTCGCTGGTGTTGCGTTTACGGGTTCGACGGATGTCGCGCAGCATATCTCAAAAGCTCTTGCGGTCAAAAACGGGCCGATTGTTCCGCTCATTGCTGAAACCGGCGGACAAAACGCTATGATTGTTGATAGCACCGCCCTTCTCGAACAGGTGGTTGATGATGCGCTTCTCTCCGCTTTTGGTTCTGCCGGACAGCGCTGCTCGGCGCTTCGGGTCCTTTGCCTTCAGGAGGATATAGCGGACCGCGTTATCCATTTGCTTAAGGGGGCGATGGCGGAATTGGTGGTTGGCGATCCATCCCATATCGCAACCGATGTCGGGCCGGTGATTGATAGTGATGCCAAAACGGCGCTTGATAAAGCGATTGCCCGTTTGGAGAGTATCGGAACTTTGGTCGCACGGGCTAAAGCCCCATCTTCCGAACAGCTGGCCGCGTTTCCGTTTGTTGTGCCATGTGCTTATGAGATTAAGGACTTATCCCTCCTTGAGGGGGAAGTGTTCGGGCCAGTTCTTCATGTGGTGCGGTATCCGGCTGGCGGCCTCGAGCGGCTTATTGCCGAGATCAATAGCCATGGTTATGGACTTACTTTCGGGCTTCATTCACGGCTTGAGCGGCGATTTGATGTGGTGCGCGAAGCGGTACGGGCCGGAAACATTTATATCAACCGTTCAATGATCGGGGCGGTGGTCGGGGTGCAGCCGTTTGGCGGCATGGGTCTTTCGGGAACAGGGCCAAAAGCGGGCGGTCCGCATTACCTTCACCGTTTTGCAACCGAGATTGCTGTTTCCAATAATGTTATGGCGAGCGGCGGGAATATCGACCTCATTTCCCGTGACTTGCAATAAGCTCTGGACTCATCCGCTTGCCGCGCTATAAAAGGCCCATGAAGATACTCTTGATCGGATCGGGTGGCCGCGAACACGCCCTTGCCTGGAAACTCAAACAGTCCCCATTGTGCGGCGAACTGGTGGTTGTGCCCGGAAATGCCGGAATAGCCCAACTCACGCGCTGCGAGCCAATTGCGGTCGATCAGGTTGACCGGATTTGCGAATTTGCGATTGCCGAAAAAGCCGATTTTGTTGTGGTTGGCCCCGAGGCGCCTTTGGTTCTGGGGTTGGCGGATAAGCTCCGTTTGGCAGGTATTCCGGTTTTTGGCCCATCGGCCAAGGCCGCCCAGCTTGAAGGCTCCAAAGGCTTTATGAAGGATTTATGCCGTAAATACGCTATTCCGACGGCGGCTTACGAGCGCTTTACCGACGTTGATGCGGCGCTTTCGTTTATACGCCGGATGGGCGCACCGATTGTTATAAAAGCGGATGGTTTGGCTGCCGGTAAAGGCGTCGTTGTTGCGGAAACTTTGGAACAAGCCGAAGACGCAGCGCGCGATATGCTCTCCGGTAATGCGTTTGGTTCCGCTGGTGCATCGATTGTGGTCGAAGAATTTCTTGATGGCGAAGAGATCAGCTATTTTGCGATTTGTGACGGTGACCATTTGCTCCCTCTCAATTCCGCGCAAGACCATAAACGTGTAGGCGATGGGGACACTGGCCCCAATACCGGCGGGATGGGCGCTTATTCTCCGGCGCGGCTCATGACCCCTGACATGGAAAAAGTGGTCCTCGAGACGATCCTTCATCCAACGGTTGCGGCGATGAAGGCTGAAGGTTGTGCCTTTACCGGAGTTTTTTTTGCCGGATTGATGGTGGTTAAAGGTGTGCCGAAACTCCTTGAATATAACGTGCGTTTTGGTGATCCCGAGTGCCAGACATTGATGATGCGTCTCGAATCCGATCTTGTGGAGATGCTCTTTGCTGCAGCAACCGGAAAACTGGATACGATAAAGCCGGATTGGTCGTCCCATCCATCGCTTTGTGTTGTGATGGCGGCAAACGGGTATCCCGCCGACTATGTGAAAGGCACAGAAATTCGCGGTCTTGACGCGGCTTCCGCCATTGACGGGGTTCAGGTGTTTCATGCCGGAACATCGCTTCAGGATGGTAAAATTGTGGCCAGCGGCGGGCGTGTTCTCGGGATTACAGCTTCGGGAGCCAGTGTGGAAGAGGCGCGCGCGCGGGCTTACAGCGCGGTTGATGCGCTTGATTGGCCCGAGGGATTCTGTCGCCGTGATATTGCGTGGCGCGCTCTTTAGGTAGCTCTTCCCCTAACAAAAAAGGCCGGATGATCCGGCCTTTTTGATTATTCGGTCTTGTCCTAGCGCGGCATATTCGGAATAGCCGGTACATTATAACGTCCGGTCGGTACGCTTGGCAGGTTGAAATTCGGAAGTTTGAGCGTGGTGAGGTCTTTGGCGCCCTCTACCGAAACAATCATCAGAGGCGGCTGAACTTTCGGTGCATTGCGTCCGGTCTGGTGGGTTTCAACAGCTCCGGTTTCTTTTGCATAAGCGCTTTTAAGGCCGGTCACGGCACGGGCGACGTCCTGACCAACTTTTGCAGTTTCTTGCTGGCAGAAATAGCGGGCTTCATCGGCTTTGCGCTGGGCGTTGCGGTCAAATGCTCCGGTCAATTTTTCAAGAGCGCTTGCGGCCATGTTGCGATCGGCACAGGCCGGAATAGAGAGGCGCAGCCCTTGTTCGTAAATACGTTTTGATGGATCGAGAAGTTTGTCCGAGCCTTTACGCAGTTGGCCGACCGTGATTTTTACGCAGCTGTCATGCAGGTTGGTTGCGGTGGCCACGGTGGTTGCCCAGACTTTTCCGGCATCCGAGCGTTCATCAATTTCTTTGGCGCAATTCGCGTCGGCATAAATGCCAGCCGGAAGAAGTGGTTTTGCTTCACGAACCGGTTCTTGATCCGGTGCGGAGCCATCCTGCCGCTGCAGGCCACCACCTGTAGCCAAACAACCGGAAAGAAGGATCGGGCTGGCCAGAAGGGCTATGTATTCCATAGTCTTTTGTGCTGTATTTTTATTCATGTTCACACCTCTATTTATTTTTGTTTTGTGGGTGAACAATATTCCTTTTTTATGAAAATGTCAAAATTTAAATCATGCCGGCAATAATCGCGAGCAGGATGATCAGCCCGAGGTCACGGTTGCTCCGAAACATTTTGAGTGACGATTTGTGGCTTTTGACATTCCACGTTTTGACTTGCCATATCATGTGCGCCATGACGACCAAAAGGCCGACATAATAGGCATCTTTCATCCCACTGGATGCACCGGCAAATATCAGGAAAAAGACGGATACCGCATAAAATCCGGCCACATACTTCTTGATCGAGCCGCCAAACTTGCGCGCCGTCGAGCGAATACCGATCAGGGCGTCATCATCGACGTCCTGAGCGGCGTATATTGTGTCATATCCTAGTGTCCAGAACATACCGGCGAGATAGAGAAGCGCCGAAAAGGTTGTAATGTAGCCTTCCATAGCGCAGGCCCCCATCAGGGCGCCAAAGTTAAATGTCAGGCCCAATACAACCTGAGGATACCATGTAAAGCGTTTGGCGAGCGGGTACAGCATGACCGGAATCATCGCGGCACAGCCGAGGACTATTGTAACACCGTTAAAGCTCAGCAGGATAACCAGTCCGACTATCAATAAGCCGACGAGAAAGTAGATGGCGTGCAGCGGTTTGATTTGGCGTGACGGTAGCGGTCGACCCTTGGTGCGTTCGACTTTGGCGTCGACATCAATATCCCATAAGTCATTGATAATACAGCCGGCTCCGCGCATGATGATGGCGCCCAAGGCAAAGAGCGCCATAGAAATCTGGGCAAAGCTATCGAAATTTTTCAACGCGTGGGACGCCATCAAAATCCCCCACCAGCCGGGCAGCATCAAGAGCCAGATGCCGATCGGGCGATCAAGACGCATCAGGGAGGCGTAAGGGCGAACCGGTTTTGGCAGGTTTGAAATCCAGCCTTCAGGTTTAAGATCGGTATGGGATGGTTTTTTTCGAGATGCTTCAGTCATAAATGTATTCTGCCTGTTTCAATGGCCTAGGGGAAGAGGGCTTGCGCTTGAATGTGCGTTGCCGAGTTTCTTGACCATGAACCAAAGCTAGTATATACATAACTTTAAAAATATTTTATGAATAAGAACGAGTGTGTGAAGTTTTATGGTTCAAAATATCTTCCGTTTTGATGGTGAGCGAGAGCCGAATGCCGACGAAATCGCCGAATTCAATGCTGTTCTTGCGCAAATCGGCCAAGGGCGCCCTGTTCCCTATAACTTCATGGTGGATCTAACCCGCGCCGCCCGTAAACTTCCTTTTCCCTACCTGATCGACCGGATACCCGATGTGCTCTCTCAATCGCGTGGCCTTACTGTCCCGGTGTTCGAGATGGCCCATGCGCTGGGGTGTTCTAAGGACCTAGGTGCCAGCGACCAGATTCTGAACGATGTTTTGCTTCGTAATCTCAAAGAGACCTTGTGGCCGAAAGGCCCTCAGGTTACGTCGCGCCGTATGGCCCGTGTCTTTGACGAAATAGCCGGAACATCTCTGCTCCAGGGTATTTCGGGAATGGGTTCAACCAGTTCGATGCGGGTTTTTACCGATATCAGCAAGTTTTCCGATCGTTTAAAGCCAGACCAGATTCTGACCCTTGCTCTTGAATCCGCCAAGCTTGCGGATCAGGTGGTGTCGCGCGTCAATCCCCATCCAATTCCTCTTGAAAATATCCGTCGCGCTTTGGATTATTATGGGCATCTGGCTCTTGACCTCTTTCCGGAACCTCGATCCGGCGCTTTGACCTCGTTTTTTCATGCTGTGCAGCCTATTTGGTCCCGTATTATTACCGGTGACGACCGATTTAACGACTTTGGTCCCCGCTTGGTACAAACTTTGCCGGAAACCGACCTTAAAAAGCAGGTTAGCCGTATTCTGAATCCTTACCTGACTTTGCCGGAAGGCGAGGATGTTCCGGACCATAAAAACGGACTCGATGTCGCTTTGCTGAGGCAGGCCGGTTATAACGGGGACATGGATTCCCGCTCCTTGTCGCAACACGCCACCGCCCATTTTGCGAGCCAAAATGTTCATGTCTTTCCGCCGCGTCGTCCTAAATAAAAAGAGTGTATGCAGGCGTTTTGCAAATTTTCAACCTGTGCTATAGGTTGCGCATGAAAGACGTTATCCATCTTCCCCGACTTTATACACCGGCCCCGATCGGGTCCCAGGGGGTAATCGCGCTGGATGAAGGCCAGTCCCACTATGTCCGGAACGTTCTTCGCCTCTCGGATGGGGGCCGGGTGCGTATTTTTAATGCCGGTTCCGGCGAATGGCTGGCCGAACTTCGTTTCCAAGGTAAAAAATCAGCCGAGGCAATGGCCAAAGAGCCGTTGCGCGCGCCACTATCCCAGATTGCAGCTTTGGCGCTTTATTTCTCCCCGATCAAGAAAGAGCGGCAAGACTGGATGATCGAAAAAGCGGTCGAGCTCGGCGTTACGCATTTCTACCCGATCCTTATGCAGCGTAGCGTGGTGCGTGATATTAACCTTGATCGCACGCGCCTTCATATGATCGAGGCGTCGGAGCAATGCGAGCGTCTTGATATCCCGGAGATTGCCGCCCCACAAAGCCTGACTACCTTCCTGAAGCACGCGCCACCCCATTGCCCGCTTTATGCCGGGCTTGAACGCCGTGAAATTCCCTTGCTTCGTGATGTAGTGAGCCACCGATTTCCTGCGATTCCTGCCGCTGATCGCTCTCTCCTAATCGGTCCGGAGGGAGGGTTCTCGGATGAGGAGATGGAGCAGATCAACCGTCAGGTCGATTTTATTCCGGTCAGTTTTGGCTCGCGGATCTTGCGTGCTGAAACCGCCGCCCTTTATGGATTATCCATATTATCAGAATAAATAGTTATCTTTACCCATCTGGTATACTTCTATCTATATTCCCTCTGTATTTTCGTTTTGATCTGCGGCATATTGACACCGTTATTGTGACTAATCCGCTTTTCTAAAAAGAGATCATTCAAAGATGTTGCGACTTTTCGGCTTGTTGGCTGCGTTGGCTTTTATTTCGTTTGGGGCTTCGGACGCGTTTGCGGCTCCTGATTTTTCCAAGATGCTGGAATGGCCTCATAAATTCCAAGATGCGGCGACGCCGTCGATGGAGCATATCACCTCCTTCCACAACATGATGCTCTGGATCATCAGTGCGATTGTGGTGTTTGTGACCGGCCTTTTGCTCTATGTCATGGTTCGTTTTAATGCCAAGTCCAATCCGCAGCCATCGACCACCACCCACAATGTCATGCTTGAAGTCTTGTGGACCGTTGTTCCGGTGGTGATCCTGATTGTGATTGCGGTTCCATCGTTCAAACTCTTGTTTTTCGAAGCCCGTAACCCTGAACCGGATATGACGATCAAAGTCACCGGACACCAGTGGAACTGGGAATATGATTATCCGGATTACGGCGGCATCAACTTCACCGCCAACATGATCCCGAACAAGGATATTGATAGCTCCAAAGGTCAGGTTCGCTTGCTGTCGACCGATACCCCTGTGGTTATTCCGGTTGATACCAATATTGTGTTCAACGTTACCGCGACCGATGTGATCCACTCTTTTGCTGTTCCGGCTTTCGGGATCAAGGTTGATGCTGTTCCTGGTCGTTTGAATACCACCTGGGCGCGCGTTACCAAAACCGGAACCTATTACGGCCAGTGCTCCGAACTGTGCGGTAAAGGTCATGGATTTATGCCGATCGAAATCAAAGTCGTCTCCAAAGACGAGTTCAACGCCTGGGTAAAAGAACAAGGCGGCACTGTTCCTCAAGCTCCGGTCGACGCAACCGAAGCTCCGGCTGCCGATGCTCAAAGCGCGGCTCCTGAAGCTAGCGAAGCAGCGGCCAAAGATGACGCTAAAGCTGAACCAGTCAAAGTTGAACCAGCCAAGACTGACGAGGCTCCGGCCACCAAGGACGAGCTTCCGGCTCCGGCCACCAAGAAATAGTGTAACCACCACGATCAATTGATGATTTAACCGATCAAGGAAACGAGAATGTCACATACTGCAACCTCTCATGGTCATGACCCCCACGATCACGGACATCCGGGATTCTTTGCCCGTTGGTTCTGTTCGACCAACCATAAGGATATCGGGACTCTTTATATTATCTTCTCGATTATTGCGGGCCTTATCGGCGGCGCATTTTCGGTGATGATGCGCATGGAACTCCAAGAGCCGGGTCTCCAGTTCATTGCCGAAGGCAGCGAGCAAATCTGGAACGTTTGGATTACCGCTCACGGTTTGATCATGGTGTTCTTTGTGGTGATGCCGGGATTGATCGGTGGTTTTGGCAACTGGTTTGTGCCGCTCATGATCGGCGCTCCGGATATGGCTTTTCCGCGTCTTAACAATATTTCCTTTTGGCTGATTGTTCCTGCGTTCATGCTGCTCGTCGCTTCGGTGTTCGTTGGTGACGGGGCCGGTACGGGATGGACGATCTACCCTCCTCTCTCAAGCGTTCCTTCGCATACAGGGATGTCGGTCGATATGGCGATTTTTGCGCTTCACTTGGCTGGGGCTAGCTCTATTCTGGGTGGCGCCAACTTTATTGCGACTATTTTTAATATGCGCGCGCCGGGGATGACCCTTCACAAGATGCCTTTGTTTGCTTGGTCGATGTTGGTAACGGCGTTTTTGCTGGTTCTCTCGGTTCCGGTTCTGGGTGGTGCGATCACCATGCTTTTGACGGACCGCAATTTCGGCACCAATTTCTTTAATCCGGAAGGCGGCGGGGACCCGATCCTCTTCCAGCACCTGTTCTGGTTCTTTGGTCACCCTGAAGTGTACATTATGATCCTTCCGGCCTTCGGTATCGTCAGCCACATTATTTCGACCTTCTCCAAAAAGCCGATTTTCGGTTATCTCGGGATGGCGTACGCAATGGTGGCGATCGGTTTCGTCGGTTTTATCGTGTGGGCGCACCATATGTATACGACCGGTCTTTCGGTTAATACCCGCGCTTACTTCACGGCGGCGACCCTTATTATTGCAGTTCCGACCGGTGTTAAAATCTTCTCGTGGATTGCCACCATGTGGGGCGGTTCGATCGAGTTCAAAACCCCGATGCTTTGGGCGATTGGCTTTATCTTCCTGTTCACGATCGGCGGGGTTACTGGTGTGGTCCTTGCAAACGGCGGGATGGATATCGCGCTTCACGACACTTACTATGTTGTGGCTCACTTCCATTATGTTCTCTCGCTCGGAGCGGTGTTTGCGCTCTTTGCCGGATTCTATTACTGGATCGGTAAAATGTCCGGACGCCAATATCCGGAATGGGCCGGGAAAATCCACTTCTTCACCACCTTCATCGGTGTGAACATGATTTTCTTCCCGCAGCATTTCCTCGGTCTTGCCGGTATGCCGCGCCGTTATCCTGACTATCAGGATGGCTTGGAAGGCTGGAACTATGTGTCCTCGCTGGGGGCTTACCTCTCGTATGGCAGCACCTTGTTCTTTGTCGGGATAGTGTTCTACACCTTGTTCTTTGGTCGCCGCGTTGACGGTAACTACTGGGGTGTTCGTCCGAACACGATGACGCTGGAGTGGACGTTGCCGTCTCCACCGCCGTTCCACCAGTTCGAAATTCAGCCTTTGGTCAAATAAGGGCTCCAGAAATTGAAAAGGCGGGGAAACCCGCCTTTTTTTATAACCTGATTTAAAGGCGATTAACGCATCCGGCCCATCAGTGATCGTTGAAGACCTGCGCGGAAATGAATCCCCTGAACCTGAATACTTGTATTCACTTCGCGGATGGCCTGGTTGGCAATACCGCCGACGATATCGCCGGGAAGGTTGCCGATTTGACGCCCGAGTTGCCCGAGGCTGCGTTCGATCTGACTGCCGCCCACGTTTACGGCGCGGTCCACCTGCGGATTGCCGGTGTAGACGCCGCCATAGGTGGCGGATTGGTTAAAACCTTGCTGGATCGACGGGCCTGAATACGGGCTGATGCCGCGGGAAGGCCCCATGGCGGCTGTCGGGGAATATCTGTAACCTGGATCAATATCAACCCCCGGCCCTTGATGGATAGGCGGAGTTCGCCCTTGGTCTGATCCACTAAACAAATTGCTGAATCCGCTGCTCAGGGAGTTCCATGCATTGCTTATCATGTTGCCAAGGTCTTTAAAGAATTCCATGTCCTACCCCCATCCATTGTTATACATAATACACATCAAAGGTTAATGGGCTATTAATAAAAAAGCCCCGCAGTGCGAGGCTTTTTTGGGATGATTTGGACTTGATCGGGTTAGCGCCCGTAATAAGCGGTCAGGCTGGCCTCTCCGATTTTGAGGCTGTTGATATAGTAGCCAACCTGCGCAGCCGGAACTTCAGCTTCCAAGGGGACTTTATCTTTAAGGGCATACACGGTCAGGATATAGCGGTGCGGCTTATCGCCAACCGGCGGGCATGGTCCGCCATATCCGGTTGTTCCGTAATCGGTACGGGTTGAGATCGCGCCCTCGGGAAGTTTGGCTGGATCGAGTGCAGAAGTCGAAGGCGGAATATTGATGACCGACCAATGCCACCATCCGCTTCCGGTCGGGGCATCGGGATCATACATGGTTACGGCGAAATATTTGGCATCAGCCGGCGCGCCGCCCCATTCAAGCTTCGGAGCCTTATTGGCTCCAGTGCAGCCAAACCCCGAGAAGACGAATTCATTGGTGAAAGTTTCCCCGTTTTTGATGTCCGGGCTGGTTACGGTGAAAGGGAGCGCCATAGCAACTAAAGCTTCACTTTTTGTGGATGGGATCAAGCTGAGTGTGGCTGTGCCAAGCGCAACAAACAAGGCAGTGAGAAGAATTCGGCGGGTCATGATGGGGCTCCTGTATTTTTTAGAGTGTCGATAACTAGTAAGAATATTCCATATTTATAATTTCATTCTTGATGTGCTCAGGAACCTGACATTTAAGTTCCGAAGGAAAGCCGGGTTGCTTTATAAGTTCTTCGTTATAGGCAAATACCTGTTTGAAGAAAAATGCAGGTGGTGGAAAGCATCCAAATAGAAACGATTGAAGCTCCATTTTTTGTGCGCACTCAAGACCAAATGGTTGTTTTACATTATCCTCAGAGGCGTGGAGCCCTCCTGCGATACCGATTGGTCTAAAGTCACCGCTGGCGGCCGCTTCTCTGGCCATTTCACGGGCATCTTTAAAGATAAGATCATGGTCAAGTTTATCAATTCCCTTATGCCTATTCATCCAGCGTAACTGGTAATCTTTAAGTTCGTAACTGTCTTTTAGGGATAAATAAGGGTTGTTTGCAGCCCCACAGCCGCAAAGGGATAAGAGTACAATCAGGGATAGAAGTAGTTTACCCATGCTCATTTTTATAAGGGCCACTACTCCAGAATGCCAGCTTATTCTATTGGCTTGAATTATTAGAATGAGATTGGCGCGGGTTTTTCAAACCCTTGCCGCGCCTACGCCTTTCTCGGGAAAGGCTTGTCGTCGAACTCACGGCGCTGCGTATGAACCTCGTCCCACCCGTCTTTTATAAGACAAAACCCCCTTGCGGGGGCCTTGTCTTATAAATGGCGG